>UQPF01000003.1 GCA_900542905.1 uncultured Collinsella sp.
TCGGGCACTTGGAACGGGGGAAACGGCGGTCGACGAAACTGGAGAGGAGGTATTACGAGCTCCTGTGCGAATTGGAGAGAGCGCTCCCGCAAACTGCCTCTTGACAACTTATAGGAGCGTCGGTTTTATTTTTCGTTTTCCCGGCATAGTTGAGGGTATCCAATTAAACGTAGTAGATAGGCCCGTTTTGTGGCATACAACCCATTCAAGCCCAATCTCGAAGGCTAAAGAGAGCCTCTCATCAACGCTTGCGAGCAGAAGATAGCAAAGCAACAAACGCCGGGCCATCTAATGGTTGTCCGGCGTTTGCCCAGATAAAACCTGCCAAAATAAACCTGTCCCTTTTTGGCAGGCTACTCGGCGCTCTTGAGGGCGCCGACCATGTCGATCTTATTGAGGGTACGGTTGGTGGCGAGGTTGACGATAAACGTAAAGCCGAAGGAAAGCACCACGGCAAGCACGTAGCTCAGCGGCTCGACTTCGACGTCAAAGTACAGCGACGGCATCTGCAGGATGTACGTAAAGCTCTCGGCAAGCAGGCCACCCAGCGGCACGCCCAGTGCGGTGCCAATCGCCGTGAGGATCAACGTCTCCTTGTTGACGTAATGGTGTACCTCGCCACGGCGGAAGCCCAGCACCTTGATGGTCGCCAGCTCGCGCTCGCGCTCGGAGATATTCGTGTTGGACAACGTAAACACCACCACAAACGACAGGCACGCCGCCATAAAGGTCACGAGCACCACGACGGAATTGATGATAGTGAAGTTCGCCTCGTAGTTCTGCCAATGTTCGGCCGTGCTCGAGATGGTGAGCCAACCGTCACTCTTAAGATTCTTGCTAAACGCAATCTGGTCGGCCGACGAGCCCTTAAGCAGCACAAAGATGCCGTTAAGACGCGCGCTTCGGCCGAACGCGCGCTCATAGGTGCCCTGCGTCATATAGAGCGTGTTGCCCAAATAGTTGAGCGAGATGTCGCTGACTTTGACCTTGGCGACGTTGAGCGACGAATCCTGGACCTGCGCCGTGTCGCCCGGCTGAATCCCAAGAACCAGCTGTGAACTCTTGCTCAGATACACGTCTCCGTCACGCAAAGACAGTGGCTCTTTGGACTCATCCTCGAGACGCGCGTAGTCGTCCAGGTCGTTCGTGCGGTCATCGGGCACCACGATCAGCTGCACGGTCTCGCTCTTGCCGCCAAATGTAAAGGTGACGTTGTCGGTCATAATCGGCAGCGTCGAAGACACCGTCACGTTAGAATCCTTAGCCGCGCTGCGCTCATCCAATGCCGCGCACGTCTGCGAAAAATCGTCGGGATTGGCAACCGCCAGCAAGTCATAGCGCGTGATATGCCCATACTGCTTGGGCGAAAGCGCGACCGACGTGTCGCGAATACCCATACCGCAGATCACAAGCGCGGTGCAACCCGCGATACCGAAGATGGTCATAAAGGCGCGCTTTTTGTAGCGAAACAGGTTACGTGCTGCCACCTTGTTCAAAAAGCCCATGCGGCGCCAGATAAAGCCGATGCGCTCGAGCAAGATACGCGAGCCGGCGCGCGGGGCCTTGGGGCGCATGAGCGAGGCCGGAGTCTCGGCCATCTCGTGGCGGCAGGCGATAATCGTGGCGCCCACCACGCCCACGGCAAACAGCGCCACCGAGACGATCGAGGACACGATGTCGTACGAAAGCAACATCTGGGGCAGCGAGTACATGTCGTCGAACACCGTAAACAAGAACAGCGGCAGGCCCACAAATCCGATGATGTTGCCGAGCACGCCGCCGATCAGACAAGCCCACAGCGCATAGTCCACGTATTTGGACAGGATGCGTCCGCGCGAATAGCCGAGCGCCTTATACAGGCCGATGAGCGTGCGCTCCTCCTCGACCATACGCGTGGCGGTGGTAAGGCTGATGAGCACGGCGACGATAAAGAAGATGAACGGGAACACCGTGGCGATGGCTTCAATTGACGAGCTATCGCTCTCCACGCTCGAGTAGCTTGCGATATTGCCGCGGTCCTGGATGTACCAGGTGCATTCTCCCAGATCGGAAAGCTCGGCGCGGGCGTCGGCAAACTGTTGGTCGGCGGCGGCACGGCGCTGGTCCAGGTCGGCTTGCGCCTGCGCACGCTCGTCGCTGCCCTCGGCCATGCGATTGATGTTGTCCTGCTCGATCCCAAAGAGCATGGCGGCCTGACGCTCGGCCGCATCCAAGCTTGTCGGCGTGTCGACCGTCAGCTCCTGAGCGCGCGCCTTCTCACGCTCCTCGCGGATCTTCTCTATATTGCCCTTGACCTCATTGATCTTTGCCGCGTAGGCATCCGAATATGAGTTGAGATCCTTGGCTCCCTCGACGACCACGTGGACCGCGGAGTAGGAAGAAGATGTCGCGGCGTCCTCGCTCACATAGAACTTATAGTCCGCCGCCGAGGCGGCACGGAAGGCGTTGACCGTCGAGTCGGAGCTCACATCAGTGGGATCGAGAACCTCGGCCGTGATGGTGTAATCGCCATCGGCAAACTGATCCTTGGCGCTTTGGTTCGACGAGCTCGCATCGTTGGCAGCAAAGCTCACCGTATCGCCGAGCTTTTTGCCCGAAGCCTTCAGGAACTTCGAAGTCACCGCGACCTCATCGGCGCTCTCGGGCAAATCGCCGTTCACGAGCACTGGCTGATCGATATTCTCCTTGGAGAGACTTTGCACGACCACGCGCTCGCGCGTTGTGCCCACGGCGGTGTAGGCGGTCTCGGTGTAGATGCCCTCGGCCGTTTCGACGCCATCGACCTCTTGGATGGCGTCGAGATCATCGTCAGTCAGGCCATAGGTCGACTGCACGTTAATGTCATAGACATTTTGCTGGTCGAAGTAGGCGTCAACCGAATCGCACAGGTCCTCGCAACCCGCCTTAAGGCCGCACATCACGCTCACGCCGAGCGCGGTGATCACGACGATAGACAAGAAGCGTTTGAGGCTGCCGCGAATCGTGCGGTAGACACCGCGGCGAAACACCGTCGGCACCATATCGTTTGAGCTTTGGGCAGTGCGGTAGGTCGTAAAATCCTGCTCGCGCTCCGTGTTCTGCGCGTCGCGGCGTTGGCTGTTTTGGCGGTCCTGATCCATGGGCGCTACCACTCGATCGTCTCGATAGGCACGGGATTTTGCTGGACCGTCTCGCTCTCCACGCGGCCGCTCTTAAAGCGAATCAGGCGATCGGCCATGGGCGCGAGCGCGGAGTTGTGCGTGATGATGATGACCGTAATGCCCTGCTTGCGGCAGGTATCCTGCAGCAGCTGCAAGATCTGCTTGCCGGTTTTATAGTCGAGCGCGCCCGTGGGCTCGTCGCACAGAAGCAGCTTGGGGTTCTTTGCCAGTGCGCGGGCGATGGACACGCGCTGCTGCTCGCCGCCCGAAAGCTGTGCCGGAAAGTTGCCCAGGCGCTCGCCCAGGCCAACCTGGCGAAGCGTTTGTTCGGCATCGAGCGAATCGGGGCAAATCTGAGCTGCGAGCTCAACGTTTTCGAGGGCCGTCAGGTTGGGGACCAGATTGTAGAACTGGAAGACAAAGCCGACGTCGGCGCGGCGGTATTCCACGAGCTGCGCCTCGTTAGCGGAGCTCACGTCGCGCCCGTCCACCGTCACGGTGCCGGAAGTTGCCGTGTCCATGCCGCCCAAGATGTTGAGCGCCGTCGTTTTACCGGCGCCTGAAGCACCCAAAATGATGGCGAGCTCGCCGCGCTCGACCGTAAAACTCGCGCCGTCGAGTGCGTGAATGCGGGCGTCGCCCTCGCCGTATGCCTTGATGACGTCTTTGAATTCGATATAGGCCATCGATTAATTCCCATCTGGTCGGATAACTCTTTAGTATTACCCATTTCGCACCGACCAAAAAGGGACAGGTTCATTTTGGCAGGTTTTAGAGGCGGACGGTGAAGGTGATCTGGTTGCCGTGGCCGCAGACAGAAGCGCTCCCACCATGGGCTTCGGCGATGGCACGCACCACGGATAGGCCCACGCCCGAGCCGCCCGTCTTGGAGCTGCGCGACACGTCCGCACGATAGAAGCGGTCGAACAATCGATCTAGGTCGCCTTCGGGCAGCTCGTCCACGGCGTTCGAAACGACAAGCTCGGCCGAACCTTTGCCTGCACCGCGTGAGACGGCACGCAGACTCAACTCAATTACACTGCCCTCACTCGCATAGCGCGTGGCGTTATCCAGCAGCAGCTCAACCACCTGCGCCACCGCTGCAGCATCGGCATGGGCCCGCACGCCACTCGCAATCGACGTCGACAGACGCTTGCCACGCGAAACCGCCACCGACTCAAACGGCGACGCCGCCTTGTCCACTGCCTCCGAAAGATCGATCGATATCATGGTAAAGCCCGCCGAACCCTCGTCCATGCGAGCCAAAAACACCAGACGCTCCGTGAGCGCCGTCAACCGTGCAACCTGTTCGTGAATGCTCTGCGTCCACTCGCTCTCGCCGCTCTCGATCTCTTGCACCTCATTGGCGGCATCAATCACGGCCAGCGGCGTCTTGATCTCGTGGCTTGCATCGGTAATAAAGCGCTTTTGCTTGCTGTAGCTCTCGACCATCGGCCGAATCACCGCGCCCGAGGCACCCGCCACAATTGCCAACACCGCCAGCCAGCCAATGCAACTAATCGCCACGCTCGCGCTCAAAAACGAATGAAAGCTTGCAAGCTCGCGCGAGCAGTCCACAAACACATAGGTGGTCTCGTCGCCCTGAACCGTAACCGTATAGCGGTAGTTACCAGAAAAGCCCGAGGTCCAACCCTTGGAATATAGTCCTGCAGCGATGCGTGCAGCACGCTTGGCACCCACCGCGGCAATGCGGGCCGTGTTGACATCGGTCACCTGCCCACCGGCAATCGACACCGTAAAGTAGCGCGTGTCGAAGGGAGACTCCGCCGTCATACCTTCGAAGTGCCCGGTGCGCATGACCACCCTGTCACCGGCAGCGGTCTTACCGGCGCCCACATCCTCGCCGAGATCGGTCTTGGGCTCATCCGTCCAATCGATGCCGTCCTTGCCCGCCAAGATATAGTCCAGACGAGCGTCGGCCATCTTGCAGACATGCGAGTAGTTGACGATATTGATGCCGGCGATGATAAGCGTAAGCACGGCGGTCACGGCACCCATGGCAACCAGGATGAACTTACGACGCAGGCGACGTCCCATTGCACTGGCAGCATCGGCGCGCCCCGGATTACCCGAGTCCGCGCCCATGCCGAGCTTTGCCGTCGTGCGCTTCCACCACGCACTCGCGCTCACGCCTATTCGCCCTCCTCAACAACCTCGAGCGAATAGCCCTGGTTGCGCGATGCACGGATGGCCACGTTGGCACCAAGCGCCGTCAGCTTTTTGCGCAGGTACGAGATATAGACCCACACCACGTTAGCGCCTTCGGGCGCGTCCTCACCCCAAACTTCGAGCATCAAACGCTCGGTGGGCATGCGCGTGCCGGCGTTGCGCATAAAGAGCTCCATAAGCTGAAACTCTCGATTGGCCAGGTGCTCCTCGCCCAAAGGGCCCACGAGTGTGCACGATGCCGTGTCGAGGCGCACGTTGCCCACGCTGAGCGTCGTGGCGTCAATTGCCGTCGCGGCACGCGTCATGGCGCGAATGCGTGCGAGCAGCTCCTTGGCGGCGAACGGCTTGGTCAGGTAGTCGTTGGCACCGGCATCCAGGCCCTCGACCTTATCGGACACCTCGCTTTTTGCCGTGAGCATGATGATGGGCAGTCGCTTACCGGCGGCGCGTGTGCGCTTGAGTACCTCGATACCGTCCATGCCGGGCATCATGATGTCCAGAATTGCGGCGTCATAGTCGTTGGCGAGCAGATACTCGAGCGCCGTCAGACCATCGAGCGCGGTATCGACCTCGTAGTCGCTATGTTGAAGAATCGCGGTAAGGGCGCGGGAGAGGCCGGGTTCGTCCTCGGCAAGCATCAGCTTCATAGTTGTTCCTTTGGCGCGCGGCTATACAGATTTCGATATTGCCGATGATAGCGCACCGCCAGCCGCCTTAGCGCAGCCTTAGCTGCTCAACCTGCACGTTTCTAAAAACGCTGGATAGGGCTTAGCCAAACTTAAGGCACATATGCCGAGCGCTTGGACGCATGCCGGCCGCGAAAGGACGGCGACTCGTTCTTTCAGGGTGTCTTGGCCATGCAAAGTGCTTGAACGTTAGTCCTCGTACGCGCCCTCAAGCCGAAGCAGCCACTCCTTGCGATCAAGCCCGCCGGCATATCCGTTGAGCGAACCATCGGCGGCAACCACGCGATGGCACGGCACAATAATCGAAATGGGATTACGCGCGACCGCGGCCCCCACGGCACGGGGAGACACAACGGGGTCCTCGTTTCCCGGTACACGATGTCGAGCCGCAACACGCTGGGCAATCTCGCCATACGTGGCGACCTCGCCACGCGGAATAGAAAGCAGCTCGTACCAAACTTCACGTTGAAACGCCGTGCCAATCAAATGCAACGGCGGCGTAAACCGAGGTTCCTGCCCTGCAAAATAAGCATTCAACCAAGCCCAAGAACGCTCAAGTACCGAAGAAGCCACACCGTTTGTCGGATTCACCGAAGACATGCCGCCAGCACCAGAAACCGCATCGGCGCCTTCAACATGTTCGGGATCTTCTTTGAGAAGCGTGGAGCCAAAGTGCTCCTGCCCCTCAAACCAAAGCCCCGTCAAACCGCGGCCATCAGCGGCAAGCAGGATTTCGCCCAAAGGCGAAGCAAACGTCGTCGTGACCACCAGCGGCTCCTTTCAAAACTCCGCAAACATAATACCGCGAATTGTGCAGACAACCTCAATCGACCCCAAAGTTGCCCAAGGCAGCAGGCGCAACGCGCCGCAGCTGCGATCCGCGCTCCACAGTCCCCCAAGGAGGCAGGCGTGAAGCGCCGAGGCCGCCGCCGGGACCAGGGCCCGCAACAACCACGCGCCCCCACATCAGCCCAGCGGCCCCAACCAACAACGGCCCCATCGCAGACTGCTCGCAGCCGAGTCACCGCAGGCGGGGGCCGGGCTTAGCTTTCAGGACACTCCGCAAACCAGTGTGGCGCCTTGTCCGCGGCTCCGAAGGAGCAGGACAAGGCGCCACACATGGTCGAGGACGTTCTGAAAACTAAGCCCGGCCCCCGCCGGACAGGTCAACTTACTCGCAGAGCAGCTTAGCGATCTGGACGGCGTTGGTTGCCGCGCCCTTACGGATTTGGTCGCCGCAGCACCAGAAGGTGATGCCACGCGCGGCCTCGGGGTTGGAGATGTCACGACGCACGCGGCCGACCCAAATCAGGTCCTGGTCGGACGTATCCATCGGCATGGGGAAGCGGTCGTGTGCATCCTCGGCAGCCATATCGTCAACCAGCTTCACGCCCGGAGCGGCAGCCAGCGCAGCACGGGCCTCTTCCACCGTGATGTCGCGCTCAAACTCGAGCGTAATGCTCTCGGAGTGCGAACGCAGCACGGGCACGCGCACGCAGGTGCAGTTCACGCGCAGCTCGGGCAGATGCATGATCTTGCGACCCTCGTTCTGCAGCTTCATCTCCTCGGAGGTAAAGTCCTCCTCCTTGACGCCGCCAATCTGCGGAATCAGGTTGCTCGCCAGCTGGGCGGCGAAGGCGCGCGGCTCGGGAATCTCCTCGCCACGGCCCAGGGCGGCAAGCTGTGCTTCGAGCTCGGCCATACCGGGGGCACCGGCGCCCGAAGCTGCCTGATACGTGGACACGATCATACGCTTTACGCCGGCAAGCTGATGCAGCGGCCAGGTGGGAACCAGGCCGATAATGGTCGCGCAGTTGGGGTTGGCGATAAGGCCGTGATGCCACTTGATATCGTCGGCATTGATCTCGGGTACGACCAGCGGCACCTCGGGATCCATGCGGAAGGCATGGCTGTTGTCGACCACGACAGCGCCGCGCTTTACGGCCTCGGGCAGCAATTCCTTGGCGATATCGTCGCCGGCAGCGCCAAGCACGATGTCACAGCCCTCAAAGGCCTCGGGACAAGCCTCTTCGATCACGATTTGCTCGCCGCGGAACTCAACGGTCTTGCCCGCGGAGCGTGCGCTTGCCAACAGCTTGAGCTTGCCGACCGGGAACTCCTGCTCGTTGAGGCACTCGAGCATCTGGGTGCCCACGGCTCCCGTCGCGCCCAAAATAGCAACCGTGTACTGTTTCATGCTTCCCCCTTTAAAGGTTGTGGCTTTTGCCCGCACGCCGAGCAGGCCGATTATTGTTGCCAGTTTATACAAGAACAGGGCGGGCATGAAACCCGCCCCGTCGAAACGAAACCGAAACGAAACGCCCCGCCGTAGATTTTTGAGACATGACCCAAAAATCTACCGAACAGTCGCTACTTTTTGAGCGCGGCCAGAGCGGGATCGACCGGCGCAGGAGCCTCCAGATCGGAGACCTTCACAATGCCGTTTTCGTCGGAGAAGGCACGGTAAATGGTCTGAATCGCCAGGTCGAAGTCCTTCTCCTCGACACCGATAATGATATTGATCTCGTCACAGCTCTGCGAAATCATGCGCACGCTCACGCCGGCCTGGCCGAGCATGCCAAACAGATGGCCCGAAATACCTGCACGACCGCGCAGGTTACGACCGACGGTCGCGATGAGCGCCAGGCCCTCGACAACCTCGATCTCGAGCGGCTCGACCTCCTGCTGAATGTCGCCCACAAGCGAGTACAGCGAATCGTGCACATCCTGCTCCTGCACCACGGCGCCAAAGCGGTCGACACCAGTGGGCATGTGCTCGACGGAAACGTCATAGCGCTCGAAGACCGAAAGCGCGCGGCGCATAAAGCCAACGCGGGGCTTGGTGCGGTCGCGGGCAACGTTGATGGCGACAAAACCGCGCTTGCCGGTCACACCGGTAATGATGGGCTCTGCCTCGCCCTCGTCAGCCGTCTCGCTAATGATGGTGCCGGGGTCCTGCGGCGCATTGGTGTTCTTGATGACCAGCGGAATACCCGCCTCGCGCACGGGGAACACGGCCTCCTCGTGCAGGACGCTTGCACCCATGTACGAAAGCTCGCGCAGCTCCTCGTAGGTAACGCGCGCAATGGGCTGAGCCTCGGGAACAATACGCGGATCGGCAGAATAGAAGCCCGAGACGTCGGTCCAGTTCTCGTACAGGTCGGCGCCCAGGCACTTGGCCAAGATCGAGCCCGAGATATCGCCACCGCCTCGATCGAGCAGCTTGATCTGGCCCTCGCGCGTCGCGCCGTAGAAGCCAGGCATAACGAAGCCGCCCTGCTGGCCATACTCCTGCACCAGCTCGGAGGTGCGATTCATGCTGAGCGTACCGTCGTGATGGAACGCCACAACCGTCGCGGCGTCCAGGAACGGTAGGCCCAGGTACTCAGCCATCAGGCGAGCGGTAAAGTACTCGCCACGGCTCACAAGCTCCTCGGTGGAGTAGCCGCCCGAGCGGGCGCGCTCGGCAAAGGCCGCGAACTCCTCACGGATGGGATAGGTGAGCTCCAACTCATCAGCGATATCAAAATAGCGCTGGCCGATGTCCTCGAGCAGCTCCTCACACGACACGTGGTACTTAACGTGCGCATTGACCAGATAGAGCAGGTCGGTCACCTTGGTGTCGCCCTTAAAGCGGCGGCCGCAGGCGGAAACCACCACAAAACGGCGGGCAGGGTCGGCGTCGACGATGGCCTTGATCTTTTTGAAGTGTTCGGCGTCGGCGACCGACGAGCCGCCAAACTTGGCAATCTTAATCATGGGCTGGAGGTTACCTTTCTAAAAAGCCTCTGCGAACCTATTTTGCGTGCTCTGATACCATGGTTTCACCGATTGGGACCAAGGCATCCGAGGAGCAGTGTTATATGGGAACTTATCATAGTACACGAGGACGCACTTTATCGTGCTCAAGTAAGGTGGCAATCCGTACCGGCATCGCTCCCGACGGGGGTTTGTTTGTCTCGGACGAGCTCGGCACCCAGCAGGTCGATATCAGCTCGCTTGCAGCTAAATCGTACTTTGAAATCGCTCAAGATGTGTTGGGAATGTTACTGAATGATTACACGGCCGAAGAAATTTCGGCGTGTGTCGACGAGGCATACCGCGGCACGTTCGCGAGTGAAGAGGTTACGCCGCTCGTCAAACTCGACGCTGCGCCGGGTGTTGACGCCCCTCAGACCTATGTGATGGAACTCTTTGGCGGCCCTACAAGCGCCTTCAAGGACGTCGCCCTGCAGATGCTCCCCCGTCTGATGGCCCGCACTTCCGCCAAGGACGGCGGCGCCGAGCGCATCATGATCGTCACCGCCACGTCGGGCGACACGGGCAAGGCTGCGCTCGCCGGTTTTGCCGACGCTCCGGGCACGGGCATCACCGTCTTTTATCCCGAGGGCAAGGTTAGCCGCGTCCAGAACCTGCAGATGTCCACGCAGGAGGGCGACAACGTCGCCGTCTGCGGCATCCGCGGCAACTTTGACGACGCCCAGAGCGCCGTCAAGCGCATCTTTGCCGATAAGGAGCTTGCCGAGCGCCTGGAAGCCGCCGGCACGGTGCTTTCGAGCGCCAACTCTATCAATGTCGGCCGTCTGGTACCGCAGGTCGTCTACTACTTTGCCGCCTATGCGCAGCTGCTGCGCGCCGGCGCTATCGAGGCTGGCGACGCCGTAGAGTTCTGTGTGCCCACCGGCAACTTTGGCGATATCTTGGCCGGCTACTACGCCAAGCGCATGGGCCTGCCCGTCGCCAAGCTCATCGTCGCGAGCGACAAGAACAACGTGCTTGCCGACTTCCTGACCACCGGCGTCTACGACCGTAACCGCCCGTTCTTCACGACCATCTCGCCGTCGATGGACATCCTCATCAGCTCTAACCTGGAGCGCATGCTGTACTTCCTGTCCGATGGCGACTGCGAACTCGTTGCCGGCCTTATGGAGCAGTTGGCACAGACCGGTCGCTACGAGGTACCCGCCGAGCTGCTGGCCAAGATTCAGAGCGTCTTTGGCTGCGGCTGGGCCAGCGAGGACGAGGTCCGCGCTGCCATCAAGAGTTGCTGGGACGCCAACGGCTACGTGATCGACCCGCACACCGCTTGCGGCTATCACGTCTTTGAAAAGGTCGCTCCCGCCGAGGGCGCCAAGGCTCGCGTGCTGCTTTCGACCGCCAGCCCCTACAAGTTCCCGCGCGCCTGCTGCGACGCCCTGGGGCTTAACGTTCCCGAAGACGACTTTGAGGCCATGCGCGTGCTCGAGCAGGCCACCAACACGGTCGCCCCGACCCAGCTCGCCGAACTCGAATCCAAGCCCGTCCGCTTCGAAGACGTCTGCGACGTAGCCGACATGGCCAACTACGTAGAGTCTGCAGCAAAAAAGATGGCTTCCAACTAAAACCCCTTATAAGGCGCCGGCGAAAGCCGGCGCACTTTCTTTCATCAGATAACCCCCGGGATGATGACGAACGCGCACAGCGTGCCTGGCTGTTTAGTTCGTCGCGAGTTCCGCACGCAAAGGAAAGCACTTAATGTGCTTTCCGTCTTGCGCAGGACTGCCCGAGCAGCGAACTAAACAGCCAGGCACGCCAGGAGGACTCACATGATCAAAATCACCGTCCCAGCAACGAGCGCCAACTTGGGCATCGGCTACGACACCCTCGGCATGGCCGTTAGCCTCTACTCGCACTTCACCTTCGAGCGCGCCGACAAGCTCACCATCACGGGCTGCCCCGAGGAGTTTCAAAACGAGAATAACCTGGTCTATGTGAGCTTTGTCGATGCTCTGGCCGCGTGGGGCGAGCCGGCTTTTCCCGTTGCTATCGACATTCAGACCGACGTGCCCGTCGCCCGTGGCCTGGGTTCCAGCTCCACCTGCGTCGTCGCCGGCATTATGGCCGCCGCCGCACTGACAGGCCACACCGTCGACCGCGCTGAGCTCGTCCGCATTGCCACCGAGGTCGAGGGCCATCCCGATAACGTCGCCCCTGCCATCCTGGGCGGCGCCGTCTGCTCCTTTACGCCGACCGATTCGCTCCCCCAGTGCCTGCGCTACGAGGTGAGCGATCGTCTGCGTTTTATTACCGTGATTCCGCCCTACGAGGTGCATACGAGCGAAGCACGCAAGGTTGTGCCGCAGGAGATTCCACTCTCCACCGCCGTATGGCAAATGGGCCGCATCGCCGGCATGACGCGCGGCCTGGAAACCGGCGACCTTGACCTGATTGCTGCCGCCAACGACGACCGCATTCAGGAGCCCTATCGTCGCCGCCTCATCCCCGACTACAACGCCGTGCGCGACACCTGCCTTAACGGAGGCGCCAAGACCATCTGGATCAGTGGCTCCGGCTCGACCCTCATGGCTGTGACCGACGACACCATCGTGGCAAAGTTCCTGCAGGTCAAACTGCGTGAACAGTTCCCCAAGTGTGACACGCACATTCTGACGTGCGACACCGAGGGCGCTCAAATCGAGTACCTGTAGCGCCCTGCCTCATTGCTCTCACCGGTCCCCTTGGGGCTTCCCCTGAAAACGTCCTCGATCATGAATTGCCCCGTCGTGCGCTTCGCGCGACGGGGCAATTCGATCTGCGGATTGTTTTCAGGGGAAGCCCCAAGGGGACCTGCGCAGCCTCGACAGGATAATCGCATTCGCTGATTTAATCTTGTGCTCCAACGGAGCCACAGACGAGAGGCCTTCGCGCTGCGGAATAATTTTGAGGGGAACACCCCGACCATCCCTGCGTTTACCTTGCTGAGGATGTCTACAGGGACCCACGCTTTGAAGGGGCGCCGGGCAGATAGGGGCTTTTTAGGTTACATAATAAACTGTTTATCTATGCTACTATTTAACTAGGCATCGCAGTATGGAGGTGGTCAAAGTGTTACGCACACTCAAAGCTTCGTTTTTCCTCTCGATACTTTTGATATTACCGATATGTTTCTCGTTTAGCCCTTCGACTGCTTATGCTGCAGAAAGCGATGCTGTCGCAATTTCTGGCGCAACCCAAGATTTTGATTTAACGAAAGGTCCCGAGCAGTCTCATCAAATCAAGCTTAAGGATGGGACCGTTGCAGTAATAGGAATTAAAAAAACCAATGAACCCAGCCTGATATGGGACAGTTACTACAACAACGCATCTGGAACTTGGACTATCTATTACAACAGTCCTTTTATTTATCGCGAATTCAAGATCAAGATAGCGAACTCGCTCATTACCAGCGCTTGGGGACAAAACTATACGACTATCGGCTGTACGGTAACTAACGAGTCCTTTATATGGAACTCGAAACAGGCGACATATCGACTCAACTATGAATCGATGGGGATGACGTCCGGTATCGCCGTGTTGCAAGCGACCATGGAAGGCAGCACGCTCCACACCTATGCAAACTAGACTCACATCAATTGAGGAAGTTCAATGATCCCAATTCCTGCACGCTCAGACATTATGATCGCTCTCGTTTGGATTCTCGTCGGAGTGCTTATTTGGCGTATCTGCAAATGGGTTAAAAACAAGAAATAGTTGATAAAACGTATATGCCATTTATGCGATGCTTGGGGCCGTTAAATCGGCCCCTATTTCTATAGCTTTTCAAGCAGCAGTCACCCATTTGGAAGTCGCAATGCCATTCATACGATTTCGGCCCTTTAAGCCGCTATCTATTGGTAGGGACTCTTGCTGGTAAGGAGCGCTTACTAGATACAAACCTTGGCAATATATTGGTTTAGGCGGCGCTGGTTTCTTTGTATTCGAAGACTGGCTCTAGGAGATCTTCGATGTTGCAGTGGAGGGCTTTTGCTATGGCTCTTACGCTTGTTACCGAAGCTTCATTGATGTTTCTCTGGCGCTGCTCGTACATTTGGATTGAGCGGAGTGACACACCCGATTCGTATGCCAGGTCTTGTTGGGTTTTCTTGAGCCTCTTTCTTGCTAGCGCCAGTTTGGTTTGGCGAGACGTTTTCTTCGCCATGTCGCAAACAAGACGCGCCACGCGCTCTTCCGAGGCTTCATGCCAGGGGTAATACATGCCGCAGAGCTCATCAAAGGGAACAACATGCAACAGGTCTTCGAACGACTCTCCTAGACGCCACTGCAGGTATGCCAATATCCAGCCTGCCCAGTATTCCGGCGTCTTCTCAAATCGATAGGCACGATCAGGCATCGACCCCGATTGATAGCCAGACCTTTCAGCAATGAGCGCAAACAACTCCACGCCCGATTTTCCCGATACTACCCATGCGTTGCCACGCTCAAACTCGCGGGCTACGCCGCTCAGGCAAAAGAGTTCAGCGACTTCTGATCCTTCTGCTCCATAATCGTTCACGGCATAGTCGAAGCAGTCGCCGAGGTTGTTCATTGCGTCCTCAAGATAATAGACGGGATATGTTCTACTCGGCCCACAATCCGTTAACACTTGGATCATCTAAATCAACCCTCCCTGCCATTAAATCCCTAATGTAGACGCCCTCAGCGTCGAATCCATTTACTGTGTCCAAGTACTTGCATCGCGCGTTCTGCTCTCGCTTAAAACGCTTGGGATAGTATTCGGAGCCGGTTGCCTGCTTCCAATCGCAAAATGTAATTGCCGAAAACGCACTCTCGCTCATGAGCGCATATTGGATACCCAAATCTCCTAAACGCATAATGCGCTGCAGCTGCCTGAGCGAAATCATGCCGCTGACAAACTGTCTTGCGAACGAAAAATATGAGTCGTCAGCACGATAGCCCCGGATGATGTCATATGAAGAAATGTCAATCAGATAGTTATCGAGTAAATAACGAAGCCCTTCGCGCGCCAACGGCGTCGAGACATTGAATTCCCTGTTGTCGGCCAAAATCGCAAGCCAGTTGAGAATTGAATAATCGCCGGACTCCAAATCCAAAACTGAAAGGCCATCCGCATTGAGTTCGTATCGATTCGCAATGCCATCGGCCTCGGTCCGGCATGCCCATTCCATCGCCATTTCCTCATGTGGCGTGCAATAAAACCCACGACCATAGTCATTGAATTGTCTGCATTTATCCAACGACGGATGCTCGACAACAACCTCCGACCCGTGCCAAAGCTCCATTGTGACCTCCAAATACAAATATCACCCCAGTGATAGTGTACCAACAACTATCACTGGGGTGATATAGATAGATGCAAACTATTGCCTGCCAAGAGCCCTTACTAGAGGCAGGCCTCGGCGATGCGCTTTTTGAGTTCGTCGATGCCGGTACCGGTCTGGGAGCTTGTGATGATCACGTTTTCGGCCGGGACGTTGAGCTGCTTTTTGATGGCTGCTGCCTGGCGGGCCTGCTGGGTGCGGCTGAGCTTGTCGGCCTTGGTGAGGCAGACGATAAAGTTGAACTCGTTGCCCTGCAGGTAGTCGATCATGTCATGGTCGAGCTTACTGGGATCGTGGCGAATGTCCACCAGCGATACAACCAGGTTAAAGCTGCGCTCCGAGTCGAAGAAGTCGCCGATAAGTTCTGCCCAACGGTCGCGCTCGGCCTTGGAACGACGGGCGAAACCATAGCCCGGCAGGTCGACGAAGTGCACGTCGTCAGCCTCAAAGAAGTTGATGTTGCTCGTCTTGCCCGGCGTGCTCGAAACCTTGACGAGATTCTTGCGGCCGAAGAGCTTGTTCATGATGGAGGACTTGCCCACGTTGGAGCGGCCCACAAAGCTCACCTCGGGACAGGTGGACTCGGGGATCTGCGAAACCTTGCCATAGCTGGCGACGAACTTGGCAAGCTGGTAGTTAATGGAATCGGCCATGGACACTCCTTGGTCGTAGGTTTTTACAAAACGGGCGCGCTATTACGCGGCGGCGATACGACGAACGATGTCAAGCGTGATGCCGCTCGCGGTACGAGCGTACTCATCCAGATCGAACTCGCGCTCACAAAACGCGTCATATGCCTCGTCACAATTATCGCTGATAGCGCGCAGCACCAGGCAATCGACACCATTCTTGGCCGCGATGTGCGCAATTGCCGCGCCCTCCATCTCGACGCAATCGGCATGCGTGGCCTCAATCGCAGCGTTACGCATGGCGTCACCCGTAACAAAGCGGTCACCCGTGGCGATAGTGCCACACAGGAACTGCTTGGGGTCCTTCTTCGCAGAAGTCTCATCCGCCGAGGCATCCACAAATCCATGCTCGGCAAGCACGGCGGCGGCAACATCAGCCAACGCCGGCGTCGAGACAAACTTCTCGAGCCCCGGCGCGGACTCGGCGATGAGTGCCGTATCGGTATCCAGATAGCGCAGGCACTTGCCTATAACCACGTCGTTAATATGCAGTTTAGGGTTTAGGCCTCCCGCGATACCTGAAAACACAACGGCCTGCGGGGCGTATTTGCTGATGAGATGCTGCGTTGCGGCAGCGGCGTTCACGGTACCCATGCCAGCGGTCGTGGCGACCACCGTCAGACCGTCAAGCTCGCCGCTCACAACGGTCAAGCCCGCCTCCTGCGCCTCATGTGCGCCACTCAGCTCTTCTTTAATCTGCGCAACCTCTTTTTCGAGTGCGCCTATGATCGCGATGGTTGCCATGCCATCCCCCAAATCCGTGCAAATTGCTTATCCACGGTATGGTACCAGCATTTTGGCTCTTTCACTTTTTACGAAGTCGCTAGGCCAACGAGGACCGCACATCATAGAGCGCCTTTGCAATCGCGGCCACGGCCTCACTCGATTGGTCGCTCCACGGCATCGACGTCATGATGCTCATAACATAGCTATGGCCGTCGACGTCGATCAGTCCGGCATCACATGTCGAATAGCAACCGTCCTCGCTAATCCAGCCTGCCTTGTTGCGCACCAAGACCTGATTGTCCGCAATGCCATCGCGAATAAACGAGCGCGATGTTGATGCCAGAAGGCCCGACAACCACTGTGAAGTCTCGGTATCCGTGCTCAGATACTCGCTCATCTCACGCCATAACCTAGCAGAAGTGCGCGGGCAATAGGTGGGAAAATCACTCATCGGATCGAGCGCGGTATCGTAATCGATGCCAAGACTGACAATCCAATCCTCGTAACCGGCATGGTCAAACGCCGCGCGTAACGCAATAAACGAATCGTTATCCGAATTAACGACCGCAGCCTCGATGAGTTCGCGAACCGTCTGCCAGCCCATGTTGTAGCCACCATAGGTGCCAAGGGAATCATCGAGTGAGACCTGGCCCGTCTCGACTAGGGATTCGCAGATATACAACGCATAGAGTGCCTTGTAGCTACTCGCGCCGTAAACCTCGACATCGGCGTTATACGTCACGCCCTTGCCGCTCGACAGATCGTAAAACACCACGCCCACATCGCCCGATTCCTGGGCCTGATCAAGGGCATCTTGGAGTGCGGCGAGGCTCTCATCCTCCAGGGCGGGGATCTGGTCATCAACCAATGAGAAGGCCTGCACGGTATCGCCTGAGGGAATATCGTTAAAGTCCGCCTTCGAAAGCCTCGTCTTAAGGCTCGCTGTCGACAGGGTTTGACTTGCGGTGGCTTTAGATTCAGAGACCTTTTTGTTTTGCGTCTGTACCGTTGACGCATCTGAGTGTGCCATTCGCTCCGACGCGTAGGTTTTGGCGGTAATTCCGAGGATAATAACCGCCAACGTTAGCATCCCAACGGCGGCAATCTTCGTCACGCGGATGCGAACGTCAGCGAGGCCACGCGAAGGCGTGCCCTTCGTCTCATATCTGCTGCCATGCTGCGGCACATACTCGTCCCGCGATGCGTTGCTTCGCACGTGGTCTCCTGACTGCTACCGTTTATATACGAGCAGCATAATACCGAGCAGGCATTTCTTTCCAAAGATATTCAGCGGCGTTAAAGGTGTCTTTAAAGAAACCACAAGCGTTTCTATGCAAATTCACCGGTTATGTTGCGCATCTCTACCCAAAACGCAGTTGCGGTGAAATAGTTCCTGTTTGGGCGGCATAAGCCGAAAAACAAGAACTATTTCACCGCAACTTGACGGGGCTCTTTGGCAATCAGTTTGGTGTCCAGGGGCACTCATTTAAGTCTGTCCCCAATGAGTGCCCTTGGGAAGCGAAAATGGCTCGCTAGCCGATGGCGTTTTTGAGCTCCGCACGGCGCTTTTTCATGCCGGTCATAACGGCATTGCGCAGCTCGGGCATGCGCGCGGTATCCATCTGGGGCACGCCCTCGAGCTTATAGGGAATCCCCAACTGCTCATATTTGACGACACCCATGGTGTGATACGGCAGCATTTCCAGGCCCACCACGTTGTGCCATGGAGCGATCAGGCGACCGAGTGTCTCACACTCCTCCACCGTGTCGGTAATGCCCGGCACCACCACGTGACGGATAACGACCTTGATCTTGCGACGGGCAAGCTCATCGCCAAACGCCAGGATGCGCGCAGGATCGCATCCGGTCAACTTCTTGTGCTCAACCGGATTGGCATGCTTAATGTCGAGCAGCACCATATCGGTCTCGTTGAGCACAGCATCGAACTTCTCCGGATGCTTGGGATCAAACGCATAGCCACAGCTGTCTAGGCAGGTGTGCACGCGTCCGTCGGGGTTGTTGTGCATCATGCGGAACAGGTCGGCTAAAAACGCGGGCTGCAGGAGCGGTTCACCGCCCGAAACGGTAATGCCGCCGCTACGGTAGAACTCATGGTTGCTCTGGAACTCGTCCATCAGATGCTCGACGGTCACCATCGTGCCGCCGTTAACCGACCAAGTATCGGGATTGTGGCAATATGCACAGCGCATGGGACAGCCTTGGACAAACACTACGAAGCGAATGCCGGGGCCATCGACCGTTCCCATCGTCTCGATCGAATGCACGCGACCCAGGGCATATGCAGAGTCCTCGGGATGAGCGTCCACACCCTCAAGCGTCATCTCAGCCATTCCCGCTACCTTGCCTCTCTTTGGTTTTCGCCAATTAAAACGCCAGAGCCATTTTAGCCCATACGCTTGCGTTTAAACGTCTCGGGCCAGAATGGCACGCTTCAATCTGCCCCCTACCGCCATGGCAGGGACTTATATCGATCGTATGGCTGCTGAGCACTCGCGAAAGTGAGAAATGCTCGTCTGCAGCCTTTACGCCTTAAGCGTAAGCACCGCGCCAAAGGCAGTCGGACCACAGTGGCTCGAGATCACACCGCCGACCTGAGTCCAGGTGATGTCCTTAAAGCCGAGTTCATGCGCGTAGACCTCCATATCATCGCGCAGCTCCTCGGAAAGGCCCACCGAATACGCCAAACCAATGTGCGAGTAATCAATATCGCCCTTGGCAACCATGTGGTCAATAAAGGCGCGGGCGCATTTGAGCATGGAGCCGCGGAACTTCTTGGTCGCCACAAACTTACCGCCCGTCACCTCAATACAGGGCTTGATTTTGAGCAGGTGGGCACCAAGAAACGCCATGTTGGACAGGCGCCCGCCGGCCTTGAGGAAGGCAAGATCGGTGGGAACAAAGCCCAGTAGCACGCGGTCCATGACGGAGTTCGTAAAAGCAAAGATCTCTTCGACGGTGGCATCGGGGTGAGCCTCGATGTATTTGGCAGTCTCGACGACAACGAGCGACTGGCCCACCGAGACAAAGCGAGTGTCCATGGAGAACACGTAGTCGCGGCCCTTAGCTGCAATCTTGGAGGACTGATGCGAACAGGTCGTGGCCTCGGAATACGCAAGATGCAGAATAGTCGCGTCGGGCTGCTCGGCATGGATGCGGTCGTACACATGAGCAAAATCCGCAGGCGCACAGCCACTGGTTTTGGGCATCACGCCAAACTCGTTGCAGCGCGAATAAATCTCAAGCGGATCGATCGAGCCGTCCTCGACGGTCTCGTCAGCAATCGTGACATGCATGGGCACGCGCACGATGCCGTAGCGCTCGCAGAGCTTTGGCGTCACATCCGAACCAGACTCAACCACGATTACGTACTTGCCCATTATCATCACGACCTATCTCAACGTCGACTTTCCAATACCAAGCACAGGCCACCACACTGTTGCGCAACAGCATCTAAGCGCCAAAGAGACGCCGCCCCTTGCACACAACAAAGGACAGCGTCTCCCTGGAAAACTCCGTGCTTGGCTGAGATTTTACACGGTTTATAAATGAGTGTTACTTATCCCGCAAACGGTAGCTATACGCGATAAACGGTAGTTCGCTGCGGCAACTGCAACACATTCCGCCCAGCAAGTCCAATCGTGCCCCATGCACGGTTAATGCACGAGGCGGTAGAAATTCATCGATGCCGCGCCCTCGGCGTGCAGCTCCATCGCCGGAACCGCCGGCGAATAGGTACGGCTCGTAAGTGCCGCCTCGCCGCCATTTGCAAAAATCTCGACCATCGTAGTGTCCGAAAGCACGCGCAGGTCGCGAAGCTCGCTGAGCTCGATCGACCTCTGGTCGCGCCCATAGCCTTCGTCACCCATGTCGAGGGTAAGCATCCCGTCTGCATAGCACACAAAGACACCCTTGCGGATTTCGAGCTCGACCATCTTGGCGCCCTCACAGGAAACCACAAGATCAAACAGGCGGCCCGGCTCCTCAACGGTTTCACCGCCTGTCGCGCGAACGCAGTCGCCGCGCATCCTCTCAATCTCGTGCGCCGGTTGCTGGCAGAGCTTGCCATCGCGCATGCTCAGCTCTCGCGGCACCGTCAACGCGCACTGCCACCCGCGCGCCACCGTCGGGTTTTCTGCCGTCGCATCGGGGCAACCCGACCATCCGATCATCAAACGCCGGCCTGCAGTATCCTCAAAGGACTGCGGAGCATAGAAATCAAAACCGGCATCGACCATCGGGGGCATGCCCTGCCCGACGATTTTAAAGCTCGGCGCCTCCCAATCGGCCTCGATAGGGAACCACACGCACTGATGCGGATTGCGGTAACGCCAACCATCGGCAGGCACACCCTGCGGACAGCAAACGAGAATAAGCTCGCCATCGAGCTCAAACAGATCGGGGCACTCCCACATAAAGCCAAACTTCTCGCCCAACTCAATGCGCGTCGCATAGCTCCAGTCCTCAAGATTGCGCGAGGTATAGACAAGCACGCAGCCACGGTCGTCTTTCGTACGAGCACCCAGAACCATGTAGTAGATACCATCGTGCTCAAGGATCTTGGGGTCGCGCACGTGCGTACCGATATCGTCGGGGTAATCGACCGGTCCAACAGCTATGCACTTCTCGCCCAATTCGTCGGGATTCTCGGCAACCATATGAATCTGGTTTTGCTCACGGCCCGTCAACACGTAGTCGTAATCATCGCGGTCAAAATGCTTGACGTTGCCGGTATAGAAGTAGTGAATCTTGCCATCACGTACAAAGGCAGAACCAGAATACGCTCCGCTCGAATCCAAATCGGAATCGGGGAACAGCACGGGGCCGTGATTCTCGTACGTCACAAAATCCTTTGTCGTCAGATGGTTCCAAAGCACTGGACCGCCATGCGCAGCATCGAACGGATCGTATTGATGATAGATGTGATACGTATCACCAATCTGAACCAAACCGTTGGGGTCGTTGAGCCAGCCAAGCTCAGGCTCCACATGGAACAGAAGCCTATCGGGGTCGGACGCGATGCGAGCCGCCGTCTCATCCTGTCCGACACGCCACTGCTCATAGTCCGCGCGTGTCACCTTGTTTTTTTGATTTAACATCGCCGTTGACTTTCTCGTCTATGGGGAAGGACGCTCGACTCACACGAGTCGAACGCCCTTCCTCAAATGGACTTATCCTCAGATTACACTGAACGGCTCAACTAGAAGCTAACGTCGAAGCCAGCGCCAGCGCCCTCTTCATCGGTGGTCGGCACGCCCTTTGCCTTGTTGTAGGCAAAGATCAAGACGATCGGCACGATAAAGGCGATGAGATTGCCAGCCACATACCACACGAGGGTCTCGGGCGTGACGATGAGCAGGCCAAGCACGCCGGTCAGACCCTGACCGATAGCGCGCACCTCAAAGAGCTTGACGAAGGCACCGCCGCAGCCTGCACCGATGCATGCGCAGATGAACGGAATGATCGAATAGCGCATGTTTGCAGCAAAGATAGCGGGCTCGGAGATTCCGACCAGCGTCGGGATAAAGGACGACATGCAGATGTTGCGCTCTTTGGAGTGCTTCTTGTGAATGAGGTACATACCGATGGCGCCGCCGCCCTGGGCGATGATGGAAACCGACCAGATGGCCTGGATGTAGTTGAAGCCAGTCGTGGCAACAAGGTTTGCCTCGATACCCTGGATGAACTGATGCGTACCGGTAACGACGAGCGGCTGCAGGAACGCGGCGAAGACAAAGGCGCCAAAGACGCCCATCCTGTTGTACAGGACATCGATTACGCCAGCGAGGACGTCGCCGATCAGGTTGCCGAGCGGGCCGAACACGGTGAACAGGGCGACGTTAGCGAGAATCAGGGTAACGGTCGGGACAAAGACGAACGAAACGACCTCGGGGATGTACTTCTGGGCAATCTTTTCGACCTTGGCCATAAACCAGGCAGTCAGGATTGCAGGGAATACGCCGCCCTGGAAAGCAACCATGGGAATGGATAGCGGACCGAAGTTCCAGTACTCAGCACCCGTCGGGTCCATAACGAACGTGTTGCGGTTCATAAGGCTCGGGTGAACCATGACGATACCGACGAGGATGCCCAGGATCGGGTTACCGCCAAAACGCTTGACCGCGCTGTACATAACCAGGACAGGCAGGTAGTCGAACGTGGTGGCGATAATGGCAAAGAAGCTTGCGAGGTTCTTGAGGAACTCGCTGTGATCGGCGAGGCTGCCTTCCATGCCAAAGAGGCCGTTGGCAACGATCAGCGACTTAAGGCCGATGATGATTGCAGCGCCGACGAAGGCGGGAATGATGGGGATAAAGATGTCCGAGAATACCTTGAGGACCGAGAAGAACTTGCCCTTCTTGTCCGCCTCAGCGCCCTTGACCTCGGAAGCACTGATCTCCTTAACGCCCGTCAGAGCCATAAACTCATCGTAAACCTTGTTGACGGTACCGGTACCGAAGATGATCATGAGCTGGCCGCTGTTGTACAGCACGCCCTTGACGCCATCGATGTTCTCGAGCTCGGCCTTGTTGTATTTGCTCGTATCCTTGAGCACCAGACGCAGACGGGTCACGCAATGCGTGGCGCCCTCGATGTTCTCCAGTCCGCCGACGTTGTCGACGACTTGCTGGGACACTGCCTTGTAGTCCATGTTCCTCTCCATTCCTTTTCTAAATCATAAAACGGTTCGTTGCCGCTACAGAGACGCGATCGTTGCGTTTGCGCACTTGAGCGCACCGTCGGTGACGGTAAGCGCCACACCCTGGCCCTGCTTGTTGCAGAAGCGAGCGTTGAGCGCAACATCATCGACAAAGATGGTCGCGATGTCGTCGTCGACGACCAGACGCACATGGTGAGTGCCCTCGCCCTTAAAGAACAACGGACGCTCGAGGCCCATGTTGTTGACCTGGAACCACGGGTACTGGGGAGCCGGCGTGAACTCGAGCTTGCCCTCGCGCAGGTTGGCGCGGAACTCATAGGCAAGACCGGTCTCGGCGTCCTCGGCGAACTTGACCGAGAAGCCGGCAGCGTTACCGCCGAGCTCAATGTCGGCATCGAGCAAGTAGGTGGAGCCGGCATCCGCGGCGAGCACCTGCTCGACCTTGCCCGACTCGCAGGAAAGCTCAAAGGTCTCGACTGCCTTAGCCTCGCCAAAGGCGCCAAGCATGCTGTCGGGGAGCTTGGTGCCGAGCGTTCCGTCGGCACGCTGAACGATCTCGAGGGGCATAAAGGTGCCACCCCATAGGTAAGAGCTGGGGTCGCCGCCCTCGTCACGCGTAGGAACCCAACCAAAGAGAACGCGACGCTCGCCATCGAATGCGGTGCGAGCGGCGTAGTACGCGCGGCCGTCGAAGGAGTCGTCAGCGGGGGTAATCCAAGGACCGTTGATGGACTTGGACATGCGGTAACGGGTCTTGTTGCCGTCGCTGTACTCGGAAAAGACGAGGTACCACCAGTCGCCCATCTTAAAGAGATCAGGCATCTCAAACATGGTGTACAGGCCCGGGTTCCACCAGTCGCCCTGGAACTCCCAGTTGGTCAGATCCTTGGAGGTGAACTTGACCAGGCGGCCGGTCATCAGACGCTTGTCCTCGCCCACACGCGTGCCGAGGATGAGCATGTACTCTTCGTTCTCCTCATCCCAAAGCACAAAGGGATCGCGCCAGTTGCGGTCATCGTAACCCTCCTGGGGCGGAAGCAGCGTCTCGGCGATGTTCTTCTCCCACTTGACGGCGTCGTCACTCGTTGCGTGAAGAAGAACTTGCTTCATCAAACGTGCGCGGACCTTATCGCGATTGCAACCAGTGTAGAGCGCATGGTACTTGTCGCCCACCTTAAACACCGTGCCGGCATAAACGTACTGGTCGACCTCCTCGTCGCCGCCGCGCTCAAGGCTCTCGCCAAAGTCCTTGTAATTGACGAAGTCCTTGGTCGTAGCGAGTGCCCAACCAAACGGCTCTCCGAAAGGTCCGGGGTTACGCGTGTCGCGCTGATGATAGAGATAGAACGTGCCATCCTCGCCGTACGGCATGATGTCGCCTACCCAAATTCCCTCAGGCTGGTAATACACCTTATGCATCCGAGACTTCCTTTCCCACGAGATACTAACTCGGTACATCTGCAAGATATGTCAATCGTTTTCATATGTCAAACGTTTTCACATCAATACGTCTTTTCGCAGTTCCAGTCGTCGGCAAACGGTTGACATATGCCGGCGAACGGTCATCAGAGGCGTTTGAGGAATTCTTTTGGCACGGGATGAACTACGCGGTTTTGCCCTCAATGAGTTCAACGGGGAGCTTGATATTCGATTCAGGATTATCGCCGTTAACAAGAGCGATGATGGATTGCGCCGCGAGCTCTCCGATGCGATCGATATCTTGGCGTACGGTTGTTAAGTCAGGCATAAACGTCATAGTGCGGCGGGCACCATCCGCGCCCACGACCTTAATATCGTCCGGAGCGCTCAAGCCGCGCTGCTTCATAATGTTGAGGCAGATGGCCGCCATCGTGTCGTCTCCCGCAAAGATGCCGTCAATATCGGGGTTCTCATCGAGGATCTTCGCAACGACCGCGCTCTTTTCGTCATCGGGCTTAACGAACTCGACCTCACGGACAAGCGCGGGCAAACCGGCCTGCTCAACAACATCGAGGTAGGCATCGGTACGCTTATTGGCAGGCATGCGCATGCGGCTATTGCTGCGCAGGCACAGGATGCGTGAACACCCGTCATCGATCAGGCGACGCGTGGCAAGTTCGCCGATGCTATAGCTGTCGCTCGCAATCTGAACAGAGGCCTCGCCAAGGTCGCAGTCGATACCAACCAGGCTCAAGCCCATCTCGGCATATGCCTCAGCACCGATATTGAGGGAGTTGACGATGACGCCGTCGACCATATTGCGGCGGAGCATGTCAATATAGGAACGCTCAAGATCGGGTCGATTGGCGCTGTTGCACAGCAACATCTTAAAGCCGTTTTCCGCCAACGTGCGCTCGACCGCCTGCACAACCTGAGCATGGAACGGGCTGCTCACAAAGGGAACGATCATGCCGATAAGGTTCAGGCGACCGTTGAGCATGGCACGGGCGATATCGTTGGGCGTATAGTTGATGCGCTCCATCGCGGCATGGACCTTATCGCGGGTTTCTTGGCTAATATAGCCGCGATTATTAAGCACGCGAGATACCGTAGTGGGCGAAACCCCCGCCACCGCTGCAACTTCCTTGATGCCAGGCTTAGCAGAATCCTTAGAACGAGCGCCCTCGCGAGCCATAGCACCCTCCCCCATCAACATGTCATACGTTTACATACGAACAAAGCATACCCCAACAAGAGCGGGAAGACGGTAACAGTACAAGTAAGTAAACGACTCATCCAAATAATTAGGAGAGTTCCGCCTAAAGGGTGACTACACAGGACCCCAGCCGGGGCTGTTTGGGCTACTTTCCAAAACATTTCCGCAGGACGCAAAGGGCTCCGCCGCGCGAAGCGCGCAGCGGAGCCCTTTGCATGTCCGAGGACGTTTTGGAAAGTAACCCAAACAGCCCCGGCGATCCTGCGGGAGTTAAACCCCTTTAGAACTTGTCGTGGAAGGTACGCGAAATGACCTCGTCCTGCTGCTCCTTGGTGAGCGTGTGGAAGTTCACGGCATAGCCGGAAACGCGGATGGTCAGCTGCGGGTACTTCTCGGGGTGAGCCTGAGCGTCGAGCAGCGTCTCACGGTTGAAGACGTTGATGTTCAGGTGGTGGCCACCCTTCTCGGCGTAAGCGTCGAGCATGTGGACCAGGTTATCGGCCTGAGTCTCGGAAACTTCAGAAACCTTCATAATGTGTCTCCTTCGATTAATAGGCGCCGGCCGAAACCGGCGCACTAATCAGTAATCGTTATTGTTAGTATAGCACTAACAATAGTTACTCGCCCAGCTGATCAAGGTCGATATCGCCAAAGAACACCTGGTCCTCCTTGCCGAGCGCACTCGGGATGATGGAGAAGGTGTTGGAGATGCCGTCCTGAGCATCGCGGAACGGGAGCTTGGAAACCGAAGACAGCGAAGCGATGGCGCCGTGGCTATCGCGCTTGTGCATGGGGTTAGCACCCGGGGCGAACGGCTGGCCAGCCTTGCGGCCGTCGGGCGTGGAGCCGGTCTTCTTACCGTACACGACGTTGGAGGTAATGGTCAGAACCGAGGTCGTGGGCACGGAGTTGCGGTAGGTGTCGTTCATGCGGATGTACTCCATGAACTGGTGCACAACGTCGTGAGCAATCTGGTCGACGCGGTCGTCGTCGTTACCGTACTTGGGGAACTCGCCCTCGGTCTCGAAGTCGACGATGATGCCGTTCTCATCACGGACGGGGTGGACCTTGGCGTACTTGATGGCGGACAGGGAGTCAGCCACGACGGAAAGGCCAGCGATGCCCGTAGCGAACCAGCGGTGCACGTGCTTGTCGTGCAGAGCCATCTGGATGCGCTCGTAGCAATACTTGTCGTGCATGTAGTGAATGATGTTCAGCGAGTTGACGTACACGCCAGCGAGCCACTTCATCATGTCGTTGTACTTGGCCACAACGTCGTCGTAATCGAGCGTATCGCCCTCGACGGCGCGATACTTGGGGCCGACCTGCTTCTTGGAGACCTCGTCAACACCGCCGTTGAGTGCGTAGAGCAGGCACTTGGCAAGGTTGGCGCGGGCGCCGAAGAACTGCATCTCCTTGCCGATGCGCATGGAGGACACGCAGCAGGCAATGCCGTAGTCGTCGCCGTGATAGACGCGCATGAGGTCGTCGTTCTCGTACTGGATCGAGGAGCTGGCGACGGAAGTCTTGGCGCAGAACTTCTTGAAGTTCTCGGGCAGACGGGTCGACCACAGAACGGTCATGTTGGGCTCGGGGCTGGTACCCATGTTCTCGAGCGTGTGCAGGTAGCGGTAGCTCATCTTGGTAACGAGCGTACGGCCGTCAACACCCATGCCGCCGATGGACTCGGTGACCCACTGCGGGTCGCCGGTGAACAGGGCCTGGTACTCGGGAGTACGGGCGAACTTGACCATGCGGAGCTTCATGATGAAGTGATCCACGAACTCCTGGATCTGCTCCTCGGTGAAGGTACCGTTGGCAAGGTCGCGCTCAGCATAGATGTCGATGAACGTAGAGGTACGGCCGATGGACATAGCGGCGCCGTTCTGCTCCTTGACGGCAGCAAGGTAGGCGAAGTACATCCACTGGATGGCCTCCTGCGTGTTGGTAGCAGGGTTGGAAATGTCGAAACCATAGGTCTCGGCCATCATCTTGAGCTCGCCGAGGGCGCGGATCTGCTCCTGCAGCTCCTCACGATCGCGGATGTTGTCGGCGGTCATGACCGTCGGGGTGGAAGCCTTCTGGGCCTCCTTGTCCTTAATCAGGTAGTCGACACCGTACAGGGCGACACGACGGTAGTCGCCGATGATGCGGCCGCGGCCATAGCCATCGGGCAGACCGGTGATGATGTGAGCCGAGCGGCAAGCACGCATCTCGGGGGTGTAAACATCGAAGACGCCGGCGTTGTGGGTCTTGCGCTCGAAGGTGTAGCGCTCGACAACGTTCTCGTCGACCTTATAGCCGTGCTGGCTGGCAGCCTGACAAGCGATGCGGATACCACCGTTGACGTGCAGCGCGCGCTTGAGCGGCTTGTCAGTCTGGAGACCGACGATGGTCTCCTTCTCGCGGTGGGCGTTATCGATGTAGCCAGCGGGGTGGCTCACGATACCCGTGACGATCTTGGTGTCCATATCGAGGACACCACCCTGCTCGCGCTCCTTAAGCAGCAGGTCGAGAACCTCGCCCCACAGCTCCTTGGTACGCTCGGTCGGACCGACGAGGAACGACTCGTCGCCCTCGTAGGGGGTGTAGTTCTTCTGGATGAAGTCTCGGACGTCAACTTCTCCCGTCCAGATGCCTTCCTTGAAGCCTTCCCATGCCTCCTGCATTGTGTAACCACGCTCCTAGTTACGTGTAATGCGGCGCTCTCTCACACCGCTGCTTATTGAATTCTTGAATTTTCGGCTTGCACTACCGGCTTCTTCCGTTCTTCACCACATGTTGGTGCAGGGAAAAACGTTTGTCCACCTTGGAACTGCAACCCAAAACCCAAGATTTCACCCGTTTGAGAAGGATAACATAGCGACTCTCTCCATCTGGGCTGTTATATGTTTCTTTTTTTATATCATAAGGGCGTTTTTTACAAACCCGCAGGAAATGCGAGCGTGAACAACTACCGTTCACCGATTTGTTTAGTTTTTTCCTTGCCTTTGTACGACGTTCACTCTAGCTGTTATGCCAGCTTTATCAGGGTAAAGTACCTCTGAGTAGGCTTTAGGACATGCCCAACGATCTGCCCCTAACTTTGTTGGTACCGACGGTGTACGGAGATCGCCTAAAGGTAGTTTTCTAGGCATGACCCAAAAATCTACCGTATAGGGCGCGCGTGCAAGGGTATCATCTTTCACCGAAAATAGTTTCTAGTGTTAGGGGTTTTCGGTGGAAGATACCGATTTCCGTGAACTTGGACGTCAGCTCCTTACCGAGTTCGGCAGCATGCATCAGCGCATTTCGCGCTTTGCGGACAAAGCTCTCGGTGGCGAGATGGCCGTCATGCGCGCCCTCATACTCGCCGGCGGTTCGCTCACGCCGAGCGAACTCGCTGATCGCGCCTGGGTCTCGAGCGCCCGCATCGCCAATATCCTACGCGCTCTCGAAGCCAAGGGCTGGGTCGAGCGCGAGCACTCAAAGACTGACCGTCGTCGCGTACACGTCATAGTGACCGACAAGGGATTCCATGATCTCGAAATCAAACGTCGGGAATTCGAGGACCGCACCGCGGCTTTCCTCGAGCAGCTCGGCGAAACAGATACCCAAGAGATGGTGCGTCTTCTAAGGCGTGCCAACGAAATTATCGACCGCAATCAAGAAAGGAGAGATGCCGAGTGAGGATTCTCAAGCTCTTTAAAAAACATGTCCTGGCACTGTTCGCAGCTATCGTGCTTATCGTAATCAGCTGCAACGCCGATCTGGCGCTGCCTACCTATATGAGCGACATCGTCGACGTGGGCGTGCAGCAAGGCGGTATCGCCTCGCCCGTGCCCGACACCATTCGCGCCGAATCGCTCGACGACCTCGAACTCTTTATGAGCGCCAAGGACGCCAAAGCTGCGGAGGCCGTGTTTAGCAAGGCGGACAATAACGGCATTCGAACGTACAAGGGCACCGAGGAGGAGCGTGCCGATGGAGGCAAGATTGCCGACATCATGAGCCTGCCTGAGACCGTCGTGCTCGCCTTCAACCAGGGCATCGACGCCGACTCCATGGGCGACATGACCGGCGCATCCACCGAGGCAAGCGATGGCGGCGCCGCCCAGGCCATGCCCACCCCCGAGCAGATGGCGGCGATGACGCCCGAGCAGCTCGCCGAGATGCAGCAGAAGGCCGCAGCGGCGCAGAACATGCAAAAGCAGATTGATGCCGATGGCGGTAAGATCACCATGAAGAGCCTGCGCCTAGGCGTTGAAGGCGGTCTTATCGATCAGGGCAAGCTCGTCGAGGGCGCCAACGATATGGCTGACAAAATGGGCTCCATGTCGGGCTCCATCGTCACCCAGCGCGCCGTGAGCTACGTGCAGGACGAGTACAAGGCACAGGGCATCGACCCCGCTGACGTGCAGAACGCCTACCTGGGCCGCATGGCGACCACGATGTTTGGGCTGTGCCTGGTGTCGCTCGTCGCCACCATCCTGACCGGTGCCGTGGCTTCGCGTACCGCCTGCTCCATCGCCCGCGACCTGCGCCGCGAGACCTTCAATAAGGTTATGCACTTCTCGCCGGCCGAGGTGGGCAAATTTAGCCAGGCCTCGCTCATTACCCGCTGCACCAACGACATTCAGCAGATTCAGATGGCCGCAACTCTGTTTATCCGCATGTGCCTGATGGCCCCCGTCATGGGCATCGTCGCCGTCATGCGCGTCCTGGCCAACCACACCGGCCTTGAGTGGACCATCGCTGTGGCCATCATCGCGGTTTCGGCCGTCGTCGGCGTGCTCATGGGCCTCACCATGCCCAAGTTCAAAAAGATGCAGAGCTTTGTTGACCGCGTGAACCTTACCGCCCGTGAGCTGCTCGACGGCCTTATGCCCATCCGCTCATTCAACCGCGAGGAGCATGAGCTCGAGCGTTTTGACAAGGCTTCGCTCGACCTGATGACCACGCAGCTCTACACCAACCGCGCCATGAGCTTTATGATGCCACTCATGATGCTCGTCATGAACTGCATCACCGTGCTTATCGTCTGGTTTGGCGCGCAGGGCGTGTCCGACGGCGTGATGCAGGTCGGCAACATGATGGCGTTCATCTCCTACACCATGCAGATCGTCATGGCGTTTATGATCCTCACCATGGTTTCGGTCATCCTGCCCCGCGCCGAGGTCGCAGCCGAGCGCGTGGAAGAGGTCATCACCTGTCCCACGAGCATCAACGACCCCGTCTCGCCCAAACTGCCCGCGGCCAGCGCGCCGCGCGGTGAGCTCACCTTCCGTGACGTGAGCTTCCAGTATCCCGATGCCCGCGCCGACGTCATTAGCGGCGTAAACTTCACCACGCACGCCGGCCAGATGCTCGGCATCATTGGTTCCACGGGCTCGGGCAAGTCCACGCTTGTACAGTTGATTCCGCGCCTGTACGACGTCACGGGCGGCAGCATTTCGCTCGACGGCATCGACGTGCGCGACATGACCCTCTCTGAGCTGCGCCGCCGCATCGGTTATATTCCGCAGCAGGGTCGTCTGTTCTCGGGTACCGTCGAGAGCAACCTCAAGTTTGCCGGCGACATGGTGAGTGACGAGGATATGCGCCAGGCAGCACACGTCGCCCAGGCGGAGGACTTTATCGCCGAGCGCGAGGACGGGTACGACTCCCCCATCAGCCAGGGTGGCTCCAATGTTTCGGGCGGTCAGCGCCAGCGTCTGGCCATCGCCCGCGCGTTGGCCAAAAAGCCCGAGGTCGTGGTGTTCGATGATTCGTTTAGCGCCCTCGACTACAAGACCGACGCGCGCCTGCGCGAAGAGCTGGCCAAAAACGTCACCGACGCCGCGCTCGTGGTCGTGGCCCAGCGCATCGCGACCATCATGCACGCCGACCAGATCATCGTGCTCGACGACGGCCACGTAGTGGGCACCGGCACGCACGAGGAGCTGCTGCGCAGCTGCCCGGCGTACCTGGAGATCGCACAGTCACAGCTTTCCGCCGAGGAGCTGGGGCTTACCCAAGAAGAAATTGCAGCCGTCATGGAAGGAGGCGAGCGCTAATGGCAGACGAGACCAAGACTCAGATTCCCAAGCCCACCCGCCAGCGTGGTCCCATGGGCCGCATGGGCGGCATGCGTCGCGGCGAAAAGGCCAAGGACTTTAAGGGCACCATGAGGCAGCTGCTCGGCTATATCGGCCAGCACAAGATTGCCGTGTTTGCCGCCGTCGCCTTTGCCGTGTGCTCGGTCATCTTTAACATTGTGGGACCCAAGGTGCTCGGCCAGGTTACGACCAAGCTGTTCGAAGGCCTGGTTGCCAAAGTCAACGGTACCGGCGATGTCGACTTTAACTGGATCGCCAAGACGCTCGGCTTTTTGCTCTGCCTGTACCTGGCGAGCTCTATCTGCAGCCTCATCCAGGGCTGGCTCATGACCGGCGTCACGCAAAAGATTTGCTACCGCATGCGCAAGGAGATCGCCGCCAAGATTGCCGTCGTGCCGATGAGCTACTTTAACGGTCACAGCAAGGGCGATGTGCTCAGCCGCATCACCAACGACGTCGATACGCTCGGCCAGTCGCTCAACCAGAGCGTGACGCAGCTCATCACGTCGGTGACGCAGATTATCGGCGTGCTCGTCATGATGCTTTCGATCAGCCTGCCGCTTACCGGCGTCACCGTGCTCACGCTGCCGGCCGCCGCGATTATCTTGACCGTAATGATTCACTTCTCGCAGCCGTACTTCCGCGAGCAACAGCAGGTTCTGGGCGCCGTCAACGGCATTATCGAGGAGGACTTTGCCGGCCAGAACGTCATTCAGGTGTTCGACCGCGCCGAGGCCTCGATCGAAGAGTTCGACCGTCAAAACGACCGTCTCTTTATTAGTGGCTGGCGCTCGCAGTTCCTGTCGGGCCTGATGATGCCGCTTATGAGCCTGGTGGGCAACATGGGCTACGTGGGCGTCGTCGTGGTGGGCGCACAGCTCGCGCTGACCGGCAATGCCACGCCCGGCGACATCCAGAGCTTTATCCAGTACGTTCGCAACTTTACGCAGCCCGTGCAGCAACTGGGCAACGTGAGCAACACGATGCAGTCGATGGCTGCCGCCACCGAGCGCGTCTTTGAGTTCCTGACCGCGCCCGAGGAGGAGCAGAAGGCCGACGCGCAGATTCCCGAGAAGCGCCCCGGTCACGTGGAGTTCGACCACGTCAAGTTTGGCTACACGCCCGACAAGACCATCATCCACGACTTTAGCTGCGAGGCGCAGCCCGGCCAGACCATCGCCATCGTCGGTCCCACCGGCGCCGGCAAGACCACGCTCATCAAGCTGCTGCAGCGCTTCTACGATGTGGACGACGGCTCGCTGCGTGTCGAGGGCGTCGACGTGCGCGACTGGGACCGCGCGGCGCTGCGCGGCGAGTTTGCCATGGTGCTGCAGGATACCTGGCTGTTTAACGGCACCATCCGCGAGAACATCCGCTACGGACGCCCCGACGCGAGCGATGCCGAGGTCGAGGCCGCTGCGCGCGCCGCACGCTGCGACCACTTTATTCATACGCTCGCCGGTGGCTACGACTTTATGATCAACGAGGAGGGCACCAACCTGTCGCAGGGTCAGCGCCAGCTCGTGACCATCGCCCGTGCCATTTTGGCCGACCGCCCGGCACTGATTCTGGACGAGGCGACTTCCAACGTCGATACCCGTACCGAGGAGCTCATTCAGCGCGCCATGGATGCGCTGATGCAGGGCCGCACCAGCTTTGTCATCGCGCACCGCCTGTCCACGATCCGCAACGCCGACGTGATCTTGGTGATTCGCGACGGCGACATCGTCGAGAAGGGCACGCACGACGAGCTGCTCGCCCAGGGCGGCTTCTACGCCGACCTGTACAACTCGCAGTTCGACGAAGCGGCGTAAAAACCGGCGGCAAACAACCGCAATGCCAAGAAAACGGGGGCGCAGGACAACCTGCACCCCCGTTTTGTATCCTTCGAGCCTCGAAACGCCTTCCCTGAGACCTCACTGACGGCGCTTTCCAGACCCCGTGGGCAAAAAAGGGCAAATATGAGTACTGTTACCTTTTTAGTAACAGCCAAAACCGCCTCAAATGCCGCTCCCACGGCTTACACGCGTCCCTAAATTGATCAAACAACACCATAGCGGACTTATATGTGTTTGCGTTAATGAACATATTTTGCTGTTATGTCTATTATTTTGCGAAGGCAATATGATACTAAGATAGCAACCGTACTCATATTTGGCATTTTTTGCCCACAGGGTATTTCCTAGGGAACCGACAACAGCCTTAGGGTCCCGCGCGGCGCCGCTCCCTCCCGGCATCCGCCGACGTTTACCCAGATAAAACCTGCCAAAATAAACCTGTCCCTTTTTGGTAGGTTTCGGGGTGACAAGGGCTTGCACTTTAGCGTGCGACAGCGGATAATGCCGAGCATTCGACAATACGCTTATTGCTCTTTCTATAGATTGAGGAGACCCCTATGGCCATGGAATTCAAACGCAGGCTGCCGATCCCCATGGAGATCCGCGAGGAAATGCCACTTTCTGCCGAGCTTACCGCCAAAAAGCAGGCATTTGACGCCGAGGTCGCCAAAGTCTTTACCGGCGAGGACGCACGTAAGGTGCTCATCATCGGCCCGTGCTCTGCCGACCGCGAGGATTCGGTGCTCGAGTATATGAACCGACTGGCCAAGACCGCCGAAGAGGTCAAGGACAAGCTCATCATCATTCCGCGCGTCTACACCAATAAGCCGCGCACCAAGGGCACCGGCTACAAGGGTCTTCTGCACAACCCCAACCCCGAGGCTCCCGACGACCTGCTCGAGGGCGTCAAGGCCATCCGCCACATGCACCTGCGCGTCATCGAGGAGACCGGCTTCTTCACCGCCGATGAGATGCTCTACCCGTCCAACTACCAATACCTCGTTGACCTGCTGAGCTATGTTGCCGTGGGCGCACGCTCGGTCGAAAACCAGGAGCATCGCCTGGTGTCGAGCGGCATTTCGGTACCCGTCGGCATGAAGAATCCCACTGCCGGCTCTACCACCGTTATGCTCAACTCCATTTACGCCGCCCAGGCGCACCAGAGCTTCATCTTCCGCAACTGGGAGGTCGAGTGCGACGGCAATCCGCTCGCGCACGCCGTTATGCGTGGCTACATCGGTCTCGATGGGCGCACCTACCCCAACTACCACTACGAACACCTGGAACGTCTGGCCGAGCGCTATACCGAGCACGCCGGCTATGCCAATCCGGCGGCGGTCATCGACTGCAACCACGACAACTCGGGCAAGCGTCCGCTGGAGCAGTATCGCATTTGCAAGGAGGTACTCGACAGCTGCCGCCGCAACGAGTCCATCTCCAAGCTGGTCAAGGGCTTTATGATCGAGTCCTACCTGGAGGACGGCAACCAGCCGGTCGACGGCGGTGTCTTTGGCAAGTCGATCACCGACCCGTGCCTGGGCTGGGAAAAGACCGACTACCTCATCCACGAAATCGCGGAACGTATTTAGTTACGCGGTTTTACCAAACCGCGTAACGGCTCGACGCTGCAAACCCGCCAGGGCGGCAATCTGCCTTTCAACTTCGGCGGCATGATCAAAAGATCGATGCCGCCTCGTTTCAAGGCACCTTGCTCGCTCTGGCGGGTTTTCGCTGACGTTTTTTCGACCTGCATTGTTGCCAAGGTTGGCACCAATGACTAATGCGGTAACTAGCTACGTCGGTCCGCTTGACCGGCTGGGTTTCCGAGGTGCCCCAGGTCGCCGCGAGAGAGGAGCGAAGCGTACTTTGGTACGCGAGCGACGGTTTGAGCGGCGAGATGGGGTGCCTCGGGAAGCCGGACGATTAAGCGGACGGTTCCTGCTGCGTAATGCAGTGGATATTTCCACCACCGAAGACGACCTGCTCGGACTGAACGCCGACGCACTTGTAGACGCCCTCGCCCCAGACCTCGTCGTAGATCTTCTGGAGCGTGTCAACGGCAAGCTGATCGTTCTCGTCGCCGTACTGCGGGACGATAACGCCGTGGTTGGTGACCAGGTAGTTCATGTAGGAGGCGATCAGCGGCTCGTCGGCAACGCGCGGCTCGGCGTTCTCGTCGGCGTCGATGGTGTCGCAGGAAGCCTGGTCCATGAACAGCGGGTTCACAGGCATGCAGAGCTTGTAGACCTTCATCTTGCGGCCCTTGGCGTCAACGGCGTTGGAAAGGGTCTCGTAGACAGCATGGCACTGCTCGTAGAACGGATACTCGGGATCGTCAGTCCAGATGCAGGCCATGACGCCCGGAGCGATGAACGTGGCGACGTCATCGATGTGACCGTTGGTCTCCTCGGGGTCGATGCCCTCCTTGACCCAGATGACCTTCTCGACACCCAGATAATCCTTGAGGTGTTCGTCCATATAGGCGCGAAGTTCCTCGCTCCAGGGCTCGAACTTCCTCTTGAACTTGGGCCAGATGGACTCGGGATCCTCTTCCTCCTCCAGAACCGCAGAGCAGGTGCGGCCCGGGGAAAGCAGACACTGGTCGGTCACGACCACGGTACCTTCGCCGTCGACGGTGATGGAACCGCCCTCGAGGATCATGTCATCGGGACGATAACGACGACAGCCGGAAAGCTCAGCCATCTTAAGGGCGATCTGCTCGTCCTTGTCCCACGGGAAGTACAGGCCGTCGACAAGACCGCCATAAGCGTTGAAGTGCCAGTGGTTGGCGCGCTTATCGCCCTTGCCGTTGATAACAAAAGTGGCAGCGGTGTCGCGGAACCAAGCGTCGTCGGTGGTCATCTCGATAACGGTAACGTTCTCGTCTTCCTCAAAGACGGCCTTGCAGTTGGCGTAGTCGGCCTGATTGACGCATATGGTAACCGGAGTGAACTCGGCAATAGCGCGAGCGATGGCGGCATACTGCTTCTGAGCCGGCTTGGCGCCATGGGCCCAGGTATCGGTGCGATGGGGCCAGCCCATCCACACGCGATCCTGCGGAGCGAACTCAGCAGGCATAAAGTAGCCGTCGGCCTTAGGGGTGGACTCGGACTCGGTGATCGTACGCATAAGATTTCCTCCAAATCGAACGATCGCTTGCTGCAGGCGGATTACCCGCAGCCTAAAACCAAGAGGTGGCGGACGCCCGTTCCCCGGCAAAGGTCGGGGCGCCCGGCGCCGGTTTTCACGGAGTCGCACCGGCAAGCGACGACGTAACCTGGCGCGCGGAGACAAAACGCACGAAGGATACGGAAGAGAGATTGGGGCGGGCGGTGGTTACCAGAGCTATCGTTCACACCCACCCCGGGGAATGGTCAAGTAGCGAGGAGGGTTGGAGCCCCGAATCCGGGTGCTCTAGTCCTCTTCGGCCTCGGCGGCCTCCTCAGCGAGACGCTGAGCAGCCAGCTCGGGGGTGAGACCCTTGTACTCGGTCTCGCGACCCTTAGCACTGACGACGCGGACAACCTCGCCAATAAGCAAAAGCACGATGAAGATAACGATCATCGGGACCTTATCGCCAATCTCATCGACAGAGAACGGAATCAGCGTTGCAACGATAGCCAGAATCAGCTCGATGCAGGGAATAGCCAGCATGACCTTCATCATGGCACCCTTAAACGGGAACGTGAAGATGCGCTCGCGGTTCGGGTCGTTCTTGCGAAGGTTGAGGAACGCCGGGAACATCGGGATATAAGTGAGCAGCAGAAAGACGACGGAGGTGCCGAAGAGCATCCAGAAAACACCGTTGGAGATGGCGTCAATGGGAACCAGCTGCAGGCACAGCACCAGGGAGGCAACGATGGCGTTGACCAGGTTGGCGCCGTTGGGCATATCGTCATCCGAGATCATCGAGGCAAAGACCTTGGGCATGTTGCCGTGCTCGGCAGCGTAGCGAGCAACGGAGTTGACACCAAAGGACCAAGCAGCCATGTTGGCAAACAGGGTGATCAGGAAGGCGATGCAGATGATCTTAAAGATCATGGAGTCGCCCACCATGGTCTGGACAGCGTAGATCATGCCGTAGTCGGGATCGATGGAATCGGCCGGCACAGCAGCGCCGATGCCAAAACCAGCGAACAGGTAGATCACGGCGATAGACAGGCCGCCAACGATGATAGCCTTGGGGATATCGCGAGCGGGATCGGCCATATCGTCGGTCATGGTGCAGATGACCTCGAAGCCCATGAAGTTAAAGATGATGATCGACAGGTAGCCGAGCGCGTTGGTGTTGGTGAGCTCGGGCAGGAAGGTGGTAGCGGACATGTCGTTCGCAAAACCGTTCTCCATGGCATACCAAATACCCAAAGCGCCGACGATAACGGCAACGGCAACCTTGATGATGGCGCCGCCGTTCAGGACCCACTCGGAGTCGGCCGCCTTGGAGCGACCCATGAGGTAGACGATCCACACAAAGGCAAGATCGATACCCAACTTGGCGATCAGATTGAACTCGACGCCAAAGACCATGCCCAGAATGTCGGGGAACATGGTAGCCAGCGAGGCGATCCACAGCGGGTAGTTAACCCAGTAGTAGTACGAGATGCGGGCGCCCCACTTGTCGCCCAGGCCATCACGTACCCAGTCGTAAATGCCGCCCTCGCCGTCATAGGTGGTGCCGAGCTCGGCAACGACCATGCCATAAGGGAGCAGGAAGGTCAGGATCAGGAAGATCCACCAGAAGAACTGCTGGTTGCCAATGGCAGCAGCGGGAGCGGCGGCCTCGCAAACGAAGACGACGCAGATGATGGTCGAAATGACCGTCAAGAAGGAAAGCTTCTTCTTTCCGTCGCTCATGATGAGCTCCTTCGCTCAGTCTTGGACAAATCGAGACCCTTAAGATATTAAGACAATTGCCAAGCCTCGGTGAGCGGGCGACAGGAGACGAGCATCCGCCGCCCGCAAACGCGCTTCTACGATGAAGTTACGCGGTTATGCCAAACCGCGTAACGGCTCGACGCTGCAAGCGCCCCTAGGCGGCAATCTGACGTTCAATCGTCGGTCGCGTACCGAAGTACGCTTCCCTCCTCTTTCACGTCACCTTGCTCGTCTAGGGGCGCTTTCGCTGACTTATGCTCAACCTGCGATTGTTTTGCTTTGAGTCGGCTATTCGCTGTAACGGGTGGCGATGGCAGCTTGTACCATTCCGGCGCTCATGAGGTAGGTCACCAGGAAGTAGCCACCGTATGCTGCCAGGAAGATTGCACAGGTGAGGCCCACGGTGCCGCCGATGCTCATATTTCCGAAAATGCTCACCAGCTCGATGATCACCTTAAGTGCCACAAAGGAGTGCGCCAGGCCCACTGCCAGCGGGAACAGGAAGAATACCGCTTGCTGTGCCATCACCGAATGGCGAATCTGGCGGTCGTCGCAGCCGATCTGTGCCAGCACACGATAGCTGCGGCTGCCGTCGGCCACATTGGAGAGCTGCTGAATCGACAGAATCGCCGCGCATGCAACGACCAATACAAAGCCGATGTAGATGGCTAGGTAGCTAATAAGACCGTTCATTTGCGCTGCCTGCGTGTACATCTCGGAGCGTATGATGAAGGTTCCCCACGACCCCGGCTCCTTGCCGTCAACGAGCAGATTGTCGAGCACAGTGTATTTAATACTCTCGTCTGCCTCGGTCGTATCCATCCCCTGTTTGTAGTTAACGAGCAGGCTACTGGAATACGGCTGCAGATTAAGTTGGGACAACAGCTCGTCGGCAACGACGACGGTACCCGGATTACTGCCCATCGCCGAGTTGGCGATGGCCGCCGCATCTTCGTCCGACTTATCGGCTGCGGGCTTGAGCGTATGCCCGCCCAAGGTAAGGGCATGGCCGCCAGCCATATACTTGGTGTACAGGTCGACCAGCTCGCCGCCCATATCACACGTGAGCAGATACTGGTCGTGACCGATGTGCACCGGCTCCTCGCCCATCATCTGGCGCAGCTTGTTGTACTGACTTGCCGGCGTCACAAACAGACCCATCGCATCGGCATTGCTACCCCCGAACGCCTTGGGAAGCTTTTCGCCCATGATCTTGCACATCTCACTTGGAGTCACCGAAGGATTCGAGCCGCCAAGCGGGTAACTCAGATACGAATCGATCTGCACATGCTCACCGGCAACATCGGAGATATCGACCTTCTTGCCGGTCTCGTCGTTGTTGTCCGCCGACTTGCCCTTAATACCGTCTGCAACGTTATCGTGATCGATACGATCGCCGTGCCATGCGGAGTACAAATCGACCGTACTATCGGCCAGCACCATTCGATCGGCCTCAGACGGATTGAAAGACTCTTTGTAGAAGTCGAGCGTATCGGGCGTGTAATAGATATACGTCTGCGACATGTCGGCCGGATTATAGCGCTCCAGGTTTTCGTTCATCACGTTGGCAATCGACATACCGCACGTCACCGAGGTGATGGCCAAAAACAGGAGCATCGCGATGACGCCCATCGAAAAGCACACCGTGTTGACCTTGGCCGCAAGCTGGCGCACGGTAAACATGTTGAGGCCGCGCCAATACACGCCGCGCAGGCTCTGCAGCAGCTTGATGAGCATGCCCGAGAGTCCCCAGAACAGGGCAAAGGTGCCAACTGTAACCATAGCGGTCGTAATACCAAACTGGTTCATGGCCTCTTGCAGCTTGCTGTCCGTCGCGGTTAGCGGGAACCCATCACGTAGCAGACGGTAATAGGCCACGCCCACAAGCACCACGCCCACGGCAAAGATGGCAATCGCGATCCAGGGGTTGCGTGTCTTGATGCTCTCGTTGCGACGCTCGGCACCCATAAGCTCGATGAGTTTGGTACGACGCACGGCGCGAAGATTCAGCAGTAGCGTGAGCACAAACATTACGAGCATGCAGGCAAGGGTCAGATTGAACGCATGCACCGAGAAAAAGAAGTGGAAATTGGCGATCTGTGTCTTAAAGAGCGAGGCCGTAAAGAACGTCATGAGCTGGGAGAGTCCCACACCCAGCACAATGCCGGCGACAAAGGCCACGACCGACACTATCACGGTCTCGAGCGCCATGATCGTGGCGACACGCCCACGCCCCATGCCGAGCACCTGGTACAGGCCAAACTCCTTCTTGCGGCGTTTCATGATGAAGTTATTGGCATACACCATCAAAAAGGCCATGACACCGGCCAAAAAGTACGTCAGGTCGCCGAGCATGCTGCCCATTACCTGCGCCAAGCCCTTTTCATCGATTCCGGCGATGTCGACCTGCATCGAGATGGTGTTAAAGGCATAGAAGACCGTGACGCCCAGGGTGAGCGTCAAAAGGTAGACGAGGTAGTCGCGGCCGGCACGGCGGACGTTGCCCCAAGCGAGTTTACAGAGCATCGGAGCCCTCACCGCCCATCATGGCAACGACCTCCATAATGCGGTCGAAAAACTCTCGGCGGTCGGTGTCGCCGCGGCGCAGCTCGGTGAAGATCTTGCCGTCGCGGATAAACAACACGCGGCTCGTGTAGCTGGCAGCAAAGCTGTCATGCGTGACCATGAGCACGGTGGCGCGCAGGCGGCGATTGAGGGCCTCCAGGCTCTCGAGCAGCAGGCGGGCGCTCTTGGAATCGAGGGCGCCGGTGGGCTCGTCGGCCATGATCATGGTGGGGTCGGTGACGAGTGCGCGAGCCGCGGCAACGCGCTGCTGCTGACCGCCGGACATCTGGTAGGGATACTTGTCGAGCACCTGACTGATGGACAGGCGCGCGGCCACATCCTGCACGCGGGTCGAGATCTCTGCCGAGTTTGTGCGGGCGATGGTGAGCGGCAGGGCGATGTTCTCGCGCGCCGTAAGGGTATCGAGCAGGTTGGAGTCCTGGAAGATAAAGCCGAGCTCCTCGCGGCGGAACTGCGAAAGCTTAGCCTGCTTCATGCGTGTTACGTCCTGCCCATTGATGCGAATCGTGCCGCTCGTGGCGCTATCGATGGTCGACACGCAGTTGAGCAACGTCGACTTGCCCGAGCCCGAGGCGCCCATGATGCCAACAAATTCGCCGCGGTTGACAGTAAAGCTGACGTCGTTGAGCGCGCGGGTCACATTGCCCAGCGCCCCATATACCTTTTCGAGATGCGCGACCTCCAGTACCGGGGTCGCCATGTGCGTGGTTTGCATACCGAGTCCTTTCTTGCGATTAGTCTACGGCATCTATAGTCGCAAGAAGACGAGTCAGCTACCATCGATATGGCTTACGCTTGCCTTACCGTTGTGTAAGGTACGGGTAGCCGCCCTGCCACGTGTTGATATTGAGAGAGGACTCCTGTTGAAGACTGTTCATGTTGCCGCTGGGATCATTCGCAAGGAAGGATCTGACGAGCTGCTTGCCGTGCAGCGCGGCTACGGCGGCATGCAGGGACTTTGGGAGTTCCCCGGCGGCAAGCTCATGCGCGGCGAGACGCCCGAGGACGCCGTACGCCGCGAGCTTATGGAAGAGTTGCAGGTAAAAGTCACCAACCTGCGCGATTTTTACACCGTTGAGTATGACTACCCCGATTTTCATCTCTCGATGGAGTGCTACTACTGCTCGCTCGCCGATGAATCCGATGAGCCTCAGAAGCACGACCGCCAGCTCGATATCCGCTGGATTCCGCGCACCTCGCTTGCCACCGTTGAGTGGATGCCCGCCGACAAGGGACTCATTGATGCCCTAATTGAGTTGAAGGAAGACCGGCTTGAGGCCAACGGCGTTGCCAACGACGCCGAGGCCACCGCGACCGACGAGCCCGCCACCAAGCCCAAGCGCGCACCTAAGCGCCGTAGCAAAAAGCGCCCCAAACCAGGTCTGCTCGACGGCATCGACACCTCGGACCTTTCCGCCGACGAGCGTGAACTCGTGCGCCGTCGCGCCGCTATAAAAAAGTCCATGAAGGGCAACAAGCGTGCAAACACCAAGCCCGAGCTGCTCGTTCGCCAGCGCTTGCGCGCAGCGGGCCTTACGGGTTATCGCTTGGAATGGAAGGTTCCTGGCAAGCCCGACATCGCCTTTCCCGGCCGCAAGATCGCTATCTTCGTCAACGGCTGCTTTTGGCACCGCTGCCCCAAGTGCAACCCTAGCCAGCCCAAGCGCAACGTTGAGTTTTGGGAGGCAAAGTTCCGTCGCAACGTCGAGCGCGACCGCGCTGCCGTGGCAGCACTCACTCAAATGGGCTGGACACCCATAACCATCTGGGAATGCGAGCTCAAAAAAGACCGCATCGACGCCACGATGGAAAAGGTCATCGAGCAGGTGCGCGCCGCAGAGCCGCAGCGCTAGGAACGAGCCATCCACACGCCCCACACAGGCGAGCCACATCCGCGCCACAAACCTTAGAAAGCCCTTAAGCTCAAAACCTTTCAAGAGTGTTACTCGATGGCTTTGACCTGCGGTTTCATCGTAACATCAAACCAGGTTAAGCCTTTCTTTAGCGCTTCTTTGCGACAGCCGCGGCATAATACTGCCAACGCACGGGACCTAGCAGCACACCCCGTGCGCAACCTTTTGGTGGACATCGAGGAGGCCGCATAAGCATGCATTCTTCCAATGCCGTAGCACGGCAGCCATCCCTAAAACATGCAAACCTTTTCTCCTTCCCCCCGACACAGAGAAACGGCCTCCTCGACTCCCCCACCCCAAAAGCCAAACGCTCAACCGACCAGAGCCACAACTTGCGAACATCGTTCAAAAAGCTCCAAGCATCCCTAGATAAAACCTTCCCCAACCAAGCCCGGGCATACTAACCCCTCATCAACAAAGAAGCCCTGACGCCCCACCCCTTCCCGCCCAACGCCACAAGGGCGATCGAGCAGGACGGCTTGGGCGGGTCCCCGTACTTAGTTTCCAAAATCATTCCGCAGCGCGAAGGCCCCCGTTGCCAACGCTTCGTAGAAGCGAGGCAACGGGGGCCTTCATGCGCGAGGACGTTTTGGAAACTAAGTACGGGGACCCGCCCAAGCCGTCCGGTGGGATCAGAGTACCCTTGCTGTTACTCTGCTTTGCCCACAGAGTTGAGGTTGGTCATGCGGATCTTAACCAGCTCGGTGATCTCACGCATGCCCTCCTTGGCCGGCTTCTTGGGGTCGAAGCAGGCGGGGTTCTCGGCCATGTAGGCCATGAAGCCCTTGGTGTAGGCCTGACGCAGCTCGGTGGCGTAGTTAACCTTGCAGATGCCGTTCTTCACGGCCTCGGCGACCTGCTCATCGGGCACACCGGAGGTGCCGTGCAGAACCAGCGGCACGTCGACGGCGTCGCGGATGGCCTTGACCACGGACTGCTCGATGTGCGGATCGCTCGTGTACACACCGTGGCTGGTGCCAACGCCAATTGCGAGGGAGGTGCAGCCGGTGCGCTCGACGAACTCCTTGGCCTCGGCCGGATCGGTGTAGGGGCTCTCGCCCTCAACCGCGGGACCGTCGTCCTCCTTGCCGCCAACCTTACCGAGCTCGGCCTCGACGGGCACGCCCATGGCGCGGCCAGCGTCGGCGACGGACTTGGTCAGGGCGATGTTGTCCTCGAAGGACTCGTGCGAACCGTCGATCATGACAGAGGTGTAGCCCGTGCGGAAAGCCTGCATGCAGCGGTCATAGCCATCGCCGTGATCGAGGTGCAGGGCGACGGGCACGGAAGCGCGCTCGGCGGCAGCCTTGACCATGCCGTAGAAGTAGTCCAGACCAGCGGTCTTGATGGTGCCCGGGGTGGTCTGCATGATGACGGGGGACTTGGTCTCCTCGGCAGCGGCCAGAACGGCCATAACAAACTCGAGGTTCTCGACGTTGAAAGCGCCAACAGCGTAGTGGCCGGCCTGAGCGTCCTTGAGCATCTTTTCGGTGGTAACAAGTGCCATGAGCGTTTGCTCCTCTCCCTCGCCCGCATCTGGACATCGGGCGTAGTTGTTCACAAGGCGTTTTACCTTGCGTTTTGCTGCGCTCATTGTATGAAATTCAGCAGCTTTGCACGTGCGAGATATTGAGCCCATGCAGGTCAATACAGTCATTTTTGAAAAGCAAACGGAAGAAATTTGAGCCGAGTGAACATGTTCGATATTGAATTTTGGGCGTTCAGCGTCTTTCTTTTATAGAAAAGATAAGTAATCGAAAGGTATTTTCTTACTCAAAAAGAAAATGAACGAAAATAGAGTCAACACAATTCCTGCAAATTTCAGACGATGATGGAGCAGGTATGGCCCACGCAACAACCCGAGCTTTCGCCGACGAGCGTCGTTCCGCCATCATGGAGATGCTCGAACATAACGCCTCCGTTCAGGTGGCAGAAATCGCCCAGACCTTTGGCGTGTCCTCCGTCACGGCCCGCGCCGACTTGGACGCCCTCGCCGAAGCAGGCAAGCTGCGCCGCACACATGGTGGTGCCGTATCGCTCCACAAACGCCTGACCGTTTCCACGCAGGATCGCCGCATCAATGTCAACGTCGCCGCCAAGCAGGCCATCGCACAAAGCGCCATCGAGCTCGTCAACGACGGCGACACGCTGCTCGTCGACTCGGGCACCACGGCGCTCGAGTTCGTCCGGCTCCTCGATCAGCGCGGCGGTATCACCGTCATCACGGCCGACATTACCATTGCCGATTACATCGACGAGAGCATGCCCTCGGTCGATGTCGTCATGCTGGGCGGGGCGCTGCGCAAAGGCCATCGTTATTTGTACGGACCGCTCACTATGCAGGCGCTCCAAATGGTCCATGCCGATCTGGCCGTCATGTGCCCCGGCGCCTTTGTCCCCAGCTGCGGCTTTACGACCGACTTTCCGCAGATGGCCGAGACCAAAACGGCTATGATCACCGCGGCCCATCAAAGCGTCGCCCTCATGGACGCCAGCAAGGTTAACGGACGCGGCATGTACCGCTTTGCCGAGCTTGCCGATGTCGACTCCATCGTGATGGACCGTGACCCCGACCATGCCGTCGCCACCTCGATCGCCGAGGCCACTGACAGCTCACGTCCAGCCCTCGTCATCGCCGGCGCTTAAACAAAAACCACCACAAAGGTGCCTGTCCCCTTTGTGGTGGTTGTGATGGTTGAGCGTCAAAAGTGAACGTGTCGCTACTTGGACAGCTCGTCGGCGAGGACCTCGATCTGAGCGCGCGAGGCGTCGTTGAGCGAGCCCAGCACAGTCACCTTGTTCTGCGTCAGGGTGATGTCCTTCATGCCCTCGAGCTCCTTGGTCATAACCTTGGCAGCTGCGGGCGCCCAGGAACCGGACTCGACAAGCGCTACGGTGCGGTTCTGGTAGGCATGCTCGGCGAGCGTGTGGATAAAGGTGCTCATGCACGGGAAGATCTCGCCCTGATAGGTAATGGAGGCGAGCACCAGACGGTCGTAGCGGAACGCATCCTCAACGGCCTCGGCCATGTCGTCGCGAGCCAGGTCAAAGACGGAGACCTTCTGGCCGCGAGCCTCGAGCGCAGATGCGAGCTCCTCGACGGCAGCCTTCAGATGGCCATACACGCTCGCATAGGCGATCGTGATGCCCTCGTCCTCGGGCTGATAGCTCGACCAGGTGTTATAGGTGTCGAGGTAGTAGCCCAGGTTCTCGGTCAGCACGGGGCCGTGGAGCGGGCAGATGATCTGGATGTCCAGGTCGGCGGCCTTCTTGAGGACGGCCTGCACGAACTTGCCGAACTTACCGACGATGCCAAAGTAGTAACGGCGAGCCTCGCAGGCCCACCCTTCCGGATCCTCGATGTCGTTGGCGCCGAACTTGCCAAAGCCGTCGGCACTAAAGAGCACCTTGTCGGTGGACTCGTAGGAGAAAATCACCTCGGGCCAGTGAACGTTGGGGGCGCCGATAAAGGTCAGGCTGTGGCCGCCCAGATCGAGCACATCGCCCTCTTTGACGACCATTTTGCGCTCGGGGAAGTCGGTGCCAAAGTAGTTGACCATCATGCGGAAGGCGCCCATGCTGGCCACAATCTGTGCCTGGGGATAGCGCTCCATAAAGGCGGCAATACCGGCGGAGTGATCGGGCTCCATGTGATGGACGATCAGGTAGTCAGGCGTACGGCCATCGAGCACGGCCTCGAGGTTGCCGAGCCACTCGTCAACAAAACCGCCGTCGACTGAATCGGCGACAGCGATCTTTTCGCCCAAGATAACGTAGCTGTTGTATGCCATACCGTTCTCGGACACATCGTACTGGCCCTCGAACAAGTCAATGTCGTGATCGTCGACACCGATGTAGCGGATATCCTTGGTGATCTCCATCAGGCAAAGCCTCCTAGATAGACAAAAGAACCCGTCTATCATAGCACTCGCCTTCATAGCCACGGCTATCCGTCAGCATCCATACCGATTGTTATTGAAATGCAATAAATCGCCGTTTACCTGCACAAACTATGCGCGCGGTATCGCCGTGCTATGTCGAATAATGAGCTGACCGGGAATGCGAATGGCAACGGTTTTGCCCGCCGTACCCGCCTCGGGAACCGCATGCTCAAACACCTCGCGTCCGCGCTGATGTAGATCGAATCGCACGGTCGTGAGCTCGTTGTGTGCCACAAAATCATCGAGCGAATCATCGACGCCCACCACACTTACGTCCTCGGGCACGCGCAGACCGCTATCGCGCAGCGCTGCAATCGCGCCATTTGCCATCTGATCGTTTGCCGCGTAAATCGCCGTCATGGTGCGGTCGTGCTCGGCCAGGTACCTGCCGGCCTCGTAGCCGCTGTTGGCAGACCAGTCGCCCTCGAGCGGCTCTGCCGGCTCGATGTGTTTACGCTCGAGTGCATCCTGCCAACCGGCGCGACGAAATTGTTCGTCGACCGAGAACGACGGGCCGCCAATATAGCGAATCTGATCGTGCCCCAGCTCAAACAGGTGGTCCATAAGCAATAGCGAGCAGCCGTAATGATCGGAGTCGACCGTGGTCACCCGCGGGTGCGCGTACATGGTAACGATGACCGTGCCAATGCCCGGCAGTGGATCAAACGTCTCAAAATCGGGCGCCATGCGGCTCATGCCGATGATGATGCCGTCCACCGGCAATGCGGCCATACGACGCGTGGCCTCGGCAAGCGAAAACTCCTCGGTCTTGGACATCTCGACCAGCGTGATGGCGCAATTATGCTCGCGAGCAGCGCTGGCGATGCCGTCGATCATTGAGAGGTTGCCGAACTTGGTGACATCGTTGACGCACAGGCCGACCGAATGGTAGCGACCGTCGCGCAGCGAGCGACCGGCATAACTCGGACGAAAGCCGAGCTCTTGCATAGCGGCCTGCACACGCTGGCGCGTCTGCTCGTTAACGTTGGGCAAACCGTTGGCGACGCGCGAAACCGTCTGCTGCGAAACGCCAGCAGCGCGGGCGACGTCGGCCATGGAGACCGGACGCGTACCTGTATCGTTGGACGGGCGCCTTGCCACAGGATCACCTTCACCCTTGCGAGATCTGAATAGCGTGCATGCCGGCCCGGGCAGAAACACACCCCGCGCCGAAGCCCGCTATCGTCGGACGCATGTTAACGTACTCTACTTTTTCAATCCGCAACTCTTCTGCTTTATAAGTCCATACAGCAGTACCGTTCACGGCTGTATTTCTACCGATTACCAGATTCTCAAAAAGTGACAAGCGTTGTGTTATGAGTACGTTAACATAGCCCGTAACGTGCAGTATCGTGAACACTTGGTTCACGCCGCTTCAAGTTGTTAACGTACTCATAACGACGCAAAACTCGCCCGTGCGCACCAAGGAAAGGACTCCCATGACCACCCCCGACGAAAAGACATTCGCCACGCTCACCAAGCTGTTCGAGGAGGAGTTTGGCCCCATCGGCGACCGCCAGGTGCTCTATGTGCACGCGCCCGGCCGTTCCGAGATCAGTGGCAACCACACCGACCACGAGGGCGGCCACGTTATCGCCGGCTCGCTTGATGTCGCCGTTGACGGCATCGCCGTGGCAACCGACTCCAACAAGGTTCGCGTAGCCGACGAGGGCTATCCCACCTTTGAGATCACACTCGATACGCTAGATGTTCAGGAGTCCGAGAAGGGCACCTCCGCAAGCCTCGTCCGCGGTATGGCCCACGAGATTGCAGCTCTTGGCGTTGAGCCCCACGGCTTCGACTTCGCCTTCACCTGCTCCGTCCCCTCGGGCGGCGGCCTTTCCAGCTCTGCCGCCGTCGAGGCCGCATACGGTCGTGCCATGGAAACCCTCTGGGGCGCACCTGCCATCGAGCCCGTCGCGCTCGCCCAGATGAGCCAGCGCACCGAGAACAACTACTACGGCAAGCCCTGCGGTCTGATGGACCAGGCCGCCGTATGTCTGGGCGGCCTTGCCTACATGGACTTTGAGGACCAGGCTCAGCCTAAAACCCAGAAGCTCGAGCTCAACTTTGAGGATCACGGTTATGCGCTCGTGCTCGTTAAGGTCGGTGCCGACCACGTGGCCGCCACCGATGACTACGCCGCCGTTCCGCGCGAGATGCAGGACGTCGCCGCCGAGTTTGGCAAGGCACGCCTGTGCGAGGTAAACGTGGCGGACTTTGACGCCAAGCTCCCCGAGCTGCGCGCCAAGCTGGGCGACCGTGCCTGCCTGCGCGCCGTTCACTACTGGTACGAAAACGGCCTGGTCGACAAGCGCTGGGCAGCCCTGAACGCCGGCGACATCGACCAGTTCCTGGTCCTGACGCGCGAGTCCGGCGCCAGCTCTGCCATGTACCTGCAGAATGTCGTTGCCAAGCTGGGCTCCGAGCAGCCTTCCATGTATGCCCTGGCGCTGGCCGAGCACGTGCTCGACGGCCGCGGCGCCGTTCGTATCCACGGTGGCGGCTTTGGTGGCACCATCCAGGCCTTCGTGCCGCTCGACCTGGTCGACACCTTCATCGCCAAGATGAACGGCTGGCTGGGCGAAGGCTCTGCCCGTCACTACGCCATCTCTGACAAGGGGGCTTACGCGGCATGGCTGTAATGACTGACGTGCGCGAGGCCGCGCAGAACCTGATCGAGTACGCTATCCACCGATCGATGATCGGCCAGGACGATCGCATCTGGGCATACAACACCATTTTGGAGTGCATCGGCGCCACGGGCCCCGCACTCGATATGGCCTGGGCGCTCCAGGTTGAGAAACTCTCGCTCTTGCACCCCGATACCTTGCCCGACTTTGACCTTGAAGGCACGCTTGCCGCGCTTTCCGAGACCGCCGTTGCCAACGGCGCCGCCGAGGACACGGCGTCGGGCCGCGACCGCATCGCCATGCGCATCATGGGCGCGCTCATGCCGAGGCCTTCGGTTGTAAACGAGGAATTCAACGGCCGCATGGGCGTCAACGAGCCCCGCGCCGCGACCGACTGGTTCTACGGCCTGTGCTGTGACACCGGTTACGTGCGCCGCGCCGCCATCGCGCGCAACATTAAATGGAGCACTTCCACCAACTGGGGTGACCTGGAGATCACCATCAACCTGTCCAAGCCCGAGAAGGACCCGCGCGATATCGCCGCGGCAGGTGTAGCCAAGAACACGGGCGAGAAGTATCCCGCCTGCCAGCTCTGCATCGAAAACGAGGGCTATCCCGGACGCTCCGCCGCAGCCGACGGCGGCGCTCACCCCGCCCGCCAGAATCTGCGCGTTATCCCCATCCAGCTCGACGGCGAGCGCTGGGGTTTCCAGTACAGCCCGTACGCGTACTTTAACGAGCACTGCATCACGATGAGCTCCGAGCATCGTCCGATGCACGTCGACCGCAAGGGGCTGACCTGCCTGCTCGACTTTGTCGACCTGTTCCCGCACTACTTTATTGGCTCCAACGCCGACCTGCCTATCGTGGGCGGCTCGATCTTGTCGCACGACCACTTCCAGGGCGGCGCGCACGAGTTCCCCATGATGCATGCCACCGAAGTCTCGCAGTTTAGCGTGCCCGGCTTTGACCAGGTCGGCGGTACCGTGTTGCAGTGGCCGCTTTCGGTGCTGCGACTGCGCTCGCATGACCGCGCTCAGCTGCTCGACGCTGCCGAGAAGATTATCCTCGCCTGGCGCGAGTGGACCGATGAGTCGGTTGGCGTTATCGCACACACGACCGACGGCGTAGCGCACAACACCGTGACGCCCGTCATCCGCCGCGTCGACTCCCGCGGCAATGCCGGCGGCGAGATTTACGAGGCCTACCTGGCGCTTCGCTGCAATATCACGACCGACGAGCATCCGCTGGGCGTTTTCCACCCGCATGCCGAGTATCACCACATTAAGAAGGAGAACATCGGCCTGATCGAGGTCATGGGCCTGGCTATTTTGCCGCCGCGCTTGGTTCCTGAGCTCGGTGCTGTCCGCGAGCACCTGCTGGCGGCCAAAGCCGATGTCAGCTACGACCTTGCCGGCGCGCTCGAGGGCGATGATCTTTGCCGCAGCCATGCCGCGTGGGCCGAGGATGTCTATGCCCGCCGTGCCGACGAGCTTACGGCGGATAACGCCATCGATATCCTGCACGAGGAGGTCGGCGTGGTGTTCGGCCACGTGCTCGACAACGCCGGCGTCTTTAAGTGGGACGAAGCCGGCCGCGCCGCCCAGCAGCGCTTTATCGACTCGCTGTAATGATCCCTTGGGGACGGAGGAAAACGGATCATTTCGTCTTCAAGACAACGGCGCCCGCCGGCAACATCGCCGGCGGGCGCCGTTTTTTGAGTGTAGTCATTGGGGATGTTCTTAAACGACTGGTCATTAAAGAACGTCCCCGACGACTAATGACTCGAGCGTGGAAAATCTCCCACTTTGAGCTCGTATGGGCACCAAAAGCGGGAGATTATCCACGCTCGTTCTATTAGGAGTCGCAACCGCTACAACTCTACGACCTCAACGCCGTTGTAAATCTCGTCCCAGCGGTCCATGACCAGGTGGCCGGTCTTGGGATCCATGGCGTTGAGCTTGCCGCAGGTATTGGCGGTCTTGAGCACCGTGACGTCGTCGGCACCAGCAGCAATGGCATGCGCAAAGCCGGCGATGGTCGAGTCGCCGGAACCCGTCGCGTTCACAGCCGCAATCGCGGGCGTCTTGGCGCGGAACGCGCGGCCCTCGTGGAAGCCCACCGAACCGGCAGCGCCCATCGAAACGACGACCCAGGGAATACCGGCAAAGCGGCCATCGGCGGCAAGCGCCTCGCGCAGGGCATCGACATCATCGGTCGTAAAGGACGTACCCAGCAGGCCGTTAATCTCGGTCAGGTTGGGCTTTACGAGCTCAGGCTTAGCGTCGGACTCCAGCGCGGCCTCCAGCGATGCGCCCGAGGTGTCGAGCAGCACCTTGGCGCCCGCCTCTTCGGCGATCTTGACGAGCTCGGCATAGTAGCCGGCATCGACGCCACGCGGCAGCGAGCCCGAAAGCGTCACAACGTCAGCCTTCGCTGCAAGCTCGGCGAACTTGGCCGTAAAGGCCTCGAGCTCGGCTGGGACGATCTGTGGGCCGCTCTCCAGCAGCTCGGTCTGATTACCCTCGTGCAGAATATTCAGGCAAATGCGCGTCTCACCGGCGATGGGCACAAAGTCATTCTTGACACCATCGGCATCCATGAGCTCGGCCATATAGGCACCCATGTGCCCGCCAAGCAAGCCGGTTGCAAGTACGTCGTCGCCCAGCTGCAACAGCACGCGGCTCACGTTGAGGCCCTTGCCGCCAGCGGTCTTTTCGGGCGTCACGCGGTTAACATCGTCGATGATCAGCTTGTCGAGCTGATAGCGCGTATCGATCGACGGGTTCATGGTAACGGTCAGAATCATGTTGGACTCCTGTTTAGAAAACCGGCCCGCGCCCCCTCACAGAAACGCGAGCCGTCAATTAAAAAGCCGCAGAATGCCGGGTACCGCCAAAACGAAGCACACAAGCTCAGCAAGCAAAAGTGTTATCAGAGCAGTTCGCTTGCCAGACGGCTTCGCAACAACAGGGGCGACCCCACAGGCACCCCCAACGTCAGCGTGAAGCCAGCTGGCGAGGCAAGGTGCCTTGAAGCGAGGCGGCATTGACCTTCTGGCCATGCCACTGAAGCTGAACGGCAGCTCGCCCGCCAGATGGCTTCGCAGCGTCGACTGGTCTGGCGTTCGGTAGAACGCCGGAACCCCACTAGTCGTGGTATTCGCCGCGGTCCCACTTCTCCAGGAACTCGTCAAAGAAGTGCGGGTCAGCCTGAGCCTCGGCGTCGGCCTTGTTGCAGGCATCAATCTTGGCAATCAGGGCATCGTGCTCGGGAGTCTTGTCGTAGGGCTCCTCCAGGAAGGCAAGCATGATATCGGCCATCAGGAACTCGCCGGTGATCTTGCCGCCAAAGCCCACGATGTTGGCGTTGAGCTCGCGACGGGCATACAGGGCAGAGGTCATGTCGCGAACCAGGGCGCAGCGGGCGCCGGGAACCTTGTTGACGGCGTTGGTGATGCCGATGCCGGTGCCGCACAGGGCCACGCCAAAGTCGGCCTTGCCGCTGGCAACAGCCTCGCCCACGGCCTTACCGTAAATGGGATAGTGCGTACGGGTGTGGCTGTAGGTGCCGCAGTCAAGCACCTTGTAGCCAGCCTGCTCCAGGCGGTCGGCCAGATAGATCTTCTCGTCCGTAACGATATGGTCGCAACCGATTGCGATGGTCTTCTTCATCAGAACGTCCTTTCGTCTGAATTCACAAGTTGAGATAGAAGTTCGAGTTCTCGGTGGCTCTCGTTAGGCCATCTTATTGAGCATGTCGACACGGATCTGGTGACGGCCGCCGGCGTACTGGGCGCGCAGGAACTCGCGGGCGATTTTCTTGGCGACCTCGGTGCCCACAACGCCCGGGCCCATGGTGACCATGCGCGAGCCGTTGTGTTCGCGGGTCATGTAAGCGGAACGCTCATCGGAAATGTTGGCGACGACCATGCCCTTGATCTTGACGGCGGCCATATAGGAGCCGACGCCGTACTTATCGAATGCGAAGCCCTGGGAATCCTTGTGCTCCAGCAGGTCCTTGGCAACGGCGGTGGCGGAATCGACAAAGTCCGCGGCAGGGGTCTCGGAATAGTCGACGACCTCGTGACCGTCGGCGATGAGCATCTCCTTGATGGACTCCTTCATCGACATACCGTCGGCATCGGAAGCGATTACAACTCTCATGACATCCTCCTTGAGAGATACGCAGGTGCGTAGTTTCTGTTTGGAAGTGTTGAATCGCGTTCAGGTCCGGGCATCTGAATGTGCGGTTCTTCACTGTTCATGTTTATTTGAACACATTCGAACATTAACTGCAACAATAATTTGTTTGTCTTTGTTCTTTTTTGAACAAATACCGTTCGCGGATGGTTGCTGACCGTTTGGACTCAGAAAAGGCCCGGCTTACCGCGCATTCAACAAACAAAAGGGCGGCCGAGAACGTGTCTCGGGCGCCCTTCGGCGGTATGCCCCAGTATATACAGCTGTTTTAGCTACTCGGACTGCCCGCCCTTTTTGGCGTGCTTGGACGGAGCGCTCAGAAAGCGACCCGTCAGATAGTTCGCCGGGCCGGAAATATCAATCCCCAGTAGCACGTGCCCCAGCCACAAAAACGCCGCGAGCACCAGCAATGGAATCACGCACGAGGTCACGATCATCACGATGACGCCTTCGATCAGATCGGTCACCTGCTGCACAATTTCATCGGTAATCTGCTTGGCACCGCTGGTCACCGATGTGACGAGACCCGAGGCACCGTCGGCAAGCTGCTCAAGCACATTCTTGGACTCTGTGGACTCGGTCTTTTTCTTGCTTGCTTTGGAGCTGTCGCTATCTGCCGCATCCGCAGCCTTTTGCTGAGCTTGCTCAATACTTACGCGATACGTTTCATCGACCTTCTGCGACACCCATACGCTTGCGGGCACCAACACCATGCCAATTATGGCGACCACCAGCACACGCGTTGCCACGCGGCGAATGACTGTGCTCGTGCTCCAGCGTCCGTGAATGCCAAGTGAGATCGCAAAGAGCACCAGCGCAAACGGGATCAGGATGCCCAGGCCAACCGACCACAAAATCGTAAGCAAATATTTCTCTAGGTATAGCACGGCAAGCACGATACCAAGGTTGCCTGAAAGCTGCGCGAGCTGCTCGGCGACTGGCGTTCCCGTATCGCCCGGCAGCGCAGTGATACCCGCAGATAGGGCGACGCACGAGGTCGTGAGCGCCAAAACATTGCCCTTCTTTTGATCGATGACCTCGATGGTGGAGTCCCAAGTCTTGGTATCGGCAAAATGCGGACGAGCTACAAAGCCCGACAGCAGCGCCAGTACCACGAGCGCAACGATAAAGCCAATCTGTAGCTTTTTGTTTGCGCACACGATATCGGACAGGCTGGGCTGTAGCTCGGTTACCGTCGTATGCTCAGTTATCTGGACAGGACGCCCATGGGCCATCTCGTGCGCACCTCTTTTTTGTATTGACCCGTTATCCGGCATTTGGATACCTCCTCATTCCGGCCTGTATTGCGGGTGAAAGTATACCCATCCAGCGAAAAACCGAACGGGAGGGCGTGCAGAAGCTCCATAACGCTGCTAGTCGAACAGTGCCATTTCAAAACTATGCCGGTTTACTACCGTAAAACCGATAGGACCGACCACATTTGCTATTAGCAGAAAATGGCAAGCTTTCTACCTGCGGCTTTGATAACGCTGTTCTTTCTATAGTTGAAAGAATACGATTCATCGTAGTAAACCGGCATAGTTTTGTAACCGACGGGTCGAGTCGGCACCGCAACAAACCTAATAACCCGTTTTCTTCCATCCTCAAAGGATCAAATGCATGGCAGGAGTGTCCCTAACTGCCGGCAGATAAGGAACGTCCCCAAGTGCCGGGTAAAAAGAAAAAGCCCTGTCGCGAGTCTGCGGCAGAGCTTTTGGAAGGGGACTTGGTTGTGAGGGCTCGTTAGGCGAGCTTGGCCTCGAGCTCGGCGATGCGCTTGTAGGCATCGATGGTAAAGCGGGTCTGCTTCTCCAGGATCATAGTGGTCATGAGGGTGTCCTGAGCGTGAGCCATGATGAAGGTCATTTCCATCTCGCCACCGCCGGCCTCCTGCGAAAGCAGTTTGGTCTGCGTGTCGTGGGCACCGATGAGCGCATCGCTGGCATCCTTGTGCAGCTGTTCGGCCTTCTCAAAGTCACCCTCGCGAGCAGCATCGAGCGCTGCAAGCAGATCGGTCTGGGCGTCACCTGCATATGCGACGATCTCGAATCCAACCATCGAGATTTCTTCTTTGGTTGCCATATTGCGTTCCTTTCACATATGAACCAATGGAGAGCATCGCGTCCGGGCATACGCGCTGCGTTGTGTATGACAGAAACAATAACATTCAAACAAAAAAGAACAGCTCAAAACGTAATTTCGAACTATGAACGGTCACTTTTCGCCCGTGAACGGTTTTTAAACCAATCTGAACAATATCGAACACAATTAGCGGCAACCCAAACAGGGCCGCACCCTAACGCAAATCGCGCACCGTATCGCCCTCTACAAGCACACCGGGGATCAGCATGTGCTCCACGCCAGACGCACCCCCATCGGCGCCGGCAATCTTGTCGACCGCCCACATGCCGACGCGCTTGTTGTCAAAGCGCACCGTGGTCAGGCGACGGTCGGGCACGATATCGCCCAGGCTGTCATCAACACCCACCACGCTCACGTCCTCGGGCACACGCCTTCCGCACGACTCGAGCCCGCGAATGCAGCCGTATGCCATGGCATCGTTGGAAGCATAAATGGCCGTACAGGTCGGATCTTCCGCCAGAGCCTGACCGGCAGCATATCCGCTCTGTGCCGTCCAATCCCCACGGACGAGTCGCGGCGGCTCAATTCCATGCGCGCGCAATGTCTCGCGCCAGCCTTCCTCGCGCCGCATGCCCGAAAGCGAGCGCTCGGGACACGAGATAAAGTGCACGGTCTTGTGCCCCTGCTCCAGCAAATACTCGACCACCTGGCGCGAGCAATCGAACTGGTCGTTATCGACCGTTGAACAGAGCGGGTGCTCCAGCATCGTAACGAGCACCGTCTGCATGCCGGGCAGCGGCTCGAAGGTGCCAAAGTCCGCCGGCATGCGATTCATGATCACGACCATGCCGTCTACCGGCAGCGCGCTCATACGCGACGATGCGCTCTCGAGGGTATAGGGATGTCCATCTACTTTAGTGAGGGTGATGGCATAGCCATGTTTGTCGGCCGCGGCGGCAAAGCCCTCCATACGGTCGAGGTTGCCGGTACCGGTAATGTTGAACATGGCGACGCCGACGGTCTTAAACTTGCCACGACGCAGCGATCGACCGGCAAAATTGGGGCGATACCCCAGCTCGCGCATGGCGGCACGCACGCGCTCCTTGGTCTCGGGGCGCACACTGGGCGAATCGTGCACGGTGCGCGAGACCGTCTGCTCCGAGACGCCCGCGAGGCGCGCCACGTCTTTGACGGATACCGATTTTTTAACAGCGGCCATAGGTCGATCTTTCTATGTCAACGATGCCATTGGTGGCACCCTACGCAGTCAAATGAAACGTCTTCAAGTATATCTAACGCCTCCCCCACCATACGCTCACCACCCAAAACCTACCGTTCACCGACATTTTTGCTTCCCCGAACGGCTTTTGTCGCCCAAATGTTAACGTTGCCATTGTGCAAACACAGAGCCACCGGGCGGCTCAAACGTTTACGCGTAAGGAATCGACGGTTCGCAGGCACAGGAACCACCGGTTCGCGTCTTTTTTTGTGTCACAAAATGGCAACGTCAACATTTTGGCAACCGAACGTCAAAAGCTACCATCGTTGCTAACCCACCGACTCTTAGGAGCATTGCATGGAGCAACTCATCGCCATCATCGAAAAGGGCCAGCCCTTTTTCAACGCGATCGCCCGCAACAAGTACCTCAAGGCGATCCGTGACGGTTTTATCTCCGTCATCCCCATCATCATCTTCTCGTCCATCTTCTGCTTGGTAGCCTCGGTCCCCAACATCTGGGGTTTCTACTGGCCCGATGACATCAACAACGCCCTGTGGAAGTGCTACAACTACTCCATGGGCATCCTGGCCATCGCCTGCGCCGCTACCACGGCCAAGCACTTCGCCGACGCTCAGAACCGCGACCTGCCCAAGAACAACCAGATCAACTTCATCTCGTGCATGTGCGCGGCCATCATCGGCTTCTTGCTCCTTTCGAGCGACACCATCGCCACGGACGCCGCCAGCGGCTTCAACACCACCTACCTTGGTTCCAAGGGCCTGCTGACCGCCTTCATCGCTGCGTTTGTGACCGGTATCATCTACAAGTTCTTCATCAAGCGCAACATCACCGTCAAGATGCCCGAGCAGGTTCCGCCCAACATCTCGCAGACCTTCAAGGACATCATCCCCTTCTCCGTCTGCATCACCGTCTTTTGGGTTTTTGACATCGTCTTCCGCGCTGCTTTTGGCTTCTGCTTTGCCCAGGGCGTCATCCAGGTGTTCCAGCCCCTGTTCACCGCTGCCGACGGCTATATCGGCCTCGCTGTGATTTACGGCGCCATGAGCCTCTTCTGGTTCGTCGGCGTCCACGGCCCCTCGATCGTCGAGCCCGCCATCGCCGCCGCTCTCGTTGCCAACATGACCGACAACCTGGCTGCGTTCCAGGCTGGCCAGCACGCTTCCGCTGTCCTGACCCAGGGTGCCCAGTACTTCGTCGTCTGCATGGGCGGCACCGGCGCTACGCTCGTCCTGGTCTTTATGTTCTGCTTCCTGGCAAAGTCTCAGGAGATGCGCGCCGTCGGTAAGGCCGCCATCGTCCCCGTCTGCTTTGCCGTCAACGAGCCGCTGCTGTTCGCCGCGCCCATCGTGCTCAACCCCGTCTTCTTTGTCCCGTTTGTCTTTGCCCCGATCGCCAACATCTGGATCCTCAAGATCTTTATCGACTTCTTGGGCATGAACGGCTTTATGTACACCCTGCCCTGGACTGTCCCCGGCCCCATCGGCACCATCATGGGCCTGGGCTTCCAGCCGCTCGCCTTTGTGATGCTCGCCCTTATCCTGGTCGTCGACTTCGTTCTGTACTACCCGTTCTTCCGTGCCTACGACGCCCAGAAGTGCGCCGAGGAGGCCGAGATTTCCCAAGAGGAGCTCGCCGCCAAGAACGCCGAGAAGGCCGCCAAGCTCAACGATGCCTTCCAGGGCAAGGCTGACGCCAAGAGCGTTGCCGCCGGCGCTGCTGCCGAGGCCGTGAAGGCCGACGCCCCCGCCGCTGTCGCCACTGAGGCAACGACCGCCAGCGACCTCAACGGCAAGCGCGTACTCGTGCTCTGCCAGGGTGGCGGAACCTCGGGCCTGCTCGCCAACGCGCTGGCCAAGGCCGCCAAGGAGCGCGGCATCAATCTTGAGACCGCTGCCGAGGCATATGGCAACCACGTGGACATGCTCCCCGACTTTGATCTGGTCGTCCTGGCCCCGCAGGCTGCCAGCTACTTGGCCGACCTGCAGAAGGACTGCGAGCGCGTGGGCAACAAGTGCGTCGCCTGCCGTGGCAAGCAGTACATCGAGCTCTCCCAGGACGGCGACAAGTCTCTCGCCTTCGTGAGTGAACAGCTTTCGAAGTAAGTAACGCTTAGGGCCAGCCGACCATCCAAGACCGGCTGGCCCTTCGATTTAGACGATTGGATCATCATGTCCGTTAACCCCGCTAGCGTCACCAACCCGCCTGCGCAGTTTCCCGAGGGCTTTGTCTTTGGCGGCGCCACTGCTGCTTACCAGGTAGAGGGCGAGACCCGCACCCACGGTAAGGGCAAAGTCGCCTGGGACGACTTCTTGGAGGCCCAGGGGCGCTTTTCCCCCGATCCCGCTTCGGACTTCTACAACCAGTACCCCGTCGATCTGGAGCTGTGCGAGGAGTTCGGCATCAACGGCATTCGCCTCTCCATTGCCTGGAGCCGCATCTTCCCCAACGGCACCGGCGAGATCAACCCCGAGGGCGTGCAGTTCTACCACGATCTCTTCGCCGAGTGCCACAAGCACCACGTTGAGCCGTTTGTCACGCTGCATCACTTCGACACGCCGCTTGCCCTCTTTGAGAAGGGCGACTTCCTCAACCGCGAGACCATCGATGCCTTTGTGGACTTTGCCACCTTCTGCTTTAAGGAGTACGCCGACCAGGTAACCTACTGGTTCACCTTTAACGAGATCTGGGCCGACGCCTCCAACACCTACATCGAGGGCACCTTCCCCGGTGGCGTCAAGGCGCATCTGGCCGAAGCCTTCCAGTGCGAGCACAACATGATGCTCGCCCACGCCAAGGCAGTACTGGCCTTCCACAACGGCGGTTTTAAGGGCAAGATCGGCGTCATCCAGTCGCTGGAGTTTAAGTATCCGCTCAACGAGAACGACCCCGCCGACATCAAAGCCGCCAACAACGAGCACGTGCTGCAGAACCAGTTCTTGCTCGACGCCACCTTCCGCGGCGACTACGCGCCCGACACCCTCGAGTGCGCCAACCGCTTGGCTGCCGTCTCGGGCGGCACCATCGAGATCCTAGACGAGGATCTGGAAATCATGCGCGAGGCCGCGCTCTACAACGACTACCTGGGCGTTAACAACTACCAGTGCCGCTTCTTGAAGGCCTACGATGGCGAGAACGACCTGCACCACAACGGTACGGGCGAGAAGGGCACTGGCCGCTGGCGCGTTAAGGGCATTGGCGAGCATGTGAACAAGCCCGGCGTCCCCACCACCGACTGGGACTGGATCATCTATCCCGAGGGCCTGTTCGATCTGCTCGTCTACATTAAGCAGCGCTACCCCAACTACAAGCAGATCTTCATCACCGAGAACGGCATGGGCTACAAGGACCCCTACAAAGACGGCTTTGTGGACGACCAGCCGCGCATCGACTACATCGAGCAGCACCTGCGCTGGTTGCTCAAGGCCATGGAGGTGGGCGTCAACGTGGGCGGCTACTTCCTGTGGAGCCTGCAGGATCAGTTCTCCTGGACCAATGGCTACAACAAGCGCTATGGCTTCTTCTACGTTGACTTTGAAACCCAGAAGCGCACGCCCAAGGCAAGCGCATACTGGTATAAGCACGTGGCGCAGACCCGTCGTCTGGACTAGCGGCTGGCGGGGTTGCCCGCTCACACAACCTGTCCCCATTTCTCAGCCGGGGGCGGCACGTCACACGGCGCGCCGCCCCCGGTCTTTTTGTTTTTGGGCTGGTCGGGAGCCGTTTGTCTCGATCTGTAACATCTAGCCGAGTTTTTTGGTCCTAGCTGTTACAGATTGAGACGAACAGGATTGCTCTTTCCGAAGAATCTAAATCTGTAACACGTAGCCCGCTTTTGACCGTCTACCTGTTACAAATCGAGACAAACGGAGTAGGACCTAACCCCGTACGTCCCTAACAGTCGAGCGTTCGACCAGCGTACTCGGCACATGAATCGCCTCGATAGACGAGCTCTCTCCAATCGCCGCCTCAAACGCAAGCTTACCGACACCGCGCAAATCAAATCGCAGCGTCGTCAGTCGATTGTGAGGAACAAGTCCCTCGAGTGCGTCGTCGATACCAACCACGCTCACGTCGTCGGGCACGGACAGGCCCGCGTTCTCGAGCGCGGCGATAACGCCCAGCGCCATCTGGTCATTTGCCGCAAGCACGGCAGTCGGCGCCTGCGACCCGCCGGCAAGCACCTCGGCCGCAATCCGCTCGCCCATGGCGTACCCACTGTCCGCACTCCAATCGCCACGCAGCATCGGAGCGGCATCGACATGAGCACGACCCAGCGTATCGCGCCAACCGGCCTCACGAAAACGCGAGGAAATCGAGTTTTCCGGACCCGCCACAAACCGCATATTCGAGTGACCATGTTCCAGCAGATAATTGGTCAACAGCTCGCACGAACCATACTGGTCGGAGTCGATCGTCGTGCAGCGCGGATGCGCATACATGGACAGGATGACCGTTCGCACTCCCGGCTGGGGAACAAACTCCTCAAAATCGGGAGCCATGCGGTTCATGTTGAGAATCATGCCGTCGACGGGTCGCTCGACCATGCGGCGCGAGGCATCGGCAAGTGCATAGGGCTTGTCGCCGCCCATCTCGATCATAGTGACGGCAAAATCGTGCTCGCGCGCCGCTTGCATGATACCCTCGAGCGTCGCCAGGTTACCGACACGTGTGATGTTGTACATGCACAGGCCAATAGAACGATACGACCCGCCGCGCAACGCCGCTCCAGCAAAATTGGGACGAAAGCCCAGCTCTTCCATGGCGGCCAGCACACGCTTGCGCGTCTTTTCCGTCACGTTTGGCATACCGTTGACCACGCGAGACACAGTCTGGCGGCTCACGCCAGCGAGCGCCGCAACCTCTGCCGCGCTCGCCGAACGACCATTCCTTGTCTGCTGATCCATGCCTTCCACGCTAACCTGCTTCCCAACTATTCCCCGCGCCCATGGCGCATCGTACATACATTGATAACGTGCTCATGATACCCGAGCCATATACCACAACATGAAAACTTCTGTCAATCAAAACCGCTTACCGAACAAATACAACCGTTCGCGGCTGTTTGAAGTTGTTTTGTTTCTATACATCCCAGCCGGATGTTAACGTGCTCATTGTCAAATGTTCACGTGCTCATTTTGGTTCTAATCATTTTAAGATAGTGTTTATCGGGCTTTTTCACCGCTGAACGCTAACCAGGGAGCCTCCTGAGCGCAAACGCACAATATCGAACAGCGAGACGAGAGGGTGTATGCATATGTCTTTGCTAAACCGCGTACAGCAGCTGCCGAAGGGCTTTGTTTGGGGCGCCGCAACCGCCGCGTACCAAACGGAAGGTTCCACGAAGGTGGCAGGCAAGGGTAAGACCATGTGGGACGATTACCTTGTCGCCCAGGGTCGCTTTTTGCCCGACCCGGCCAGTGATTTCTACAACCGCTACGAGGAGGATATCCGCCTTTCTGCCGAGCATGGACTCAACGCCATTCGTGTGTCCATCGCCTGGACCCGCATCTTCCCCAACGGCGACGATGCCGAACCCCTCGCCGAGGGCGTTAAGCACTACCACGAGCTGTTCGCCTGCTGCAAAAAGTATGGCGTCGAGCCCTATGTGTCCCTGCATCACTTTGACTCCCCCGCCGCCCTGTTCAACCAGGGCGACTGGCTCAACCGCAAGACCGTCGACGCCTATGTGCGCTATGCCGAGTTCTGCTTCCGCGAGTTCCGCGAGGTCAAGAATTGGTTCACCATCAACGAGCTCATCAGCCTCTCGCACTCCCAATACATCCAAGGCAACTTCCCGCCCAACCATCACTTTGATGTGACGAGCGGCATCCAGAGCCAGCACAACGAGCTCGTTGCCCACGCCCGCGCCGTCAACCTGTATAAGGATCTTGACGAGACCGAGCACCTGGGCGGACGCATTGGCATGGTCAACGTCCTGACGCCGGCATATCCTGCCACCGACTCGCCCGCCGACCAGCACGCCGCCGACCTGTACAACGCCTTCTACACCGACTTCATCATGGACGGCGCCTTCCTGGGTCACTACTCCGCGCGCACCCTCTCACTCATCAACGAGATTCTGCGTGCCAACAACGCCACACTTACGGTTGAGGACAGCGACATGGAGGAGCTCGCCAAGGCGGCGCCCCGCAACGATATGTTCGGCCTCAACTACTATCAGTCGGCGTTTATCGCCGCCTACGATGGCGAGTCAACCAACAGCTTTAACGGCACCGGAGACAAGGGCACCTCGTGCTTTAAGTTTAAGGGCGTCGGGCAGCAGGTCGATATGCCGGGTATCCCCACCACCGACTGGGATTGGCTCATCTACCCGCAAGGCCTCTACGACACGCTCAAGCACATCAGCGCCACCTATCCCAACCTCCCCGTCATCTATATCACCGAAAACGGCCTGGGCCACAAGGACCCCGAGCCCGACGCAAACGGCATCGTCGCCGATCCCGAGCGCATCGACTTTGTCGACCAGCACATGGAGAAGGTGCTCCAGGCGCGAGCCGAGGGCGTCGACGTCCAGGGCTACTTTATCTGGAGCCTGCAGGACCAGTTCTCGTGGGCCAATGGCTATAACAAGCGCTACGGCCTGTTCTACATCGACTTCGACACGCAAAAACGCTACATCAAGCAGTCGGCACTCTGGTACAAGGATCTCGCCGACACTATGGCGGACGCGCAGTAGCGCATCGCCTCGCTTTCCCCCGAGAAGGGAGCGGCCCTATGCGATACAAACCCAGCCGCTCCCCTCTCTCCCCCTGGGACCGGCCCCGCCTGCACCCGGGCTTTTAGCAAGCGGGAGACCATATAGGTTTTCAACGTCCATGCCATTAAGATTTCATGCAAAGAGGAGCGTGAACTATGGAATCGATCGTTAAGTTCTTGGAGAAAGGTCAGCCGTACTTCGACAAGGTCTCTAAGAACATCTACCTTCAGGCCATTAAAGACGGCTTTTTGGCAGCAATGCCCATTATCCTGTCTTCTTCTGTCTTCCTGCTTATTTCGACCCTGCCGGGCGTTGTCGCCACGGTCGGCGGCTTTACGCTGCCCGACTGGTGGAACGTCGACGTCGTGAACTTCTGCAACAAGGTTTACAACTTCACGATGGGCGTCGTGGGCATCATGGTCGCCGGCACCACCGCAAGCGCGCTGACCGGCTCCAAGAACCGCCGCATGCCTGCCGGCAAGGCCATCAACGCCACGAGCACCATGGTCGCCGCCATGTGCGCTATGCTCATCTTGGCCGTTACCCAGACGAGTGCCAAGATCGACGGCGCCGATGTCTCGGTGTTCTTTACCGACAACATGGGCACCAAGGGCCTGCTGAGCTCCTTTGTCGCCGCATTTGCCACGGTCAACATCTATGCCTTCTGCATTAAGCGAGACATCACCATCAAGCTGCCCAAAGAAGTCCCCGGCGCCATCGCCCAGAACTTCCGCGACATCTTCGCCTTCAGCTTCTCCATCCTGTTTGTCGCCGTCATCGACGTTATCTGCCGCACCTGCTTGGCCGTCCCGTTTGCCAACGTCATCTCCACGCTGGTGAGCCCGCTGTTCGCCGCTGCCGATTCCTACGCCGGCCTCGCCCTCATCTGGTTCATGATCCCGCTGTTCTGGTTCATGGGCATCCACGGCCCCTCGGTCGTTAAGCCTGCCCTCAACGCCGCGCTGTTTGGCAACATCACCACCAACCTCGCCACACTGCAGGCCGGCGGTCACCCCGCCCTCGCCCTGACCGAAAACTTCGGTAACTACATCGGCGAACTCGGCGGCACCGGCGCCACGTTCATTGTCCCGATCATCTTCCTGCTCTTTATGCGCTCCAAGCAGCTCAAGGCCGTCGGCAAAGCCTCTGTCGTGCCCGTGATGTTCGCCGTCAACGAGCCGCTGCTGTTCGCCGCGCCCATCATCCTCAACCCGTACTTCCTGATCCCGTTCCTGTTTGCCCCCGTGGCCAACGTCCTCATTGGTAAGTTCTTCATCGACTTTTTGGGCATGAACGGCTTTATCTATGCCATGCCGTGGGCACTCCCCGGACCGATCGGCACCTTCATCGACACCAACTTCCAGCCGATCTCTCTGGTCCTGGTTGTCGTCCTGCTGGTCGTTGACTTCTTGATCTACTACCCGTTCTGCAAGGCCTACGACAACGTCCTGTGCAAGCAGGAGGCCGAGACCCTGGCCGAAGAAGAGGCCGAGGAGACCAAGGCCGTCAAGACCGCTGCCGCCCCCGCCGTTGAGGCTCCTGTTGTCGAGACCGCTTCTGCCACTGAGGCCTCCGCAGCTCCGTCCGCCCTTAAGGGCAAGGATCTGAGGGTTCTGGTTCTGTGCGCTGGCGCCGGCACCTCTGCACTGCTCGCCAACGCGCTTAAGGAAGGCGCCGACGAGCTGGGCATCGACATTACCGCCAACGCCGGTGCCTACGGCAGCCACTACGCCATCATGGACCAGTACAACGTCATCGTCCTGGCTCCGCAGGTTCGCACCTATTACAACGAGATGAAGGCCGACACCGACCGCCTGGGCATCACGCTGCTGTCGCCCAAGGGCAAACAGTACATCGACCTCACTAAGGATCCCAAGGGTGCCGTCGCCTGGATCGAGGAAAACCTCGAGGCATAAGACGCTGACACCACCTGCCGCTTGCAGACAATAAATGGCCCGTGCATCGATGTGTGATGCGCGGGCCATTTTGTTTAGACCGCACCCGTCCTCCTGTTCATCTCAATCTGTAACATCTAGCCGAGTTTTTCGGTCCTAGCTGTTACAGATCGAGATGAACGCACAGGCCAAGCCGAAAATCTCAATCTGTAACATGTAGACCACTTTTGACCGTCTAGTTGTTACAGATCGAGACAAACGGAATAGGCCGAGCACGTCTACGCCCGCAAGTCCTTTACGCTGGAACGCTCGACCAACACGCCCGAGACGAGCGTACGGCTTCTGGAGCTCGGAGCTTCCAGACCCGCGACGACCTCGTTGAGCGCACGGACGCCCAGCTCGCGGTGGCGAAACTTCACCGACGTCAGAATCGAGTTGGGAATCGTCTTATAGAGCTCATCGTCGAAGCCGATCACGGACACATCATTGGGCACACTGAGCCCTTTGTCACGTAGAGCCATCATCACGCCGTTTGCCATGCAGTCGTTAGCAGCGAGGACCGCCGTGCAATCGGGCTTATCGGCAAGCACAAGGCCCGCGGCATAGCCACTATCCGCATTCCAATCGCCTTGCAGAGGCTCGGGCGGCTCAATGCCACGCGCCTCGAGTGCCGCACGCCAACCTTTCATACGGCACTGGCTCGACAACGACTCTTTCTTACCAGAGACGAAGTACACGTTTTTATGCCCGTGGTTCAAGAAGTACTCGCACGCCATGCGCGCGCCGCCCTCTTGGTCGTCACTGACGGTGGAGCAGGTAGGATGTTCCATCGGTGTGATAATCACCGTCTTGAGGTCTTTCGGTGCCTCAAAAGTATCAAAGTCATCGACCATCTGACGCAGGTTGAAGATCATGCCATCAACAGGCAGCTGCGACATCCTACGCGCCGCTTCGGCAAGGGTCATCTTCTCCCCCGCCCGCTTTTTGATCATCGTGAGCGCAAAGCCGCGTTCTTCGGCGGCATCTGCGATACCGTCAATCATGTCCACGGCACCGCCCGACAAGTGGAACAGCACCACGCCAATGCACCCGTAACGGCCCAACTTGAGCGAACGCGCGGCAAAGTTGGTTCGAAACCCGAGCGCCTCCATTGCGGAATGAACCTTATCGCGTGTCGACTCTCGCACGCTATCGGGCTCGTTGATCACACGCGAAACCGTCTTGAGAGAAACACCCGCAGCAATCGCCACATCGTTCATTGAGACATTTTTCTTGTCCATCGTTGCCACTACTTCTCCAGTCGGTTTTGCATCGCTTGCTTTTTGCGTTCTAGCATACACTACCTGCCCGACTGACAAATCAACCGTTTACCGGACAATATCGACCGCTCACCCGTATATCCTTGTTGCTCTTCCAAAAATGTCTTACGTTGTCATTAACGAAATGACAACGTTGTCATTTCGCAATGCCTTCCTTAAGCAGGAAGGTTTCCGGGCAGTCCTGACCATCCATCGACGACCAGTTCCATCCACATGCATCGCGCATCAAGTAGCAAAGGAGCTCTATGGACGCCATCGTAAAGATGCTCGAAAAGCATCAACCGTTCTTCGAGAAGATCTCGAGAAACATCTACCTCCAGGCCATCAAAGACGGATTCCTTGGGTGCATGCCCATCGTCCTTACCTCTTCGATCTTTCTGCTGATCGCCACCCTTCCCGGCGTAGTTGGAATCACGTTGCCCCAGCCGCTCATCGACTGGTGCAACAAGCTGTACAACTTCACCATGGGCGTCATGGGCATCATGGTTGCCGGCACCACCGCCAAGAACTTTACGGCTTCCATGAACCGTCGCATGCCCGCCGGCAAGGTGCTCAACGACGGCTCCACCATGGTTGCCGCCCAGTGCAGCATGCTGCTGCTCGCTGTTACGCAGTTCACCACCAAGTTCAACGGCTCCGAGCTTTCTGTCTTCGATTGCACCAGCATGGGTACGCGCGGTCTGTTCTCGGCCTATATCGCCGCGTTCATTACCGTGTGGGTCTATAAGTTCTGCGTCTCGCGCGATCTGACCATTAAGCTGCCCAAGGAGGTTCCGGGCGCCATCGCACAGAACTTCCGCGACATCATCCCCTTCGGTGGCGCTGTCATCATTTGCGGCATCATCGATGTGGTTGTGCGCAACCTCATGGGCGTTCCGTTCTCCGAGCTGCTTATCAAACTGCTCTCCCCGCTCTTCACTGCGGCAGAGACCTACCCCGGACTCATCCTTATTCAGGCAGCCACCGCGTTCTTCTGGTTCATCGGTGTCCACGGCCCTTCGATTGTCCAGCCGGGCATCGACCCCATCCGTCTTGCCAACCAGGCCGAGAACCTGCAGGTTCTGCTGGCCGGTGGCCACCCCGCCCACTCCCTCACCTTTAACATGTCGCTCGTGGGTGAGTTCGGCGGCACCGGCGCCACGTTCATCGTTCCGCTTCTGCTGATTCTCTTTATGAAGTCCAAGCAGCTCAAAGCCGTCGGTAAGGCCTCGATTGTTCCTGTTGCCTTCGCCGTCAACGAACCGCTGCTCTTTGGCGCGCCCATGATCCTCAACCCCTACATGCTCATCCCCTTTGTTGCCGCCGGCTGCGTCAACGTAAGTGTTGCCAAGTTCTTTATCGACAACGTGGGCATGAACGGCTTCTCCTTCGTGGTGCCTTGGGCTACCCCTGCCCCCATCGGCATCTTCATCACCACGAACTTCCAGCTTATCGCCCTGGTATTTGTCGCGATCATCATCTTGCTGGACGCCATCATCTACCTGCCGTTCTTGAAGGCATACGATAAGCTGCTCTGCGACCAGGAAGCCGAGCGCGCCGCCGAGCTGGGTCTCGAGTCCGATGGTGCTGCCACCATCGCCGCCAGCACCTCTGCGCCCGCTGTCGAGCAGGCCACCGCTGCCGTCGAGCCGACCGCCGCTGCCGCTGACAGCAAGCCTGTCGCCGATCAGCCCGAGCCCGCTGCCGATGCATCCGCTAAGAAGGATGTCGACGGTCTGAAGGTCCTCGTCCTGTGCGCCGGCGCCGGCACCTCTGCCATGCTTGCCAACGCCATCAAGGAAGGTGCCGCGCAGACCGGAGAGAACATCGCTTCCTCCGCAGGCGCCTATGGCCAGCACACTGCCATCATGGATCAGTACGACGTTATCGTGCTTGCCCCGCAGGTCCGTAGCTACTACAACGACATGAAGGCCGACACCGATCGCCTGGGCATTAAGCTGCTCGCCCCGCGCGGTAAGGAATATATCGACCTTACTCGCGACCCCGCTGGCGCCATCAAGTGGCTCCGCGAGAACCTCGACTAGGTTCCTCCCTCTGTTGGTGCCCGGATCCCCAGTTCGGGCACCTCTCCCTATTCGAATCCCACAGAAAGGATGACTCATGACCAACCCCATGCAGTTCCCCGACGGCTTTGTGTTTGGCGGCGCCACCGCCGCTTACCAGGTTGAGGGCGAGACCCGCACGCACGGCAAGGGCAAAGTGCCCTGGGACGATTTCCTGGCAGCTCAGGGTCGCTTCTCCCCCGATCCCGCAAGCGATTTCTACAACAAGTACCCGGTCGATATCGACCTGTGCCAGCGCTTCGGCATCAACGGTATCCGCGTCTCCATCGCTTGGAGCCGCATCTTCCCCAACGGCACTGGCGAGATCAACCACGAGGGTGTCGCCTTCTATCATGAGCTTTTCGCCACCTGCAACAAAGCCGGCGTTATCCCCTATGTCACGCTCGATCACTTTGATACGCCCGAGGCCTTTTACCAGGACGGCGGCGAGGGCTTCCTGACGCGCACGACGATCGACGCCTTTGTCGAGTACGCCAAGTTCTGCTTTGCCGAGTTCACCGAGGTCAAGCACTGGTTCACGTTTAACGAGATTCCCGCAACCGCCGAGGGCAGCTTTATCGTCGGCAACTGGCCGCACGGCGAGAAGTATCGCCTGGACAAGGCCTTCCAGCTCATGCACAACATGATGGTGGCCCACGCCAAGGCCGTCGTCGCCTTCCATGAGGGCGGCTTTGAGGGTGAGGTCGGCATTGTCCAGAACCTGGAGCCCAAGTATCCCCTCGATCCCAACAACGCCGCCGACTGCGAGGCAGCTCGCATGGCCGACGTCATCAACAACCGCTGGGTACTCGACGCCACCTTCCGCGGCCACTATGCAGCCGACACCATGGAGGCTGCGACCAAGCTGGCCCATATCGCCGGCGGCGAGCTCGACGTCCGCGACGAGGACATCGCCGCGCTGACCGCCGCGCTCCCCTACAACGATTGCCTGGGCGTCAACACCTACAAGTGCCAGTTCCTGCGTGCCGCCGAGGGCGAAAACGACATCAACCACAATGGCACCGGCGACAAGGGCTCCTCGCGCTGGTTCCTCAAGGGCGTGGGCGAGTCATGCGTGCGCGAAGGCGTACCCACCACCGATTGGGACTGGATTATCTATCCCGAGGGTCTCTACGACCTGCTGCTCCGCATTAAGAACGATTACCCCAACTACAAGAAGATCTACATCACCGAGAACGGCATGGGCTATAAGGACGACTTTGAGGACGGCTTTATCGACGACGCCCCTCGCATCGACTACATGCGTCAGCATCTCGCATGGATTCTCAAGGCAATCGACGGCGGCGTGAACGTCGACGGTTACTTCGTGTGGTCGCTGCAGGACCAGTTCTCCTGGACCAACGGCTATAACAAGCGCTATGGCCTGTTCTACATCGACTTTGAGACCCAGAAGCGCTATCCCAAGGCGAGCGCGTACTGGTACAAGAACGTCTCGGAGACCGGCCTGCTTATGGCCTAACTTTTGCCGCATACCCCCTGTCGGCCGCATGCGAATCCCTCCACGGGTTCGCATGCGGCCTATTTTTTTGCTCGGCCCGTGCAGGCCGTTTGTCTCGATTTGTAACATCTAGCAGGGATTTTCAATCCTAACTGTTATAGATTTAGACGAACGGGCGACCAGGGCTGAAAGATCTCAATCTGTAACACGTAGCCCACTTTCGACCGTCTAACTGTTACAGATCGAGACAAACGAACGGTCCGAACTTGAAGATCTCAATCTGTAACACGTAGCCGAGTTTTTCGATCCCAACTGTTACAGATTGAGACGATTCGACGGTACCGGTCGCTTGGACACGCCGTGGTACAATTATGCCACGACGCAAAGGAGGTACCCATGTCCGCTTGTGTGCCCGTCCGAGACATGAAGGACACTGCCACATTCACCGCACTTGTTGAGTCTGAGCGCGACGTCACCGTAACTAAGAACGGCTACGAGGCCATGCACTGCATCAGCAGCGACCAGTATCGCCTCATGCAAGAAGAAATCGCCAAGGCAAAACTGCTGTCTCGTATGATGTTGGCAGAAGACGAAATATCGCAAGGCGACTACAGCGACTACGACTCCTTCGCGACCGCGATACGAGACAAATATGACCTATAACGTCGTTATACTCAAAAGCGCGCGATATGAGTACGAGAGTATCGTCGGGTACCTTGCTCAAATCCTCAAGAATCCGCGTGCAGCAGGCAATTTTGTCGCTGAGTTTGAATATCAGCTTGATCTGCTTCGCGAGCAGCCGCTCCTACGTCCCCTCTCGCATATGCAAGAGCTGGCGGCACGTAATTACCGATCGTTTCCCGTCAACAACTACGTGTGCCTTTATAAGTTTGAGCACGAAACAATCTATATCGCTCACATCTTTCATCAGTCACAGGACTACGCCCGCCTGGTCTAACCCACAAGCTGAATACTTGGCCCGAGCACATTTGCGCGTCAACGTGAAGCGGTAATCCCCGCGCCGACAGGGGGCAGAAGTATCGCCTGCAGCGTTAGTTAGCAGATGACCTGCGTATGCTCCTCGATGGCGGCGCGATCCTCGGCGGCGATACTCGGCTCGCACACCACGGCGTCCAAATTATCCAGACGACAGAAGGTGTAGAAGTCGCGCTTGCCGATCTTGCTGGAGTCGGCGATCAAGTAGCGCGAGTCGGCCTTGCTAAAGGCGAGCTGCTGGATACGACCCTCATCCATATTAGACGTAGACACGTCGCCATCCAGAATGCCGTTGGCGCCGATAAACGCCGCATCGATACCCAGCGCACGCAGAGTATCCTCGGCCGTTGGCCCCACAAAAGCGGCGGTGCGGCGACGGTACATACCGCCCACGAGGCACAGGTCGCAGTCTTCGCGCGCCTCAAGCAAGTTAAACACCGAAAGCGAATTGGTCACGATGCGCAGGCGAAACGCCGGCAGCATCGAGGCCATCTGCTCAACCGTGGTGCCCGTACCCAAAAAGATGGTCGAGCCCTCCTCGATGAGCTCAACGGCGCGGCGCGCGATCTGCAGCTTTTCCTCGGCATGCTTAGTGCGCTTTTCGCTGTGCGAATACTCATGGCGCAACATAGCGTGGGGACGTCCCTGTGCACTACGGGCGCCGCCGTGCACGCGCTCGATCTCGCCCAGGCTCGCAAGTTCCTCAAGGTCGCGGCGAATCGTCATATCCGAAACGCCCAGCGCATCCGAAATCTCCTTGACCGAGACCGTGCCCTGCTCTTCGAGCAGCTGACGAACCTTATCCTGTCGCTCTGCCTTAATCACGATGAATCCTCGCCGTTCTTTGCGCGCATATCATTCAAACAGTAACGAACAAATTGTATCAGACTCGTGCGGGTCAAAAATGAACACCCGCACAGCTCCAATCATCACTTTTTTGAGAAAAATACCCCCTGCTTTAGTGGGGTGTAGTGATAATCTCGCCTGTTCGCGCTACAGTTTGTCCGAAATACCTCGATGTTAGGAACCAAATGATCACTTCCGAGCTTTTCGGCACCGCGCCGTGCGGCACCTCCGTTCATCGTTACGCCCTCAACGGGCCCGAGATCTGCGTTCGCATTATGGACTATGGCGCCACCGTGCTGGGTATCGATGTGCCCGATATTCCCGGCAACGTGCGCGATGTTGTGCTGGGCTTCGATAAGCTCGAGGATTACTTTGACAACCCCGCCTGCTTTGGCGCGACCATCGGCCCCGTGGCAAACCGCACCGCGGGCGCCACGATCACCATCGACGGCACGGACTGGCATATGCCCGCCAACGAGGGCGCCAACAACCTACACAGCGATCTTGAGCACGGCCTGCATAAACGCGTGTGGGATGTTGAGCTCGACGAGGTCCATAACGCCGTGCGCATGACCACCTCGCTTGAGGATGGTGAGCTGGGCCTGCCCGGCAACCGCACCTTTACGGCCGTGTTTACCGTTACACGCACCGGTGTCTTCCGTATCGAGTATGGTTGCGAGAGCGACCGTGCCACCTACGTGTCCATGACCAACCACACGTACTTTAACCTTGCCGGCCATAACGCCGGCATGGACTGCGAACATTTCTTTGTCGCCAACGCCGCCCACTACCTGCCCATTAACGAGCAGAATATCCCCACCGGCGAAATCGCTCCGGTCGAGGGAACACCGTTTGACTTTCGCGAGCTGCGCCCCGTCGCACCCGGCATGGAGGCCGACGACCCGCAGATTAAGCAGGCCCGTGGCTACGATCACTGCCTGCGCATCGATGGCTATCAGTACGGCCGCAACCTGCGTCGCGCCCTACATGTCGAGGAGATGTGGACCGGTCGTGAGCTGGACTACTACACCACCGCCCCGGGCGTGCAACTCTACACCGGCAACTGGCTGGGCGACGAGCACGCCAAGGACGATGCCAACTATGGCTGGGGCGCCGGCTTTGCCCTCGAGGCCGAGATGTACCCCGACACGCCGCACCAGCCGCTGTTCCCGCAGGGCATTGTGGGTCCGGGTCACCCCTACAGCAATATGATCGAATACCACTTTATGAGGCACTAGGCCCACAACGCGACATCTCGCACAGCAACGCCCGCCGGCACCACCGCCGACGGGCGCTGCTTCATGCCTAAATCCTTCTTTTCGATGCCACCGAATTGGTGACATAACAAAACTATGCCGAATTACTACGATGAACCCACTATGTCCGACCACGCGCTGGTTTATAAAAAATTAGCAACTCGTCTACCTGCGGTTTTATTCTCTGCAAATTTGGCATGCTCGGCGATAAGCAATTCATCGTAGTAAACCGGCATAGTTTTGGCGGACAGCGCCACACAGATCCCCTACGAAGGCAAAATGATCCGTTTTCCTCCGTCCCCAAGGGATCAGTTGAACAGATTGCCGATGGGGTCGGGGGCGGAACTGGGGAGATAGCGGATTTCTAGTTCTATGCCGAGCTTTTGCAGCTCTCTGAGAACAGCGACGTCTGTGTCGTCTACGGCAACTGCGGGCGTTGCGGGACGCTTGCCCTCCCCTGCCTGCATATGACCAATGCTGATCTTGGTGATCGGCACACCGCCCTTAACCAGCGCGAGCGCATCGGAAGGTGAGGCCACCATGATCAGAATCAATTGGCGAGGCGTTGCGGTATGAATGACGTCGATGGTCCTTTGCACCGAGAAAAACCGCGTCCAAACGCCTTCTGGCGCCGCCACCCTCATGGGTGCCCATTGGCGCGAATCTGCCGCGATCTCATCGTTGACGATTAGGACAAGGTTGGAACCCACGGCTTCGTTCCACAGCTCAACGTCTTGTCCGTAAATGAAACGGTCGTCGATGCGTGCGAGAAGAATCTTGGGTTGAGTCATCGCTGCCCCATTCTGTTTGAGACCCGTAAGAGCAAGACATCGCGTCTCCAATATTAGTGCATTTAAAGTGAGAAAAGCCGTCAGAACACTTGCGCGGATTTGCGATGTCCCGTATCATAGACAGCCGTTGACGCCTCAGTTGCGCCATCACATGGCCGCCAGCGTAGCTCAGTTGGTAGAGCACCGCTCTCGTAAAGCGGGGGTCACCGGTTCGAGCCCGGTCGCTGGCTCCATTGCATTAGTGCAGCTCAGAAGCGTAATTGCTTCTGAGCTTTTTTGTTTTCGCGTCTCTTTCCTCCTTCTCCGAGGAGTGAAAAAGGGGTGAAAAACTTTTTTAACTGTTTTCCATAAATAGTTAGCATCATCCAACGTTCACATTAGATCGAACAACAATCCTGTTACGCATAGCCTAATTCCGCTGAGTATCAGAGAAGAACGTCCGGATTATATGCATCCAGCTTCGCTTCTCCAGTCGCCAGTGACTCCTCCAGCCGGTCAGCATATTCAACAATAGAGCCGTAGAATATGGGAGTAAAATCCGAACTTTTCGATAAAGAGGGGTTCCGCTACGTCAATCCTCTTCTTGGCAACCGCGGCCTCATCCTTTTCATAGTACCCAGTGCCAGGAATCCGCTCGTTTGCCTGCGGCAAGCACTTAAGCTGCCTACACAAGCGCGCCGACCCCTTTGAAAGACCCATAAAGGTGATAGCACCAGAGATTACGCCACCGACGCCCACAACAACCTTGCCAGCGGCATCCCCCCACCGTCTGCTTTGTTATCTTGATACCCATGAAGCTCAAGAGCTTCTTCAGGATCGGATACCAACTGGTCTTGGTTAGCGACTGGCGAGCGACCTTTTTCGCGACCGCCTCTTGGGCGTTTTTGGCGATTACGGTTAGCATCGAATTCGCGCTGCCTACACCCATCATCACACCGAGCAACACTGCCATTTCGTAGAGAGTCTCGTCATCAACGTCGTCACATTCTTCAAAAAAGGTCTGCCAGCCATACAGGTATGCCAGTTTCTGCATAATCCTGAATGCGTGCACGTAGTATTACGTAATATCGGCAGGAATGGTGCCCACCATCGCGACACCTCCGGGAAGACCCGCTGCAAAGGAAAAGGCGGTTGACTTCTTTGCCTCATAATCAATTACTTCTCTAGCAATTCTATCGATCAGGCCCACATCGATTCCGGCGGTAACGGGGGTCGTTTCCACGGCAAACTCGCCGACATCTTTATGGACACCCTTCCTCCTCAGCTCCGAGCGGAGGAAATGGGGCCGATCAATTCTCACTCCCTTTAGCCGAGCAACTTTTTTCATAAAGTCAATCAAAAATCTCTGGGCCTCCGCCAACTGCTCATCGCTCTTGTCTTTTAACTCTGCAAAAGCCGAATCAACGAGAACAGCGACCCCAAGGCCCTCGCCCTCGTTTTTCTTTCCAAGCAGCCTGACGTCCATACAGCCTTCCAATCAATGCGCCGCGCGGGCTATCGCGTTCTGCGACAGGCCGGACGCACGGAGCCTGAGGGCCTCCCTGGCCCTTATCCTTCTCGCCATGCTGTACCTCCTTGGTCTCGGCTGCATGGACAGCCGGAACGTACCAGGGGGACGGTGCCGACGGGAATATCGGCGGTGCCGAACGGCAATATTCGGGATGTGAGCGGACGGTGTGTAAGCGCAATATCGCCGGTGTCAAAGAGGACAATTACTCAAACAGGTGAAGGAGGGCATCGAGGAGGATAAGGAGATTTACGGTGGCAATTAAGAAGCCAACTCGCCGCGTCATGCCCGTTGGAGAGGCGAGCATGACCCTCATGGGTAATCAAGACACACGAAACAAAGGGGATTCGACAAGTCGCAAGAAAGGGGAGTGCATCACCTTTTGGGTTACGGAAGAGCAGAAGCAAGAGATGAGCACCTACGCGGCGGAACACAACACCACGGTATCAAGGATCATCATCGAAGGCCTTGAGATACGCATGGGTAAAGGGCAATCATTATAGCTTAGCCTTCTGCAATTGCTGCGACTCGATGCGGTCCTATCGATTTGCGCAACGGTGTGACGCGTTATCTAGACTGACGATCGTTTCCGCTGCATTTGCCAGCTCATTATCATGTGAAACAATGATAATGAGCTGTTTCAATTTGTTGTTTCTGACATACGAAGCGAGTTCGGTTCGGCTTGTTTCATCCAATCCAGTTGTAGGCTCATCGAGCACCAAGACTGATGGATTACGGGAAATTGCCGACCACAAGTATACACGGCGCAGCTCACCACCCGAAAGTTCAGGACAACGTTTCTCAAGCAAGCCCTCTATGCTGGTTGTCAACGACGGTAGCTCATTCATATGCTGGTGCTTTGTAAAAAATGGGGTGTTGAAATAATCCAACAGGTCCCGAACCGTCTCATCTGGAGCGAAGCACGGTTGGGGGCAGCACGATATCGTGTCTGAACGTATGTAATCCAAATTGCATTTTTCAATCGGCATGTCGTTGTATGTTACTTTGCCTGCCGATGGATACAGCCCAAGGAGCAGGTAAAGGAGCGACGTTTTTCCTCTTCCATTTTCTCCGGTTATGCAGTATGTTCCAGGGCCGGAGAAATCGAAGGAAAATCCGTCAAGAACCTTTCGGGGAGATCCGTCTGGAAGGGGTACCGTAAAATCCAACTTGGAAACAGAAATGCGATTTATTGTGTCAATCTTGACTAAACCTGTCTGATCTTGCTCTGGTTCCGGTCCTACCTTTCCCATGGCGCTCATCCTGTCCCACGAAGCCTTGGCATCCTGATAGGACTTGAACAGGTTCATCGTGTTTTTCAAGGTTTTAAATAGGACGGCAAAATATGCACCGACGATGGTGTATTCGCCTATCGTCATGGTTCCATTGATGATTCGCACTCCGGATACGATGAGTATTATCGCTTGAAACACGGCAGCAAAAAGGCTGTCAATCGATGTTAGTGAGAATGAGAGCTTTCCCGAGTGCAAGACCTTTGGAAAATACTTTTCAAATCCGGTGTCAAGTGCTAGCTCGCTTTTATTGTATGAAGACGTTAACTGAATGTTGAGAATCTGATTCAACTGCGATGCTATTACGGCATAGAAAGCGCTATCTGCCTCCTTCTTCTCGTACATGACTTTATATAGAAGCTTTCGCAATCCGGTAATAACGAAGAGATATGCCACAAGAAGGAGGATGGAGAATAGTGCGAGGAGTGGATCAACCGACCATATGACGAGCAACACGAAAGGAATGGCGACAACAGACAGGGGAGCGCTGATAAAGTTTGTTAGAACGAAAGAAGAAACAACACCTGAGTCAGTGAAAATCCTTTGCGTCGTATAGGCTGAGTCGGTTGTTCGGTTCGTCAGAAAATTAACTCGCTCAAAGCGCAAGACGGTTTCCCTGAGTAGGTCAAAAGAAAGCTTTGTGGATATACGGATAGATAACGTTCCTGCAAAATATGAAAATAAGGCAGAAAAGACCCCTATTGAAGCTACGAAGAGCGCAAAAAGCACAGCATCCTTCTCGCTGCGATTGGCAAGAAGGAAATCTAAGAACTTTCCGTTCACATATGGTGCGGCATAGGAAAGGGCGATTCCAATCGTCGTGATGGCAATGAACGTGAAAGCACCCTTTGTTTTACTAAACTTCGATAAGACGTACCGAATCAAGAATGGCCCCAATCTATCAGGTATGAAATACCAACTGATGACACCTTACACCGCGGTTCGGTGGAAACGAAGCGGCGACTAATCGGCACGAGCGCTTCCATAGAGAGTCTTTGCGAGCTGGATCCTCATAGAAACGGGAATTTTATGTTCGATCAATAGGCCGCGCACGGCAGTCGGACGGCTGAAAAATAAAACAGCCGTCCGACTAAAGCTGTAAATTTTTTCATTGTTTGTTGGGCATGCGCCTGAAGTTTCATGCAATAGGAAATCCATTATGACCATGGTCGAAATGTGAACACTACGATCGTTAGCAAGGAGACGCCAAGACCGGCAAAGATTATGATGAGCGGCAGAATGAAAGCCGCCGATGCCGATAATGGGATTTGGGACGCAAAGGCAATGATGCCCGCGAGAACGAGACCGGCTCCCGTCAACGCTATTCCGAGTCCGACCAATCTGGCAACAAGAGGAATCTTCTCGCTTGGAATATGAGCGATATGGTAACTGTGAATCAGGCCGGGATTGCCGGTCTTTACCATTAACACCCCGACAACGAGAAAGCAGATTCCTCCTACCATGCCGCCAATGGATGATCTTAGCGCTTCAGGACTCATTGCTCGTCTTGGCCACCTTGCTCGCTGAGGGGAAGTGCTGCGGCAAAAGTGATGAGGACCAGTTCATAGGCTCCAACTGCGGTGACTCCGACCGCCACATTTGCTCCCCACACGATGTAATACATGTCGAACCAAGTTTCCGTTCCAAGAGTCGATGCTCTGGTCGGATTCATGTTGTCTACTACGGGCTTCTCGTACATTTAACCCAACATCTCCTTCAACGATGAGTTCAACAGTTCATCCGCGGTATCATCAATCAGGTCAACGTGTAGATCACCTCCCATATCTATATCGCAAATTGTGTCGGACATACGCTCCATGTCGTCAATGGTCCACATGTGGTTACAGAGGTCTTGAACCAGTTTTGTGGACCAAATTGAGCTAAGTCCGTTGTTCCAGTAATCCTCAAGAGGGTGGTTTCTGATGTTGCCAACCACTAACGGGATATACGGAGAAACGACGATGTCGCCGTTTGCGTGCACTGAAACCTGATCTAATAGATATCGGTTATCAGAGAAGCGAATTAGATGGTCGACGGGGTCGCCCCATTGCGGTCGGACATTCGGGTGCTTCCGAAGGAAGTCGTCCTCTTGAATGGCGTGAATCAACGTACGGTATTGGGAATAGTCCGGTCTAATAAATGTGTTCTTTCGCGCACGGCCCAAAACCATGAGGGGTTGGACACGTAGTTCGATAAAGTCACCCGGCGTCCTCTTCGGCCTGTTAGATTTGGTGAAAATCTCATCTAATAGTGAGATGACATCGGGAAACTGTTCGGTGTTGAACGACGTGGGCGTAAATGCGATAGCAAGGTGCAAATCGGAATGGTTGAGTACGGTGGCAACTGCTTCTTCGACGATTTCGAAGGCTCCCTCATGTCCCCTCAGCCTATCGTGAGCTGACCCAATGCCGTCTAGGCTAAATTGGATGCTTTTGAGTCCGGAATCTTCTAAATCTCGGAGAAGGGATTCCGTGAGGAGAAGCCCGTTGGTTACCAGGCTCGCTGCAACATTCCCATCTCGCAATATGGGAAGGCAGCGCAAGATATCTTTACTGCGCAACAAGGTTTCTCCTCCACAGAAACACATGCTGTAAAGCGACATGTCTGCCATTTCCTTTGCGAAAACAAAAAGTTCATCTGAGGTCAACTCGTCGTGCATGACCTCATTCTCGCCGCTGCTGTTATAGCAGTGCAGACATCTCAAGTTGCACTTGTTTGTTATGTCAAGGGCGACGTGATGTGGCGCTCTGAGAACGTTGGTGTACTTGTTTTCCGAAACTCGTCCCATGGTTCCTCTTAACAGACTTCTGAAAAACAGTATACATTCATGCAGTCGCCGTCGCTGCACTCACCTGGAAAAGTGCCAGCGCAAGTGAATTCTGGCTCATTGATAAGATTTCGAATTCCTTCGTTTGATGCAATTTCCTTGCTGGTTAGGTTCAGGTGGAAAAAATTGGGAACATCGCAAAATTCTTGACGATAGAAGCTGGCCGCAGCGGCAATACATTGAACGGCGATGCTTGCGGGGCACAAAAGAAGACAGATGTCTGCGTATCTGAGTAAGGGATTGCTGGAGGGGGCGAGGCCGAGTAGACCGGTTGGTCTCCCTGACTCATATACAATGAAAAATTCCTTGCTCAGATTGAACAATCCGTTTCGCACCTCTAGCGGTCGTTCATACTGCTCGACGGAAAGAGGCCAACCGTAGACAATTGTGGGACTTTCTGGTTCTGATGAGCTCGCCTGGCTTGCCAGGGAGCAAATCAGGCGAATATCGTTTTCTTGGGCAAGCCGTATATGGGTCCCATTGTCCACGCAAATCTCATCGGCAATGGGTGTGCCATTTTCGGTCGGAGTTTTGACCCATCCTATTAGTCTCGATACGCTGAAACCTCTCATTGCCGAGGCTAAGTCAGATTTGAGCATGTCCGGATTGGCGTCTGGAAACTTGTCGCACATCCGATTAAGGATTGTTTCGACGGTGTTTTTACCATCGCACAGAGAGACGATGTAGCTCCCGCTTCCGTTCAACATGATATAGTTCAGCTCATCGCGTCCGGTTAGAACAGAGCGGTACCCGTTCTTTTCCTCTCTTGAGTATGGGAGAGAAATCGATTTCGGGATAAATCCCCTTATTTCGTCAAAGCTCCATTCCATAATTAATCCCTCCTTGTGTCTGTTTGAATATGAGCCGATTTTAGGCTCTTCGGTAGTTTCTGTGGGCGAGACATCAATTTTTCCGCAGGTGGATGCAAAAAAGTTCCGCATATAAGGGAAACGGCCCCGAGAGGGGGCCGTTTCCGCGCCGGGCAGGGTAGGATTTCGCTTGCTACATCAACCTACCGGAAAGGCCCTGACGCATGAACAGGATACTAAGCCGCGCGCTCGCGCTGGTCCACACCGTGATCGAGTACGCCAGCATCGACGGCGGCAGGATAATCGTCGGCGTCAGGCCGTGGACGAGTTTCGGGCTGCGGTGCCCCGTCTGCGGGAGGGCAGCGAATGCTACGACAGGTCGCCAAGGCCGCGGCTGTGGCGCGCGATGGACCTGGCGAGGTCGACCTCTCCGCGCTCGGGCTGCACGAGATGGCGGCGTCCCTGCCCGACTACGTGAGGATGGTCGCCGCGGGCGAGCGGGGCTTCGCCTCCGCCTTCGAGGAGATGACGCGCGTCGAGGTCGCCGCCCGGGAGGTCAGGATCACCAACCAGCGCATTCGGTCGTCGGGGTTCCCCTACGTCAAGGGGCTGGCGGACTTCGACTGGGACTTCCAGCCGTCGGTCCCTCGCGCCGAGATCGAGGAGCTCGCGACCCTCAGGTTCGTGGAGCGGGCCGAGAACGTCCTGTTCGTGGGAAGCCCCGGCGTGGGCAAGACGCATCTCGCCGTCGCGCTGGGCATCGAGGCAGTCAGGGCGGGGCGCGAGGTCAGGTTCGTGGACTGCGCCCGGCTCGTCGAGGACCTTGAGGACGCCTCGTCGCGCGGCATCCTCAAGAAGAGGCTCAAGTACTACGCCCACTCGAGGCTGCTGATCATCGACGAGCTCGGCTACCTCGACGTCGGCAGCGTGGGCGCGGACCTGTTGTTCCAGCTGATATTGACGCGCTACGAGCAGCGCTCGACGATCATCACCGCCGACGTGGGGATCGGCGGCTGGGGCAGGGTGTTCGGGGACGACGTGGCGGCGAGCGCGATCGCGGACAGGGTGTGCCACCACTGCCACCACTGCCACCTGGTCAAGATAGCCGGCAGGTCCTACAGGCTGAAGGACCTGCCGAGGGACGGACCCGTCAAGGCGTGACCGGAATCGGTGAAAATACGTTAGCGCAAGCGGTGAAGCCGCCTTTGCGCGAACGGCGCGTTTGATTAGTGAAACTGGTGAAAATTAGATTGACGCTAACAGGGGCGTGCCCGTCGCGGCGTTTCACGGGGATGTCTCGCGCCATCCCCGGACCCCTTCGCGCCAAAGGGACGAGTCCCCTTGGAACCCCGGGCCGCCGCCGGCGGGCCGTGAACGGCGGGACAATCACTCGGCTTCAACTCGCGATCGCCCCGCCGGCTCTCGCTCCGGCTCCGTTCGATGGCTCCCCTGGGTCGCCATCACTGCGCCTCCGCTCACCTGTCCCGTTGCACTCCGGTCGATTCGGCCTACGCTTCTCGGGGCATGCAAGATATGTATTCCGTGCAACGGAATATCTTGCCCGGCCGAAGCCGGGATGTGCGAACCGCTCCAAAGTCGCTCCCGCAGAACCGTGCAACAGGCTTACCGGCTGTTGCACGGACCTCAGATATGAAAGTCAGTCCCGGCCTCTTTCGTCATCCACACCCTCGCGAGCCAGCTCCCACGCGGCCCGTATGGCAAGGTCGATTCCCCTTGCCGTGAACCTCATAATCCGCCCGGTCGAGCGGTTGACGGCGTAGCCGAGCCTCGCGCCGTTGATCTTCCTCGTCTTGCCGAGGGACTCCGAGTGATAGCGGTATTGCAGCGCCCCCCGCTTGGATCGGGCGATCTCGATCCCATCCGATTCCAACCGCCTTGCAAACTCTCCGAAGCGGTCGGGGCAGCTCTTGAGCCTCCCGACCTCCTCTGCCCTCTGGGCGACAATCGCTCGGACCCTTGCGTTCTCGGATTTGTCGGATCTCCCCTTCTTTGCCATCTCGCGCTCCTCGCGACCGGGCTGGCGCGCGTGCACCTTCGAGTTCGAGAGGCCCCTTTCGAGCTGGCTCAGGCCGTACTTCGTATCGAGCTCCTTCACCGTTCTCACGCGGGATTTCGCCGCCGCCCTCGCCGGCCCGTCGTTCAGACGCCGCCCAGTCTCGAGGTCCGTCCTATTGATGGCGAGGTGAGCGGCGAATCGGGCCGATCCATCCGACCTGCACCTCTCCTCATGCAGCACAATCACGATCTCCTGGTTGGGATAGCGCTTGGCGATGTAGTCCCTCGCGTACTCCATGCAACGCGAGGGCGTCATCGGCCCGCCGTTGCAGGAGCACTCGTCCGGGTTGAAGCCGATCACCTGATGCTGCATGTACGTGCACCTTGCGCCCTGCTTCCCGGGCCGGTTGTGCCCGGCCGCCTCCCGGGTGGCGTCCATCTCCTCGAACCATCGATCCTCATCGATGATGTGCTGGGTATCGTGGTCCAGGACTTTCTCCCTGTCCCAATCGAAATACCGCTTGAGGTTTTGGAGGTGCTCCCCGCTCATGACGCTCGCCTGCTTGATTGCGGTCATTTTCCAACTCCCTTCAAAAACCGCCGTCAGTCGACGAAGAGGCCGGACCATCCGTCGGCAACAGGCGGCTCCGCGGCCTCTTCCTCGAATTCGGGAGTCCAGAGATCGACGCCGTCCTCACGACCCATTTGCCTTGATATCAGCCTGGCCTGGTATTCCATCCTCTTGGCCGCCTCGTGCTCGCGCGTCCCCAGATCGAAGTGCTCCTTCGTCGGCATCCGCGTGCAATCGCAGACAGGGGCCCGGAAGCACCCCGCATGTTCCCTGCCCACGCCGTTCTCCGCGGTCTTCACCACGATGACGCCGTCCTTGTCGGGGGACATCTCCGTCCACTCCCAAGGATGAATCAGGTCGTCGGCGTGCTCGCTGTAGGATGTCGACCCCGTACCGCCCGAAGGCCCCCTGCTCGAGCTGGTTCCCATGGTGTGCCGCGTCGTCTTCCCGACTAGCTCGGTGAAATACTGGCGGTCCTCGGCCTCGCCCAGTTTCATGGCGACCTTGACGCCGCAGTTTGCCAGGATCTTCTTCCGTCCGTCGCGCTCGCCGTACTTGTTCAGCTGAGAGATGTTCTGGACTGCGCCCATCCAGAACAGGTCGTACGAGCGCCCAAGGCTGAGAAGGCTAGGCAGGCACTCGACCTTCGGCAGGTTCCCCCATTCGTCGCCGAGGATGGACACCGGCCGCGGCAGCTTTCCACCAGCTGCGTCCGCGATGGAATACACGGCAGCGTAGAGCTGCTCGAACAGGACCGCCGCGATCGCGTTGTAGGGGGAGCCCTCGTCCATCACGTGGAGGAACAGCGCGGTCTTCTCGCTCAGGATTCTACTCGGATCGATATCATCGCCCGAGACCATTCGCGCAATCGGCGCCGAAGCGTAGATCCTCAGGTTGACCTTTAGCGTGGAAACGATGCTCCTCAGCTCGTTGCCGCCGCTCGAGATGAACTGTGAGGCACGCGAGCGGGCCGGATGCCCCTGCGGCAGGGAACGGAACAGGCCCTTCAGCGGCTCACACGGATCCTCGCCGGCCCCCTCCGTCCCCAGGCACATGATGTGGTAGACCGTCGCGAGGTGCTTGCAGCCCCGCGGGCAGCCCTCGTCCAGCACGACCAGAAGGATCGTCGCGGCGAGCAGCGACCGCGCGGATTCCGTCCAGTGGCTCGCCTTCGCATCGCCCTCCCCGGCGATGAGCGTACGGGCGACGGCATCCGCGGCCTGCTCAGCCCCCGGCAGATTCCCCCCGTTCGCGAGCCTATCGACCATTTCCAGTGGATTGAACGTGTCGCTCTTCTCGGGATGCTGGGCGTCCAGCAGAAGCACCCGGTACCCGCGACGCTCCAGCTCGTCGCCCGTCAACTCGATGAGCTCACTCTTCACATCGGACACGATAATGGTCTGCGGCCTCGATTCCCCGTCATCCGCCCCATACGTCAGCAGATCAATTGTCGGGATCAGCAGCGATCTTGATTTTCCGGCACCCGTTGAGCCGTCGAGGAACATGTGCCGCCTCGGTTCGAACAGATACTTGGAGCCGAACAGCGTCTTCTCAAACCCGTACACGAATCCTCTGCTTTTCGGCTGTCCGTGCCCGTCCCAAATCTCCGAGCCCCGGATGGTCTCCGGCCCCGTTTTCACCCGCGCCTCCCCAAGTACACCTCCGTCGGCGGCTCGCTCCTTCGAGGAAGCCGATAGCTGCATGAGCACGAATACCGACAGGAACAGCGCGAACGAGGCGAGACAGCCAGGGACGCAATGAGGCCCCACGTTAATCCACCACCAAATGGTGTTATCCACGCTCAGGGTGAATCCGATCGAGCTCAGCTCGATTGGAAATCCGAGGATCATGCAATCGAGGGGAATGGCGATAAGTGGCGCAAACCCCGCGGTAAGCAGCGCTGCGAAAACCAGCGCCATGACCACCTTCTCCTTCACGAGAACCACCTACTCTCTCGCACGGGCGAGTAGGTCGTTGACCCAGCCCACCGCCGTCGAGACGATTGATGTCGCCCGGTTGAGATTATTGAGGACGACCGGATCGGACCCGTAGGTGTTGAGGGCGCGGACCGCCTGGTTGAGGTTCGTGCCGATCTTCTTCAACTCAGTCCTGATACCGGCAAGTTCCCCCGCGTCGGCGACCCTGACCGGCTTCTCGCCGCAGAGCAGGGCGGCATCGCGCATGAAGGAGGACGCCGGCATGTTCATGGCCGCCGCCTTCTCCTCGATAGCCTTACGCTGCGACTCACTCACCCGTACGTTGATATGCGTATTCATGGAAGTCATAACCATCCAATCCGAGCGGGGCCGACGCATCGGCCCCGCCCCTTTTATTAAGTTGAAATTGTTTGGAGCATCTGACCGATGCGCCCAATCCTCACCCTCGCCCAGACATCGAAGGGGACTCCCGGCAAGCTGCCGAGATATATACGGTATGGTCGCCATTGTTCTCTATAGATATCGAGAGCATCGAGCAGGCGCTTCCATTCCCAAATGAGCTCATCGGCCGAGAGCAGAGGAAGATCCCTGTTCTCGGCGCGCGCGAGCTCATCGGACGACAAGCATGGATTGGGAGCCCGGTATCCACCAATGTAGGGTCCGGGCTCCATAATTAGCCGATTTCGGTAAACATCGCTGCTGGTGCGTTGAACTCAAACTCGACAATACCGCAGGAACCGTAACGGTTCTTTGTGATTGAAGCAATGACGGGCCGTTTTTTAAGCAACATATTGGCATTACGCTCTTCGGGCTTATCGCCCTTAATAGAAAGCGACATAACGAGATCTGCCGAATACTCGAACATGTTGCACCCGCCTATCGCCTGAAGCCCGGTGGTCTGCTTGTCGTAATTAACGCGGTTAATTGATGAGATAGCGAAGAGCGGACAATGGGCCTCATCCACGATTCGGCGGAGCTCGGAAGCGACGAGCTTGAGACCGATACGCTCGTCGGCAATGCGCAGTTCCTGCGGCAAAGAGACGATTTGCGCGTAATCAACAATAACCAGTGGCGGTTCGCCATGTTTATCGGCAACCTCTTCGATTGCCTTTCGCATCCCGGCATATTTAATTTCACCAGGAATGATATACATTCGCTCGGCGATGCTGCGGGCGTAAATGTCGAGAACCTTCTCGAAGAGCCCGCGTTTGTCCTCAGACATGCCATCGCCGTTCATATCATCGTGCGTGAGCTCGCCGCCCGAGATGCGGGTGAGGCTCTTCGCGAGCATGCTGTCTCGCCCGAGCTCGCCCTCAAAGATGACCACCGGATGGCCAGCAATGGCCCATCCGTCGGCGATTTGCTGCATAAACGTTGTTTTACCCGTACCGGGTCCGCCGGGGACGATGCACAGGTATTGACGAAGACCTCCGAGGATAGTATCCAGCGCACCGTGTTCGATATGCCCAAGCGGCCTATTCTTTAAGATACGCAAGGCGGTCTCGTCGAGGCCGACGCTCATGGGATTTAAAGCCGGCACGGTTCGCTCGCCTCCAATTCATGGAGGTATGCAAAGAAGCTCGATTCAAGGATGTAAATGCGGCGGTGCAACGCAATCGCGCGCCCGCTCTCCTTCATCATCTTCGAGGCCGTAACCGGACTCAAGCCGGTTATCTTGCACACTTCAGCGATGCCAAGAAGGCGCTCGTGGCCCAAGTTGGAATCAGAAGAAACCGCAGTTGATGCTTGTACGGCAGCGTACGGTTCAGGCTCTACAATCATGGTAGAATCCTTTCAGGCTAGCTCGCCCCTCCCCCTTCGTCGCCAAACTTAGATAGGGAAGGGCGGGCGGCTTTTTAATCAATGACCGAAAATAAAATAACTCCTTTCAAACAAGCTGGTCAGGCGCTTACTGTTTATATTGTAACACTGTCTGTTGCACAATCATATCTAGTTACAGTTCTAATTTCTAATTCACTTTCTGACTGTATAGACTTTATTGTCTGACTGATTTAATATATATACAACGATGATTGGAGTGGTTATGGGACGTTTACCATTATCCGGAAGTAAGATGCGGAAAATTAAGTTCGGAACAACTGTTCAGGCGACGACCCCGGAGAAAATCGAAGAGCTACGCCTCAAGAACCCCGAATCAGTCAGAAGCACCGGCGAGGCTATCGACTATCTATGCAACCTGCTCACGGGGTTGCAGCCGAGGGTCGCCAGGGCCCTCGATGAGGCGTGCCTCAGGGAAGCTCGGCAAATCACCAATGAAATGAAGGCCCTTCCCGTTGACGGATCAGAAGAAATGAGTTTTAGTCAATTGGAACTTTATCGAGAGCAATTCCAGAGGCTCCACGACCATTTCTCTTTATATTGCGAGAAAGAGGAGAGGCCCCAGGGAATGAGACGGGTCGATCTCCTCGGCGGCGATTACGCTGTCCTCCCCTCCTCTTGGACTTTATTGGAAACAGAGGAATGCGCGAAGTCTTGCAGCCAGGTCGGAATTATCGAAATTCGCGGCGGCGCAAAATACGATGCGCCTCATTTTGCCTTCTTCCATAACGGAGAGTACAGTCAAAAGGACAAATTGCAGCGCGCAACCAAACTCTGGCCCCGCATGACCGACGTGATGCGCGACGAGGTCAAACTGGTCACAGATGATGAGGGACATTACCTAAATATGGACGAGCACCTAGCCGCCCCCATCATTTGTTATTTCAACCTTCTAGATGCCAGCTACTATCAGTCTATGGAGCTGGAGCCGCCATATGGCGCAATGATCTACCGAAACAATGTCGCTTAAAAAAGAGGCCCCTTTGGGGCCTCTTTTTAGCCCTTTTTAGCCCTTCAGCAGATCATCCAGCACTGATGCTGCCTTCTGGTCATTTGCCTCGATAAAGTGGCTATAGATAGACAGCGTCGTCGATGGGCTAGCATGGCCCAAACGCGCCTGGATCGTCTTAATGTCCGCATTGGCACCAACGAGCAAAGTCGCTTGCGTATGTCTAAGCTCATGAGGCTTCAGCCCGCTATAACCCGTATAGCGGGTACGTTTGACGCCGTCACTCCCAATGACTTCCCTGCTCTCCTTAAAAGTACCGAAGCCGTTTTTCGCCGCAAACAGCCTAAACGCCCTTGAATAGTTATGTCCATCCATCCGGGTCACAAGAGCCCGTTTGCCGTTGGCGGCGTCAACGATCCCAATGGAATGGACAATGGGCGTTTCTCCAGTCTGCCCCACTGCAAAGGAATCGAACTCACTCCGCTGAATGGCTTTCCACCTGTCCAGATAGTCGGCGAGTTCATTTCCAACCGAAATCTTACGCCTGCTCATCTTTGATTTAGGCGGCCTCAATGTCCTGTCGTTCGTATATTGCTTTACTATCCTCAGAGTCTTGGCGTCGGGGTCATAATCCTCCCATGAGAGACCAAGGGCCTCCCCCTTCCTCAAACCGCAGAGAAGTAGAAGCATTGTGCATGTGATAAAGGAAGATGGCTTCTCCTCCAAAAGGACCGCAAGAAGCCTTGCCGCCTCATCGGCGCTCAGCGCCTTACGAGCCTCGACATTCTGCTTGGGCAGTTTCACTCCCCTACAAGGGTTTTTGCCCACGAGGTCGTTATCGACGGCATCCTCCATTACCTGTTTGAGCTTGATGTGGATGCGGCGAATTTCACTTTCGCTGAATCGGCCTTCTTTTCTAGCCTTGGCATAAGCAGTGCGAACGTCATCCGATTTAAGCCGAGTGAGATCGGGATTGCCGAACAGCTCGCGTATGTGACGAATGTCCAAACCTTCACGCTCATAAGCAAGAGGTGATCCCATGGTCGACTCCCTGTTCGCGTGAAACCTGTCCGCATAATCTGATAGGCCCAGAGGACCATTGCCACGGTTGGAAGCGCCCTCAAGTTCAGCTCTATAGGCCTCCAGCGCCTTGGCGACTTCACTCGGCCAGTTTTTCGGGTTCTTGCTTCTGCAGTGAACCCTGCGTGACGGACTACGGCGGTACCGTCCTGTCTCCGGATCTTTTCCCAGGGAAAAATAAATCCGATAGACGCCTTTGCTCTTATCGATGCATTCCGATGTGCCGCGAGCGGTCTTTTTTATCAATCCCTGCAATCATATCCCTCGTTAGATTTTCGATTAGGCTTGCTGGCAAAGCCTTTAAAGCTTTGCCAGCAAGCCTAATCGAAACTTTTCACACTTTCAAGTCTCTCTAAGTGTGAAAATAGTGGGAAATATGATTCTAATAGCTAGCTCAATAATTGTTAATTACCTATTTCTACCTGCGCTTCCTTTTAATTCAGTGAAATTGGCCTCATCTCGTCAAATGCCGAATTCACGTACTCGTAAAGCGGGGGTCACCGGTTCGAGCCCGGTCGCTGGCTCCATTGCACAAGATAGCCGCCTTCGGGCGGCTTTTTTGTTGCTGATTTCGGGCGCGCTTCCGCCAATCCAAGCACAACGCCGCCGGAAACTCTCCTACTCAACAAAAGCCCCGCCAACCGCAATCCCCAAAGGAACCGCGTTCAGCGGGGCCCAAGCGAGCTCCCCCAAGGGATAACGCTCGCAACACGAACAGCTCAGCCGAGCAGCGCGCTACTCCTCCCAGTAAGCATCTGCAAGCAGCTTAAAGCAAATCTTCTTGACCGGCTGCGCGCCATCGCCCTGGAACTCGAGCGTGGGCATGTGAGGCTCGCCGGCAACAAACAGCGCAAACTTGTCGTCAGCAAGATCGCCGGCGATCGAGGCGTCGGAATCGACCAGATCGTAGTCGTCCTTCTCGTCAAACTCCTGAACCAGCGTCAGGCTGCCCGTGGCAACCTTAAAGGCCTCGCGACCCTCGACGTCGATCTGCAGGTCGTGATAGCGCTGATGCGTCTCATAGTGAGCCTCGGCTTCGGGACGCGTCGTGGGAGCCATGACGTTCGCAAAGACCTTGTCGCCCAGAATCGGATGGCTGCCGACCTCGAGCTTCGCCGGATCGTTCTCCTCGAGCCAGTCGATCAGCACGTCGAGGCCCTTGAGCATTCCACGGTACTCCTCGATATCGCCCAATGCACCGTAAATCATCTAAATCCCCTCTCGGATCGTTTCTTTGGCGGCTACTCGGCAAACGCATTACCGACGCTGTTGCCACCCACATGCGTCTCGACCAGGGTAAGGTCGGGATTGAACACGACTGTGTCAGCGTCGCGCCCCGGCATAATGCTACTGCACTTATCGTCGACAGGAGCTAGCAAGCGATGCCGGGGCCGTCACCCAAACTCTTACAGCTCGGTCACGACAACGCCGTTGTAGACCTCGTCCCAACGGTCCATGACCAGATGGCCGGTCATGGGATCCATGGCGTTGAGCTTGCCGCAGGTGTTGGCGGTACGCAGCACCGTCTCGTCGTCTGCGCCGGCAGCGATGGCATGCGCGAAGCCTGCGATAGTGGAGTCACCAGAGCCCGTGGCGTTAACGGCAGGGATATCGGGCGTCTTTGCGCGGAACGCACGGCCATTGTGGAAGCCAACGGAGCCGGCAGCACCCATGGACACGACGACCCAGGGGATATCGGAGAAGCGGGCATCAGAGGCGAGCGCGGCGCGGAGCTCGTCCACATCGTCGGTGGTAAAGCTCGTGCCCAGAAGGCCGTTGATCTCGGTCAGATTAGGCTTGACCAGCTCGGGCTTAATTTCGGACTTAAGGGCGGCCTCGAGCGAAGCACCCGAGGTATCGAGCAGCACCTTGGCGCCGGCGTTCTCGGCAATGCCCGTGATCTTGGCATAGTAGTCTGCCTCGACACCGCGGGGCAGAGAACCCGAAATGGTGACGACGTCGGCCTTGCCCGCAAGCTCAGTAAACTTGGCAGTAAAGGCATCGAGCTCCTCGGGGGCAATTGTCGGGCCACTCTCGAGCAGCTCGGTCTGGTTGCCGGCGTGGAGGATGTTGAGGCAAATGCGAGTCTCGCCCTTGATGGGCACAAAGTCGTTGTTAATACCGTTGGCGTCCATAAGCTCAGCCATGTAGGCGCCCATGTGGCCGCCGAGCAAACCGGTTGCCACAACGTCGTCGCCCAGCTGACCCAGCACACGGGCCACGTTGAGGCCCTTGCCGCCGGCGGTCTTTTCGGGCGTCACACGGTTGACGTCGTCGATAACGAGCTCATCGAGCTGATAGCGCGTATCAACAGACGGGTTCATCGTAACGGTGAGGATCATTTTTAGCTCCTTATCTCGCAGGCTCCTTGTGCCTCGCGATACGAGTCGACAAAACGGAATTACAGAATCTCAATCGTGAACGAGCGAACGACGGTCTCCTTGGGCTTGGCGACAAGGCAGCCGCGCTTATGCTCAAGCACGTCGTCCTCATCGGAGCAGGTCGAAAGGCCGCCCCAAGGCTCAACCGCCACAAAATCGCCCTCGGGCTTGCTCCACACAATAAGATATGGGAAGCCCTCAAAGCTCAGGCGGACGCCCTTGTCCTCGCCCTTTTTGGAAAGCGTGACCTGACGGCTCTCGAGCACGTCAAAGATGGTCTCCGCAAAATCGAAGAGCTCGTGCGACAGGGGCAGCGTCTTTCCCACCATGGGGTTCTTGGAGCGGTTTGCCACGTCAATCAAGCCAGTCGAAGGGACAGCAGTGCAAAGCTCCGCAGCCTCGTCTTTCTCAAAGCGCAGCTCGTAGTCCGTATAGGACTCACCCTCATCGAGCGGACACCTAAAGCCGGGGTGTCCACCGATAAAGAACGGCATGTCCTCGGTGCCCTCGTTGGTCACCTCATAAGTGACACGCACGGCGGCGTCCTCGAGCGTATAGCGAGCGACAAGTTTAAACGGATACGGATAATCGCTCAGCAATGCAGCGTTATCCTCGGATGCCAGGCACATAGCCAGCTCGTTTGCGCTTTGACTCAACAGCTTCCACTCCTGCTTGCGCGCAAAGCCGTGGCGGGCGAGCTTCACATGATGCCCGGCAAACGTCATGGCGCTGTTATCGCGCAAACCTCCGCAAATCGGGAAGCAAATCGGTGCCTGGCCGGACCACACGGCGGGATCGCCCTGCCACAAGTACTCGCGACCTCCAGCCTCAATCGAGGTAAACGAGCCGCCGGCCGTGGAGACCTTGATAGAAATCGAATCGTTGGAGAGAGCGTATTCCATTGTCCATCCTTTCGAACAACTGCTTTTTGCTCGCAAGAACCCGTCTCGGCCCTGACCAAAGGACAAACCCACACGTTCATCGATGCGTCCGGTTTCCCAGGCATGCAACGGGGTACCATACAGACATTGATGCAATTACAGCTGAAAGGCCTTCTTATGCGAACCATCATCCTTTATGCCTCACGCCACCACGGCAATACGAAAAAGCTCGTGGACGCCATCGTTGAGGCACACCCCGAAATCGATACCCTCGACGTGAAGTCACTCGGTAAAAACGAGTACCCCGACCTGCACGAATACCATCTGATCGGTGTCGCCACGGGCATCTATTACTCCGAGATCGACAAAGATATGGCGCGCGTGCTCACTAACGTGCTGCAGCCGCAGGACAAGGTGTTTGGCCTTATGACCTACGGTGGCAAAAACAAGTGGTACGGCAAGGATATCGATGGCATCTGCCGCATGAGGCAGGCCATCTTTATGGGTGTCTACGGCTGCCCCGGATTTGACACGTGGGGTCCGTTCAAGATTACCGGCGGCGTCCAGAAGGGACACCCGACCGCTGAGGAAATTAAGGGCGCCGTCGACTTCTTCGACAAGATCGAAGACGAGTACGGCGACATCATCGTCGAAGAGTACGCCAAGCGCGAGAAGCGTCTAGCATACGAAAAGGAGCATCCCGCGGGGGGTCTTGTGGCCGGCGTCAAGCGCACGGCAAAGAAGATCGCTAACAAGCTGTAACTGTTAAGGTGCTTTTGAGCATTTAACCCATACGGCGGGTCCGAGCAGATTCGGGCCCGCCGTCTTTTTCTATCGTTACTCGGTAAAGGCGTTGCCGACGCTCTGGCCGCCAACATACGTCTCGACGAGGGTGAGCTCATGGTCGAACACGACAAAGTCGGCGTCGCGACCCGGCATGATGCTGCCGCACTTATCCTCGATGTGCGCGGAGCGCGCCGGCACCTCAGTTGCCATGCGAATGGCGATATCGGCGCTGGCGATGCCCCAGTCGACGATGTTCTTGACGCCCTGGGCAAGCGTGAGCACCGAGCCGGCAATGCTCTTGCCGTCGGCGAGCCAGCACAGGTTGTCCTTCATGATGACGTCCATGCCGCCACTGGTGTAGCTGCCCTCGGGCATGCCGCCGCAGCCCAGGCAGTCGGTGATGAGCACCGTGTGTTGCCAGCCCTTTGCCTGCAGCAGCGCCTTGATGGCGGCAGGGTTTACGTGCTTGCCGTCACAGATGATCTCGGCATAGGTCTCGGGCGTGGACATGGCAGCGCCCACGACACCGGGCTCACGGTGATGCAGCCCGCGCTGGCCGTTATAGGTATGCGTAAAGCAGCTGGCACCGGCGTTGATGGCAGCGATGCACTCATCGTAGGTGGCGTCGGAGTGACCGATGCTGGTCACCACGCCCTTGGCGTTCAGAGCAGCCGCATAAGCAGCGGCACCGTCGCGCTCGGCGGCCATGGCGCTCTTAACGATGCGACCGCCCGCAGCCTCCTGCCACTGGTCGAAAACCTCCTCGGAGGGGTCAATCAGGTAAGCGGGGTTCTGCGCGCCCACGTGCTTCATGGTAAAGAAGGGGCCCTCCAGGTAGATGCCCTGAATGCGGGCACCGCAGAAGTCGGGGCCGCGGCCCTCGTCCGCCTTGGCGATAGCAGCGCAGGCGTCCTTGATCTGTTCGACGCCATCGGTGAACGTCGTGGGCAGCCAGCTGGTGGTACCGCGACGGGCGAGCTCGGTTGAGCTGATATCGATGCCCTCGGGATCGTTATCGGTAGTTGAGTGGTTGTAGAAGCCATGGATGTGAGTATCGACCATACCCGGTGCGATCCACGATCCCGTGTAGTCCTTAATCTCGCAAGAGGGCTCGTCGGCCTGCCAGGCGCCAAAAACGCCATCCTCGACCATAAGATAGCCGCCCAGTTGCGGGCCTGCCGGCAAGAAGAACTTGTCAGCCTTAATTGCGTACGTGCTCATATGCACTCCTCGCTTCTAAAGCAGTTGACTGTGGTAATGCTTATACCCAGCTCACGTAAAACAAAAAGCGCCCGCCCGCCGTTATGAGCGGACGGGCGCCCTTACAGGGGGACGCGATTAAGCGGTGAAGGGGTGAATCGTCACGCCCTTAACCACGCGGTTGACCGTGCCGGTGGGGCTCGGCGTATCGGGCGTGTTGCCCACGCGGACGGAGTTGAGCAGGCTGATAGCCTGGGCAAACATCACGAACGGCAGAGCAAGGTAACCCTCGGGAAGTGCCTCGTAGCCCTTAAAGGTGAAGGACTCACCCTCATAGACGGTGGCACCTTCCTGCTGAACGGCGATGGTGTGCTGAGCGATCTCGTCGCCACCGATCTCGTTGAGGATGTCGATGTCGTACTGACGGGTGTAGGCGTCGTTGTTGACGAACACGAAGACGAGCGTCTTATCGTCGACGAAGGACTTAGGTCCGTGACGATAGCCCATGGAGGTGTCGTAGGAAGTAGCGACCAGACCGTGAGCGAGCTCGAGGATCTTGAGCTGGCTCTCCTGAGCAAGGCCACCGAAGGAGCCAGAACCCAAGTAGGTCACGCGGTTGAAATCGCCAGCCAGGTAATCGGCGATCTCGGGCTCACGGGAGATGACCTCCTCGCCCATCTTGGCAATCGTCTCGACCCACTCGGCCTTCTGCTCGTCAGAGGCAGTGTCGAAAATAAGGGTGGAGAGCAGGGTCATGCAGGAATAAGAACCGGTCATGGCGAAGCCCTTGTCGTTGGCGCGCGGAATGAGCAGCGTCAGCGCATTGGGATCATCGGCAGACTCGACGGCAAGCTTGCCCTCGGGAGCGCAGGTGATGTTGAGGAACTTGACGTTGTGGACGAGCTCCTTGGCAACGGCAACGGCGGCAAGGCTCTCGGGGCTGTTGCCAGAGCGGGCAAAGGAAACCACGAGCGTGGGATCCTCGGCGCGCAGGAAGTCGCGCGGGGCGCTCACGATGTCGGTCGTGGCGATGGGCTTAAAGTCGTAGAGATCAGTGTTGCCAGCGTGACGCAGGTACGGGGCGCAGGTATCGCCAACGTAGTCGGACGTACCGGCACCGGTGAAGACAACGGACAGACGACCCTCGCCCATAGCGCGAGCCTCGGCCAGGAAGGCCTCGATGGCCTCCTTGTTCTCGCGATAGATGTTGAGCGTATCACGCCAAAGCTCGGGCTGCTGAGCAATCTCGGCCGTGGTGATCTGGGCGCCGAGCTCGGTGAGCTCCTCGACACTCTTCTCGAACATTTCTAATACCTCTCTCTAGAAGTAATCCTCTGACGTGCAATTATACACTTCGGTTGGTTATCTGGTAGTAACCAGTTAAATGCAAAGAATCACCATATGGAAACGATGCGAGCACTAGTTACTGCGCTGGTGGTAAACCTTGTATTTAAACTGATCGGCACGAGCAACCGAAAGTGTGTACTCCACTACCTCGTTTGACTCGTTATACGTAGTCCTGACCAAATCGAGCACAGGCGAGCCCTCGACAATTCCCAAAAGGTGGGCATCGGTGGGACGGGCTATGCTCGCATAGAACTCCTCTTCGGCCACGCGAATCTTTTGCTGAAAGTCCTGCTCAATCACATCGTAAAGCGGCTTACGCTCCAGCAGCGATCGCTTTAGGGACAGAAATTGACGAACCGGTAGATAGCTGCGTTCGACCATCATGGGCATGTTGTCGGCAGAGCGAAGACGCTTGAGCTTAAAAATGCGATCACCGATGCGCAATCCCATATGCTCGGCCAGATTCTTATCGGCCTCCATCTCGCAAAACTCGAGAATCGTGGTCTCGGGTTCTCGACCCATCGCGCGCATCTGCTCGGTAAAGCTGTAGGACTGCATAAGATTGGTTGCTTTTGCCGAACGGTCGGTCACAAAGGTACCGCGACCGTGCTGCCGAACCACCAGTCCTAAACGCTCCAGTTCCTGCAGAGCCAGGCGTACCGTAGTGCGCGAGAGACCATAGCGCTCCGAAAGTTCGCGCTCGGAAGGAATCATGTCACCGGCGCGATATTCATGGTCAATCTTTTCGGTCAGAATATCGACCAGCTGATCGTACAGCGGTTGCTTACGCGCTCCGATCGCCATCCTATCCTCCCTTTTGCTCGAATTCGGCTAACTACCTAGGGTGTTATGCATTATCTGTCTGCCACACCCGAATCATTAAGAAAACAAAAGCCGCGCGCTCTTTCGAGCACGCGGCTTTTAACATACACATGGCTTAAGGGGTCGGGGTGTGAGCCGCGTAGGGACACACCCCTCAAGCTAGAGCCTTACCAGATGCTCGGCCAGAGACCAAGCGGGCCAGCGCCCAGGATGCCAAGGACGAAGAGCAGGAGAATGCCCTTGGTCGGGGTCCAGCTGTGCTTAGCGAACATGTAGTAAAGCAGCAGCGTAAGCATAAGCGGGACGAGCTTCGGGACGATGGTGTTGAGGGTGTCGGCAACAGAGAAGTTGACCGGATCCTCGGTAACGGTGCCGTAGGTCACGGACTCCATGCCGTTACCCAGATCGGTGACGCCGCACTCGACAGCGTTGCCGTCGGCATCGGAAGCGGTAAGGGCGTTGCCGTCCTTATCGGTCATGGCGATGGTACCGGCCTCAGCGGTCTCGGTATCGATGCCCTCCATACCGGTGAAGTTCTCGGCCTCCTTCTCGGAGACGATCACGGTAGTAGCGGAGAGACCACGGGTGGTGCCGTTGGGGATCTGGAGGTTGATCTGGGTGCCACCCATGGTGACGACCAGGCAACCGACGACGAAGACGCCCATGATGGAAGCGGCACGCGTGAAGGCCTGCATGTTGGCGGTCAGAGCGTCAATAGCGCTGGTGCCAAGCTTGTAGGACCAGTTCATGAGCCAGAAGCGCAGAGCGAACTGGACGACGTTGAAGATCACCAGGAAGATGATCGGTGCAGCGGCGTTGCCGTTGATGGCCATGTTGGAGGTGATGCCGGCCGTGATAGGCACGAGCGTCAGCCAGAACAGGGCGTCACCGATACCACCGAGCGGGCCCATTGCGGCGACGCGGACGGCGCGGATCGTGGGGATGTCAACCTTGTTCTGCTCGAGCGAAAGCACGATGCCCATAACAAAGGTGACAAGGAACGGGTGGGTGTTGAAGAACTCCAGGTTGTGGCTCATGGAAGCCGCGAGGTCGTTCTTGTTGGTGTGGATCTTCTCCAGACCGGGGATGATGGAGTAAAGCCAGCCAGCGGCCTGCATGCGCTCGTAGTTGAACGATGCCTGCAGGAAGCAGGAGCGCCAAGCCATCTTGTTGAGGGTCTTCTGGTCGAGCTGCGGAGCAGGAGTGAGATCCTCGTAGTGCTCCGGGATCACATACTCATTAGATGCCATCTTCGAAGTCACCTCCGTCAGAAACAGCTGCACCCTTCAGCTCGGTCTGCTGCTGGAAGTCCCAGAAAGCGATGCCGAAGCCGATGAGAGCGAGGATGAGCAGAGCAGGGGTTGCCAGCGAATCGTTGGCAACGGTGATGAGCGCGAGGCCAAAGCCCATGAGGAAGAAGCCCCACATATCGCGGTTCATCATAACCTTGAGCAGGACGGCGAAGCCGACGAAGCGCATCATGCCGCCTGCAGCGGAGAGACCGGTCTGCAGCCAAGTCGGGATGGCAGAAGCGATGGTCTGACCGATGGTAGCGCCAGCGATGAAGAACAGGGTGACGACGACAGCGAAGATCAGGCCGAGCAGAGCCATGGCGAAGTAGTTCAGGCGCTCGATGCCCTTGGTGTCCGCGTTGTGAGCCATGTTATCGGCCGTGGACATAAGCGGGGACATAAGCGTGAAGACCAGGGTAACGCCAAGCTGGCCAAGCAGAGCGAACGGAATGGCGAGGCCGACTGCCGCGTTGGGCTCGAGGCCCGTGGCGATAGCGAGAATGGCTGCCATGATGCCGCCGATGACGGCGTTAGGCGGCTGAGCACCTCCGATCGGCATGTTGCCGATCGTCATGAGCTGATAGGTACCACCCACGAGAAGACCGGTGTTAAGGTCGCCAAGGATAAGACCGATGACGGCGCCGGTGACGATGGGCTGATAGAGAGACTCGAGGAAGTCAAACTGGTCGATTGCCGCGATGAACGTGACGACGAAGACCAGAGCGATCTGGATGATCGAGTATTCCATCTTGCTCCTCCTTTCAAAATGTATGTACGCACTTTGGATTTCACGTACAGAACGTCAGGGTTTCACTCCTGACAACGTGGATCACGAGGATTACGAGAAGAGCTTGCTCGTGTCCTCAACAGGCGTGCTCGGAACGCGCCTGATCTCCAACTCCACCCCCAATTCCTGCAGCTCTTTAAACGCAGCGACATCCTCGTCGTTAACTGCGACGGAGGTGGCGACTTGGCGCTTTCCTTCCGACATGTGCATGTTGCCGATGTTTACCTTCTTTATAGGCACACCGCCCTTGACGAGCGTAAGCACGTCTTCCGGTGTTTCGGCCACGATGAAGATCTTCTGGCGCGGGCTCGCCTTGCCAATGACGTCGATGGTCTTCTGCAGAGAGAAGAAACGCGTAGCGACGCCGGCGGGAGCGGCCATCTTCATGAGGTTCTGGCGCATGGTGTTGGACGCCACGTCGTCGTTGGCGACGAGGATGAGGTTGGAGCCCAGGGTGGAGTTCCACTGGGTGGCAACCTGACCATGAACCAGTCGGTTATCGATGCGGGTAAGAAGAATGTTGGGTTCTGCCATGTTGATCAGCTTCCTTTCGTTATTTGCTGACGACAGTTACTTGATCTCCTGAATCGCGTAACGCGAAACATCTACGACGGCTCCGGATCGGACTTTGATCTGGACCTTCTCGCCTTCGATGCCTTTGACGGTTCCGTAGATACCGCCGGCGAAAAGAACCTCTTGACCCGGCTTGAGCTCGGTGTGCAGCTCCTTGAAGTACTTCTGCTTCTTCTTCATGTTGATTTGCGACCAGATGGTGTAAATCAAGCCCATGATGACAAGCAGGCCTAAAAGGGCGACCGAGGAGCTCAGGACGTTGGCTCCGAAATCGGCCATTAGATGCCGTCCTCGTCGCCGAAGATATCCTCTTCCTCGGAGCCGGCAACGGATGCGACCGTCTGGGCGGTGACGCCCGTCTGTCCAACGGTCACGGCCTGCTCGCCAAGCTCGGCGAGCGTGGCATTGCCTCGGAGGAACAGAAGCTCAATAACCATGGGAAGGTTGGTGCCAGTCAGAACCTCGACGTTGTCGACATCCTGGGCAATCATCATCGACTGGTTGAACGGGGTGCCGCCAAGCAGGTCGGTAAAGACGAGCACGCCATCGCACTCCTCGCGCATGGCGGTAATAGCGGCGCGGAGATCCTCACCGTAGGATGCGGCCTGGTCGCCCTCAAAAGGAACGACGGTAAAAGCAGGCTGGTCGCCGGCAACCATCGCGATAGCGCTTGCAAGGCCGGGTGCGAACTGTCCATGACCGGTAAGAATAAAGCCAACCATTCAAATTTCCCTTCCGAAGGTGTGTACAATCTGAGTCCGATGATTTTCGGAAGCCAGCGGGCGCTCGCCCTTAAAGCTTCTTGGAAAGCGTTCTTTGAAGACCAGTGGTTTCTAAACTGGTAGTAACCACGTGACGTGTTGTTGTCACTATATCACCCCAGAAGAGGTCGCTTTCCTTGATTCATACGGTAAAACGTTTTTGCACCGCTCACGGTGATAAATCGACCGTTTACCGGTCGTTAACACTTCTACCTGCGGTTTTGAAACCGTTTCGAAATGCTATGGCAAAAGATCGGATCTTTTCCTGTGTCTAAACAACGCAGGGCGGCTAAAAATAGCGTGAAGAAAAATTGCAGGTCATTGTGAAGATATGTGAATTGGTCTTTTTGACTTAATACCAGTTAGAACCAGTTTTGAGATTATCGGTGAACGGTAGTTTTCGACCGTTCACCGGTTACTTGCAATCGTTTGCAGTTGTTTTCCCAGATGAATTAGGGAAGCGCGATGGAGCGCTTGCGCGATCACGGGAAGTTTTTGGCATTTGTCCTCATCCCCCGAACGCCAAACTCCGGCATCCAAAATGAGCTAATAGCTCACGCTAATCGTTTTCAATCATTACTTACTCAGTATACGTAATTATTTATCGTTTATCGTTAATTTTGATATGATACAAGTATCATCCAAAACGCCGATTGGAGAGGTTATGGTCCACCGAAACGCATCTATATCGAATGAAACCATCAGCCGCGAACAGACGATAGCCAAACTGAGGAAGCTCGCTCGCATCTGCAAATGGGCCACAATCTGCATTACCACAGCGCTCGCTCTGGGACTCCTCGCAGTCATTGCGATTGACCTTCTACTTATATTGCCCGGCCTCTCCCAAGGGTCGTGCCTCCAATCCGTAGAACTTCAAGCCGGCGAAGGGCCGTGCCTGGCTATTGTCGGTACCGATGCGCAGGCCCCACTTATGCTCGTCGCACACGATGGCCACACTGCCATAGGGAGCCTCTTGATAACATGCCTCGCGCTTACCATCGCGATAAGCGTGCGCAGGCTTTTCTTCAACATTGAAAAGGAAGGCAGGCCCTTTGACCTTGAATGTAACCAGACACTTCGTCGAGTAGGACATTTATTCCTTATCGGCGGCGTTGCCGTGAGGCTTCTTGGTGCCGTAATCACGGGAATGATACTCTTAGGATTTGGCGGCAGCTTTACGGATGCGTTCGCCGGCCAGTTATTCGAGCCCTCCATGCTCTTTGCAGGCCTGATTATTTGCCTGATTGCCAGCATCTTCCGCTACGGGTATATCCTGCAAAAACAAGATGACGAGTTGCTCTAGGAGGAATCCATGATTATTCTGCGGCTTGACCGCATGCTCGCCGAACGCAAGATCTCATCCAAAGAGCTTGCGGAACGCGTGGGCATCTCCCAGGTCAATATGTCACGCATTAAGACGGGCAAGGTTTCTGCCATACGTTTTTCAACTCTTGACGCGATATGTCGGGCACTCGACTGCCAACCGGGCGATGTACTGGAATATATGCCTGACGATGAAGCCGATAACCTTTTTGGACGTAAAGATTGATAGGCATAATTTAGCCACCAGCGCCTAAACGCAAATAGCCCGCTAGAACAACATCCGTTCTAGCGGGCTTATTCAGATATTTCGGTTACGCGCTCGGCGGCTCAGACAGATCTTTATGCAAACAGACCATAGATGCTGATGTTGGCCTTGGCATACAGGCCGTTAGCATACTCGGTCCACTTGGAGCTGGCGCTCGAAGCCTGCGAAGAGTACTGCTGGTAGGCGGTGTAATAGGCGGTCATGGCCTGCTTGTAGGTAGCGCTATCAGCCGTAAAGGCATCGTCAGCGAAGGCCTTAGCGTAGGTGCTATCGGCGTCCTTCCAGGTGCCCTTTTCGCTATCCCACTCGTCGCCGGCAAGTTTGATGATGTAATCGGCGTAGTCCTTGCTCGCGGTCTCCTCGTTGCCGTCAGCAGGCTCGGTCGGGGCGGTCGGCATGCTTGCGGAGCTATCGCCCACCTTCTTCTTGTAGAGCTTCTGCAGCGTCGCGGACTGGCGGACGATCTGCTTGGCCTGGTCCTTGGACACGCCATACTGCGTGGCCATGGTCTTGTAGTCCGAAGTGCCGATGGATTCCTCGGCGTACTGCTTCATCTCCTTAGAGGAGACGGTAATGCCCTCGTCCTCGGCAGCGTCGAGCAGGATCTTGTTGCGCACGTAGGACAGGATGACGTCGGCAGAAGGAGCGGTGTAGTTGCCATCGCTATCCTTGACGGTGTCGAGGCTGTACTGGCTCTCGATGGCCTCGCGCGCGGTGATGTCGCTCTTCTTGCCGTTGTAGCTATAGCTTGCCACGGTCGAATCGAGCTGGTCCTCGGTCAGGGTCGACGAGCCGACACCCTTGCCGCCAAAGCCGCCATTGCCAATAAAGAAGCCGACCACGGCGGCGATCACGACGGCAACCACAAAGGCGGCAATCATCGTCTTCTTGTGCCTGGATGCATGGTCGTCTTCATCGGAACCCAGAATATCGTCGTCCTCATCCTGGGCCTCGGGCATCAGATTCTCGTCAGCGGCATCCGCGGCAATCTGAGCCTCCAGTCGGGCGTCCTCCTCCTCGGCCGTCGTGCCGGCGGCAATGTGCTCGGCAGACGTACCGGCGACCAGATCGATCTTCTCGTCCTCGTCACCGTCGGGGCCTTCGCCGCGCTCGATGATCTGGATGCCGTCGATCTCGTCCTTCTCGTCCTTCTTTTGAATCAGACCCATATCAGTTACTCCTTGTTAGGAAACATAGTCTTCAATAGAATACGCCCGACAGAGTGCCGGGCGTATTGATTCTTAGGTTATACGCAAACACTTAAGTACTATTTAGGCGTTTGCAGCCTGCATGTCTTAGGCCAGGTGCGCGATAACGGCATCGGCAAAGGCCTGCGTGCCCACGGCGCCCTCGACGGAGCCGGTCTGGGCACGACGCACGTCGCCGGTAACCTGCTTACCCTCGTCGAGCGTGGCGGACACGGCGGCGCGGATACGATTGGCCGCATCGTTCTCGCCCAGATGATCGAGCATCATAGCCGCAGACAGAATCTCGGCCGTGGGGTTGGCGATATCCTGGCCAGCGATATCGGGCGCGGAGCCATGCGTTGCCTCGAAGATGGCGCAGTCGGCACCGATGTTGGAGCCGGGGGCCATACCCAGGCCACCTACCAGGCCGGCGCACAGGTCGCTGACGATATCGCCGTACAGGTTGGGCAGCACCAGGACATCGAAGTCGTTGGGGTTCTGGACCAGGCCCATGCAGGTGGCGTCGACGATCTTGTCGTTGAACTCAATATCGGGATAGTTGGCGGCCACCTCGCGCGCAACGCGCAGGAACAGGCCATCGGTCGCCTTCATAATGTTGGCCTTGTGCACGGCCGTCACCTTTTTACGGCCGCAGCGGCGGGCGTACTCAAAGGCGTACTCCACAATGCGGCGGCTCTTGGCGATGGAGATGGGCTTAATTGAGATGGCGGAATCGGCGGCGAAGGTCTTCTGACCCGAGCGCTCGACAAGCTGTGAGAGCTCCTCGACCTCGGCAGCGCCCTCATCGAACTCGATCCCGGCGTAGAGGTCCTCGGTGTTCTCACGCACGATGACCAGGTCGACGTCGCGGAAGCGCGAGCCGTCGCCCGGCTGCGACAGGCAGGGGCGCACGCAGGCGTACAGGTCGAAGTGCTTGCGCAGGGCCACGTTAACGCTGCGGAAACCCGTGCCGACCGGCGTGGTGATGGGGCCCTTGATGGCAACCTTGGTCTCGGCGACCGCATCGAGCACGTGCTGGGGCAGCGGCGTGCCAAACTCGTCCATGACGCCGGCACCGGCCTCCTGGACGTTCCAGTTGATCTGGACACCGGTGGCCTCGACCACGCGGCGCATGGCCTGCGTAATCTCGGGACCGATACCGTCACCGGGAATCAGGACTACATCGTGCGCCATAATCTGTTACTCCTCGTCTTCGGCGTCGTCAGATTTTTTTACGCTAGCACGCTTCTTCTTTTTGGAGAGATCCAGGCCAAAACGTTTAACAAGCATTTCGCAAATCTCGCTCGAACGGGCCTTAAGATAGCTGCCCTTACCGTTCTCGGCATCGAACTTAAGGCGCAGCGCAAGCTTCTCGGCAACCTCGGCGTCGATCTCGCCCTGGCAAAACTCGTACAGGCAACCGAGCATGTCGCGATACTCAAGGTCGCCGTGGTAGCACTGGATGGCCTCGTCCAGGATGGGCCAAGCCTCGCGCGAACGCTCGACGCTCGTGGCACCCCACACGCACAGCAGGCGGAAGGCGGCATAGCGCAGCGTGGAGGAGATCTCGTCGAACAGTGCGGTCTCGGCGCCCTCAAAGGCATCGCCCAGCTGCTCGGGGCAGGTGGTGGCGAGCGCCGTCAGGGCATCGAGGGCCTCCCAGCGGGTCTGCGCCTCGGGGCGGTCGAGCGCCTCGATCAACGCGGGCACGCAGGGCACGACGCGCTGCGGATCGCGCTCGGCAAGCAGGTGCAGCACGCGGGCGGCAAACTGGCGGATGCGGCGCGTGGGGCAGCCGAGCTCCTGGACCAGACGGTCGACGGCGTTCTCGTTCTCCTCTGCCAGCTGGAGCTGTGCCAGCTCCTCGTCGGTGAGCTGTTCGTCTTTGTTTTCTGCCATAGTTACCTCTTCTTTTTATTTCTTGGCGTGCTTGCCAGCACCCTTGCTGTCATCGGTGACCGAGATGAGCTGCCGGTCGGCCGCGCCATTGCGACGTGCACGGCGGCGCTCCTCGGCGTCGCCCGCGTCGGCGGCGGCGCGATGAGCCTTGTTGACGTTAAAAACCTCGTCGTGCTTGCGCCATGGACCGACGGACTCGCCAAAGCTCATCTTAAGGCCGGCGATAAAGCCGCCGAGCCAGCCGATCGGCGCAAACTGCACCAGCGGGAACAGCGAGAACACCCAGGTCAGTAGGACGACCGCCGCCGCTCCTGCAAAGTTGGCAATCCAGTAGTCGCGCTTGGTGATGACACGCTTTTCGCACGCCCACTGGCCGCACAGAAAGCCGATGTAGATCGCAAAGAGAAAGAGTACCAGCGCAAGCACCACGAACGTCCAGCTCATGGGCGCTACTCCCCGTGATGGTGGCCGCAGCAGCACTCGTGGCCGTCGTCATGGCCGTGGCCGCCGCAGCACTCGTGGTCCTCGCCATGGTGATGGCCACAGCCGCACTCATGGTCCTCGCCGTGCTCGCCGCAACCGCAACCTTCCTCGTGAGCGCCATGCTCCTCGGGGCGATACTGCGACCAGTCCAGACCGGCGGCGATGGCGTCGGCCTCCTCCTTGTAGAGAACCGTGATGGCCTGGGTGCCCAGCTTGGCGCCACCGATGGCGTCGAGCATGTCGTAGAGCGTAAAAGCGACGTCGGCACCGGGCAGCGCGAGCTCGCGGTCATCGGCGTAAGCGAGCGCCAAGCGCAGGTCCTTAATGAAGTGCTCGACCATAAAGCCGGGCTTGTAGTCGCCGTCAAGCGCCTTGGGAGCCAGGCTCTCCATGGCGCCGGACTTGCCGGTACCGCCCAGGATCATCTGGCGGGTCTTCTCCAGGTCAAGGCCGCTCAGCTCGGCAAATGCCATGGCGTCTGCCATGCCGACCATGCAGGCGCCCAGCGACACCTGGTTGGCGAGCTTGGCAGCCTGGCCCTTGCCGGCGCCGTCGAAGCAGCAGATGTTGGCCGCAAAGGTGGCAAGGATGTCGCGGACCGGCGCGATGTCGTTCTCGGTAGCGCCCACGATAGCCGTGAGCGTACCGGCGATAGCGCCCGACTCGCCGCCGGTGACGGGGCAGTCAAACGCCATGCGGCCGGAAACCTGGGCGGCCTCGGCAATGTCGCGCGCCAGCTCGGGCGAGCTTGTGGTGAGGTCGATCAGGACCGCGCCGGGCTTAGTGCACGCGAGCAGGCCGTCGCCCGCCAGGTAGAGCTCCTCGACCTCGGAGGGATAACCCACCATGGTAAAGACGACGTCGGCGTTCGCCACGGCATCTGCCGGCGTATCGGCCCAAACGGCACCGCGCTCGATAAGCGCGACGGCCTTGGACTTGGTACGGTTGTTGACCGTGACGGGATAGCCGGCATCCAGGATGTGGCCGGCGATGGGGGCACCCATGATTCCGGTGCCGATGAATGCGACAGAGAGCTTGTTTGCCATGAAGCCTTTCCTTTTGGGTTGGGTGTTATTACCAGGTTGAATACTCGGTGCCAGCGTTTGGGCTGTGAGTTGGGATCGATTACGGCCGCGTTACTTGCCTACTGACCGCGCACGCGGCGGGCGATGCGGTCGGAAAGCGACGCCTTGTCGGCGCGGTTCTTACCCCAAAACGCGCAGGCCACCATGCCGGGGCCCACGTGCGAGCCGATGGTAGGACCGACGGAGCTGCGAATGATCGTGACGTCGGCGCAACCCTCCTCCTTGCGGATGGCAGCTTCGAGCCAGTCGCCGTCCTTTTCGGCATCGGCCGTCATAATGGCGATGGGCATGGTGCGATCGGGCACATAGTTCTCGCGGAACGACTTGAGGATGGACTTGAGCGCCTTCTTGCGGCCGCGGTTGACGCCGATCAGCGACAGCGAGCCGGCAAGGTCGTAGGAAAGCTCGGGCTTGACGTCGAGTTTTGCCGTGAGCTGCGCCGCCGCGGGCGGAATGCGGCCGCCAGCAGCCAGTGCGTCGAAGCTCTCGAGCGTAAAGTAACCGTGGACATAGGTCTTAGCCTCGTTTACCCAGTCGACCAGCTGCTTGGCGGTCAGTCCCGCCGAACGCTGGCGCACGGCCTCGAGCGCCAAGAGCGCGCCGGTCGCGCAGGGCAGAGCGTTGTCGACCACGTAGAGCTCAAAGTTGGGATACTCGGCGCGCACGGCATCTGCCGCCTGGCACGCGGAGTTGTAGCTCGACGACAGCGCCGAGGTAAAGCACAGGTAGACCGTGGGCGTGCCCTCTTTGGCGCACTCGGTAAAGAACTCGATATAGCGACCGAGCGACACAGCCGAGGTGGACACGCGGGCACCGGCGCGCATGCGGTCGTAGAACTCCTTAGGGCTCATGCTCGACCAGATGTCGTCCGTACGCTCCTCGCCATCGATAATGAAGGGGAAACCCAGGATATCGACATCGAGGTTCGCGGCGACCTCGGGGCTAAAGTCGCAGCAGGTATCGACGACGATGCGGCAACGGTCCGAATGACCGGCGGATGCGGCCTTGTCCATCAAAGCGACTCCTTACGTAAAAAGGCGGCCACCCGCATGGGATGGCCGCCAGCCGTTAACTCATGCAAGTTAACGTATTTTACTCGTCAAGTGTTTCGATGCGGGGCTTGATGATGCCATATCCACCATTCTTACGGTGATACACCACATTGATAAGGCCGGTCGTCGCGTTCTCGAACACGTAGAAGTCGTGACCGAGCAGATCGGTCTGCACCAGCGCCTGCTCCTCAGTCATCGGAGTGACGTCGATAACCTTCTCGCGGACGAGCAGGTCGTCTTCCTCCTCGGGCAGCAGCAGGTCGGCCAGATCCTCGACGCGCTCGACCGGTGCGACATCCGCGGCGCTGGCACCACCCTGGCGGTTGTCCACGACCTTAGTCTTGAACTTGCGCAGCTGGCGGGTAACCTTATCGGCGGAGAGGTCGATGGCGGCATACATATCTGCGCCGTGCTCGGCAACGCGAATCACAGAGCCGCGGGCACGAACCGTGACCTCGACGATTGCCGGGTTGGGGTTCGAGGGGTTCTTCTCATAACGAAGCACGACGTCGACTGTCATGGGCTCGATATCGAAAACCTTGAGCGCCTCGCCGATCTTCTCATCCACATGCGCACGCAGAGCATCGGTTACCGTCGTCTTGCGTCCAGAAACCTTGATATCCATACGTGGCTCCAATCTGCCTCGGGGACTTACTGTACTGGCTATGTACCCATTGCCGTGCATTTAATCACGCGGATTCCTAAAGACCCGAATAACGATTGCTTGATACCGCATACCGAAGTCTCGCACTTTTCCATGGCAAAGTGCGCTATAGGAGGGAGCCCACAGATTTGTATTTGGTCTCGAAAATTGGCTTTGACCTGCTGGTTTTATAGGGATGAAAAAGCCGGGCTCCCCCATCGGGGAAGCCCGGCAGTGCATGTTGAAACCGTGAAGAGGTGTCCTTTCCAACGTACAGGAGACACCACCCCTAGCAATAACTAGCTATTGAGTTTGTTAATGTCGTCGTCGGTGATGGCGCCTTCCTGGCTGGACGATTTGTCCTCGGAGGATGCGGTCTCATTGTCGGAATCGGAGGACTCGCTGCCGGAGGACGTGGTCTCACTGGACTCAGAGTCGCCCGGCTGCACGTTAGCGCCCGAAACCGTCTTAGTGGTGAGGTCGTAGGGCATCGTGCCATACCAGACAGAGTGGACCGCCTCGAGCGTACCGTCGACCGTGATGTCGTCGTGGGCATCGCTCACGGCACGGCACAGTTCGTCATTGGACGAGAGGCCCGCAACACCAAGCGTCGAGGGCGCCTCGAGCGCACCGACATAGGAGACCTCGCTCATCAAGCGTGCAAGGTAGCCGCCGGCCGTGGAGTCGCAGATCACATAGTCGACCTCGCCGGACTCGAGCGCCTCAAAGCACTCGTTGATGTTGGAGTAGGTCTTTTGGTTGGCGGTGATGCTCTGCTTAGCAAGCGCCTCCTGCGAGGCCGAGGACATCTGAACGCCCAGGGTGGACGTGTTAAGGGTATCGGTGGAAACGCTTAGCGACCCACCATCGCTAGTTTTACCGAACACGGAAGTGGCATCGTACAGGCAGGTGCCGAGCGAGCTAATGTCCCCGTCCGTGGAATTAATCTCGCCGATAAAGATATCGGCCTTTTTGTCGCCGAGCGCGGAACCTGCCGAGGAAGCATCGACAAAGGCGACCTTAAGGCCCATGCGGCTTGCGAGGGCGCGGGCGGCGTCAACCGCATACCCCGTGAGCTCGCCGTCGGCGTCCTGCATGGCCTGCGGCGCATCGGAAGTATCGAGGGCGACTGTCAGAGTTCCGGGAGTGACCAGGGCATCATCCGACACCGCCGGCGTGACAGTCTCGTACTCGATCTGGTCGATCGTGGGAGTCGTGAACGTAGACAGCGGGTTGAACGCGCATCCGCTCAGGCCCAAAACGGCGATGACCGCTGCGGTCCCAGCACCTAACCGAGCCGCGTGCATCAAGCTGCCCCTCACCATGTCCACTACCCTGCCTTCTGTGTCGTATACGATCCGTGCGTTGCGCGGAATATCAGGTTGTTCCCACCAGCTGACCTGGTATTTGACCCCACACTTGCGCACCGGGGTGTTTGCTCGGGAGGCCGCAGCCACCTTCACGACTGGCCCGCTCGCCCGCGAGGCGGTATTGCCCCAAAGAAAGTAGAACGGACGGTGCGGCTTACATCTAGGACGCGCCATGATCGCGCCGCGCGCACGCGGTCGCTTACGTGGATCCCTTTGACCGCGTCTGTCTTGGACTAGGACGGGCATTTCGTCCGTCCGCAACCACAGCCTGGCAGGAACGTAGCGCATTATAGCTAAGTTCAAGCTAAAGTTTAAGGTTAGGGGCGTCATTCGCATCGCGAGTACAGATTTCGCAGGTCGGAGCGAGCTATTCGTGCCCCCATGAAGCCCGGAGCTCCCCCACGGGGAGCTCCGGAGCACCCGTCTCAGGGTGCCGTGTGCAAAAAACGGCAAATATGAGTACTGTTACCAATTTAGTAGCAGCGTATTACCGCCTCACGAGCCCTTTTTGAGTTCCGCACAGCCTGCTTGGCGCCAAGATATTCCACATTCGTTTATTATCTCTTCGCTGAATCCAGATTTTCGGCCCAAGTTTCTTTGTTTTTGCTGTCACTAATCTAGTAACAGTACTCATATTTGCCGTTTTTTGCACAGAGCATATAAACAGACCCCCTATAAAGCCATAGTTTTACGCTGGCTTGAGCCCAAAGCACGCTCGGAGCGTATTCAGCAGAGCATCTTGCCTCTTTCGACGAGCCTCTACGCGATTCTGATATCGCTTACCCATACGCTGGTGGATGCGCCATGCGAGTGCTTCCATCGCTTCCATGTCGCGGAGCATTTCGTTGTTGACCGTCGCGACCTCGATTCCCATAGTAATCAAGCCCGTGTTGCGTTTTTCATCATGGATACGTCCCCTCCGGGAGGAATGGCCCAGCTCACCGTTGTATTCCAGGTCAAACTGGGCTGCTTCCTGATACGCATCGCAAACTGCATGCGGCATCCCCGAGATTGCCTGCGCGCGGTCATCGAACTCGATCTTGTAGTCGGTCTTAAAGGGACCGCAGGCGAATCCGCCATAGGAAAACGGAAGCGAAAACAGAGCGAGCATGATGCACTCCATGGGCGAGCGCAGATTTTCTGACAGGTAGGGACACAGGCGCAGCAGCTGTTTGGCCACATTCCCCTTGCATGCCGCGAGGTAATCTACCAGGCAATCGGGTGTCAGCACGGACTCGACCTCAAAGTAACCGACATCTGGCGGCTGGTCTTTGTCCTTTGCCAATTTGTTCACGACAGGCGAGGTGTAGGGAGGCAGATACTTCCCGCGGTCACTCAGTGAAATCTTAGAGCACAGCTCCTGGGCCAGGGCAAATGCCTGGATGCAGCCGACCTCGCGCGCGACGGCTACGCAAAGGGCCTCGGGAGATAGACTGTACACCCCCGGTTCCACCTCTAGAATCGAGCCGGCGGGCAACTCGGAGCATACGGACCAGCTCACGCCAAGAATACGGCGGCGCTGCGCTGCAGACCCTACCAGCAAGCACAAATCCTCTTGCACCTCGCCGCTTGCGGCCCCAATCCGCACCAAATCGGGAAGATAGATGTCCTCGGTCGAGGGCGACGACGTGCGCAGCACACGGCGCTCTTCATCGGGATTAAGGTCCTTCCAGCTTATGTAGCCCATCTGCCGGCGCTCGGCGCGCATCATGCGCAGCGCCGAGGCACCCGTCAGAATTACGGAAGCAGCCAGCTGCTCGCTTGCAGGCTTGCCACGCTGCCCGATCTTTATTGCCATCTGAACCACCCCTACCAAACGCGTGCGATAGCAAGGCCATCGACTGCCGCAGCGCCGGCGCGCTTGAGTTCCGCCGAAGCCGCTGCCATCGTCGCACCCGTGGTGATAACGTCGTCGATAAGCAGCAAGCGGCGGCCGTGCACGTCCTCAACCGTCTCGTACATACCTCGGGCACGCTCGCGGCGCTCCTCACGACCGAGTTCGCGCTGGTCACCATGCCCGTACTTGACGAGAGCATCGAGCAGGGGAACACCCGACAGCTCGCAAAATGGGCGCGCAATGGCCTCCATATGATCAAAACCACGCCGCCGAAACGCTGCCGCCGTCGCAGGCACAAACACCACCGCATCCGCACCGGACAGCACACCTCCATAGCGATCGGGCGCTACGACCTGGGCATGCAGGGCGGTGTCGTAGAGCAGCTCCGCCAGATACGGAGCCAGACGTCGCTCGCCCGCGTCCTTGTACGCTTTAATGATGCGCGGCAGCGGATGCGCATAGACGGCGCACGCCAGGCAGCGGTCGAGCGCCTCCGCCATTGCCGAGGACGTGCCCTCGACCGAACACTCAGTGCACAGCAAATCCCCAAACGGGGCGCCGCATCGGGTGCAGCTATGACGTGGGTCGATGAGCGTGAGCGCAGTCAGGCAGTCTTGGCAAATAAGCGTACCGGCGCGCTCGCAGCCGGCACATCGTGTTGGCGACAATGCCTCGAGCGCCTCGCGTGCCACCCGCTCGGCAAACGGTAGCAATTCGTCCGCAAACGGTAGGGCACCGGTACCCTGCAGACAGCTCAATATGTTCAGATGGCTCTTCAAGACACAACCCTCCCTACGTTCGGTCGCAGGGAGGGTTGTTGATTCGGCGCTATGATACCCCGATGCGCTCGGGGCAAGGCGGGCTAAATCCGCTCGCGGGCGTTATTCGCCGGCAGGCGGTTGTGGTGCGGACGAAGACGGGGTCGAGCCCTCGCCACCATCCTGGCGCGGCTTGCGGGAACGGCGACGGCGACGGCGCTTTTGACCCTGGTCGGCCGAGCCCTCGCCACCGCGCGGCTCGCGCGGCTCGCGCTCGTCACGAGCGGCGCCACGCGAAGCCTTGGCAGCCGCTCCCCCGCCATCTCCGGGACGACGGCGCGTAACCTTGACCTCGCCATCCGAGACCTGATCGGCCACGGAGGGCACTGAGGGCTTCTGCTGCGCGCCCGAGGAATGGCGACGGCGCGGACGCGGCGCGCGCTCCTCCTCGCCACGTGACTTGCCACCCTTGTCGGCAGGCGCATCGGAACCCGAACCACCCTTGGGGGCGGCACCAGCCTCGCGAGCAGCTGCGGCGCGGAAGGCGTCCTCGCGCTCCTCGCTCGACAGATGACGGCGGCGGCGACGTGTGGGATTCATGCCGCCGCCGCGATTCTGCTGCTGGGGCTGCTGAACCTCGCGCTCGCGAGAGGCGTTCTTGCCCGCGGCTGCAGCCTCGGTAGCATCGCCCGAGCCCGCGCGCTTGCGACGACGACGGCCACCGGCGGCCTCCTCGGCCTCGGGTGTCTCGGCCTTACCACGGCCCTTTCCGCGGCCACGGCCCTCGCCCTGGCTCTGAGCAGCGCGGGCATCGGAATCGGCATCGCGACGACGGCGCTTGGGCATCGACGTGCCGGCAAGACGGTCGGCGCTCGACAGGCCATCGCCCACGTCGACGCCGTTCTCGCGGTCGAGCTCCATGAGCGCCAGACGCATCTCGGGCGACTCGATGCGCTCGAGCACATCACGCGTCACGCAGTCGGGACGACAGTTGCAGCCCTGCTCGGCGGCCTTCTTTTTGCAGCCCTCCGAGCACGTCATATCGGCCAGGTTGACCTTAAAGACTTTGCCGTTCTCCAGGCGCAGCACCAGCTGCTCACGCGGCGTGTCATATTCCTGGATACGCGCCTTGCCAAGCGGCGTATCGATGAGCGTCTTCTTTTTGGGCGCACGGCTCTTAAAGTCCTTGTACGCCTCGAACTCATAACGCAGGCAGCACATCAGGCGGCCGCAAACGCCGCTAATCTTGGACGAGTTGAGCGGTAGGTCCTGCTCTTTTGCCATGCGAATCGAGACGGGCTCAAACTGTCCGCCAAAGCGCGTACAGCAGAGTTCCTGTCCGCACTGGGCATAGCCGCCCACCAGGCGGGTCTCGTCGCGCACGCCGATCTGGCGCATGTCGACGCGAATGTGCAGCGTCGAGGACAGATCCTTGACGAGCTGGCGAAAATCGACGCGCTCCTCTGCCGCAAAGTAGAACACGGCCTTCTCGCCGCCAAACAGGTACTCGACGCCCACCGGCTTCATCTCGAGGTCGAGCTCCTTGACCAGGCGGCGGAAGTCGACCATGGCCTCGTCGCCTTGGATGGCCAGGTCGTCGGCAAGCTGCAGGTCGATGTCGCTCGCCACGCGCAGCACGGGCTTAAGCGGCTGACCGATCTCGTCTTGCGGCACCTCAAAGGGATCGGCCGTGACCAGGCCGATCTCGGTTCCGCGCTCAGTGGAGCAAATGGCATAATCGGCCTCGAGAATATCCAGATCCTGCGGATCGAACCACAGGTCGCGCGAGGCGTAGGTAAACTTAACGGGTACGACTAACGGCATTTCAGTGCCTTCCTGATATCGAACAGCATGACCTCGATGGCCAGCTGGGGAGTAACGTTTCTGGCGATGTTGCGCTCGGCGGTCGCGACTGCCTCGAGCGCCTGGGTGGCACCCGCAACATTGGTCGCGGCGGCAAGCCGACCGATCGTGTCGCGCACGTCTTCGTTCACCACGTCGGCTGCCTTGTCCTGAAGCGTCAGCAGCACGTCGCGCATGAGCGTCCGCGCGCTCGCCAGCGCTTCCATGATACCCGAACGCTCGCGCGCGTTGAGTTCGCGCTTGTTGCGGTCCTCAAGCTGCTTCAATGCTCCACGCGACAGGTAGTCGGCGTTTTGCTCGAGCACCTTTTCCTGTGTGGACTTGACCTCGGCGAGCGGCGCCTTAACGGCGACGATGAGTGACTTGGCGCGGCTGAGCACGTCGGCCTCGTCGGCGGCGATAAGCGAATCGATGGCGCGAACCATCTGACGGCGGGCGTCCTGGCGCTCGGCGCTCTTGAGGAACTCGATGCCACGCGTGGGGCTTCCCGCCACGGCGACGGCCATGCGGCAACGCGCAGGGTCCTGACCGGTGGCGCGGCTCACGGCCTGCGCGGCGACGGCGGGCGATACCAGCCGAAACGGCACGCACTGGCAACGACTCACGATAGTGGGCAGCATCACGTCTGCCGAGGTGCCCAGCAGGATGAACATAACGCCCTCGGGCGGCTCCTCGAGAGTTTTGAGCAATGCGTTGGCGGTGTTGGCGCGCAGCTGCTCGGCACGGTCAATGATGTAGACCTTGGCCTTGGCACGGATGGGCGCCAGGGGCACGTCGTCGAGCAGCTCGCGTGTCTGGGCGATAAGGTAGCCCGTGGCGCTCTCGGGCGTGTAATAGTGCACGTCGGGGTGCGTATGGCGGGCGACGCGCACGCAGCTATCGCATGAGCCGCAGCCATCCTGCTCGCACAGGAAGGCTTGGGCGAGCGCCCACGCGGCGTCGAGCTTGCCCGCGCCGGGCGCGCCCAAAAACAGGTAGGCGTGCGATGCGCGACCGCTGGCGACGGCATTGGTCAAAAAGTCGCGCACGCGCTGTTGGGTGTCAAGCTTGGCCAGCAGGCTTGCCTGAGCGGGGGCCATGTTACTCGGCCTCCTGGGCAAGCGCGGCGGTGACGGCATCCTGGGAAATGTCGAGGCCGTAGGCGCGAACCTGCTCGACCGTCTGTGCGAATACGTCCTCGATGGACGCGGTCGCGTCGATGAGCTTTACGCGGTTTGGCTCCTCGGCGGCAATTGCGCAAAAACCCTGGTAGACACGCTCTTGGAAGGCCATGCCCTTAGCCTCCATGCGATCTGCCGCGCCACGGGCTGCCATGCGCAGCGCCGCCTGCTCGGGCGTGATGTGATAGACGAGCGTGAGCGCCGGGTGCGTACCCGCGACGGCCAGGTTGTTGGCATCGCGCACCATCTGACGATCGAGGCCATCGGCAAACGCCTGGTAGCAGGTCGTGGAATCGTAGAAGCGATCGCACAGGACCACCTTGCCGGCAGCAAGGGCGGGCGCGATGACCTCGTGCACCAACTGAGCGCGTGCCGCCTCGTAGAGCAGCAACTCGCAGGTGTCGCCCATCGCCGTATTGGCAGGGTCGAGCAGCAGAGCACGGATCTTTTCGCTGATGGCGGTACCGCCCGGCTCGCGCAGGCTCACAACCTGGTAGCCAGCGAGCTCGAGCGCACGGGCAAGCAGGCGCGCCTGCGTAGATTTACCGGCGCCATCGACACCCTCGAGCGTAATGAAGCTATGTTGAGCGGGCTCAAAAGCCATGGGCGCAGCCCCTTCCTACAAGGCGCGTAAATGCAGATATATATCAACCAAGCCATGATACCCCAGTGCTCGGTGCGTCCCCAATGGCTAAAGGTGCCTTTCCAAAGTTGCGGTGAAATAGGGACTGATTGAAGCTCTGAGACCGCCAAACAGTCCCTATTTCACCGCAACTTATGATGGGGAATTTTGGACGCTGGGTATAATCGTCGTATTGCATTGAAATGTGGCGAAAGGAGTGGCAATGTCTCGGTATTGCGCCTCGTGCGGCAAGCTTCTTGCAGATAATGCCAAGTTCTGCACCTCGTGCGGTGCACCCGTTGAGCAAACAACCGCGAGCGATAGCCAGCCCGCTTTTGAGCAGACCGGCTCCCTTGATGCGCCGCAAGCCAAGGCGGACGACCCCCTCGCCTATCGCCCCGACCCCGCCGCAAGCCCCGCGGCCGTCGAGACCACGCAGCGCATACCCGTCGCGAGCGACTCGCCCCAACAGCAGCCGGCTCCCGCATACGCGCCCGCTTCGCCACAGACCCCCGCTCCCAAAAAGAGCGGCACCGGGCCGCTTATCGCCGTTATCGTTGTGCTGGTGGCGATCATCATCGCCCTAGTCGTTTTCTTTGTGATCAAGCCTTTCGACAACGCCGCCACGCAGACGTCTGCCGAGGTAGCTAAGCTGCACCATGACGTCGACGACGATGACCTAAAGCCTCTCGGCGATCCCAACAGCCTGTACGACGATGATGACGATGACGACGAGGATGGCGGCGAAGCAACACTCTCCGAGCAGAACCTCTACCGCCGACTGAGCGAATACTACGACTTGCTCGAAGACCTCGACAACTACGTCCGTGGCTGCGCGCAGAACTTCAACGGCAGCTATCTGGAAGAGGATCGAACCACCCGTCAAAATCTCGCCGACGTCGCCGAGCGCACAGAGGACACCATCGAGCAGTATTACGACATCGTCGAGGACCTGGACGTCCCGACGAGCTCCAAGAACTACAACTCCTGGAAGGACATCATCGCCCTGTACGACGACCTGGATCACCGCATTGACGCAATCTGTGATGCCTGGGAGATCAGCCTGAAATACGCCAAGCCTGAGGACCACAAGAATGAGATCGTGGCGCCGCTGTCGCGCGACAACGTGGCGGGCACCAATGACAATAAGTACCGCCTAGATTTTGAGGAGCGCTATCCCAGCGCCAAGCCTGTCGAGGTGAACTAGCGCTCTGTCGTTCCCGAGCCGGCAGTAAGGGACGTTCCTAAACTGCCGGCAGAAAAGGAACGTCCCTAACTGCCGGATAAAAAACGAGCGAGGATTTTGAGGTCCTCGCTCGTTTTTGTTTTAGGTGATGTTTCGACCGTGCGGCTACTTGTCGGCAGCGGTCTTTTTGGTAGTCGACTTCTTGGCCGTCGTCTTTTTGGCGGTCGTCTTCTTGGCAGCAGTCTTCTTTGCCGCCGTCGTCTTCTTGGCCGTGCTCGCCTTGGTCGTGGTCTTGCGGCCGCGGGCGGGCTTCTTCTCCTTGGTCGGGCAGTCCATGTTCACGCAGATGCGCCACGGGCCGCGCGCGGTGTTGACCACCACGATGGGGGCGCCGCACTCGGGGCAGGTCTCGCCCGTCGCCTCGAGCTTGCCACGCGCCGGCAGCGGATAGCTCACGCCGCAGTCGTCATAGTTGGTGCAGCGGATAAAGCGCTTGCCGCTCTTCTCGCTCTTGTGTGCGATCAGGTCGCCATGGCGTCCTGCCTCGGCGCACACCTTGCACTCGCCCACCTTAAGGTCAGGCTCGTAGTTGGTGGGGCATGTGGGGTTCACGCAGATCTCGAAGGCCTTCTGGCGGAATGGCTGGCACTTGATGCGCGGCGCGCCGCACTCGGGGCACACGGCGGCCTCGCCCTCGAGCGGGCTCACCTTGACGCCACTCGGCACCGGATAGGTCACGTCGCAGTCGGGCCAACCCATGCAGCCGATAAAGCTGCCGCGGGTCTTGGCGCTCGTCTTCATAACCAGGTCCTTGCCGCACTTGGGGCAGGCGCCCACGCGCGCATCGGCCGTGACGGCGTCGCTGATGGCGTCGCCCAGCTCCTGCGTATGCTTGAGCAGCTCGTCGAGCACGCCGGCCAGCAGCGCGCGCGAGTGTGTCACGACATGCTCTTCGGTATCCTCGCCGCGCTCCACGCGGGTCATGTCGCCGTCGAGCTCGCTGGTCATATCGGGGCTCGTGATGCGCGGGGCAAACTGCGACAGCGCGTCGATGATGGCGATGCCCAGCTGGCTCGGCTCAACGGGATCATTTTTGAGATAGCGCACGGCATACAGGCGCTCGATGATGCTCGCGCGCGTGGACTTGGTGCCCAGGCCGCGCTTTTCCATCTCCTGCACGAGCTTGCCCTGGCTGTAGCGCGCGGGCGGCTCGGTCTGCTTGGCCTCGAGCTTAATGTCGAACACGTCGACCGTGTCGCCCTGCTCAAGCGGCGGCATCTGCTCGTCGCGCTTGAGGCCGTACGGATATGCCTCGCGGAAGCCCGGGGTCACGAGCACGTCGCCCGAAGCCACGAACGGCTCGCCGTTGACGTCGAGCTCGAGCTTGGTGTTCTCGATGGTCGCGGGCCCCATGAGCGTTGCCAGGAAGCGACGGGCGACGAGGTCATAGAGTTTGCGCTGGCCGCCGTCGAGCGTGGACGGATCGCCCTCGCCCGTGGGGTAGATAGGCGGGTGGTCGGTGGTCTCGACCTTGCCGCGCGTGGGCTTCATGGGGCCGGCGAGCACCTTTTTGCACACGGGCGCCAGCGCCGGGTTGATCTTTGCCAGGTCGCTCACCACGGCGCCCAGATCGAGCGTCGCGGGATACACGGTGTTATCGACACGCGGGTAGCTGATGAGACCGGCCATGTAGAGGGACTCGGCGATGCGCATCGTACGCGCAGGCGAGATGCCCTCGGCCGCGGCGGCAGCCTGCAGCGAGGTCGTCGCAAACGGCGTGGGCGGCTGCTGCTTACGCGAGCGCTTGGTCACCGCGGCGACGGTTGCCGTCGTAGCGCCGTCAACGTGACCGTACGCCGTCTCAGCAGCATCCTTGTCGGTAAAGCGCGCCGTCTTGTGCGCGATCTTAAAGCGATCGTCCTCGGCAGCGCCTTGCGCGGCGCCCATGCCGCGAATCTGCCAATAGTCCTCGGGCACAAACGCCATGCGCTCGCGCTCGCGCTCGACCACCAGGGCAAGCGTCGGCGTCTGCACGCGGCCGGCGGAGCGCACGTTGCCAAAGCCGCCAAACTTGGCGAGCGTCAGGTAGCGCGTGAGCACCGCGCCCCAAATGAGGTCGATGTGCTGGCGGCTCTCGCCGGCGTCGGCCAGATTCTGGTCGAGCGAGACAAGATTATCGAAGGCCTGCGTAATCTCGGCCTTGGTAAACGAAGAATACTGGGCGCGGGCGACCGGCAAGTCGGGCGCAACCTCGCGCACCTTGTTGAGGGCGTCCGAACCGATCAGTTCGCCCTCGCGGTCGAAGTCCGTGGCGATAATGACGCTGTCGGACTTCTTGGCAAGGTTCTTGAGCGAGCGGATGAGCTCCTTCTCGGCCGGCAGCTTAATGACGGGCGCCCAGGTGAGGTAAGGCAGGCTCTCGAGCTTCCAGCCCTTGATGGAGATACCATCGGCAAGAAACGGCTTGCGCTTGGTGTCGTACGGCGGGCGGGCCAAACCATCGGGCATATCGGCCGGCAGCATCTCACCGTCCTCCGTGACCGAATACCAGCCCAGCTTTTTATCGAACAGCACGCTGTCGCAAAAATCGGGCGCAAGGATGTGACCGGCAAGGCCGATCGTCACGCACTCCTCGCCCTTCCACTCAAAACGGTAGATGGCGGTGTTGTACACCTTGTCCTTTTTGGGCTTGCCCGTGGACAGACGCTCGGCAATCTGACGCGCGGCGTCGTTTTTCTCGGCGATGATGAGCTTCAAAAGAGGCTCCTATCTCGTGTCTCTGCGGCTGCGCCCGCGCTCATGGCGGCCGACTTACGCCCTTGCTTGCTCAATCTGCCCGATGAGCCAATCGCACCAGGCATCCATGCCCTCGCCCTTGCGCGCGCTCACGGCAAACCGCGGCGCCTGCGGATTGAGGTCATCGAGTGTCTTAGTATACCTATCCATGTCAAAATCGAAAGCCGGGGCCACGTCGACCTTATTGAGCAGCTGCGCGCCGGCGTGTTGGAAGATGCCCGGGTACTTGATGGGCTTGTCGTCGCCCTCAGGCACCGAGAGGATCATGATGGACAGATTCTCGCCCAGGTCAAAGTCGACCGGGCAGACCAGGTTGCCCACATTTTCGATAAAGATGACGTCGATGTTCTCCAGACCAACGGCCTGGTCGAACGCATCGATAGCCTCCATGATCATGTTGCCCTCGAGGTGGCACAGACCGCCCGTGTTGATCTGGATGGCGGGCATGCCGGCTTCCTTCATGGTGATGGCATCGACATCCGAGGCGATATCGCCCTCGATGACGGCACAGCGCAGGCCAGCCTTGTCGTGCAGGCGCTCGTTAGTGCCCAGGATCGTGGTGGTCTTGCCCGAACCGGGGCTCGACAAGACGTTGATCACATAGGTGTTTGTCTCATTAAATCGCTGACGCAGCTGATCTGCCAGGCGCTCGTTGCGCGACAGAATCGGCGATGCGATATCAATCGTTTTCTCAGCCATACTCGGCACTCCTTACTTTGGCCCCTTTATACCCCATCACCAGATGGCTAGCGGGCTAATCGTCGGGGGTTTCGATTTCGATACTTGCGATGTCGAGCTCGCGGCCGTGTAGCAAGCGCACGTTGGCGCCGCCACATTGGGGGCAGCGGCAATGAAAGCGGTCGTGCTCAAAGACCTCGCCGCAGTCCAGGCACTCGCTTTGTGGATGGACCTCCTCCACGGCAAGCGCGCAGCCGCGCGTGAGCGGGTCCTCGTCGCGAAACGTCTCCCACGCAAAGTCGAGCGCCTCGCGCACGACCTCGGTCATATCCCCGATACGCAGCGTTACCAAAACGGCGCGCGAGGCCCCCGCCCCACGCGCCGCGCGAATCACTGTATCGAGTATGCCGTTGACAATGCCAACCTCGTGCATACCGATTTACTCCTCGTCGTCCTCGTCGTCCGAGAACAGGTCCAGACGGCTCACGAACAGGCCCTCCTTGCCCTCGCGCGCGGTAATGACCACGCGGGCGATAGCGAGCGAGATCTCGTAGAGCGAGAGCAGGGCGCCGTACATAAGGCCCAGGGTGACGGGCGAGCCGTCGGGCGTGATCACAGCCGAACCCACGAGCAGGCCTACGTACACGTAGCGCCAGGCGCTGCGGAAGGCCGCGTAGGACACGATGTGGAAAACAGACAGGTAGAAGATGATGAGCGGCAGCTCAAACGCCACACCAAAGCCGATCATAAAGAGCAGCTCCATGTTAACGTAGTTCTCCAGATCGGGCAGCGCCGTAGCAACGGCCGAGGTCTCGCCGATGAGCCACTCAAAGCCTGCCGGGATAATGATGAAGTAGCAGAAGATAGCGCCCAGGAAGAACAGCACCGTCGAGGCGAGCACCGTGGGCACGACCCATTTGCGCTCGTTGGGACGCAGCGCCGGCAGGAAAAATGCCAGGATCTGCCAGATGATCATGGGCGTGCACATGACCACGGCCATCTTGATGGCCAGCGAGAAGCGCAGGCCAAAGCCGCCGAGTGTGGTGGTGATGTAGAACTTACCGTCCGGCACAAACGAGCGGATGGGGTCTTCCAGGATATCGAGCACCACGGGCGTGGCAAAGTACAGCACGATGGCGGCGGCAAACACCGACACGACCACGATGGTCAGGCGGCGACGGAGCTCTCCCAAGTGATCGAAGAGCGGCATTCGCGCGGGTCCGATAGGCATTACTCATCGCCTCCCTTCGAGGCGTCGGCGGCAGTGGCTTCGTCCTCGGCCTCGAGCTCGCGAGCGAGCTGGTCGACGACAGCCTTGCGCTTGCGGGGACGACGGGCGTAGAGGTCAGCCGTCGTGGGCTCTGCCGGCTCGGGCTCGGGCTCTGCAGCAGGCTCGGGCTCGACGGCAGGCTCGGCGGCAGCGGCAGGCTCGGCGGCAGCACCCTCGGCCTCGGACTCCTCAGCAGCACCCTCGCCCTCGGCGGCAGCCTCGCTCGCGGCCTTCTCGGCAGCAAGACGGGCGCGACGCTCGGCAAAGGTCTCCTTCTTGGCGGGCGCTGCCGTCTCGGTGACATCCTCGTCCGCATCGGAATCGTCGTCGGTCGCAGCAGCCTTCTTGGGCTTGACCGGCGCCGACGCGGCCTCACTCACCGGATCGATAATCTCGGACTGAACAACGGCCGTCATCTTTTCCTGCGTCTCGCGGAACTGACGGATGGCACGGCCGATCGTACGGCCCATCTGCGGGAGCTTATCCGGGCCAAACAGCAAAAAGCCGAAGACCACGATGATCGCGAGCTCACCCTCTCCAATACCAAACACACATACCTCCAAGGCTCGATGTGAGTCGAGCCCGCACCGCGCCATTCGGCCGGAACTCGTCTATTCATTCGGTCAAGTATAGCGCCCGGACGCCAAAACGTCCGAGCGCATCACAAACATATGCCAAACGGCACGCCCTTTTGGGGGCAAAGATTATGCAGCGGTGATCGAAATCTCCTGGTCGACGCCCAACAGCTGAACCACGCGCATCACCGGGGGCTGCACGTTGACGCAGCTAAAACGCTTACCATGATCAGCTGCGTGGTGTGCGGCGCCCACAAGCACGCCAATGCCCGTCGAATCGATGTAGCTCACCTGGGCAAAATCGAGCTCAACGGCCTCAGTGGGCTGCTCGAGCGCCAGGTCGATGGCATTGCGCAGGCTATCGGCGTTAGAGATATCGATCTCACCGGTCACCTTAATGGTGTAGAGCTCTGGCGTGGGGTTGGTGGAAATACCCAAATCCATGTATACGCTCCTTTACGTATCGAAAGTGCGGATAGTACTAGGCGCGGACTTGCGGGGCCCTACGCGTTAGGCGCGCTCGGCACGCGCAAGCTCGGCAGCGACAAGCTTAACGGCCAGCACCAGCACATCGAGCGCGGCCTCCAGGTCCTCGACCGTGGGATAGCTCGGCGCGATGCGGATGCTGGTGTCGCGCGGATCCTTGCCATAAGGCCAGGTGGCACCAGCCGGCGTGAGCTTGACGCCCAGGTCGGCACAAAGCGCGGCGACCTTCTGGGCCGAGCCCTCGGGGCCATCGAAACTCACAAAGTAGCCGCCATGGGGATGAGTCCAAGTGGCGCAACCCGTGTTACCCAAGCCCTCGGTGAGTTTACGCTCAACGGCCTCAAAGCGCGGGCGCAGGAACTCGGCATGCTTTTTCATGTGCTCCTTGACCGCCTCGATGGTGGGAAGGAAGCGCACGTGACGCAGCTGGTTGAGCTTATCGGCGCTAATAAGACCGGCCTTCAGGCGCTTGGAGAACTCCGCGATAACCGCGGGGCTCGCACCGATAAAGCCGATGCCGGCGCCCGGGAAGGTGATCTTGGACGTCGAGGCAAAGGCCACCACGCGATCCTCGGTGCCCGCCGCGCGAGCGAGGTCAAAGATATTTGCGAGCTCGTCGGTCTCGTCGTACAGGTCGTGCACGCAGTAAGCGTTGTCCCAAAAGATGCGGAAATCGGGCGCGGCCGTGGGCATCTCGACCAGGCGGCGCACAGTGTCCTCGCTAAAGGTGATGCCCGTGGGGTTGGAATACTTGGGCACGCACCAGATGCCCTTGATGGAATCGTCGGCGGCAACCAGGCGCTCAACCTCGTCCATGTCGGGGCCGTTGTCGGTCATCGCGACGGGGACGTTCTCGATGCCCAAGTCGGCGGTGATGCCAAAGTGGCGATCGTAGCCGGGAACAGGGCACAGGAATTTGACCTTCTTGCCGTCGTGCGCGGCCTCGTAAGCCTCCCAGGGCTCGCTGCCGCACGAGCCGCAGCGCCAAAACATGCCGGCGATATCGTGCTCGATCAGAAGGCTCGACGAACCCAGTACGAGCGTCTGCTCGGCGGGGCAACCCAGGAACTCCCCCGCCAGCTTGCGTGCCGAGGGAATGCCCTCAAAGCAGCCGTAGTTGGAGCAGTCGACGTTGCCGTCGTGCAGATCGGCGTCGGCATTGAGAATATCGAGCATGGGTCGAGAGATGTCCACCTGGGAGGGCGACGGCTTGCCGCGGGCCATGTCGAGCGCCAGGCCCTTGGCCTTGACCTCGGCGACCTCGGCTTTGAGCGCCTCGATGGCGGCATCGAGTTCGGTGGTTTCCATCTTCTGGTAGATCGTCTGCATGGGTGCGACCTTTCGCGAAGCGGGACGTTGCAGTTCTTCTAAGTATAGACCGCCACCGCCGCAACGGCATGAAGCCGTGATAGATTAAGTTCATCGCAATGATTTACGAATCGCCGCGCATGCCGGCGTGGGGCGCCCAAGGAGGCACTATGGAGTACGGATCGTTTCAGGCCGAGGAATTCGGCGACCTGCAGCGCCTGGTCGACGGACTGTTTTACGACCGCCACGCCATCGACCGCCTGGATCTGATCGTACAAGCCGAAATCTTGGACCTGGCGCCCAATCTCATGGAAATCGTCAACCTGCTACCGCCCGGCTATTACGACCGCCAGTCACTTTGCGACCAGCTCAACTCCGCCTTGGCCGCCCACGGCTGGGGCGCCGTCTACGGCACCGTGGAATAAAACCACTCATTGGGGACAGACTTAAATGAGTAGTCACTAGGCGCGCTCTTTGCAGGGGAAAAGGACTGTCCCAAACTGCCGGCACATAAGGAACGTCCCCAAGTGCCGACTCCGCAAGACTGTCCCCGGTGACTAGTCATTTAAGAACGTCCATTACAGTCGAAATTGTCAGCCCGGGCCCGTCTCGGGCTACGATTGAGGCGCGCCCAGAACGGGCCGCCGACCGGGCGCCCGCGCACGGCCGAACGTCCCTGCCCCCGAGAGGGCCCGTTGGGTGCTGCCGGCGCGGGACGCGCCGCCCCCGACGGCTGATAGGAAAGTGCCGGGCAGGTGCCGCGGCTGGTAATGTGAGTGCCGAGGGGGAGGCCATCCGGTCGAACGACTACCGGAAGGATACCACCGTGAAAGCGCCATCCACCAGACCCGCGGCCGTGCTCGGCCTGGACGTCGGCAAGTCATCGCACTGGGCCTGCCTGGTCGACCGCGGCGGGGAGGTGCTAGCCAGCGCCCCCGTCCGCAACAGGGAGGCCGAGCTCGACGCGCTGTTCGCCTCCGCGCCCGCCGGCACGCTCGTCGTCGTCGACCAGTTCCGCAACATAGGGTCCCTCGCCGTGAGGCGGGCCCGCGCCGCGGGGCTCGGGGTCGCCCACCTGCCCGGGCTCGCCGCCAGCCGCGCCGCGGGCCTGTTCGCCGGCGAGGCCAAGACCGACGAGCGCGACGCCGCGGTGATCGCGCGGACCGCCCTGGGCGTGCCGGACTCCCTGTCGGGGGTCCCGGGCCGCGGCGAGGCCCTCGAGGCCGCCCGCGCCCTCTCGTCGCAGCGCGACCACGTCGTCGCCTGCGCGACCAGGGACAAGAACCGCCTGCGCGCGGTGCTGCTCGAGTCCTGCCCGGCCCTCGAGGCCGCGGTCGACCTGTCGGACCGCCGGTGGCTGGAGCTGCTCGCCGGGTTCGGCGGGGCGTGGGGGATCGCCCGCTCGGGGGCCGAGGGGCCGCAGGCCGAGGCCGCCGGGGAGGCCGCGGCCGCCTCGACCGCGCCGCCGCCGGCGCTCGTCGAGGCCGAGAACAGGCAGGTCAGGTTCCTTGCCGCCCGGATATCGGAGGCCCTCGACGAGGCCGGGGCCCTCGAGGCCGAGACGGCGGGGCTGCTCGAGGGCGACGAGACCTACGCGTGCCTGCTCACCGTGCCCGGCATCGGGCCGAGGACGGCGGCGCAGCTCGCGGTATCGGTCGACATCGCGAGGTTCCCGGACCACGACCACCTGGCCTCGTACTGCGGCATAGCCCCGAGGGTGAGGAGCTCCGGCACGTCGGTGAGGTCGGTCAGGGCGTCCAGGCGGGGCGACGCGAGGCTCAAGTCCCTGCTGATCTTCTCGTGCAACAGCCTGGTGAGGTCGTCGGGGCGCTACGGCGAGTACTACCGGGCCTGCAGGGCGCGGGGCATGGGGCACGGGCGGGCGCTCAAGGCCGTCGCGAGGAAGCGGCTCAGGGCGATATACGCCGTGATGCGCGACCGGGTGCCCTACCGGGAGTAGCGTCGAAGGTTGACAAAACTATAGGAACACCCAATGGCTACCCAATGACTAAAACACCGCCTGTGATGGTGTTCACAGGCGGCGTTTTTAAACTTGCACAAACTTGCATGTGCTTTTACTCGTCTTTGGGCGCGGGGTGTTTGCAGACCACGCTCATGTAGATCATGCCGAGCACGGCAGCGGTGACCGAACCGGCAAGAATAGCGGCCTTGGCAGCCAGGACCTCAAACTGGGCCGTCGGGAAGGCGAGGCCGCTGATGAGGATCGACATGGTAAAGCCGATACCGCCCAGAATGCCCACGCCGGCAATCATGTGCCAGTTGACATTGTGCGGCAGCTCGCAGGCCCTAAGCTTAACCAGGGCAAACGTCATGCCAAAGATACCGATCGGCTTGCCCAGCAGCATGCCAAAGTACACACCGAGCGTCACCGGGTCGGTAAGCAGTGTGCTCATGTCCACGCCCACCAGGCGAACCTGCGCGTTGACAAACGCAAAGATCGGCAGGATGACAAAGTTGACCGGCGTGGAGATCAGACGCTCCATGCGGATGAGCGGCGGGGTCACACGGTGCATGACGCGCTCGACCCTGGTGGTCGAGACGGTAAAGTCGTGCTGGCCCAGGATGTGCGCCTCGTCGTCGTAGCGGTCATCGAGCAACGGCAGACACTCGCCCAGCCAATCGGTAAGGCTGTCGAGCTTAACACCGCACTTGGCCGGGATGGTAAAGGCCAAGATGACGCCAGCAAGCGTGGCATGCACGCCGCTCTTGAACATGCAGAACCACAGCAGCAGGCCCAGCACCGAGTACGGGGCGAGGCGGTAGTGCTGCGTCTTGTTGAGCCACACGAGCGCACAGGTCACCAGCGCGGCGGCGCCCAACCAAAACGGATTGGGGCTCTGACCGTAGAAGATGGCGATGGCGGCGATGGAGATGAGGTCGTCGGCGATGGCGAGCGTCGAGAAGAACACGCGCACGCCGTTGGGCACGCGATTGCCCAAAAGCGACAGCACGCCCAGCGCAAAGGCAATATCGGTTGCCATGGGGATGGCCCAACCGTTGCGGGCGCCGGCATGGTTAAAGATCAGGTAGATGCAGGCGGGAACGACGACGCCGCCCACGGCCGCCAGCATGGGAAGCATGGCCTGACGCGGATTCTTGAGCTCGCCGACCGTCATCTCGTACTTAAGCTCAATGCCCACCAACAAAAAGAAAATCGCCATGAGGAAGTCGTTGACGAAAAGCTCAACGGTGAGACCGGCCGTAAGATTGCCCAGACCCACATACAGCGGGGTCTCCAAAAAGTGATGGATGGCCTCGTAGACATCGGTATTGGCGCAAATGACGGCGGCGATGGCGGCGAAGACCATGACGGCGGCGGAAATCGTGCCGTTCTCGGCGATACGCTCCCAAATGTCGTGACGTTCAAAGCGCTTGCGCTCACGAACGTTGAACAGCTGCTCGGGTGCTGCCATGGGCGGCTCCTTTCACGGGAAAGCTCCCGTCTTAAAAAAGCACGGCCCGCCCAAGTGGCGGCGCCGCGCTCTAACGTATTACGCTTGCATCTAGCCTACCCTGCACGACAAGCACGCAGGCGTGGCCGAAAAGCGGAACCACAGGTTGAACATTATTTGCTCAACGGCACGGACACGCCTGTCCAAGAGACGACGCGGCGCCGTGCACAAAAAAACGACCGGAGCGCGGGGCGTCCGCGATCCGGTCGTGGCATTTGGTCAACTAAACCTAGCAGGCGGCCATGATGGGGGCAGCGACCTGCTTCTTACGGGAGAGGACGCCCGGCATCCAGACGCCGTCGTGCTCGTCGGCAATGCCCAGGCCCTTCTGAGCAGCCTCGGTCTCGCCCTCGAGCAGGACCTGCGAGCCCTCCTCCATGATGTCGGTGATGCACAGGACAATGCCGTCAGCACCCTTCTCGGCGGCGTAGGCACGCATGGCCTCGCGAATCTCATCGATCATGCCGAGCGCGCGGCTCTTGTCGACGGTCTCGTACTGGCCGATGAGCAGCTTCTTGCCGGCGGGCTCGAACATCTTGATGTCGTTGCCGACCATCTCGGCTGCGGTGAAGGAGCCGGACGGACGGGTAAGGAAGACCTCCATGCCAAACTTGACCGGGTCGACGCCCACCTGCTCGCCGAGCTTGGCGGCGACGACGCGGTCGACGGCGGTGGTGGTGGGGCTCTTGAGCATGAGCGTATCGGTCATCATGGCCGAGAGCAGCAGCTTGGCCTGGACGTCGGAAAGCTCAACGCCGAGCACGTCGGCGAGCTTGGTGACGATGGTGCAGCTGGAGCCCCAAGGCAGGCAGATGTAGTGCAGCGGGCCGGCGGTCTCGAAGTCGCCGATGCGGTGATGGTCGACAACGCCAAAGACCGTGGCATCCTTAAGACCGGCGACGGACTGGGCGGACTCGTTGTGGTCGGTGAGGACGACGAGCTGACCGGCCTCGACGGACTCGATCACGCGGGGCTCGGCGATGCCGGCGTCGGCAAGCAGCTTGGCGGACTCTGCCGGAAGCTGACCAAGGGCGCAGGCCTCATAGGTGTTGCCGGCATACTCAACCTGGTTGAGCAGCTGGGACAGGACGACGGCGCTCATGATGGCGTCGTTATCGGGATTCTGGTGACCAAAGACAAGAACGTTTGCCATGGATTTCCTCCACTTGATATGTGTACTTGGACGTAGCTATGGTAGCACGCTGGCGCCGAGCCTTCTGAGACGGAAGGGCCACGGCGCAATTTGGGGCAAGTGTTGGGGCGAAGTCTGCCCCCTTTGCACCATGTTGGTGCAAACTAACCCGTCCCCCTTGCACCAGCTATTTACCGGCGGCGCGCAGAGCTACGTAGGCGGCACCGATGATGCCGGCGTCGTTTCCGAGCGAAGCGACCTTAATGGGCGTCTCGCGCGAGGCGGAAAGCGCGTACTGCTTAAAGTGCTCGCGGACCTTGTCGAGGTAGACATCGGCCGAAGCGGACGCGCCGCCACCAATCAGGAACATCTCGGGGTCGACCACGTTGGCAACAAGCGCCAGGGCACGGCCGAGATAGTCGGCCATGGTATCGGCCGCGGCAAGCGCGAGCTTGTCGCCCTCGCGGCAGGCTTGGAACACGTCCTTGGAATCGGAGGGGCCGGTAAGCTCGATGGGCTCAACGCCCGCCTTCTTGCACTCGGCAAGGTAGTTGCTCACCACGCCGGTGGCGCTGGAATACTGCTCCAGATGGCCATGGCCGCCGCAGCCGCAAGTGCGCTCCTCAGCCGGGTTCAGGCACATGTGGCCAATCTCGCCGCCGGCGCCCACAACGCCCGACACTACGTCGCCGTTAACGATAACGCCGCCGCCCACGCCGGTACCGATGGTGACCATCACCACGTTCTGCACGCCCTTGGCAGAGCCGAGCCAGGCCTCGCCCATGGCAGCGGCGTTGGCATCGTTCTCGTACTTAACGACCGCGTCGGGGCAGTGCTCCTGAATGGCGACTCTCAGCTCGGGCAGGTTAATGGCAATGTTGGCCTTGACCTTGGCATCGCCCGATGCCGGGATGGGGCACGGAACGGCCAGGCCAATGCCCGCCACAAAGGCACGCGGAATCTGAGCCTTGGCGACCACCTGGTCGATAGCCTCGGTCACCGCGGCAAAGCCCGCGGCGTCAACGATGGGAGGCGTGGGCACGCTGGCCTTGGCCAGCAGGTTACCGTCCTCGTCGAACAGGCCCTCCTTAACCGAAGTGCCGCCGACGTCGATGCCGATGTAGTACTGCTTAGGTTCCATGGGAGCCCACCTTTCTCGTTTAAACATTGCCTGTATGGTACCGCTCCCCAGGCAAAAACCCGCCAAAAAGGGACAGGTTTGTTTTGGCAGGTTTTATCTGGAAAAACACGAAGGCCCGCCCAACAGGTCGCGCAGGCCTTCGCCAAATACAAAGGCGCCGGGAGACGGAAAACTCCCAGCGCCCGTGAAAGGGACTGAATTGTCTGTTGGACCGCACGATCCGTCGCAGCGATAACGCCAGCTAGGCCTTACGAGCCTGCAGCTGCTTGTGGACCTCGATGAGCTCCGTGGCCATGACGCGCATGGTCTCGGTGCCTGCCATCTGGTCCTCGGCATGCAGCAGAATCAGCGGGGCCTCGCCGCTACGCTCGCCGTTGGCCTCCTTTTTAAGGAGCCCCATGTGGACATCGTGGCCACCGTTGTAAGCCTCGTCACCCTGCTTGATAAGCTCCTCGGCGGCGTCAAAATCGCCCTCCTTGGCCTTTTGCACGGCATTGATATACATGCTCTTGGCGGTGCCGACGTAGCTGATGATCTCGAAGCAGGTCATCTGCAGCTCATTCATATCCTCCATGTGCTGCACCTAGCCCATCACACTGACGCAGTGGTCGATGATGCCGGCGGCGTTCATGCGGCCGTAATCGACCATGTTGATGACCTCGACCGGGAAACGACCGGCGGCCTCCTTCTCAAAATCGCCCTTGGTGTAGCCAATCTGCGGACCGAGCAGCAGGATGTCGCACTCGTCCAGGTGATCGTGGGCCTCATTCATGGGACGAGCCTCGACCTCGATGTCCAGACCGCGGTTCGCGACCTCGGCCTGCATCTTCTGGACCAGCAGACTCGTGGACATGCCGGCATTGCAGCAAAGCATGATCTTCTTCATGGTTTCCTCCTTATAACTGCGCGGCGCGCAGACGACAACTGGTTGTATTCCTTGCGGCTACTGTACCCACCCCCTGCATCTTTACGCAGGAGGAGAGCCGCGAGCACCGGCACCGCGTACCGGCGCCCGCAACGGTGGAAGGAAAAACGAACGTTTAGGCGTTCTGCTCGGCAAGGGCCTCCTGCTTGGCGATGGCCTTCTCGGAGATCCTCATAAAGGGCAGGTAGACAGCCATACCGATGACAAGCTCGAGGGCCTGCCACACGCCAGCGCGCCAGTCAAAGCCCGTGGCAAGCAGGGCGTTGATGACGGGAGGCATGGTCCAAGGCACCTGGGCGATGCAGGGGCTAATGATGCCCGCGCATGTCAGGCCATAGGTGACGCCGATGAACAGGTCGGGAAGAAGCACAAACGGAATCATGAGCGGCAGGTTGTACACGACGGGGTAACCGTAGATGACCGGCTCGTTAATGTTAAACAGGCCAGGAATGATAGCCATCTTGGCAACGGTCTTGGAAGCCTTGTTCTTGGAGAACAGGAAGGTATCGAGCAGGAGCATGAGGGTGCAGCCCGAGCCGCCGATGAGGGCGAAGCTGTTGACGATCTGCATGTTCATGTAGTGATCGGGTTGGATGGTGCCGCCGGCGGCAAAGGTAGCCATGTTGTCGACGATGAGCATGGTCAGGATCGGCTCGACGGTAGCGCCAGAGATGGTGGACTGGTGAATACCGACGCAGAACAGCAGGTTCGCAAGAGTGTAGATGAGGATAACAGCCCACGGACCGGCGTTCATGATGCTCTTGAGCGGGTTGGAAATGCACGTGGAGATGATGGTGCACAGATCGGTGCCGGCAAACACGGCGAGCAGAGCCGCGGCAATGGCGAAGATCGAGAGGTTGAGCAGCATCGGGATCATGACGTTAAAGGAGTTGGAGACCGCGGGAGGCACACCCTCGCCCAGCTTGACCTTGAGCTTCTCGACGCCGGAAATCTTAATGAAGAGCGTAACGGAGAGCAGGGCGATGATAATGGCCGCGAACAGACCGTTGGTACCGGTGTTGGCAGTCGAAAGGGCGCCCGTGACCTCGGCAGAGGTAATCTTGTCGGTGAGCAGCGGACTCGTGGCGGCAAGCGTGGCGGTGATCTGCTGCGGCATCATGATGACGAAAGCGGAGATGGCGACGACCACGCAAGCGAGCGGGTTATCGAAGCGCTCGTTCTTAGCGAGGCTGTAGCCAATCAGTCCAGCCAAGATGATGGCAGAGACGTTGAGGGTGCCCAGCGTAATTGCCGAGCCCCAGGTCTGAAGGTTGGCAAGGCCCGCCGCATCGAGCGGGAACAGAGGGAACACGACGTTGTTAATAAGAACCGCGATACCCGCAAGGATATAGAGCGGCGTGATGGTTGCGAAGGCATCGCGCAGGGAACGCAAGTGAACCTGGTTTCCCACCTTCGCAGAGACCTCGGCAAACTTGTCGAGGAAGCTCTTTCCGTTGTCACTGGCCATGATTGCTCCTAACTTTCAAATCCGGCCTTTTCCTATGCGCACGGTGGTCTGTCGCCCTCTGCCACCAGATGTGCCATGTGTTGCGCGCGGCGGCGCGCGGTTTGGGCGCTTGCTTGGTCGCTAGTCAACCACGTGGGTCGTTGCAACCTGCTTGAGCCAAGCTGCCGACTTCTTAAGGCGGCGCTTGTAGCCGTCCATAAGGTCGACCTCGACAAAGCCGTAACGGTTTTTAAAGGCATTGGCCCAAGACCAGTTATCGATGACGGCCCAATAATGGTATCCGCGGCATTTGGCGCCCTCGGCGATTGCCTTGGCGACCCACTCCAGGTGCTGGCGCACAAAGTCGACGCGGTAGTCGTCCTGGATGGTCCCCTCGGCATCACGGTTCTTGTATTCGTCCATGATGCCGATGCCGTTCTCGGATACGAACCACTCAAGATCAGGGTAATTCTTGGCGCAGTCCATGCCAAAGTCGTAGAGACCCTGCGGGTAGATCTCCCAGCCGCGGCTCTCGTTCATAACGGCGTCGGGCCACACGTACTCGTCGGCAAAGTGCGGCAGGCCATACTGGTCGATCTTGCTCGCCGGAGCCTGGACGCGCGTGGGATGGTAGTAGTTGCAACCAAGCCAGTCGACAACGCCCTGCTTGAGAATCTCTTGGTCGCCGGCACGGAACGGGAGCCTAACGCCGCCCTCGGCCAGGCTGTCGAGCACGTCAGCGGGAAGCTCGCCCTTGGTAATAAGATCGAGCCACCAGCGATTGTTGATACCGCTGGTCATACGCACGGCCTCGAGGTCCGCCTCGCTGGGGTTCTCCTTGGTGTAGACCGGGGTAAAGCAGTTGATCATGCCGATCTTGGCGTCGGCGCGAACGGCACCCTCGTCATAGGCGCGACGGTAGTTGGCCACGGCCAGCGCGTGCGCCAGCGAGATGTGATACTGAACGGTGCGAGCGCGGCTATAGTCGTGGAGCCGCGGGAACCACACGCCCTCCTGATAGCGCTGCTCGGGCTCGACGATAGGCTCGTTAAAGGTAAACCAGTACTTGATCTCCTGGCCAAATTCGCGGAAGGCAACCTCGGCGTAATGAGCGTAAGCCTCGACGACCTCACGGCTCTCCCAACCGCCGCGGTCAAAGAGGTAGGTGGGCATGTCAAAGTGGTACAGGTTGACGAACGGCTCCAAGCCGGCCTCGCGAGAGGCACGGAACAGCTCGTGGTACCACGCGGCACCCTCCTCATTAAGGTTGCCGTCGGCATCGAGCAGACGACTCCACTGGATGGAAGTGCGATAGGTATCCAGGCCCAAGTCCTTCATAATGCGAAGGTCCTCCTGGTACTTAGCCATAAAGTCATTGCCGGCATAAGAGCCAACGCGGTTGTAGAACGAACCCAGATCCTGGATGGACCAGGTGTCCCACAGGTTCTCGAGCTTGCCGCCCTGGTTCCACTGGCCCTCAGTCTGCGGGCCGGACATAGCGGCGCCAAAGAAGAAGTCACGGGGCAGCTGATACTGTGCCATCAAGTCCTCACTTTCGTGTTCTAGAGCTTCCGGTTGGAGACGGGTTTGCCTTGGCAGGTTATCCGGCGCGGGCGCGCACCGGTTATCTGGGTATCCAGCCCGCCAAAACAAAACCGTCCCCAAACGGCCGGCCCCGCTGTACTGCAGGGCTCCGTTCGTTGTCTACAACTATAGCGCACTAATTTTTAAAGTAAAGCGTGTTTTTCTTTTTCCTTTCTCGGACTTCTTATATAAAAGTAATATGGGTGCCTCGTTGGGGGTTATACTTACTTATGTATTCATGTATGTATTTATATATGCCGGAAAGGAGGTTCCATGATTCCCAAATACGAGTCGATAGCTGCAGATATCCGTCGAAGCATCGAGGATGGCGCTCTTAAACCGGGCGACAAGCTACCCACCGTCGTTGAGTTCTGCGAGCTCTATAGCGTTTCCAAAATCACCGTCAAACGAGCTATCGAGCAGATCACCGAGGAGGGTCTTGTTACCAGCCGTCGCGGGTCGGGCACCTACGTTAAGGACACGGCGGGTCTTCCCAACCAGGCGTTTTTCCAGGGCAAAAACGACCGCGCCCAGGGTTTTTCGTATGAGCACCGCGGGGAGAAGGTAACCTCGGTGGTCTACGATTTCTCGATTGTCAATCCACCAGCGGACGTCGCTACTCAGCTGGGAATTGCCGAGGACGACTTTGCCTATCACATCGTGCGCGTGCGCCAGGTCGACGAGAAGCCCATCGTTCTCGAGTACACCTACATGCCTCTCGAACTGATACCGGGCCTTAAAAAGAAGGACCTATACGGATCGGTCTATAGCTTTATCCGCGAGCAATGCGGGCTGAAAATTTCGAGCTTCCACCGCACCATCCGTGCCGTGGCGGCAACCGAGGAAGAGGCCGAGCGCCTGGACACCAAACCCGGCGCTCCCCTGCTCGAGCTCAACCAGATTGGCTTTTTGGATAGCGGCAACGCCTTTGAGTACTCGATTTCGCGCAACGTCGGCGACCGCTTTGAGCTGCACAACGTAACGTTGGCATAGGTTTTTGTAGTCATGCGGGCGCTCGTTATGGCTCGTCTAGAACGGACGGCCGCACAACACCATGGGGGTATGAATATGTCTGATTTGATTAAACTGACGCCGATCTTCCATGAGAAGATTTGGGGCGGCCGCCAGCTCGAAACCGTATTTGGTTACAACATTCCCGAGGGTCCCATCGGTGAGTGCTGGGCCATCTCGGCACACCCCAACGGCGACTGCCAGATCGCTGAGGGCCCGTATGCCGGCCACACGCTGTCGTGGCTATGGGCCGAGCACCGCGAGCTCTTTGGCAACTGCGAGGGCAAAGAGTTCCCGCTGCTCATTAAGATCCTGGACGCCAAGGACGACCTTTCGATCCAGATTCATCCCAACGATGAGTACGCCGCCGAGCACGAGAACGGCAGCCTGGGCAAAACCGAGTGCTGGTACGTGCTGGATTGCGAGCCCGGCGCCACAATCATCGTCGGCCAGCGCGCGCATGACCGCGCCGAAGCCGCACAGATGATCAAGGACGGTCGCTGGGACGACATGCTCAACGTGTTGCCGATCCACAAGGGCGACTTTTTCCAGATTGACTCCGGCACCGTGCACGCCATCAAGACCGGTACGCTCATTTTGGAGACGCAGCAGTCGAGCGACGTGACGTATCGCCTGTACGACTACGACCGCCCCGGTACCGACGGCAAGCTGCGTCCGCTGCACATTGAGCAGAGCCTCGACTGCATCGACTTTGATGTTCAGGCGCCGACCGACGGCACCGTGACCGCGCCCGAGGTCGATGGTGTAACCGAGCTCGAGTCCAACCCCTGCTACACCGTCGATCGCGTGCGCGTCAACGGCAGCAAGACCCTCGACCAGCGCTGGCCCTTCATGTGCCTGTCGGTCATCAACGGCGAAGGCACCGTCTGCGGCGACCCCGTCCACAAGGGAAGCCACCTGCTGGCCCCCAGCACCGTGAAGTCCATTGACCTCGAGGGCAAAATGGAGCTGATCATCTCGCACCTGTAGGTCACCGGTCCCCAAGCGCTCGTCAGGACGGGGCGCGGGGTTTGGTCGCCTGCTCGGACAGTCCTGCTCGCACGGAGAGCACATTAAGTGCTCTCTGGCTCGTGCGGAACTCGCGATCGACCAAACCCCGCGCCCCGTCCCGGCGAGCCTCTGGCTAGTTACGACAATCAAAAAGCAACAAGGGGCTCCCCCGCTCATCAAACGGGAGAGCCCCTCACCATACATAACGAATCAAGGTGCCTATAGGTAGACCTTTTCGAGAAACGATAATGTGTCCTGAAGACGCGCTCTCTCTTTACGATCGGTCTGCCGATTTACATAAGAAGAAAAGTCCGCAAAGAAGTCTCCGGCGTCAGCCCTCATTTGCTCTATTAGCTCCAAGCGAGCCGAAGGCGGCAACAAACCCGCAAGTCGAACAATATCCGAGCGATGCTTTCGTCGATCTTTATCGTTGCAATGGCGCCCTTCTTCATAGCTCCTATTGATATCAATGTGTGCACGCATCTTGAGGGGAATGATATGGAGCGCATCGAGCAACGTAATGCCCTCTACGTTCGTTGCGTTGTCGCGAATAAATTCGTAGTAGCCATCGTCGAGAATAATTGCCGAAAGACTTGATACGGCCCCGTCAAAGGAAAGAGGTGCCACTTCGCTCGTTTCATCTTCGAGCACAAAATCAGGATGTCGGGCGAATAGCTCAATTTGGCCGGGATAGTCTAGGACTTGCCTTGATCCTTCGGGCAAACAGAACCGATAGTAAGTGCACTTTCCATCGCCGACCTTCCCAGTCTCATATCCGACAGCTTTGATAAATGCCCACAATGCAGTGGCGAATTCAACGCCTTCCCCATCAACAATTACGACGATATCCAAGTCTTCAGTAGCTCTAAACGAATCGCCCTCATTGTCAAATAGAACGCTGCAGGCCCCTCCACCAATAAGGACGTAACCGCCTTTACAGCCGCTCATGGCATCGGCAAATCGCTCTATTCCCCTCACTTTTGACATATCGTCCTCCTGAGCTGTTCGACCGCGTCGAGCAGACGATCTTCTTTGTAATCTGCTTTTGCGCAAGCAACGTATAAGGAAAACGGGTCGACACACTGCAAACCCGTCGCGTCAAAACTAATATCGGACGGCGCGTCCACGGGATACGACCAGACCTCAATCACAACTGCCGCCGGTTCGTACCACTGAGCCTCCAGCCATCTGTCGCCCATATGCTCTTTCAAGGCCTCTAGCTGATATTTTTCGAGAGCAATGGTTGGAGCAGAGTCTTCATGGGCAAGGTCGGACATATAGCTAAGGGCAGACACACCGGAAAGCAGCGCATCAACGGCACGTAGCTCTGTTCTCTCGATAACCTTCTTGAGCCGGATTCGCTCTAAAACTGGCGTGCGAAGATAGTCCTCAAACCCATCTAGCAACGTCTCGGTCGACAGCCCGGCGTCGCACAATATACGCTTTTTGCCGTCCCGCATAATCAACCCAGGAGCTATAGCGGCGATTTCCGAAAGATAGCCGCTGACGCTTGCCGCGCTTTTGCCACACAGACGCGCTAGGTCGCCGGCGGAGCAGTCAACCCATCGTCCCGCAATGAGATTTAGGACGATTCGTTGAGATTGGGGCGAAAGCGGAGCAGCGGGAGAAGCACCCAGCACCTCATCGGAAATAACGGCTCCGATAAACGGCAGGAACGCATTTCGCTCATCTCGGATATATGCGATTCCCTCCGAAGAAAGCGCGCGCATAAAACCTAAATCCAGTGCATCCCAGCAAATTACCACCGGGTGAACATCTAACTTGCGCACCGCACTGACGAGATTTCGCGCCGAAATGACACTGGGCGGTTCCTTTGGTTCCGCAACAATAAAACGGCCCTGTTTAGACATGCCGAGCCGTGCCAAGCGAAGCGAATACCGCTCAAGATACATGCGAGGAATCTGCATCTCAACTGGCTCCGGGTCGATAGCGAGCTCTAAAGAGAAGAGTCTTTTTGGGAGGCAGTTTATCAGCATGTACAATCACCGTTTTCATTTCGGTTACATTTTAGCGTCTATCTGAAATTATACTGAATCGTATAAAATCATCAATCATCAAAGCCAAGCGCACCATTCAAAACGCAACAAGGGGCTCCCCCGTTCTTTAACGGGGGAGCCCCTTGCCATGTCTAAGTATTCAGCCCACCCGGCCCTCCAGACCAAAAAGCGAACGGGCAAAGCGACGTTCGCAAGCAACGTTATCTAAGGACCTGGGCGGGCGTATGGGGCAACATCGATCGCGAGTTCCGCACGAGCCGGAGAGCACTTAATGTGCTCTCCGTGCGAGCAGGACTGCCCGAGCAGGCGATGTTGCCCCATACGCCCGCCCAGGTCCGCCGGGATTATGACAGCTTGACGATCGGAGCGAATCCCTTCATGAGCTTTTTGGTCTGGCCGGTCTTTTCGAACTGGACCTCGATCATGTCTCCGGCGACCGAGATCACGGTACCCGTGCCAAAGGTCTTATGGCTCACGGTATCGCCCGCGGCAAAGTCCTGCGATGCGCTGGCGCGATCGACCTTGCGCTCCACCGTCGGGGACACCTTGGACGACGGCTTTTTGGCTCGCGGCGCGCCCGAGCCAAAGGTCGAGGCAACACGGCCGGCGTCGGGCGAGACCCCACGATGGCGCTCGGTCCCGTAGCTGCTGCCGCCAAAGAAATCGTCAAAGCTCGATCCACCGCGCGAACCGGAACCGCCGGTCGAGCGCGTATGCGAGCCAAACACCTTGCCGCCATACATATCCGAACCCATGCCCGAGCCAAAGGTGCCGTGACGGTCGCCGCGCTTCTCCCAGCCCGTGCCTTCAAAACCGGCAGAACCGATACCGCTAAACTCGATATCCTCAAACGGAATCTCATTGAGGAAGCGCGAGCGCGGGTTGGCAGATGTCGAGCCGTAGGTGCGACGCGTGGCCGCATAGGTCAGGAACAGGCGCTTGCGGGCGCGCGTGATGGCGACGTAGGCCAGGCGACGCTCCTCCTCAAGCTTACCCGGGTCATCGCTGCCGCCAAAGTCGTGCACGTGCGGGAAGATGCCCTCCTCCATGCCGGCCACGAACACCGCCGGGAACTCCAGGCCCTTGGCGGAGTGGATGGTCATCATGGTGATGGCATGCGTCTCGCCGGCCAGGGAATCCAAGTCGGAGCGCAGGGCCAGCCACTCCATGAGTGCCGGCAGCGCCTTACAGGTGAGCGGACCGTAGGTGCGCTCAATCTCGTCGGCATGCACGGCACCCGCCGGCATCTCCGTCGGCGCGGCATACGCGTTGCCCGCGATGGCAGCAGCCAGGGCATCCTGCGGAGACAGCGCCGGAGCAGCCAGACTATCGAGCGGATTGGAGCCCGCGGCATCGCGCGCGCCGACGAGTGCCTCAAACGAGGATGCCGGGGCAGATGGCCCCGGTTCGGGCGCAGGCGCGCTCACCACGACGGGCTCGGGCTCGGCGCCGGCAGGCACGTCGGCAACACCGGCTGCGCGCAGCTCTTCCAAGCTCTCGAGCGTACCCTCGATGTCCTCGTGCGTCTCCTCAAATTCGGCAGCGACGCCCAGGAATTCCTGGATGTTCTCGGCGCGGCTCTCGGACTCCATGGTGCCCTCGGCGCGGAAAGCCTGCAGTAGGCCCGTCTTATCGACAATCATCTCGACAACGTCCTTGAGCTCGCCGTCCATGCGGCGACCCTCGCGCACCAGCGACACAAAGCTCGACAGGCCGTTGCGCACCTTGGCGCTAAACATGCCGGTTTCGGCACACGCGATCTCGCAAGCCTGGAAGAACGAGCAGCGGTTGTCGCGCGCCAGTTGCTCGATCTTTTGGATCGAGGTGGAACCGATGCCGCGGCGCGGTGTGTTGATGACGCGCTTGACGCTCATCTCGTCGGCCGGGTTCACGATCATCTTAAGGTAGGCCATGACGTCGCGGATCTCGGCACGGTCGAAGAATCGCGTGCCGCCCACGATCTTGTAGGGCACGCCCGCGCGCAGGAACATATCTTCGAGGATACGCGACTGGGCGTTGGTGCGATAGAACACGGCGATGTCGTCGTAGCTCGTGCCTTTGGCATGCAGTTTCTCGATCTCGCCGGCAATCCAGCGACCCTCGTCGCGTTCGTCGCTCGCCTGGAAGGCCTGGATCTTCTCGCCATCGCCCTCGGCCGTAAACAGGCGCTTGTCCTTGCGCTGCGAGTTGTGGCGCACCACGGCGTTGGCGGCGCTCAGGATGTGACCCGTAGAGCGATAGTTCTGCTCCAGCTTGACGGTCTTGCAGTTTTTAAAGTCCTTCTCAAAGTCCAGGATGTTGGTGATGTCGGCGCCACGCCAGCTGTAAATGGACTGGTCATCGTCGCCCACGACCATGAGGTTTTGGTACTTAGCGGCCAGCAGGTTGGCGATTTCGTACTGGACGTGGTTGGTGTCCTGATACTCGTCGACGCTAATGTAGCGGAAGCGCTCTTGGTACCTATCGAGCACCTCGGGACGGGTGCGCAGCAGCTCGAGCGCGCGCACGAGCAGGTCGTCAAAGTCCATCGCATTGGCGGCGCGCAGGCGGCGCTCCAGCTCTAGGTAGACCTGCGCGGCCTTTTTGTCGTTGGGGCTATCGGCGCTCTTGAGCATGTCCTCGGGGCCGATCATGGCGTTTTTGGCCGAGCTAATCTTGCTGCGGATCATGTTGATGGGGAACTGCTTTTGCTCGATGCCGAGCGCCTGCATAATGTCGCGCACCATGCGCTTTGAGTCATCGTCATCGTAGATGGTGAACTGGCCGGTGTAGCCCAACAGGTCGGCGTCCTCGCGCAGCATGCGCACGCACATAGCATGGAAGGTGCACACCCACATGCCACGGGTGCCGCTGGGAATGAGTGCCGCCAGACGCTCGCGCATCTCTGCCGCGGCCTTGTTGGTAAACGTAATGGCAAGAACCTGCCAAGGCTTAACACCCAGGTCGCCGAGCATATGTGCGATGCGGAAGGTCAAGACGCGGGTCTTGCCCGAGCCGGCGCCGGCGAGCACCAGCAACGGGCCCTCGGTGGACAGGACCGCCTCGCGCTGGGCGGGATTAAGGCTGTCGATGTCGACGAGCGGTTTGGCGGGCTTGGGCGCCGGCGCGGGAGCGTCGTAGATGTCGAGCGGAACGAGCTCGGGCTCCGGCGCAGCGGGGGCGGTGTATGCATCGAGCGGCACGGGTTCCGGCGCGGGCGGTACGGGTACCGCGGCGTTCTTTTCCCAGGGCAGGGGCTGGGTCATGGGCGACTCCTCATCTGACGGACGGCGCGCCTGCGGGCGGCGCCATAGTTTGAGCCGTACCAGTATACCGAGCCGCGCGGACACCGACGCAAATCACACCACGACTCCGTGCGCCACCGTCAGGCCCGCCCCAGCGGATTTAGTGCATTGGGGGGCCACCGATGTCATGGCAGCAGCGAGCGGCGGCCAGAGCGAACAAATTGGCATGAAAAGGGGGCGGCATAGACCTTTTGGTCATGCCACCCCCTTTGAATGACAAGTTGTCGCTCTGGTCGCCGCGCAGCGTCAACCAAGTTACAGGCCGAGCATAGGCTCCAGGACAAAGAAGTACGCGAGCACCACGATGCCCAGGATGATGCGGTAGACGCCGAAGCACTTGAAGTCGTGACGGCGCACGAAGCCCATAAGCCACTTGATGGCAATGAGCGACACCACAAAGGCGACGACGCAGCCCACGCCCAGGATGGCGATTTCGTTGGTGCCGAACGTGCCGCCCTTAATAAAGTACTTGACCAGCTTGAGCGCACTCGCGCCAAACATGACGGGAATGGCCAGGAAGAACGTAAACTTGGACGCCACCGAACGCGTGCAGCCCAAAAGCAGGCCGCCGATGATCGTGGAGCCGGAGCGCGATGTGCCCGGAATCAGCGAAAGCACCTGGAAGCAACCGATACCCAGCGCGGTCTTCCAGCTCAGATCCTCGAGCGTAGTGATGGAGCCAAAGTCCAAGCTATCGTCATCGTCTGCGGCGGCAGTCGCAGCGGGCGCGGCAAAATGCGCACCGGCGGGACGTCCGCCCGCCACCACAGCACGCGAACCAAACGAACCGGCAAGAGCAGCCTGGTCGCGCTTGTTCGCGCGCCAGTTCTCGATCACGATAAACAGCACGCCGTACACAATGAGCGCCAACGCCACGACGGGAGCATTGTAGAAATGCTCCTCCATCCAGTCGTTAAGCGGCAGACCGATCGCCGCGGCGGGAATGCAGCCGAGCACAATCTTGCCCCATAGCACCCAGGTGTCGCGACGGCCCTCCTTGCCCTTGCTGGGAGAAAACGGGTTGAGGTCGTAGAAGAACAAAACGCAGACGGCCAAAATGGCGCCAAGCTGAATCACGACCAGGAACATATTCCAGAACGTCTCGCTCACGTTCATCTTGACGAACTCGTCCACCAAGATCATGTGACCGGTCGACGAAACAGGCAGCCATTCGGTGATGCCCTCGACCAGGCCCATGAAGGCAGATTTTAGAAGCTCAATGATATCCAAAGGGACCCCCTCGTTAGACACCCGCCGATATTGTTCTGCGGACGGTGCGGGCAATGTCCCATTATCAACCGTTGGCGGCGCGCCTGCGCCTACCCTTACCAAAAAACTCGCCCGTTCACAGAATTGCGAGCGGTCAAACCCAAATCCTTGGGTATAACTGCAACAAGATAAAGTGTCCGGCGGCCACGCATCCGCGCCCGCCCGACGCACGAGCCCCGCGCCCGTGCGATAGACCAAGGAGGAAACCATGAACGAGGGCTATACCAAGGTATTTGTTTCGCTCGACGGTACTGAGCAGCAGGATTTTGTGCTCGCACGCGCCATCAAGGTCGCCGCGAACAACGGCGCCAAGCTGATTATCGGCCACGTTATCGATTCCACGGCACTCGAGAGCGCTGGTTCCTATCCGGTCGATCTGGTCAACGGACTGGAGGAGGCATTTAAGAACTCCATCGCCAAGCAGCTCGAAGAGGCCAAGGCCAATCCCGATATTCCCGAGGTCGAGGTCATGATTCGCGCCGGCCGTATTCGCGAGACGCTCAAAGACGAGATGCTCGACGTGGTGAAGCCCGACCTGGTGCTCTGCGGCGCACGCGGCCTGTCCTCGATCAAGTATGCGCTCCTGGGTTCGATTTCGACGTTCCTGCTGCGCAATACGGACTGCGACATCTTGGTCGTGAAGTAGCAAACGTACGCCTAACGCATCGCGGAGCGCAAGCCCACGTGCCCAAGTCTTCCAAGAGCGGGACCACCATTACGGTGGCCCCGCTTTGCTTTAGGCTGAGAATTGCTCCAGAACCCTCATTCTCTCAACGGAATCCGTCTGAATTTTCAGAGCGACCCGACCCAAATCTCCGGTTGCAGAGGCAAGTTCTGCAAGCTGGGCAGACACCTCTTCAGCCACTTCCGCCGCGATGTTCTTGATCATCTTGAGTGGCAGATGCAAATCTTGAGACATGAATTCGAAATCTTCAGGAGTCACCCCATCGATCACCCGGTGATCCCCAATATCAATCCCAAGATTATGGTCGTATCCCATTATCGTCGTGCAAACAATATCGTATGCAGGGGCCAACCTCTTTTCCCGCCAACTCGGACTATAAAGAAACGAATGGTTCTTGAGATGCGAGTCGCAATTCCCCAACGCATAATCGACCATTACCTGACGAGCGAACATTTGAGTATCAGCAATTACGTTAGACGATTGCTCTCTTATCAATCGGCCGCAAAGAGCCATATAGCAGCTATCGGGACGTGTCTCGTATTTCATATACGAAGGCCAGCCAACCGCTTGGCAAAAATCCTCCTGATGCAGCCTCAGAGGCACATCGAATCCGCTCATCGACGGCGGCTCATTGCTCCAGATTCTGTCATAACGCTCGGAAAAGAACGCACCAGGAATCGTATCCGAAGCTTCTGAACGGGCAATTTCAAGCCCAGCAGCAGACGCTGCCGTCATGCAAATTAATTCGTTGAACGGCAAATCCGGATGTTTAGTTGAAGCAATCTTGACTATGTGAGTCGAGGGGGCAGAGCCGAGCGGCAGCATCCAATCCCCCGACCCGGCCTTTTTTGCATCTTTACCGCGCGGTAAAAACCAACCGGTTTTAGACTGAGCGCCCGCCAACGACAGCCTCGAATCCTGCATATCATTTGCAATCTCAAACACTTCCGCCTTAGAAAGTGCCTCAAAATCCTCGTCTTGCAGAGGACGATAGCCCGGATCGTAGCTCGATTTCTCATCGCCGAGAAACCTCAAGGCACCAACGCACTCATCGCCCAAACGCTCGAGCATCGATAAATAGTCTGACTGGGGGATTTGAAAACGCATCGACAGCTCATGCCGAACCGGGCCCTCGGGAAGCATGCCCGAAAAGAAGGCCGAAAACTCATTGCTGGCATATGGCTCATGTCGCAAGGGAAGAGAAGCTGAGAGTGCGGCAGCATCGTCGCGTTCAAGATATCCCTCATCATATGCAAACGTCTCGTTTACGGGGTCGGCCCTCTCAAATTCTCCGACCAGCTCAAACGTTCCCCGATACTCACGATAAACCTTTAATGCCATGAGCCGTCGCCCCTCTCCCTCAGGATCAAATCGACCCCCAAGCTGTTAGCGATTTGAAGGGTTTGGCGAAGATTGGCACCCGCCTTTCCACGCTCAAGCTCGCTCACAAAGCGCAAACTGCACTGGTTGAAATCAGCCACATCGCGTTGGGTATAACCGAGCTTCTTCCGGCGCTCACGCAAATATGCACCGAGTTCAGCTGGGTCAAAAATCGTTCGCTCATTCCAGTCTTGCATGCTAATCCCCTATGATTATCCCAAACGGGATAATCATAGCACATCATGATGGAATTATCCCGTTTGGGATAATTGTCTTAACGTGAATGACGCTCCGGGACGTTACACCGCGACGACTACTCAAAGTATTGAAACTTGTTGGTCGAGAAGGCAAACGTGACGACAAAGCCTTTGCCGGGCTCGGATGCCGCGGTGACGTCGATGCCCATCTTGGAGCAGAGGCGCGCCACCAGGTAGAGGCCGATGCCCGTTGCGCGCTTGGTGGTGCGGCCGTTGTCGCCGGTAAAGCCCTTCTCGAACACGCGCGGCAGGTCGGCCGCGCTCACGCCGCAGCCGTTGTCCGCGACAGTGAGCTCGATGCGTTCGCTCGCCAGGCCCTCGTCCAGCAACGCGCCCGAAAACACGATCTTCGCGCCGTCCTCGCGCGCATATTTAATACTGTTCTGAATAAGCTGGCCCAGAATAAACTCGAGCCACTTCTCGTCGGTAAAGACCTCGAAGTCGAGGTTCTCGCACACCGGGGCCACGTGCGCCGCGATGAGCTCACGCGCGTTGGCCTTAATCGCGCCCGTCACCAAGGTCTTGAGATCCCAACGGCGAATCAGGTAGTCGCGCTCCACGACTTCCGAGCGCGCGTAGTACAGCGCCTGGTCGATATAGCGCTCCACGCGAGCCAGCTCACGGCCCAGGTCATCCACGCGCGACAGGTCGTCTTCGCTGCCATCCAGGTTTTCCAAAATCAGGTGAGCCGCCGCCAGGGGCAGCTTGGCCTCGTGGACCCAGCTCTCGATATAGTCACGATAGTCATCGGTCTGACGCCGGCCTTCGGCAACCTCGTCGCAAGCGGCTTTGCCCACCCGGCGCAAGACCTCGTACTCGAGCTCGCCCTCGGCATAGGTCGGGCATTGCACCATCTCCTGCACCCATGTGGGACTCTCGAGCTCCTCTGCCGCACGCTCCAGCTGGCGCAGAAAACGGCGGCGGCGCGCATACTCGATCACGACGCCCAGCATGCCAAAGATAAAGGACACACCAACCGCCACGACCACAATAGATGTCGAAGCACCGGCGACCGCCAGCACAAAGCAGCTCAGCAGCACGCCGCACGTCCACACGGCGACGGGAAGCAGCGAGTCTTTAAAGAACTTGCCAAACGACATAGCCGGCCCCTAGACCGAATAGCCTTGGCCGCGATGCGTCGTCAAATACCCCTTGATGCCGATTTTTTCGAGCGTGGTGCGCAGGCGGTTGATGTTGACGGTGAGCGTATTGTCGTCCACGAAGGCGTCGGAGTCCCACAGGTCCTGCATGATGGCCGAGCGCGAAACGATCTTGCCCGCGCGACTCAGAAGCAGTGAGAGGATACGCAGTTCGTTTTTGGTGAGCTCGGTGCTGGTGCCGGTTTGCGTGTTGGTGACCATTGAGCGGGCGAGGTCGAGCTCCAGCCCCTTGTGGACAAGTGTGCTGCGCTCGCCTGACGCCGCGGTGCGACGCAGTAGTGCGTTGATGCGCGCCACGAGCACGCGCGCGCTGTAGGGCTTGGGAACAAAGTCATCCGCGCCGAGCGTCATGGCCATGACCTCGTCGATCTCGGTCGTGCGCGACGTGAGGACGATGATGGGGACCTCGGATTCGCGACGGACCTCGTGGCAGATGTGCTGGCCGTCTTTGACGGGAAGCGTGAGGTCGAGCAGCACCAGGTCGGGAGCGGCGGCGAGAATATCGCGCGAGACGTGCTCGAACGATCCGCAGGCCTCAACCCCAAAACCGGCACGGGCGAGGATGTCGGCGAGCTCGCGACGGATGGGCTCGTCGTCCTCAACGATATAGATCAGCGGCATGGGTTCCGCTCCCCTCTTGGTTGTCTTGCCACCATTATGGCTGCGAAACTGCAGGTGTGCACCGCGCGCGGTGCCAAGGTGACAGAACTGTTCGCGAACGAAAGCGTTTAGCTTGCCCTTCGCTCGCAGCGGTGGCGGGGACCAAAATGATTCTTTAATCCCCGTCCCAGAAAAATCATTTAGCGGCGGGCACGGAGCTTTTCGTAGCCTTCGGCGAAGAAGGCAACCGTGGCGGCGTCGGCCTCGGCGGCGTTCGTCTCGGTCGCGGGGACCACGCCGTGCTCGTCGCTCACTAGGAACAGCGCGCCCTTGAGCTGCGCGGGAATGTCTACGCGCGTGACCGGGATTCCCTTGGTCTGGGCCAGCTGCTCGATGAGCGTCGCCGTGCCGCACAGGCACTCGTCCGCCGGCGCCACAAAGGCAAGCTCGCCATTGTTGACGGCGGCGAGCAGCTCGGGCGCCACGCCGGTCTCGTCGGCCTCGGAGCGGGCCTCGGCGGAACGGGCACGCAGCGCCTTGGCCGACGTATCGGCGAGCGGCTCGTACTCCCCCACCGTCATGGCGGCGTTGCCATTGATGTCGATCACCAGCATGAGCACGCCGTCGCGTGCGGTGTAATCGCCCTCGGCAAGCGACCACTCAACGTGCTGTTTGGCCCAGCTGAGCATGTTATGGGTGAGTGGCTCGCCCTGCACCAGGCGCTCAGACAGCGCGCGGATGTGACGGTTGAGCATGGGTACCTTTTTGTTGGACATGCGCCAACGGCAGACAAGCGCGGGCTTGTCGAGCGTAAACTTCTCGACCGCCTCCTGATTGGCGCAAAAGTCCTCGTACGCACGCTGATCCTCGGCATTGCCAAACAGCTCGGCATCATCAATCTGGGGCATGGTCATACCTTTCGTGTTAGTCATTCCGTCCTCTTATACCAAAAAGACGGCCCTCCAAGCGGAGCGACCGTCTTTTGCAGAGATTATTTTGACGATACGGTCAGGCGACCGATCGGCTTAATGGGATAGAACAACATCCCATTAAGGGTTTTCCAAGTGCCCGAGATTGCCCCGAAAGAGGAGCGCCGCGTACTAAATGTACGCAAGCGACGGTTTGAGGGGCAAGGTCGGGTGCTTGGGAAAGCCTCTAGTGCCTAAAATGCCTGGCCCCTGTGAAGACCATCGCAATACCATGCTCGTTGCAGGCCTGGACGCTCTCGTCGTCGCGCTTGGAGCCGCCGGGCTGGATGATGCAGGTCACACCGTGCGCGGCAAGCACGTCGACGTTGTCGCGGAACGGGAAGAACGCGTCGCTTGCACAGGCAAAGCCGCCCTTCTCCACGCCCTCGCGCTCGCAGAAGTCCTCGGCGCGCTCGCAGGCAAGCAGTGCAGAGTCAACGCGGTTGGGCTGACCCGGGCCCATGCCAATGCCGGCCTTACCCTTGGAAACCAGGATGGCGTTGGACTTGACGCCCTTGCAGACCTTCCAGGCAAACTCGAGCTCGGCCATCTCAGCGTCGGTGGGCTTGCGGTCGGTGGAGAACGTGAAGGTCGCGGGATCCTCGGTCACGTGGTCGACTTCCTGCACCAGCATGCCGCCGTCGACGGAGCGCAGCTCCACCTGGGCGCCGTGGTCCACGCCGCCGGTGGCCAGCACGCGCAGGTTGGGGCGCTTGGCCATGCGCTCGAGCGCCTCGGCAGTGTAGCTCGGAGCGATGATAACCTCGACGAACTGCTTGTTCTGATCGGCAAAGTGCTCAACCAGCTCATAGGGAACCTCGCGGTTGCAGGCGATGATGCCGCCGAAGGCGCTCTTGGGATCGCAGGCGAAGGCGCGGTCGTAGGCGGCCGTGATGTCCTCGGCCACGGCGGAGCCGCAGGGGTTCTGATGCTTGAGGATCACGCAGGCCGGCTCGTCGAACTCGCGGACCAGGTTCCAAGCGGCGTCGGCATCCAGATAGTTGTTGTAGCTGAGCGGCTTGCCCTGGATCTGCTCGGAGCCCACGAGCGGGAACTGCGAGCTCGCGGTATTCTCGCAGCCCTCGGCAAAGCGATAGACCGTGGCCTTCTGCTGAGGATTCTCGCCATAGCGCAGGTCGTCGACCTTCTCCAGCGAGATCTCGAGCTTGGCAGAGGTGTCCGCCACGTCGCTTGCCTGGGCGGCGAGCCAACGGGAGATAGCCGTGTCGTAGGCGGCGGTGGTCTGGTAGACCTTCACCTGCAGGCGACGACGGGTGGAAAGCGTGGTGCAGCCACCGGTCTCGCGCATCTCGGCCAGGACGGCATCATAGTCGGCCGGGTCGGAGATGACGGTAACGCTCGCGGCGTTCTTGGCGGCAGAGCGCAGCATGGAGGGACCGCCGATGTCGATGTGCTCGATGGCATCCGCGAAGGTGACCTCGGGGTTGGCGACGGTCTTCTCGAACTCGTACAGGTTGACGACGACCAGGTCGATCAGCTTAATGCCGTGCTGTGCCGCCTCCTGCATGTGCTGCTCGGAATCGCGGCGGGCCAGCAGCGCGCCGTGAACCTTGGGGTGCAGGGTCTTAACGCGGCCGTCCATCATCTCGGGATAGCCCGTGAACTCCTCGATGGGGGTTACGGGGACGCCCGCGTCCTCGATGGCACGAGCTGTGCCGCCCGTAGAGATGATCTCGACGCCAAAGTCATCGACCAGCGTCCGTGCGAAATCGACGACGCCCGTCTTATCGGTAACCGAGATCAACGCGCGTGCGATCTTCACATCAGATCCCATGCAGTCCTCCTGTCTGGTACGCCGCCGTGCTCTGTGAGTCGGTGATACGTCAATCTGCAGCGCTCGCGCAGCGGCATTGAAAATACTGATTCAATGTAGCGCATCGAGCGCATCGATGCACCCCGCAACGGGCGCATATGCAGAAAAAGTTTGCGAGCGGAGGGGATGGGCACGGCACCGGGCACGGTGAGTTCATGGAACACAGGGGCACCATAATTAGATGCCAATAGCGTGGTAGAACTGTGCTCGATATGCATCCGCAAAAGAAAGAGGCACCATGGTCTCGCGGGTTCTCTACCGACCGTTTGATACCGAAGACTTCGACGCCATCGCGTTGATTCTGCAGCAGCTTTGGCATAACAATTCGGATAACGATGAGTACAACCGCCTCGAGGCCGCGTGCGACCTCGCCTATTGCCTTTCGTCTTCGACGTTTTCGCAGGTTGCCGTAATCGACGGTCAGGCACGCGGCATTGCGCTCGCGCGTGCGGGACAGAGCTCCGGCGCCACCGTTAAGGAACATTGGCTGGATACCGAACGCGCACTGCTATCGCAAATGCGCGAGCTGGAGCCCGATGCCTGCGCCGAGTATCTCTCGTTTGTGCGCGCAACCATCCGAACCAACAACCGCCTGCTCGAAAGCAGCCCGTTGCCACACGACAACGAGGTCACGCTGCTTGCCGTAGATCGCGACGTCCATGGCCTGGGCGTTGGCTCGGTGTTGCTCGACGCCGCAGTCTCGTACCTATCCTCGCGCGGGGCGACGAGGGCGCACCTGTACACCGACTCCAACTGCTCGTGGAAGTTCTACGAGCTGCATGGCTTTAAGCGCACGGCCACGCACCGCGCCAACCGCGAAGAGCGCCGTCACGACATGCCGCGCGAAAGCTTCCTCTACGAACTCGACCTAACAGCCTAGGCCCAGCAGCCATACCTAGTCATTTAGGAACGTCCCCAGTGACTAGTCGTTGGGGACAGTCTTCGTAGGTAGCGCATAAAAAGGGATGGGCTTCCCCCGACGGCTGTCGAGAAAAGCCCATCCCATAATTTACGACCGCTAGAACGTTCCGCCGCCGCCTCCGCCGACGCCGCCGCCTCCGCCGCCCGAGAAGCCGCCGCCTCCGCCGCCGCTCGAGCTGTCGGAGCTCGATGCCAGCTCACGGATGCTCTCGTGATACACGCCGTCGAACGAATCCATCGGCGACTCGTTGCCGTAATGATGGTAGTACCACCAGTAGCAGGGGTAATTGTCGTAGAAACCGTCGGCCTCGCGCACCTCGGGAGGAACAGCCTCGGCAAGCTGACGCAGGACTTCCTTGGAAACACCCAGCGCCGCACCCATCACCAGAAGTTTATTCCACAGGGCCAGATCGCCGGGGACGGCTTCCTTTAGGCGCGTGAAATCCTCGAGCCAATGCTTGAGCGCCTTGCAGCGAGCCGCCACCTCGGCGCCCTCCGGCGTAAAGCGGCGGAACGTAAGGCCCACGCCAATACCCACCAGCACAATCGGCACCGAGATAACCGCGGCGATAATGTTCGCCTGTGCGCCGTCGGTAAAGAAGATGGATCCCGCGGGAATACAGGCGATCAGAATACCAAGAACCAGGCAAAACACCATTGCGACAATGCCGTCCGAGGCAACGTACTCGCTATCGGCCAGCTTGCCCTTAACGGTGTTCTGATAGTCCTCGAGCTTGTCGCCCACGGGTGTAGCGTGCTGCTTGACGTAGTGCTGCAGCTCGTCAAACGTGCGCGAACGGTCACCGTTCTCGTCGGGCTTAGCACCGGCAAAGAAGACCTTGAGCACCATGTGGTCAATGCCCTTGGCCGACTTCCAACCCGCATCACTCACCGTCACGCGATACGTCTGCTCTTCTTTTTCACGCCCCAACAGACCCTTCTTAGCCTTAGTCACGGTCGCCTGTTCCAGCTTTATCACACGGTCGTCAGTGAGCTTCATGAGCGTGGCGATATATGCCTGATCGGGCACCTCGTTCCAGCTCATGAGGGCCGAAAGCACGGCGGGATGGTCGGCCGAAGGCACATCGCGGAAATACTCGTCCTGGAAAAGCGGCTTTGGCTTGCGGCGGCGCAGCTTGAGCACAACGACTGTGCCGGTAAAGGCCACCGCCGCGACAACACTTAGTACGGCAAGTACATTGGCAATCATGCGAGCGTGAGCGCGGCGGGCGTTAGCCTCGTCGGCCCATGCCTTCTCCTCGCTCAGGATTGTCGGCATGCGCTCCTCGCCCGAGGCGGCAAGCTGCGGCACCCAGTCGCTGGGGAAGGCGATGCGTGCCTCGGCGAATTCGCCCTGATGCACGCAGGGAATGGTATAGGTGACCATGGGTTCATCCGCATCGAGCGATACGTCGCCCGTCAGCGGGCCGTGCCCCCATGCGCGGAAGTTATCGCCCTTGACGGCCGCCGTCCCGGCAGCGGCATTTGCGAAGTACACTTCCATCTCGACGTCATCGGAATCCGCGGACCAGCCGTCGCCCACGAATTTCCAATAGAGCTCGGCGGTATCGGCCCAGTTCATAACCGCACCGGTCATGGTGTAGCTCACGTAATAGATCGCGCTATCGCCGCTCTCGTGAGGGCTGAACACCTTGATCTTTACGCCGTCACCAGTCTGCTCGACCGTGTAGACGCCAGAGTCACCCTTGTTCGCGCTGTCGACCTTGTTAAACGCGGTGTCGTCTTCCTCGACGCTCAGCACATTGACGCCCGCCGCGCCGCCCTGCTGGTTAGAGCCCGTATTGATCTCCCAAAACACGCCGTTGATATCGTCATCGAAATCAAACTGGCGTCCCTCGACAACGGTCAGCGAGCCGTCGGCCTCGACCGTGGCGCCGATATAGGTTTGGGTCATGGAGTAGCCGTCGGCACGTGCAACGGCGGGCAACAGCAGCAGTGCGCACGCGACGAGCGCGCAAATGGAAACAAATCGCGCAAACGGGCGGCGCTGCCGGCTGACTTTGGCGGCGAGGGTGTTCATAGGCACATCCTTTGTCTGTAAAACCAACAGCGCCATTGTCCCACGTTTGCGGGTACGCATGACGAACATCTAGGCGACCGGAGTGCCAAACGGGATGAAAGTCACGCCCGCACCCCGACACTTGGAAAATGATCTATTGGGGACGGAGGAAAACGGATCATTGGGTTGAATCGACAGGCAGCAACAAAATTGTCGTTTGGGACGCTCTTTGGCCGAGTCCCGCGTCAGCAATAGACACCACTTCACAGCTCCGTCACAGGTGTAGCGGCTTTGTGTGGGCGCGGCATGCGCTGATTGAGCCACCAGTCGAGGGGCATAAAGCAGTTGAGCGAAAACGGTTTGCCCCTTTCCCGTTCGCTCGAGGATCATGTCCCCCTTTTCCGCGGAAACCCCGGCAGTTGCGAAGAGCTGCCGGGGTTTCTGTTGTCTAAGGTGCCAAGTTGATGGACAGGGATCAAAGCACCAAGTCTGCAGCCCGCCATACGCAATGCGGGTCCTCGACAACTTGCGGACCACAGTGATGCCTCCCTATCGCGCCCCGCGCTATACTCGTCCGCATGGATATCAAAGCACGCAACATAGCAACGCCCGCCGCGGACGCGCCAACGGCGCAGCCCGCCTCCGTTCCCGCGCCCGTCGTGGGCCGTTTTGCCCCGTCGCCTTCGGGCCGCATGCACCTGGGCAACGTGTTCAGCTGCCTGTGCGCGTGGCTTTCGGCCCGCAGCCAAGACGGCAGCATCGTGTTGCGCATCGAGGACCTGGACGATCGCTGTAAGCGCCCGGAACTTGCCGCCCAATTGATTGACGACCTGGCTTGGCTGGGGCTTGAGTGGGACGAGGGCCCCTACTACCAGCACGATCGCCTCGACCTGTACGAGAGCGCCCTGCGCCAGCTACAAGACGCCGGCCTCACCTACCCCTGCTTTTGCACGCGCGCCGAGCTCCACACCGCAAGCGCGCCGCACGCCAGCGACGGCACGCCCATCTACCGCGGCGCCTGCCGAGGCCTTTCGGCCGAAGAGGTTGCCCGCCGCAGCGCCCTGCGCGCCCCGGCCACGCGCCTGCGCGTGCCCGCCATCGACGACCTCGCAGACGATGTGGTCGAATTCGTGGACCGCACGTACGGGGCCCAATGCGAGGCACTCGCTACCGAGTGCGGCGACTTTTTGGTGCGCCGCAGCGACGGCGTGTTTGCCTACCAGCTGGCTGTGGTGGTCGATGACGCCGCCATGGGTGTTACCGAAATCGTACGCGGATGCGACCTGCTTGGCTCCACGCCGCGCCAAATCTACCTGCAGCATCTGCTGGGACTTCCCACGCCGCACTACGCGCACATTCCGCTGCTCATGTCGCCGGACGGCCGCCGCCTTTCCAAGCGCGATCGCGATCTGGACCTGGGCGAGCTCCGCGCCCGCTTTGGCACACCCGAGGCATTGCTGGGCTGGCTCGCCGGTCAAACAGGCATCGCACCGGACACCACACCGCGCTCTGCCGAGCAACTGGTCGAGCACTTTAGCTGGGACGTCATCCGCGCACACCGGGAGAACATCACCGTAACGGCCGAGTAACCAAACGCGTTGCCGCTACGCAACATCCCAGGGCTGGAGTTCGTCGCCCAGGCGAACGATACAGTCGTAGAGCACGGTATGGCGCTCGGCCGGGTTGGCATCCCGATGAAAATGCCCGTAATACCAGCGTTTGTAGTCCATGCGATCTTCCAGCTCATCGAAAAATGCCGTAAGCCGATCAACGGCGGGGTAATTCCAGCCGGGTGCCGGATAAAGCGTGGGCGAAAGCATGCGCGTCGAGCAGGTGTGGGTGACCACGTAGTCGACCTTCCAACCCACGCTGTCGAGCTTTGCCCGCGCCTCCTCAAAGTTGCGCTCATCCGGCAGCTCCTGCGGCCACCAGCTGGAATAGGGAATGCGGTATTCCTTATCCACACTCGTGGCGCCGCCCATGGTAAAAATCGTTGAGCCGTCAAGCTCAAAAACCTCGCCGCGCGTCAGGCGCCGTATGGGAGAGGTATCCGACAGGCGCTGCGTCAGCCCACCGTGCCACAACTCCATGGGACGCTCCGCCCAGTGATCGAAACGCTCGTGGTTGCCGTCGACGAGCAGCACGGTATAGGGGCGCGACTCCAGCCAAGCGATGTCGGCGCACTCCTCGGCAGAGAAATCCCACGGAAAGCCAAAGTCGCCCGCAACAATCAGATAGTCGTCGCTCGTCAGACTATCCCCAAGCTCCCAATCGCGCAGCTTTTGCATGTCGAGGCCGCCGTGAATATCGCCTGTCACATAGACCGTCATCGGATCACCACTTCCCTCTTATAGGCTTCGAGATCGTGCTCGATCTGCTCGTCACCCGTGGCGTTGACCCACCACGGCCATTTAACGCACCGCATCGGCTCGTCTACCCGCGCAAACCACGACCTGAGCTCATCCAGACTTACCGGGGCGTAGCCGTTAGCGTCCATGCCCACGTCATAGCGCAGCAACCCCTGTCTGAGGTTGAACTTGTTGTACGAGCCGCCGCAGCTGTGGATATGCCCGTGCAGATGCCAGCTGCCGTGCGACATGCCCTGCCAGTCGACCATGGGATAGTGACTCAGCACGATTTTTTGGCGGTCGATCTTGAGCACGCAAATGGGCGGCTCAACGATAAAAGCATCCGCTACCGCAGGCTGCGTCCAGTCCTTGTCATGGTTGCCGGGCAGCAGGTGGACGCGTTTGCAGGCAATGCTTTTGCGCAGCTCGTAGGCATCTTGGACCGTCATCTTAAAGCTAAAGTCGCCCAAGATGTAGAGCTCGTCATCCGCAGCAACTTTGCTGTTAATGTTGGCGACCATGGCGTCGTTCATCTGCGCAACAGTCGACCAAGGCTTATCGCTAAGCCGTAGCATGTTCTCGTGTCCAAAATGAGTATCGCTGGTAAACCAGATCACGGGGTGCTCCTGTTGCTGCGGGGTATCCATCCCTTAGGGCTTACCCTTCATTCTTCCATCCAAACGGGTCAAGCACCCAAAAAATCAGATCGAGCACGCCGCCGGTCATCATGGCGGCGGCAAGGGCCATGCAAACGTGCAGAGAGCTGGCACTTCGAAGCACGTCGAACGGCCCCAGAACAGCCAGCAGCGCGACCGCTGCACCGGCCGCGCACAGCGCGAGGCACGGTCCCGCGTCCTTGACGCACTTCTTTGCGAGATGCTTGGTGTTGTCACTCATCAATATCGAACTCCTTAGAGGGTCGCTGTTCGGGTACATGCCGCCGCGGCAGAGCAGGGCGGTAGGGTAAGTGTCACATGTCGTGCGGACACAGCTGAAAGCCCCCGCGCAAAAAACAGCGCGCCGCAGGATTCGTATCACCTGCGGCGCACCGAAAATGATCCGCTTTCCTCCGTCCCCAACGGATCAGCTGAGTTGGCGCCGCTTGACGGAAAGGAAGGAGCCGGCGGCGTCACGAGCTGCGGCAATGTCGCTAGGCATAGGAAACAGACGCGCTCCAAACGCTCTAAGCCCCAAGCCTACCCATTAAGAAATCGACTGCGGAAACGATTTTGATGCCGTCAATGTCGGTCGGATGGCTTCCCCGGCGAACAATGATGATCTTCTCGTAACCGCCGGTGATCTTCTCGAGCGACCTGAGCTCAAATGGACGCAATTCACGCTTGCGCGTCGCCTCCTCGTCAATCGACTCCGTGACCTGAATAAACTTACGATCCGAGCCGTCGCCGATCGCAACAAAGTCGATTTCAGCATCTCGAAGATGACCCGTGAAGACCTGGTATCCGTCATAGACAAGGCGATTGTAAATGGCATTTTCGAGAACACGCCCACTGTCGCTGCCGCGATACCCATCCAAGAAAGCTCGAAGTCCCAGATCCTCAATGTAGAATTTGCCACCGGTCTTCAAAATGTCCCGACCCTTAATATCAAATCGGCGCGCGTGCGAAAAGATATAGGTCTCCTCAAGGGCGGACACACAAGTGTCCACGACGCCGTGTGAGGATTTCGCCCCGTTCTCTGCCAGCGTTCCAACGATCTTATTAATTGATGTCGGGTTTGAAATGTTATCAGCCAAGTAGGAAGTGACGCGGTCGAGCACACTCCTGCTCGTCACCGACCGTCTGCCCCGACGGGCTTCGCGAGCCAAAATATCGCGCCCGACGATTGTCTGGTATGTGCTCCAGATATAGTCCTTCATTTCCTGCTCCGGCAGCTTTGAAGCAGCGAGGAACGGCAGGCCTCCAAACGTCAGATAGCGGTCAAGAAGATCGTCGAGTGCAACAATATCCTCCCGGCCAAAAACAGCAAGCCTATTCGTGACGTCAGTCGGACCAAGAAAGTCGACATATTCCGAAAAAGCGAGCGGATGCATCCGAATCTCGACATACCTGCCCGAGATTAAGGTCGCAATCTCTGACGAGAGGAGAAAAGCATTCGAACCCGTAACATATATATCGCAGTCCCGGTCGACACGAAGTGCGTTAATCGTCTTCTCCCATCCGGCAACCTCCTGAAGCTCGTCGAAGAAGAGATAGCACCTCTTGCCCGCAGGCATTAGACCGTCCACGTGGCGGTAAAGCTCTCGCCAATCACGCACGCCCTCCAGCTCAAATGACTCCATCTTAAAGGTCAAAAGACATTCGGATGGAACGCCGTTATCCTCCAGATGTTTGCGCATCATGTCCAGAAGCGTCGATTTGCCACAACGGCGCATACCCGTTACGACCTTGATGACATCCGTGTCACGGAAGGCGATTAACTTCTCGAGATATCGATTTCTGGGAACCATCCGTTTATCCATCGCTCGCCCCAATCTGCAAGTTTTTCTCACAGCATGACAAGAACTTACGAATTTTGCAAGTTTTTCTCACGCAGCGACAAGAACTTGCATATCCGTCCATGGCCATTTGCGGTCGGATTCCAGCGAGGCCATGACAAGCAGCTTGCCACATGGCCGACACGGAGCCATGGCATGCGCGGAATCTTGAGAGCAGGACTTCTCCCGGCAGCCTATAAGACAAAAACACATACACATAGATAGAGAGAAGCCCGGCAAGACACGGCGCCAAGGCCGCAGCCACAAAACTTGAGTGGCCGATAGTCTAAAAATCACATACGCCCAAAACACGAACGATCGATCTGTTATCCTGGCGCCAACATAGTCTTTCGAAAGGTTTGCCCAGGATGACTACGCAGCGACAGATTGATATTGAATTCGACTCGCTTGCACGCGAGAACGATTCACCCAAGCTCATCGCCAACTCAAAGGCGACAGGCGGAACACTACTATCCGTTATCAAGGAGCAGCTCTCAACCTGCGGCTCTTTTGACTTTTGCGTAGCGTTTGTTGCAGACGGCGGCCTTCAAATCCTGGTCGAGGCGTTCCAGGAACTCAAGCAGCGTGGCATTAAGGGCAGGCTGCTCACGTCCACCTATCTCAACTTCAACTCACCCGATGCCTTTCGCAAGCTGCTGGAATACGACAACATAGAAGTTCGCGTATTCCAGGGTAATTTGCATGCCAAGGGATACATTTTTGATAAGGGAGAAACCAGCACGGTCATCGTCGGCAGCTCGAACATGACGCAGACCGCCCTCACCTGTAATAAAGAATGGAACGTGCTGTACCAGACTGTCGAGAACAGCCGCCTACTTGGCGAACTGAGGGGCGAGTTTGGTTCGTTGTGGAACGACACCTCAACCGTTTTGCTTACTCAAGACTGGATTGAGAACTATGCCGCATATCGATCGGCACGTCCGCCAAAGCCCAAATCGAAACCGACATTCAGATCTGCTGAAACGCCGGCGCAGAATGGCCTCGAAGAAATCAAGCCCAATAAAATGCAGCAGCGCGCCCTTGAGGCGCTCGGTGTAATTCACCGCAAGGGCGAGACCCGCGCCCTGCTGGTCTCGGCAACCGGCACCGGCAAGACCTTCCTTTCAGCGTTCGACGTGCTCGCAACTAAACCCCGGCGCGTCCTCTTTCTTGCGCACCGCCGGCGCATTATCGACGCCTCCCGCGCAAGCTACGAACGGCTCTTAGGTAGTACCTATACGTTCGACACCTATCAAACTGGCAAGAATACAAGCAATGCTACCTGCGTGTTTGCCATGTGCTCTTCGGTCGCCAAACATTTGAGCGATTTCCGTCCCGATGAGTTCGACTACATCGTCATCGACGAGGCCCACCGCACGGGATCCCAGGGTTACCAATCCATCATGTCGCACTTTACGCCTCGGTTTTATCTGGGCATGACCGCTACACCCAATCGCACCGACGGCTATGACGTCTTTGCCCTTTTCAATCACGTCATCGCGTTCCAGATCACGCTACAGGACGCTTTGGCCGAGAAAATGCTAGCCCCCTTCCATTATTTTGGCATTCACGATCTGGAGATTGACGACGAAACGGTCGAAGATACCGCCTTGTTCGGACGCCTAACATCCGACGAGCGCGTACGTCATATCACCGAGAAGATCGAGGAATATAGCGTCACCAAAAGCAACCGCAGGGGCTTAATTTTCTGCAATCGAAACGCCGAGGCAAAAGAGCTGTCGCGCAAATTCAACGCTCTCGGATATCGAACAGCTGCGATTAGCGGTCAAGATTCCGATGAGGTCCGCGATGCCACGATCAGCCGGCTTGAAGCCGGCAAGCTCGAGTACATTTTCTCGGTCGATATCATGAACGAAGGCGTCGACATCCCCTCGCTCAATCAGATCATCATGCTTCGACGCACCGACTCCGCAATCATCTTTGTTCAACAGCTCGGACGAGGTTTGCGCCTAAATGATGGCAAGGAATACGCACTGGTGCTCGACTTTATTGGCAACTACCAGAGCAACTTCTTGGTACCCATCGCGCTTTCGGGTGACAAGACGTATAACAAAGACCGCCTGCGCCGTCTTGTCCAAGAGGGCGATTCGGCAATCCCCGGATGCTCGACCGTGAGCTTCGATCGTATTTCCGAGGCACGCATTTACAAGGCCATCGACGGCGGCGATTTCACCTCCGTCAGATTTTTGAAAAACGAGTATCTCGACTTGCGCCAAAGACTAGGCAAGATCCCCTCGCTGCTCGAATTTGATCGCAACGGCTCCATCGATCCGCTGCTCATCTTCAAGAATAGCGGCCTGGGGTCTTACCACGCATTTCTTTCCAAATACGAGCCGGACTACACAGTTCAATTTACCTCTGATCAGACCAAGATTCTCAAATTTATTTCTCAGAAACTTGCCGCGGGTAAGCGATTCGAAGACCTCTATTTGCTTCAAACGCTCGTCGAAGCCGGACACGAGGGCTACCGGCATATGCGTGAGGCTGCGCTTAGGAACTACCGCGCACAGCTTAAGGACAGCGCCGTTAGGTCGGCAATCGCTGTCCTTAAGGGCGACTTTGCCACTCCTAAGGATTTCGTTTCCCTGCTTATTGACGATGGATGCGGACCTCGTCTGACCGAAGCGTTTGCGACCGCCCTGCGCAACGCAGAGTTCAAGCGTCAGATTCTCGAGGTGCTGGATTTTGGTATTGAGCACAACCGACTCGACTATGCCGAGACGTACGAAAACACAAATTTCGTTCTCAACGCCAAGTACACGTACGAAGAGGTTTGCCGCTTGATGAACTGGGAAAAGAACATCAACGGCCAAAATCTTGGCGGCTATTTTTACGACGAGAAGACCAATACATTCCCCGTGTTCATTAACTATGACAAGGCGCCCGACATTAGCGAGTCAATTCAGTATGAAGACCGCTTTGTTTCGCCGAGCAAGCTTATCGCAATCTCCAAGGGCAACCGTACGCTCAACTCTCCCGAGATTCTGCGACTGCAAGCATGGCCGGGAAACGGCCTGAAGACGTATTTGTTTATGCGAAAGAACAAGGACGATAAGGGCGGCAAGGAGTTCTATTTCTTAGGCGAAATGCATCCGACCGGCGAGTTCGAAGCTATTAAAACTAAGAGCGGCGACAACGCCGTTGAAATCGAATATGAGCTCAATGCGCCCGTGAGACAGGACATTTACGAGTTTATGCTCAGCGATTTGAGTGAGGCAGAGTAACAAAAAGGAGTGGGCCGCCATGTGGCGCCCCACTCCTTTTTTACTTAAGTCCGAGCTTTTTTTCGAGCTCCTTAACGACTTTAACGTCTGCCGGAAGCCAATCGACATCCCACAGGTTATTGGTATCAAGCCATTTCATATCCTCGTGAGCGTGCTCTTTGAACTCCCCCGAAAGGATGGCAGCTAGGTAGCACTGCATCGACAGGTGAAACGTCGCGTAATCGTGTTCGACCGTGCAAAGATAGTCGAGGTTACCGATCGTGACCTCGAGCTCTTCTTGAATCTCGCGCACGATTGCCTGCTCGCCGGTTTCGCCCGGCTCGAGCTTGCCGCCCGGGAATTCCCAGCCGTCTTTAAACTCGCCATAGCCGCGCTGGCAGCTCAGGATTTTTCCGTCCTTCTGAATAATCGCTGCTGCAACATTGATTGATTTCATAACTAGCCATCACCTCTCCAGTTGAGCCCAACCAGTATAGGTGATCAGTTGCCCGTCATGTCCCAGTCGCCTGAAAACCATCTGCTCGACCAGCCTTTGACGCCGTTTTGCACCGGCACCCCATCCCCCGCTATCGAGGTCTAATACTTTTCCCGAGAAGTGAACGGCTGTTTTTGGACCCCTGAAGCATCCACATTTTTCGTCGGCAAAATCGCAGGATTCCAGCACCGAAACCGCAGGAAACGGCACCTCTAAAGTGTCGATGCTTCGGGGGTCCGATTTAGCTCGTTCACTTCTCGGGAAAAGTATTAGACCTCGTCGGCAGCAGCCCAAAAGGTGAGTCGTTTCTCCCCCGCGCAACCCAATAGACACATTCCGCTCCTCCCTCACACCACCCAAAAACTCATCCAACATTAATCTTGGCTCAAGAATCGCTTAATCTATAACCTGCACTATAGAGTTCGACCAAGGGCGGCGCCGCGCAACACAGACCGCCGAACGCAACGCTCGCGCCCGGGCAGATCGCCCGGCGTCGCGCCCATCGAACGAAAGGACAGGTCATGGACGACCTCGAAAAAGTTGAAACCATCCGCACCAAGTGCAACGTGAGCTACACCGATGCCAAGGCCGCGCTCGACGCCGCCGACGGTAACGTCTTGGATGCCATCATTTGGCTCGAGTCGCAGGGCAAGACCCAGACCACGTCGGCGCACGCCGCCACCGAGTCCGCGCCAGTCGATGAGCCCTCGGCCGAGATGGTCGCCGCGCAGGCCGCCTACGAAAAGTCGAGCGAAAAGACCGACTTCTCCAAGAAGATGGACAGCGTGTGGGAGTACCTCAAAAAGCTCTTCCGCCTGAGCCTGGACACCAAGTTTATCGCCACGCGCCGCGATGCGATCATCCTCAACATCCCCATCCTGATCCCCATCGTCGCGCTGTTTGCTTGGGGCGCCACGATATGGCTGATGCTGATTGGCCTGTTCTTTGGCATGCGCTACCGCATCGACAGCGACGGCGACGTGCCCGGCAGCATCAACAACCTTATGAATCACGCCGCCGATGCCGCGGACGACATCAAACAAAATCTGAACGACGACAAGTAATCGCAGACGGGGGCACGCATGGCACGGATCCTGATCGTAGAGGACGAGGAGAAAATCGCCCGCTTTGTGACGCTCGAGCTGGAGCACGAGGGCTACCAGGTGGAGCACGCCGCCGACGGCCGCACCGCCGTGGACCTGGCACTGGAGCGCGACTACGATCTGATTCTGCTCGATGTGCTGTTGCCGCAGCTCAACGGCATGGAGGTCCTGCGGCGTGTCCGCAAGCACAAGGACGTGCCGGTGATCATGGTCACCGCGCGCGATGCCGTGATGGATAAGGTTGCCGGGCTCGATGCCGGCGCCGACGACTACCTGACCAAGCCGTTTGCGATCGAGGAGCTGTTCGCACGGATCCGCGTGGCGCTGAAGCGCTCGGAGGCCGTGCGGGCGGCTTCGGGCGTTGGCGGCGCCGGGGCGGGTGACGCGGGCGTCGACGCCACTGCGATACCCCCGGTCAGCGACTCGACCCAGGCTTCTGCCTCTCCCTCCCCCGCCACGCTCGCCGTGGGCTCGGTCGCGCTCGACCCTGACCGCCGCGAAGTCACAGTCGACGGCTCGCCCATCGTGCTGACTGCCCGCGAGTTCGACGTTCTCGCCCTGCTTATGGCGCATGCCGGCACCGTGCTCACGCGCGAGCGCATCGCGCACGAAGCGCTGGGCTACGAATACGTGGGCGACACCAACAACGTCGACGTGCACATTGCGCACCTGCGCGCCAAGATCGAAGACGCCGGCAGCGCCCGCATCATCCAGACCGTGCGCGGGGTGGGCTATGTCTGCCGCGCGTAACACCGAGGCCAAGCGCGTCACCTCCATCGCCCGCGCCATCAACTGGGGCTATATGTGGCGCCGCTTGATGAGCTACGTCTGGCTCGATCTGCTGCTGATGGTGATTGCGGCAGCGATCCTCGTCTATGGATACAACCAGACGCTGCCCGACAGCGCGTTTACTGCAGGCTGGATTCCCGGCGCCACCGTTCACGGCATGTCGCTGACGCCCGCGCGCGGCTGGGACCTAACAACGCTCACCTATACCGTCGAGCTTGCGCGTACCGCCAAGACCTTCCCCCTCGCGCAGGACCTCGTCGCGCTATGGCCTCTCTACCTTGTCGTTGTGAGTTGGCAGGTCATCAGCGTGCTCAACATGCTCGGCGGTGCCCGCCGCGTACGCCGCACCATGGCACCGCTCAACGACCTGGCCTTGCGCGTAGACGAGCTCGGCCGCATGCAGCTCTCCAGCGGCAAGATGGAAACGCTGGAGCAGGCCATCGAGCGCGCAAGCGTCGACTCGCCGAGCGTCACCACCGGCGACGCCGACCTGGCAAGCATCGAGGTCGCACTCAACCGCCTGCTGCGCCAGATGCAAGAGGCCAAGCTGCAGCAGATGTGCTTTGTCAACGATGCAAGCCACGAGCTGCGCACGCCCATCGCGGTGATTCAGGGCTACGTAAACATGCTCGACCGCTGGGGCAAAGACGACCCGGACGTGCTGACGGAATCCATCGCGTCCCTTAAAGCCGAAAGCGAGCACATGCAGGAGCTCGTGGAGCAGCTGCTGTTTTTGGCGCGCGGCGATGCCGGGCGCACGGTCCTGCGGCGCGCGAATACCAACCTGGCCGCATTGGTCGGCGAGGTATGCGAGGAATCGCAGATGATCGATACCGAGCACACGTATCGGCTGGCGTACGACACCACGCTTGCCAACGACCCGCGCTGCGACGCATCTGTCGACGTGGCGCTCGTGAAGCAGGCTCTGCGCGTGATCGTGCAAAACGCTGCCAAGTACTCGGGTGCGGGAACGACCGTCACGTTTGGCATAACGCCCGATGCGGGCACGGGTGCGATCGACATAAGTGTTGAGGACGAGGGCATCGGCATGAACCAGGAATCCGCAGCTCACGCGTTTGAACGGTTCTACCGCGCCGACAACGCACGCGATGCCGGCGCGCAGGGCTCGGGTCTGGGGCTCGCCATCGCCAAGTGGATCGTCGATAGCCATGGCGGCGTCATTGGCCTGACCTCAGTCGAGGGCGTCGGCAGCCGCTTTACGATTCGCCTGCCGCGGTAGGGGCGTCTCTCACGAATCGAAGGTGAATGGTTTTCCGCGAAGTGAACGACCTATTTTGGACCCTCGAAGCATCCGCACTTTTTGGCGCCAAAACCGCAGGAAATACCTGACAAAACCGCAGGAAACGGCGTCTCCAAAGTGTCGATGCTTCGGGGATCCGATTTCACTCGTTCACTTCGCGGGAAACCATTCACCTTCGTTTTACGACAGCCCGTCAGTCACCCTCTCGGCATTAAAAATGGGGCAAGGCCACGCGACCTTGCCCCATTTTTCGTTAGCTATAGCAGCTTGTGCGCTACTCGCGGCACAGGTGCACGGCGAAGCCGGCGAACTCGCGCTTAAAGTACACGAGCTTGGTGCCGCCGTCGGGCAGCAGCACGCGCGACTCCTCGTTAACCTCGAGCCCGCGCTCGGCAAACCACTTCTCGGCCGCATCGATGTCGTTGACGGCAAAGCCAATGTGGCCCTTGGCGCCACGACCGTTCTGCTTCATGATCTCGACCAGCGAATCGTTAAAGTACGAAACGGGGGTCTCGATGACGGACAGACCCATCATCGTCGAGAACAGCTCCGCAATCTCCAGGGCGTCTGCCGGGTCGGCAGCGTTAATGCCCACATGGGCGACGCACATGCCAAAGAGCTCGACCGGATTGGCGTTCTGCTCACTCATACAGTCAGCGCCTACTGAGCCATGACGTCGAGGACGGCCTTCTCGGCAGCGACGCGGTTCATGCCGGTCATGAAGGGCACGCCGCTCACGTACGGGCAGGTGAGGCCCTCGGGGGCAACGGTGGTGGCGATCAGCAGGTCAGCGCCCTCGTCGCAGTAATCCTTGGCCTCGGAGATGGCGCACTGCACGATCTCGTACTTGTCGGCGTAACCGTTGGCGTCGAGCAGGGTGGCGACCTTCTGGGCAACGAGCGTGGAAGTAGCAGCGCCAGCACCGCAAGCCAAAACGATCTTCTTCATAGGTAATGTCTCCCTTCATGGTTTACTTTAGGTAAGTGTACCGCAGCGAGCGATGTCACTCGGCCTCGATGAGCTTTTATGCCAGTTTGCTTGCGCGCTGCGTATAATACATCCAGTACGTGTTGTCATACCGCTCGCTTTATGAGCGACTAAGGACCCTAATATGCCCGATTCCCGCACACTCTGGACCGCCGTCGTTATCATCTGCATCGCCGTGTCGGTGTTCTTTAGCGTCAAAAAACGCACCACGTTTAAGCGCCTGCAGCAGCTCATGGCCGCCAAGCAGTGGGACGAGTTCGATCGTTTGCTCGACGGCAAACTCACCAGCATGCTGTACCCGCGCTACAACCGCGACTACCTGCGCCTGAACTCCTATCTGCTGCGCGAGGACCACGAGCGCGCCAGCGAGATGTTCGACCTGCTGCTGGGACTCAACCTGCCCAAGATGCAGCGCGTCGACCTGGTCATTAAGGCCTTTAACTACTACGTTGGCCAGGAGGACCGCAAAAAGTCCAAGGAGCTCCTGCACGAGATCAAGGGCTTTGAGGGCGGTCAGGCCGAGGCAGTCGCGCACGAGTGCCAGCTGATGTACGACACGATGATCCTCAAGCGCCACAACGACATTCCCGAGCTGGAACGCATGCTCGAGGAGGCCGGCGACGATAAGGTTAAGAGTTGCCGCTTGGAGTACCTGTTGGCCCTGCAGTACAAGAACAAGGGCGACGAGGCCAAGTTTGCCGAGTACTTGGAAAAGTCGGGCCGGCACTCGATGGCTGTCAACGCGTAGCGAACGGCTTGTGCTAGACTTCTAGTTTCACGGGGGCGTGGCGGAATTGGCATACGCAGGAGACTTAAAATCTCTCGCCGCAAGGATTGTGGGTTCGAGTCCCACCGCCCCTACCATGTGATTGCTTACGAGCCCGTGTCCCGTTGGGATGCGGGCTCGTTTCTTTTGGACGCCGGTGGGACTCGAACCCGCGAGGGGGCGAGCACCAGGCGGACGCGCAGCGTCCGCAGCGAGCCGACGAGGGCGCCGGCAGGCGGCCGAAGCCGGTGCGAATTTGCGCAGCAAATACGCGGACGTCCCACCGCCCCTACCATATGGAGCTTTCGAGCCCGTGTCCCCAAGGGATGCGGGCTCGTTTCTTTTGGACGCCGGTGGGGCTCTAAGCTGCGGTGGAATAGATCCTGTTTATACCGTTTACCAGCTTATTTAGGAACTATTTCACCGCAGCTTATTTAGAGGGTGCTGAGAGCGGGGGTCCAGGCGATGGTGGGGGTCGCGCCGTCGAGAACCTCGTTGATGGTGGCGGCCATGCCGGCAAGCAGGCTGTTCTCGCTTACGGTGAGCGTGTCGTAGCCGCCGGCTCGCATGAGCTCGCGGATTACCACGGCGCCAGCCAAGATCACGCCCGCGCGTTTGGGCTGCACACCCGGTAGCGCGGCGATGCTGTCCGCGTCCAGCGTGGACATGCGCTCGATAGCGGCCGAGACCTGCTCCAGCGAAAGCTCGCGCAGGTGCACGAAGCTCGAATCATACGGCTCCAGCTCGTGGACCAGAGCCACCAGCGTAGTCACCGTGCCGCCCACTGCGACCAAGCGTTCGGCGCGCTCAAAGTCGACAGGCAGACTCTCAAAGTAGCCCGCAAACTGCTCACCTGCCCACGCGGCAGCGGCAGCAAGCTCGCCGTCCGCAGGCGGCAGCGCCGAGAAGAACCGCTCCGTCACGCGGCGACAACCGATGTCCAGCGAACGCGTGCCCTCCAGCGCAAAGACCCCACGCTCCGGCGCATAGACGCCCGTCGCGAGCTCCGTGGATCCGCCGCCCGAATCGGCAACAATGATGCGCTCGCCAGCAAAGTCGTGCGCCACGCCAAAAAACGTCAGGCGTGCCTCGACCTCGCCCGGAATCACCTGTGGCTCAAGCCCCAGATCGCGCAGGCCGTCCAGCAGCAGCGCGGCATTGGACGCATCGCGCGCGGCGCTCGTGCATGTGGTGCAGATGCACGCGGCCCCAAAGGCACGTGCCTCGTCCACAAACATGCGGCATGCGGCGAGCACGCGCTCAACGGCCGCCTCGCAAAAGCGGCCCGTCGCGTCCACGCCCTCGCCCAAGTCGGTGATCTCGGTATGCTTGGACGATTCCACGATCGCCCCGGCCTCGACCTGCGCTAACACCAGTCGCGACGACACTGTTCCCAGGTCAATCGCGGCTACCTTATAGCGTTTGCAATCTGCCATTGCAGGCTCCCCTCCGGGCGCTATTTGCCGTTGGACACGACCGTCTGGCCCTCGACGCCGTTAAATCCAAACAGCATATCGAGCGTCTGGATGTACCACGGCGCGTCCTTGCCGACCTCTTCGATCTCTTTGGCGACTTCGCTGGCCTTCTTGGCGTTCGAGGACTTTTTGCTCGACGACGAGTCCGAATCGTCGTCCAGGCCCAGCACGTCAATCTTGGTCTCGCCGGGCATCACCAGGCCCAGGTCCTCGGTCGCCGCGTCCTTAATGCCCTCCTCTGAGAGCAGCTTGTCGACGCTTTTCTGCAGCTCGTCGTTGTACTGCTGGCGAATCTCGACCTGCTTGGCCAAGATATCGCTCGAGCGTTTGGCAACGTAGAGGTCGCGCACGGGAAAGTACAGGCTCACGAGCACCAGGGCGACGACAATACCGATAAACAGCCCTCGCTGAGGACCGTGGGTAAAGTCGTAAATTGCCTTGACCGCTGCGTTGTCGTTGGCGTAGTGCATAAAGTCCGAGCCGGAAAGACGGCTTGAGGGACGGCGCGGCTTGTCGGACGCCTGGGTCGAAGGGCGCGACGCATGCTTGGAACGCGATGGGCGCACCGGACTATCCGAGGAACTATTTGGCTGAGCATTGGGATGCGAAGTCGCCGGCGAGCTATACCTGGAGCGATCAGCACCAGCATAACCAGACCCGCCAAGCTGTGCGGTACGCGCACGACGAGGCGACGGCTCGCGCGAACCGGCGGAATAATACCTGTTGTCGTAAATCTGATCCATGTGCGCCTTGTGCGGTTGAGGTTTGTTTGCGCTAAGTCCTTTAGTTATAGCACGAGCGCCCGCACCGCCTTCGCCAGCCTTTGCTCGACATAAAAAAGGCGCTGAGCCGTATGGCCCAGCGCCCATAGTTCTTTGCGGCATCCAGCCAAGACGGGGAGGAACCGAGTCAGCCTCCCCCTCGCCAAATTCGCCCGTTTAGCGAATGTTGTAGAACGCGGCCTTACCGGCGTAGCGCGCGCTGCCCTCGAGCTCGTCCTCGATGCGGATGAGCTGGTTGTACTTGGCAATACGGTCGCTGCGGCACGGGGCGCCCGACTTGATCTGGCCGGCGTTAACACCCACGACCAGGTCGGCGATCGTGGAGTCCTCGGTCTCGCCGGAACGGTGGCTCACGATGCAAGCGTAGCCGGCCTCCTTGGCGGTCTCGATAGCCTCGAGCGACTCGGTGAGCGTGCCGATCTGGTTGACCTTGACCAGAATCGCGTTGGCGGCGCCCAGCTCGATACCCTTCTTAAGGCGCTCGGTGTTGGTGACGAACAGGTCGTCGCCTACGAGCTGCACCTTGTTGCCAATGCGGCGGGTGAGCTCGACCCAGCCGTCCCAGTCCTCCTCTGCCATACCATCCTCGATGGAGATGATGGGATAGGTGTCGACAAGCTTCTCCCAGTAATCGACCATCTGGGCGCTCGTGTACTCAACGCCCTCGCCCTTGAGCTCGTACATGCCGGTCTCGGCGTTGTAGAACTCGGTCGATGCCGGATCCATGGCGTACATGAAGTCGACGCCGGGCTTAAAGCCAGCCTTCTCCACGGCCTTGGTAATGTACTCGAACGGCTCGGCGTTGGTCTTGAGATTGGGCGCGAAGCCGCCCTCGTCGCCCACGCCGCCGCCCAGGCCGGCCTCGTGCAACACGCCCTTGAGGGTGTGGTAGACCTCGGCGCACCAGCGCAGGCCCTCGGCAAAGCTCGGAGCACCCACGGGCATGATCATGAACTCCTGGAAGTCAACGTTGTTGTCGGCATGCACGCCGCCGTTGAGGATGTTCATCATGGGCGTGGGCAGCAGGTGGGCGTTGACGCCGCCCAGGTACTGGTACAGCGACAGGCCCGCCGACTCGGCAGCGGCGCGGGCAACGGCCAGCGACACGCCCAGGATGGCGTTGGCGCCGAGCTTGGTTTTGTTGGGCGTACCGTCGGCGGCAATCAGTGCGGCATCGACGGCGCGCTGGTCGAAGGCATCGAGGCCCACGACGGCATCGGCGCACTCGTTGTTGACGTGCTCGACGGCCTGCGAGACGCCCTTGCCCAGGTAGCGACCCTTGTCGCCGTCGCGCAACTCGCATGCCTCAAAGGCGCCGGTCGAAGCGCCCGAAGGCACCATCGCGCGACCGAAGCTGCCGTCCTCGAGCACGACCTCGACCTCTACGGTGGGGTTGCCGCGGCTGTCGAGCACCTCGCGACCGTAGACATCCAAAATGTCACTCATGTTGTCTCCCTCTCACTTGGAAACGGTTGATGCAAGCGACTGGCCGACTGTGCACCATTGGTGCGCCTCCGTAAGTTAGCCATGTCGCACTTTTTGCATTATGCCCTAAGTTAGCCGAGGGATACATATGAATTGGAGAAATCATTCTTTGGGGCGCTTGTTTTTGCACCGAGCATTCATCTCTAGAGGTCGCCCCCCCCATTAAATTCTTCTATCGGCATACCGTCTTTACCTGGCTTGCGAATGAAAGAGCCAATAATGTGCTTTTACATCGTTCAAAGTTCTGGATATCGTGCAATTCTAAGGGTCTGAAGTTCTGGATATCGTGCATAATCAGGTTATAAAAGTTCTGGATATCGTGTACGAGGTAGCCATGCTTAAACGAAAAGCCTATGACAAACTACTAAAATGGAAGCATGAAAACGCTGGTAAAACAGCACTTCTTATTGAAGGAGCCCGCCGCGTCGGCAAGAGCACGCTTGCCCGCACGTTTGGAGAAACCGAATACAAGTCCTGCCTTGTCATTGATTTCTTTCAAGCACCTGCCGAAGTTAAGCAATATTTTGAGGACTATCGCACTGACTTCGACTCGCTCTTCCTCTATCTCTCGGTTTTCTATAACGTCAAACTCTATGAACACGAGACGCTTATCGTCTTTGACGAGGTCCAGATGTACCCGCAAGCACGCGGACTCATCAAGTATCTCGTTGCAGACGGACGTTACGACTACATCGAAACTGGATCCCTGCTCAGCATCAAGCAGAACATTAAAGATATCGTCATCCCATCCGAGGAAGAGTCTCTGGAACTTGAGCCCCTCGACTTTGAGGAGTTTCTTTGGGGCATGGACGAAAAGGGGCTGGCCGATCTCATTCGCATGAGTTTTAACAAGATGAAGCCGCTCCCCGATGCCCTACATCGCAGAGCGCTCTCCCTTATGCGCGAATACATGCTCGTAGGCGGCATGCCTGAGCCGGTATCCATCTATGTTGAACAGCGCGCTTTTGCGCCCGTCGACGCTTCGAAGCGCCGAATCGTCCAGCTCTATCGCAACGATATCTCTCGTTTTGCAACCGGTTACGAATTCAAAGTCGTCTCCGTACTCGATGGCATCCCGGGTCAGCTCTCTAAGCACGAAAAACGATTCAAGCTTTCCTCACTTGATAAAAACGCACGCATGCGCACCTACGAAGAAGCCTTCTTTTGGCTGGCAGACGCGCGAATTGCCAATATCTGCTATGCCGCAAGCGAACCGAGCGTGGGCCTTTCACTCAGCATGGAGCAAACGGCCCTCAAGTGCTACATGGCGGACACCGGCCTGCTTGTAACGCTTGCCTTCTCTGACAACAACGATACCGATGAAGACGTTTACAGGGCCGTGCTTCGCGGCGACATCGGATTGAACGAAGGAATGCTTACCGAAAACTACGTTGCCCAATCTCTAAAGGCCAATGGATACAGACTCTTCTTTTATTCCCAAAGCGGAAAGAAGGAGGGGGAGGAGCGCATGGAAATCGACTTCCTCGTCACCCGACCCTATGTCAATGCCGCCGGAAAGCCGCGCATCAGCCCCATCGAAGTTAAGTCGCCACGCAGATACGGAACCATCTCCCTCGACCGATTCCGCGCGCGCTTTAACAAGAAGATTGGGATGGCTTACGTGTTGCACCCTAAACAACTCGAGTGGGATGCCGAAGCACAGCTGGCACATCTTCCGTTGTATATGGCTTTTTGCTTGTAGAGACCTCTCTACGAATGGATGCCGTGAGAGACGCAGGCCTCACTCGCTTGCTTTTGCTTGGTCCCACAGGTCGTTGAGTTGAGCGGTTGAGCAGGCGGCGAGGTCATCGCCCGCCTCGTGCACGGCGGCCTCCATCGCAGCCCAGCGACGGCGGAACTTTGCCGTGCTGGCGCGAAGGGCGCTCTCGGCGTCGATTCCTTCTTTGCGCGCAACGTTGACTAGGGCAAAGAGCAGGTCGCCAAACTCCATCTCGCGCTCGGGCGAGCCGGGCTCCTCGGCCTCAAACTCGGCACGCTCCTCAGCTACCTCGTCCCACACATCCTGGACCGTCTCCCACTCAAAGCCCACGGCAGCCGCCTTGCGCGACACCTTCTGCGCCTGCATCAGCGCCGGCAGATGCGTGGGCACGCCGTCGAGCAGACCCTCGGGCGCAGCTTCGCCCGCTGCCACGGCCTTGTCCTTGGCAACCTTCTCGGCAAGCTTGACCTCATCCCAAATCTTGAGCACCTCGTCGGAGCTCTCGGCGTCCGCATCGCCAAACACGTGCGGATGACGGCGAATGAGCTTGGCGTCGATATCGCGCGCCACATCGGCCAGCGTAAACTCACCGGCATCCGCCGCGATCTGCGCATGCAACACTACCTGCATGAGCACGTCGCCCAGCTCCTCGCGCAGGTGTGCCGCATCATCGGCCTCGATGCAGTCGAGCGCCTCGTAGGCCTCCTCGATCATGTTCTTGCCAATGCTGCGGTGCGTCTGCTCGCGGTCCCACGGGCAACCGTCGGGCTGACGCAGGCGCCAAATGGTCTGCACCAGATGCTGCAGCTCGGCCGACGCGTTGACCAGCGTGGACAGGTCGCGCGAGCCCTCGGCATTTTGCTGAGCCATATGCTCGGGCATGGTTAGTCCTCCTCCATGATCACGTGGCGGAACGCGCCGCCCTCGTAGATACCGTAGCTGTGCGAGTCGTCCTTGGGAATGCTCACGCTGCCGGGGTTGAAAAGCCACAGGCCCGGGTGCGCCTCGCTTGCCTCGTTAACCTTGATGTGCGTGTGGCCGTAGACGAGCGCGGAGCCCTCGGGCAGCGCGGGCACGTGGTCGACGCTGTTGTGCATGCCGGCGCCAAAGACGTGGCCGTGCGTCAGGAACAGCTCGCGGCCGGTCTCGTCGAACAGCGTGGCGTAGTCGGCCATGACGGGAAAGTCGAGCACCATCTGGTCGACCTCGGCATCACAGTTGCCGCGCACCGCGATGATGCGGTCGGCCAGGGCGTTGAGCAGCGGAATCACGCGCTTGGGGGCGTAGTCGCGCGGCAGGTCGTTACGCGGACCATGGTAGAGCAGGTCGCCCAGCAGGACGATGCGGTCGGGCTGCTCGGACTCGATGGCGGCGACCAGGCGCTCGGTCCAGTATGCCGAGCCGTGGATGTCGGAGGCGATGAGGTATTTCATGGTGGTCCTTTCGGGTGGGGTTGATGGAGCTGGGCGTGGCGTGCCGCCGGCCGCGTTACTCAAATCGCAGTGCCGCGCTCTGGACCGCCTGCATCACGCGTTGGAGCGGCACATTGTGCTCGCGGGCAAGGCGGGCGCAGTCTTCGTACTCGGGCGCCGCGCGCTCGCTGCCGTCGGGCAAGGTCGCCACCTTGACGGACACCTCGCCCCATGGCGTTGTTACGCGCTCAAAGCGGCGTGGTAGGCAAACGCGCTCCATAACCTGGCGGCGGATGCCATTGGTCGTGGTTTCCAAAAAGACAATCGTCTGCAGGCGCTCGATATCCTCGTGGGTACAGATTACCTGCAACTGCCAGCCGGGACGGCCCTTTTTGCAGTAAAGCGGCAACCAATGCACTTCGCGGGCGCCGGCCTTGCGCAGGCAATCGGCAGCGTAGGCAAGCACCTCAGGCGACGCGTCATCGATGTCGCACTCCAGTTTGACGATAGTTTCGGGCGCATCGGTCTCGCGAGACAGCGGGGATGTGGTATCGCATGGCATACGGTCCGGCTCCTTTCCGCACGGGCTCGTTTTGTTCATCCAAACGCTAACACATCGCGGGCGGCGTGGGGGTGTCGTCATGGGATGGGCGGGACTTTTGCCCGTCGCGGACGTCGGCGTGCGCCGCCTGCCCTTTCCGGTCGGTTTCGACTTGCAGCGTTCCCGGCGCGTCAGGGGTCGCGCCATTACAATGGAGCGGATTCGCCAAATGCAAAGGAGTCGCCATGCCCGCCTGCCCGCTGGTCGATTGCCATACCCACACCTCGTTCTCGGACGGACACGCCTCGTTTGAGGACAACGTTCGCGCCGCTGCTGCAGCCGGTTGCCGTGCCATGGTCTCGACCGATCACCTTACCCTGCCTGCCAGCATGGATTCCAATTGCGAGGTACAGGTTGTCGAGGGCGACCTGCCGGCGCATCGCCTGGCCTTTGAGGACGCCCGCAAGCTCGCCGCGCAGATCGCGCCGGAGCTCGAGCTTATCTATGGCTTTGAGTGCGATTGGTATGAAGGCTGCGAGCCTTTGGTTGAGCGCTGGTCCCAGGGCGCCGTCGTACGCCTGGGCAGTGTGCATTGGATTGGCAACCCCGGCGATATCATGGCCGGTACCCCGGGTACGGCGGGGACAGAGGACGTCGTTCGTCCCGATGCGCCCGATTCGTGCTGCGGTTGGATCGACGATGACACCAACCTGCACGTTTGGGAAAACCTGGGCGTGCGCGGCGTGTGGGAGCGCTACGTCGACGACTGGTGTTGCGCCTGCGAAAGCCCGCTCAACTTTGACGTGATGGCCCACCCCGACCTGGTCATGCGCTTTTCGAAGGAGGGCTTTGCGCCCGATTTTGACCCCGCGCCGTTCTGGGGGCAGATGGCAGAATGCGCACACGACACGAATCGGCGCGTTGAGGTCTCGACTGCCGCGTCGCGCAAGGGGCTCGACGACTACTACCCCGCGACCGGCCTCTTGCGCTGCTTTGCCCATGCCGAGGTGCCCATTACCTTTGGCTCGGACGCACACCGCGCCTGCGACATCTGCTGGAACATCCGCGAGGCCCAGGCCCACGCCTACGACTGTAGCTATCGAACCTTCGACATCCCCCACCTCACCGGAGAATGGGAGCCCACGCCCCTCGCCTAAGACTAGTCGTTGGGGACACTCTTCACAAATGACCCCTTGGGGACGGAGGAAAACAGGTCGTTTTGCTCACCACCGACGCCCGTGCAACACCGCCCGCCAAAAAGAACGCCCGTTTACTACGATGAACCGCAAACCTCCGACCATCGGCTTAATGCGGAAAATAAAACCGCAGGTAGAAGCGTTGACGATTTGCTCAAAACCGACATGTGGTCAGCAGATCCAGTTTCATCGTAGTAATTGGGCATGTTATTTGGCAGCGTCGGCAAAGACTGTCCCAAACGACTAGTCGTTTAAGAACGTCCCCAATGACTACCCAATGACTAGTGGCGGCGGGCGTTGAGTTCGCCGGCCAGCTCGTCGAGGGTGATGCCGTAGCGCTCGAGCGTCACGAGCAGGTGGTAGACCAGGTCGCCGGCCTCGTAGCGGATGTGATCGTGATCGTTATCCTTGCAGGCCATGATCACCTCGCTCGCCTCCTCGGCAAGCTTCTTGAGCAGCTCGTCCTCGACGTCGGTCAACAGACGAGCGGTGTAGCTCTCCCGCGGCGATGCGTCGCGACGGCCGTGAATCACCTCGGCGAGCCCCGTCAGCGTCTCACCGATATTTCCATCCTGAACGTTTGCGGTGCGCACACCCATAGTTCAATCCTTTCTGGTTGGCCAAGCGCCTAGTCGAGCGCCCGTCCTACGCGAGTTTCTTAAAGAAGCAGGTACGGTTGCCGGTGTGGCAGGCCGGACCCGGCGAGTCAACCTTGACCAGCAGCGTATCGCTATCGCAGTCGGCCCAGAGCTCCTTGACCGCTTGCATATTGCCGCTCGTCGCGCCCTTGTTCCAGAGCTCCTGGCGGCTACGGCTCCAAAACCACGTGGTGCCGGTCTTGAGCGTCAACCCCACCGACTCCTCGTTCATCCAGGCAACCATAAGCACCTCGCCGGTGTCATACTGCTGAACAACACAAGGAATCAGCCCCTTGGCGTCGTATGTAAGCTTTGAAGGATCGGTTATCTCTTCCATTTCTCTTCCCAAATTCAAACTTCGCAGGTCGGCGAGGGTTGTCCAGGTGCCCGAGATTACGAGCGACAAGCCCGACGACGCGTACTTAAGTACGCGAGGAGGGTTGGAGCCGAAAGGTCGGGTGCCTGGGCAAGCCGCAGCATTAGAAGTCCAGCCTCACAGGAATGCCTTGGCTGGCCATATACTCTTTGACTTCGCGAATGCTGAAGGTTCCAAAGTGAAAGACACTGGCCGCCAGCACGGCGTCGGCTTCGCCCTCGATCACGCCCTCGGCAAAATGCTCGAGCGTGCCCACGCCACCGCTCGCGATGACGGGAATCGGCACCGCGCGCGCCACGGCACGGGTGAGTGCCAGGTCAAAGCCAGCCTTGGTGCCGTCGCGGTCCATGCTGGTGAGCAGGATCTCGCCGGTGCCGCGGCGAGCCGCCTCCTCGGCCCACGCCACCGCATCGATACCCGTGGCGTTGCGACCGCCCGCGGTAAAGACCTCCCACTTGTCGGCACCCGGCTCCCCGGGCAGTCCCACGCGCTTGGCATCGATCGCCACGACCACGGCTTGGCTACCAAACGCCGCGGCGGCCTGGCTGATCAACGACGGATCGCGCACGGCCGCCGAGTTGAGCGACACCTTGTCGGCACCGGCGGCAACCATGGTGCGCATGCCCGCCAGGTCGCGAAAGCCGCCGCCCACGGTATAGGGAATGGCGAGCTCCTCGGCCGCATGCGCCGCCATCTCGATGGTCGTCGCTCGGTTGTCGCTCGTCGCGGTAATATCCAGAAAGACGACCTCGTCCGCACCCTCGCGGTCGTAGGCGCGCGCCAGCTCCACCGGATCGCCCGCGTCGCGCAAGCTCACAAAGTTGACGCCCTTGACCACGCGGCCGTCCTTAACGTCCAAGCAGGGAATCACGCGTTTGGTAAGCATGGGCTATTCCTCCCCTCGAGCGGCGGCCAGCGCCTGGGCCAACGTAAAGTTGCCCTCGTAGAGCGCACGACCGGTAATGGCACCTTCAATCGCGCCCTCACCCACCGCGGCCAGTGCGCGGATGTCGTCGAGCGCCGAGATGCCGCCCGAAGCCACGACGGGAAAACCCGCGACCTCGGCCACATGGCGATACGCCGCCACATCGATGCCCGTCTGCATGCCATCGCGCGCGATGTCGGTATACACCAGATGCTTAAAGCCCAGCTCGGAAAGCTGCGCCACGGCATCGTCGAGCGCCACGCCCGCGCCGTCGCGCCAGCCGTTCACCTTGACCTGGCCGTCGCGCGCGGCAATGTCAGCCACCAACAGCTCGCCAAAACCTTGGGCTGCCACCTCGGCAAAACCCGGCTCGGTCACCAGCACGGTGCCCAGCGCAATGCGGCGAGCACCATAGCCGGCCAGCTCGTCGATGCGCGCGAGCGAGCGGACGCCGCCGCCTACGTCCACGGACAGACCGTCGACGCCGCAGATGGCCTTAATCGCCGCCGAGTTGGCAGCGCATGTGTCCTCGTCCTCGCCAAAGGCAGCGGATAGGTCGACGACATGCACCCAGCTTGCGCCCTGCTCGGCAAACGAGCGGGCAACGGCCACGGGGTCGTCGGAATATACCTTGCAGCGGCTGCGGTCGCCGCGCTCCAGGCGTACAACCTTGCCGCCGATCAGATCGATTGCGGGAAACAGGATCATCGGCCGACCTCCTCGACGATGTTGACGAAGTTCTTAAGGATGCGCTGACCCAGCGCGGAGGATTTCTCGGGATGGAACTGGCAGCCCCACACGTTGCCATGGCGCACGATGCACGGGAAACTCCGTGTATAGTGCGTGCGCGCCAACACATCGGCGGCATCGACGTCGTCGGCCACCGCGTAGCTGTGGGTGAAGTACATGTTGGCGCCCTCGGCAAAACCGGCAAGCAGCGGATCAGCCGCACCGGCGGACGTCATGTGCACCTGGTCCCAGCCCACGTGCGGCACCTTCAGGCGGCTCGACTCCAGGCGCGTGCACGAGCCGCGCATAATACCCAGGCCATCGACCCAGGGACCGCCAGCCTGCTCGGGAGCGTTTCCGTCCGCGACCGCGCCCTCGTCCGCCGGCACGCCCTCGTTGCCGCGCTCAAAAAATAGCTGAAGGCCCAGGCAGATGCCGAGCAGCGGAGTTCCAGCGGCGACGGCATCGAGCACGGCCGTCTCCTCGCCGCTCTGGCGCATAAAGGCAATCGCGTCATAGAACGCACCCACGCCCGGAATGACCAGGCCGTCGGCGTTGCGGATCTGCTCCGGATTGTCCGACGTGCAGGCGGCGGCACTGGCGCGTGCAAGCCCGCGCACGACGCTCGACAAGTTGCCCTTGTGGTAGTCGACCACCACGATCTTCGGTTCGCCCACGCGACCCTCCCTTTTCCCATCGTCCAAAACCACCACAAAGGGGACAGGCACCTTTGTGGTAGTTTGTGCGATCCGTCAGCTACAGCGAACCCTTGGTGCTGGGGATGCCCTGCACGCGGGAATCGAGCTCGCAGGCGTGGCGCATCGTGCGGCCCACGGCCTTAAAGGCGGCCTCGATAATGTGGTGCGAATTGCCGCCCGCCAGCTCACGCACGTGCAGCGTGAGCTTGGCATCGCGCGCAAAGGCGTAGAAGAACTCGACGGCCAGCTCGGTATCAAAGGTGCCCACGCGCTCGGTCGGCACGGGCAGCTCGCAGTAGGCCTGCCCGCGGCCCGAAATATCAACAGCAGCCATCACGAGTGTCTCGTCCATGGCGATTGCCGCATCGGCAAAGCGTGTAATGCCCGCCTTGTTGCCCAACGCTTGGCAAAACGCCTCGCCCAGCACGATGCCCGTGTCCTCGACGGTATGGTGCGCATCGACCTCCACGTCGCCTACCGCATGCACCGTCAGATCAAACAGGCCATGGCGGCCAAAGGCGTTGAGCATATGGTCGAAAAACGGTACACCGGTCGAGATATCGCACACGCCGCATCCATCCAGGTCGAGCTTGACGACAATGTCGGTCTCCCCCGTCTCGCGGGTCACCTCGGCATAGCGGTCCATCTACATCTCCTCCTTCACCAGCGCGGCAAACGCGGCCAGTACCTCATCGTTTTCCTGCGGGGTGCCTACGGTAATGCGCAGACAGTCCGCGAGCCCCGGCGCGTAACTAAAGTCGCGCACCAAAATCGAATACTCGTCGCGCAGACGCTCGCGCACGCGCGTGGCATGCGGCGTGCGCACAAGCACAAAGTTCGCCGCGCTCGGCCACGCCTCCACGGGCAGACCCTCGGCAGCCATTGCGCGCAGGGCACACAACTCGCGCTCGCGCTCGGATGCGACCTGTGCCACCACGGGCGCGTACGCATCGCGGGCACGCACGCAGGCAAGCGCCGCCGCCTGGCTCAACACGTTGACCGAATAGATCTGGCGAATCGCCGCGAACACGTCGATGACCTCGGGCGCCGCGATCACATAGCCCAGGCGCGTGCCGGCGGCGCCGAACGCCTTGGACAGTGTATGCAGAATCACCAGGTTAGGATGCTCGGCAATAAGGCCTTGCGCCGTAGTTGCCGCGCCAAACGAATCGTCGGCAAACTCCACGTAGGCCTCGTCGACCATGACCATGCCGGGGCACGCATCGCACAGCGCCGCGACAAAGTCGAGCGGCGCCACGTCGCCCGTGGGATTGTTGGGCGAGGTCACGATCGCCAGGTTGCACTCGGGTGCGGCCGCAAGCACCGCCGCCTGGTCGAGCTCAAAAGTTGCCGGGTCGCGCCACACGTCGCGCACCTCGGTCTGACAGAGCGACGCAAAGAACGCGTACTCGCTAAAGCACGGCGGGCAGTTGAGCAGGATCCGCCCCGCGCCGCCAAACGCCAGCAGGAAGTTATAGAGTAGCTCGTCGCCGCCGTTGCCCACGCAGATGTTCTCGCGCGTCACGCCATGCCAGGCAGCAAGCTCGTCGCGCAGGTCGTTGGACATGGGATCGGGATAGCGGTTGAGCGGTGCGGCAGCCAAGGCCGCATCAACCGCCTCGCGCACGCCGGCCGGCACGGGATAGGTGTTCTCGTTGGCCGAAAGATTGATGCGCGTGGGCGTAAAGTTGGGATCGTAGGGCTCGATGCCGGTCAAGTAGGGCTGGACGAGCTCCTTCATGCGCGGCGTGAGTTCGGCCATGTTAGACCTCCTCGCCGGTCGCGCCAGCGGCACCGCCTGCAGCCGCCGCCAGGTCCACGCCCTCAGCAACCGTCGCCACGGCGTCGCCCGGCCAGGCGACCTTGGTCAGGTCGGCCGCAGCCAGTGACTCGGCACCCACGGCATCCTCGCCCTGCTCCAGCACGCGACGACGCAGGGCAGCAGAAAGCGCGTGCGCCCACAGGCCCTCGGCCTCGGCTAGACGCTGTGTGGCAGGAGCGTCGGAGAGCAGGCCCTCGGGCGTATAGCAAATGACGCTCGAGCGCTTGACGAACTCCTCCACCGAAAGCGGGTTGGAGAACATGGCGGTGCCGCCGGTCGGCAGCGTGTGGTTGGGGCCGGCGACGTAATCGCCGAGCGGCTCGGAGCTCCAGGCGCCCACAAAGATGGCGCCGGCGTTGCGGATGCCGCCGAGCAGGCCCATAGCATCCTTGCAGTGCAGCTCAAGGTGCTCAGGCGCCACGGTGTTCACGGCCTCGACGGCGGCGGCCATATCGGCAGCCACCACGATGGTGCCCTCGTTGTCCAGCGAAGCACGGGTAATCTCGGCGCGCGGCGACTGCGCCACTAGAATGTCGATGCCCGCCTCGACCTCGCGCGCAAACTGCTCGTCGCAGGTCACCAGATAGCAGGCAGCGAGCGGATCGTGCTCGGCTTGGGCCATCAGGTCGGCCGCAACCACCATGGGCTTGGCCGTGGCATCGGCCAGCACGCAGACCTCGGAGGGGCCAGCGACCATGTCGATTCCCACGTCGCCCGAGACAATCTGCTTGGCCGCGGCGACAAAGGCGTTGCCCGGGCCGGTGATCTTGTCGACGCGCGGAATGGTCTCGGTGCCGTACGCCAGCGCGGCCACGGCCTGAGCGCCGCCCACCATATAAATCTCGTCCACGCCACCGAGCTTTGCCGCGGCAAGCGTGTACGGGCTGATCAGGCCATCCTTTTGAGGCGGGGTCACCATGACCACGCGCTTGACGCCGGCGACCTTGGCGGGAATGGCGTTCATGAGCACCGTGGAGGGATACTGCGCGCGACCGCCCGGCACATAGATGCCAGCCGCCGCGAGCGGGGTCACCTTAACGCCGAGTATCGTGCCGTCCGGGCGCGTGGTAAACCAGCTCTGCTCGACCTCGCGCTGGTGGAACTCACGAATCTGGCGTGCAGCCTTCTCGAGCGCCGCGACAAAAGCGGGATCGAGGCCTTCGAGCGCGGCATCGATCTGCTCCTGCGGCAAGCGGAAGCTCTGCAGCTCGACACCGTCAAAACGCTGACAGTAATCGCGCACCGCGGCATCGCCGTTGGCACGCACGTTGGCCACGATATCGCGGGCGGCGTCGACGATGTTTTGCGGCAGCACGCCCTTGCGGTTGAGCTGGTTGGTAACGAGGCGCTCACCGGGAGCAAGCTTGATGGTCTTCATATCGGTATCCCCTATCGGTCGAGGTTGTGTTCGAAAAACGAGAGGCCGGGCGGCGGCGCCAATCGGCCCGCAGCCCAGACGTTGGGACGCCCGTGCGTGCTCGCGCTATTGTGCCGAGCCCGCAACGGGCTCAAAATGCTTGTCCTTCACGGCCGCTGCCAAGCGATCTGCCAGATTGCGCACGCGCGGATCCAGGCGCGCAGCACCCGGGTTGACGAAGAAGCGGGCCGTACAGTCCATAATGCGACCGGTGATGACCAGGTCGTTGTCGCGCAGCGTGGCGCCCGTGGCGGTAATATCCACGATGCGATCGGTCATGCCGACGATGGGGCCCAACTCGATGTTGCCGTGCAGCGAAACGATGTCCGCGTTCACGCCTCGCTCGGCATACCAGGCACTCGCGATGCGCGGATACTTGGTGGCCACGCGAAGCGACCCGCGGCGAGCATAGTTGCGCTCGGCCTGACCGGCGCGCCGTGCGGGCTCCGCCTCGATAAAGGTGCACAGGCCATAGCCCAGGTCGACCAGCTGCAGCAGGTTGAGGTCTGCCTCGATGAGCGAGTCCCAGCCGCAGATGCCGCAATCGGCACCGCCGCAACCCACAAAGGCAGGCGCATCGCTGGGACGCACGATGACAAACTCGATATCGCCGACCGCGCCCTCGCCGGCACGCGTGTCGCGGCCGCGCACGATCAGGTGACGGCCGGGGTCACGCAGCTCGGAGACGTCCAGGCCCGCGGTCTCAAGCACGTCGAGGGTATCGGCCTTGAGCGAACCCTTGGGCACGGCGATACGCAGCGGCCCCTCGGCGCCACGGCCCACGGCGTGGTCGCCATCGGAAGCGGCGTCCTCGGCCGAGGTGCGCACGGCCTCCAGACGCTCGAGCGAAAAGGCGAAGCCCGCCGCCGGCACCTCGATACCGTCGCCAAATGCGCCGGTAAAGATGGAATCGTAGCGTCCGCCCGAACCGACCGGATCGGGCAGTCCGCCGGCATAGGCCTTAAAGACCAAGCCCGTGTAGTAATCGAAAGAGTTCATGATAGAGAAGTCGAACGACAGCACCTGGGCGTCCTCGGGTGCCAGGCCCTCGACCAGGGCACGCAGCTCGCGCGTCAGCGGCGCGACGATACCGGCGGCCTCCAGCAGCGCGTCCACGCGGTCGAGCACCTCGGCACCGCCGTGCAGACGCGGCAGCTCGCTAATGGCGGCCTTGACGGCATCGGACTCGACGCTTACCGCCACGCGGGCATCGAGGCCCACAAAGTCGTTGGCATGCACGCAGCGCAGGGCCTCGGCAGCCAGCTCACGATCCTCGCACGCCGCAAGCAGCTCCTTAAACGGACGCACGCTACCTGCGATAATGCGCGCATCGGGCAGCGCCAACTTGCGCACGGCCTCGGCCACGAGCGAGACAATCTCGACATCGCCCGCGGTATCGCCCGCGCCGATAAGCTCAAAACCCAGTTGCGTAAACTGACGCGAGCCGCCGGCATTGCACTGACACTCGCGGACCACCGGCGCCTCATAGCGCAGGCGCAGCGGCAGATCGGCCGCGCGCATGCGAGTCGAAACCAGGCGAACGATCGGCAGCGTGTTGTCGGGACGGACCACCAGCAGGCGACCATCATCGTCAAAGAGCTTAAACGGCGTGTCCGCGATGCGGCCGCCTTCCTCGAGCGAACCCTTGTCCTCGAGCAGTGGCGTCTCGACCGGAAGGTAATGATGCTCCCTAAAGCAGCTCTTCACCGTCAGCGCAATCTCCTCGCGCGCCTGAGCCTCCTCGGGCAATATGTCCCGGAATCCCCACGGTGTGGCCGTCATCTGGTGAGCCTCCTCATGCTGTGTTTCATATAGAACAGAAGACCGGCATAGCTCCGCCGGTCTTCTGGGTACTTTAGCATACTAGAGTGTTTGCGGGGAAAATCCATCGCAGCCGCTCACGCCGTATTCATTTGGAAACATAGGGCAGATCGCCGCAACCCAAACCCGCCTAGGCGCCAATCGCACGACGATACTCTGCCATTACCTGCGCATCGGCAGCTGCGGGGTCGGCGAAATAGCGCCCGTCATAGGTCTCGGCCGAAACAACTCCGCGATAGCCGCGCGCCACCAGCCTATCCAGGTCGGCGCGCATATCGCGGTCGCCGTCACCCCAGGCAAGATGCGTCGTGCCATCTGCCGCAACATCGACAAAATGCACGTGGGCGACATCTTCGCCAAGCAGATCGAAATAATCGTCGATGGTATCCCCTGCCACCGCCATAGCGCCCAAATCCAGACACGCCTTAAGTGCCGGATGATCAACTGCCTCGATCATGCGCTTCGTGTCGGCCGCCGAGTTCACGATCATCGACTCAACCGGCTGTAGGGCCTCGAGCACCAGTCGCACGCCGCGCTCTCCCGCATGCTCGGCAATCGCACGCAGCATCGAGGCGCTGCGACCCCACGCGTCCTCGATCGGCTCGTTCAAAAATGCCCAGCCGCTCGAGACCATGACCTGCTCGGCTCCAAGTTCCGCCGCGATATCCACAACGTTCTTAAAGTACGCGAGCGTGCGGGCACGCGCCTCATTCCCACGCGCCGCGATATTCCACGGCTTGGGGTTGTTCTGTTCGGGACAAAGCCCCACAATCCGAACCCCATACCGCTGCGACAGCTCCCGCACCTGCTCGAGCGAATCGTATCCATGGCAATCGACATACAGATGCATCGCCCCGGTCCAAAGCTCGCAACACGTGTAGCCCGAGGCCGCTGCCGAAGAAAAGAATTCCTCAAGGTCAAAATAACGATGGCTGATATTCATGACGGCAAGCTGCGGATACTCCATCTTGTCCACCTTTCGGCAAAAGGGCGCCGCAGCACAGTGTGCGCGACGCCCCCTCTTACATTATTCTCATTATGACGGATGCCCTACTGAACACCAAGCACTCCAAAGAACGCGCCGGCGATACTCACGAGCAGGATCACGAGCATGATGACCAGCGGATTCATCTTCTTCTTGAGCATGAGATAGACGATTCCAAACAGCCCCATCGTGACAAAGCCCGGGAAGATTCCGTTGAGCAGCTCGGCCAGCGTCTGAGCACCATCGCCCGCGCCGACCATGAGCGGAATGTCCACGGTGACCATCTCCATGGTCATAGCACCGATCACCATGGCGCCCATGATGGAGGCCATCTTGACGATCGTGTCCATAATGCCCGATTCCTGGACCTTGCTGATCATGTCCGAGCCAAAGCGATATCCCACAAACGTCAGCAGGTAACGGATGATGTAGTGAGGGACGTTGAACACGAGCAGGAACAAAATCGGGCCAAGAATAGAGCCCTGTAGCGCCAGCGACGTGCCGACACCCGTTGCCAAAATTCGCAGCGTGCCCCAGTAGAAGGCATCGCCCACACCGGACAGCGGTCCCATCAAAGCAAGCTTGACATTTGAGATCGCGCTCGTGTCAAAGCTATCGTCAGTAGCGTTGACCTCTTCCATTGCAGCGGCGATGGACATGGGGAGCGTCGAGATGTACGGCGTGACGTTATAGAGCTCCATATGGCGCTTAAGGGCGGCCTTAAAGTCCGCATCCTGCGGATACAGCTTGCGAAGAATCGGCATAAGGGCCCACATAAAGCCGATATGGCCCATACGCTCGTAGTTCCAGGAATGCTCATAGGGAATCGAGCGCCAGAACAGCTTCTTAAGGTCTGCGCGGGAAATCAGCCCGTCGTAAGAAGACTCAAACTTAAAACTCATCGAACCCACTCCCAATCGCAGGATCCTCGGTTGCCACTGCGGGCTGCTCCGCTTTTTTCTTATCACCCAAAACCGTCATCGCGACGACGATGATCGCGGCAAAGATCGCCACGCCCGTCGTGCTAATGCCAAAGTAGGCGACGAGGAAGAAGCCAGCGAAGAAGAACGGAGCCACCGTTTTGTTCATAATCATCTGCGCCAGCATCGCAAAGCCGAGTGCGGGCAAGAAGGCGGCGGCGACATCCATGCCGGTCTGAACGAAATCGGGGATGATGTTGAGCAGGCTGGCAACAGCATCGGCGCCAAAGAAGAATGCCAGGGGAATAATCAGCAGGCCGCACCAGCTCTGCGCGTAACCGGCGATGAGCATGTTGCGCGTGATGGCCTTGGTGTCTCCGTCCTCGACGTTTTTGTCGATACGGTGCACCAGCAGCAGCATCACCGGCTGGCCCAGGGCGGTATCGAGCGCCAGGACGATCGTTGCGATAGGAATGCCCAGGGTCAGGGCCGCCGAAGCGTCCGCGCCGGCCTGCATGGCAAGAGATACGCCCAGGATAGTGCCGGAAATCGTATCGGGCGGGTTATAGGCGCCGACCGAGATGGCGCCGACCATGGCAAGCTCCATCGTGGCGCCCATGATCGTGCCGGTCACCATGTCGCCCATGACAAGGCCAACCAGAGGTCCGAGCACGATCGGGCGCTGGAGGTAGCTCGTGCCCGTCAGCCACTCGGAATAACCCAAAAGGGCAATAAGGAAAATCAGGATTGTCTTGATAACCATGATGGCCCCTAACCGATGACCTTCGCGGCGTCAGTCTTCGCATCTGCCGGAATCATCTGAATGAACAGCTCATAGCCCTCGCCGAGCAGCTCTTTGACGTATGCCTCGTTTTCGGGCGTGAGAAATACGCTGGTCGAGACCTGGCGGGCGTCCTCGCTAAAGGCAACATTGCCGAGGTTGATCTTCTTGATCCCCATCGCCTTGGCGACGGCACCGGCCTGCTGGATCGTCTCGCAAACCACGAAGAGCTTGTACTTGTCGGCCACACCGCTCTGGAGCGCCTTGACGGCGTCCTCGGTGTTTTTGACAACGACCTTGCAGCCCTCCGGCTTTGCAAGGGACAGGGCCTGCAGACGAAGCTTGTCATTGAGGACCGTGTCGCTCACCAGCAGGATGCAGTCGGCACCCAGAGCCGAGGTCCAGCTAACGGCAACCTGGCCGTGAAGCAGTCGATAATCTACACGAATCATCTGAATCATGATGTGCTCCCTAGTGGTTAAAACTCATCGAGTTCGGCCTGCCCCAGCAGGTCGTTGACGTACTTGACCTTGGTGTCGTCCGCCTCGACGATCTGGCGAATGGCCTCATCGATCGGGGTGGATTCGGGCACGAACAGCAGCTGAATAAGGAGCGGCAGGTTCATATTGGTCACGAGGTGCGTGTTGGGACGCGTCTGGACGATCTTGGTGAACTCGTTGTTGACACTGCCGCCAAAGAGGTCGGTGCAAACAACGACCTCATCGTCCGCGGCAAAGCCGTCCAGAATCGCTGCGGCCTCCTTGGTCAGGTCCTCGTTTCCGTCGACATACATAGAGAGCGCATGGACGTTTTCGCGCTCGCCGGAAAGCAGCCCAATGCTCTCGACGATTCCAGACGCAAAATGGGCATGGGATGCAACGATAAACTGCCTCATTCGATTCCCCTTTCTTGCGAATTTCGGCATAAAAATGCCCGGACGCATGCGCCCGGGCAGGGTGCTTCTTGATCAGTAGCTTATTTGTCACCGATTAGTAGTCGAACTGGTGATAGTAACGACGGTAGTTGAGGTTGTGCTTGGTGACCGTCTCGTAGTAAGCGGCAAGGCGATCGGTGATCAGCGAGGAGAGGATCCACGGAGACACGACGACGCGGAACTCGTCGTCAAGGCCGGGGATCGCGAACTCGGCGGTGTCGATGATGTTGATGTCGGTGTCGCCGGTCACGCCGCGGTTGAGGAAGGCGCGGACGCGCTCGTCGAGCTTGCGGTTCTCGTCCTCGCCCATGAACAGGAAGACCGGGACGCCGGGCTCCACGAGCTCGAGGGTG
>UQPF01000004.1 GCA_900542905.1 uncultured Collinsella sp.
TCGGGCACTTGGAACGGGGGAAACGGCGGTCGACGAAACTGGAGAGGAGGTATTACGAGCTCCTGTGCGAATTGGAGAGAGCGCTCCCGCAAACTGCCTCTTGACAACTTATAGGAGCGTCGGTTTTGTTGTAAAAAAAGCCGGTCTGGTCGGCGAAACCCGATTTTTTCCCGCACTTCCGAAAACAGCGGTTCAGCAGCGCCAAAAAATGCCCTCAAAATCGAGAGTTAATGAACAGGTGTAGCCGTTCGCCGCAAATTACCGTCCGTTTATAGAACCCACCCCCAGCGTGCTGTCCCCTTACGGTTGAATAAATACACATCTATGGAATTACGTAAGAGAGGACTGTTCCTATGAGCTACAAGACCGTTTGCGTTGCCGGCGGCGGCGTGCTGGGAAGCCAGATTGCCTTTCAGGCTGCCTACTGCGGCTTTGATGTAACGATTTGGCTGCGCAGCGAGGGCAGCATCAGCCGCACCCAGCCCAAGATCGATCATGTGCGCGAGGAGTACATCGCTGCTATCGAGGGCATGACGGACGGCACGGGCGAGTGGTGCGCCGGTATCGCCGATAGCGGCAAGCCCTTCGACAAGGAGGCGGCACTCGCCGCCGTTGAGCGTGCCTACTCCACACTCAAGCTGGAGCTCGATCTTGCAAAGGCCGTTGCCGACGCCGACTTGGTCATCGAGTCTATGGCCGAGGACACACAGGCAAAGATCGACTTCTACAAGAAGCTCGCCCCGGTTCTGCCGCAAAAGACCGTCATCGTCACAAACTCTTCCACGCTGCTGCCGAGCACCTTTGCCAAGTACACTGGTCGCCCCGAGAAGTACCTGTCGCTGCACTTTGCCAACTCCATCTGGAAGAACAACATGACCGAGGTCATGGCCCAGGACCAGACCGACAAGCGCTATTTCGACGAGCTCGTCGACTTCGCCAACGACATTCGCATGCTGGCACTTCCCGTCAACAAGGAAAAGAACGGTTACCTGCTCAACTCTATGCTGGTGCCGTGGCTGCTCTCGGGCCTTGACCTGTATGTCTCGGGCGTCAGCGACCCCAAGAGTATCGACCTCGCATGGACGCGCGGCACTGGCGCTCCCAAGGGCCCATTCCGCGTATTCGACACCGTGGGTATCCAGACGGCCTACAACATCGTTATGCAGTATCAGAAGGTCCCGGGCATGGTGAGCCCGTTGCTCAAAAAGATGATGATGCCCTACAACTTTAAGGCTATGGCGTCCGTCCTCAAGAAGATGCTCGACGAAGGCAAGCTGGGCGAAAGCTCGGGCGAGGGCTTCTTCAAGTACTAAAAAATGACCTCTCGGGGACGGAGGAAAACGGATCATTTTCGTCCGCCAACAGTGAGAAGATGGATCCAGAAATAGAAAGGAGTGGCAATGGGCCGGCTCGGGCTTTGAGGACAAGTTGCTGCAGGCCCAGGGCGATTTTTCGCTCAACGCGGGCCAGCACAGCGTGACGTATCTGCCGAGTTCTGACACGGCAACGACCGGTCGCTATCAGGTGCTGCTATACGACAACAACTTTGGTGCGGCCGAAAGCTATCCCAAGTTCGACTGGGGCCAGCTGGGCTCCGCGGTGGTGACCGACTACAACAAGGGCACGCATTCGTTTGGGCGCATCTTTACAGTGGACGAGACGGCGCACACCTACGAACTTGAGGACCAGATCGCCGTGCCGTTTTCGGGCTATGTGAGCAGTGCGCAGCGCGTTGGCGATTCAAATAGCATGCTCGTGGCATCGGGCCAGGCCAAGACCTTTACCGAGTACGATCGGTATGGTCTACCCATCGCTACCTTTGAGATGGAAGCCGAAAAGTACATCTATCGCGTGTACAAGTACGATCTGTAGGGCCGCGCTCTGCATCACTTCACGTCAAATTCCACGCGATCGAGCTCGGGCACATTGAGGTCGATGAGCTTGCGGGCGATGTGACGGTCGTGTGCCCCGAGCGCCTCGCTTGTCGTCACATGGGCGACAATCTCGCGCTCGACGATGCCCTCCTCCTCGCCTTCGGTAGACGAGGTCTCGACGGCGACGGTGTAGTCCTTAAAGCCTGGCAGCACCGCCGCAAGCTCGCGCGTGGTTTCGGTGACGCCGTAGCCGTCCTGCACGCCGGCCTGCGCCGAGCCAATGGAACCCGCCGTCATAACGATGCAGGGGATGGCAAAGATCACCGTGCCCACGATGATGCGGCGGCGCACCTTGCGCGATAGCTCGTCGACCTCGGCATTTTCCTCGGCAGTCACAATACCGTCGCCGTTCAGGTCGCGCTTGAGCGGCACGCGCAAAAGAAGCAGAACGGCTTCGGCGGCCAGCGCGATAAAGACCACGTTGATGCCAAACTCATAAAGCGCCGAGAGAAACAGCGACCCACTTGCGATGGCGATGCCATAGCCCGCCGCGCACAGGGGCGGCATCAGCGCGGTTGCCACGGCCACGCCGGCGATGAGCGTGGCGGGTTCCTGGTCGCGCGAGTTGCCCAGGCCACCCGCAAAGCCGCCCGCGAGCGCGACGGCAAGGTCCCAAACAGTCGGTGTCGAATTGTCGATGATGGCGGCCGTGGTGGTGCCAAGGGGCGAGAGCTTAAAGTACAACGTGGACGTGACCAGGCAAAAGGCCATCTGTAGAGCCAAGCTCGCGACGGCCTCAAGGGTGATCTCGCGGTCGAGCGTGGCGATGCCGTATGCCATGGCAAGGACCGAGCCCATGAGCGGGCAGATGAGCATGGCGCCTACAATGGCGATATCCGAGTCGATATCGAGGCCGACGCTCGCGATGAGCATAGCGATGATGAGGATGCACAGGTGAGAGCCGGTCAGGCGCGCCCCGTTTACAAAGCGCTTGCGAATCACGTGATAGGGCGCGCGTCCCTCGCGAATGTTGAATGCCTGCTTTAGAAAGCGGCTTGCGTTCTTCATGGCCTCGCTGTGGGCGGGGCGGATGCCATGGCGCCGATGATGGCGCTCGCGCAGTCGCTTGAGCTGTTGTTTATCGAGTTCCATGCTTACCTCGTTCTGGCACGGGCTGCGTATCCCGCCCGTCGTCTTTACTCTACACCGCGCTGAGCAAGGTGTCAGAAAAGGTTTGTTGACCTGGAAGTCAGGCTAATCGGCTTGACTAAAAACGCCGTGAGGATCATAAGAGTCGAATAGACAAAAAAGCGCGGGGCCGGTTTGATTCCGACCCCGCGCTCTGCGCTGGTGCGTTGTTGGTCGGCCTACCCCAGCAGGCTCAGGCCAACAGAGACAAACGCCAGGATAACGCCGACGATAGACTCGCCGCCCAGCAGGCCGCTGGCGACAACCAGGCCCTGCTCCTGGAAGGCGGCGTCCTTGGCGGCCTTCTCCTCGTCCGAAAGACCGGCCTCGGCGTCGCGGTGAGCGGCCCACTTGTCGTAGGCGAGCTTAACGCAGGAGCCCAGGAAGGCCGTGAGCGACATGTAGAACGGCAGGTACACGCCCAGGCCGATCATCATGGCCGGAATGCCGAGCCAGTACATGACGATGCCGGCGATAAAGCCGCCAACGAACCACGGCACGCTCGGGATGCCCGAGACCATGGTGGCGACGACGCTTGCCTGCGCGGCAACAAAGCTCTTGTCGGGACCAAAGGCGTCCGGGCCATAGGCGGTGACGAGCGCGACCATGACGGCTGCGGCGACCAGGGCGCCCACGATGCCGCCGATGGCTTGGCCGATCCACTGCGCACGCGGGTTGGTGCCCAGCACGGCGCCGGCCTTAAAGTCGTTCATGACGTCGCCCGCAAGGCCGCACGCCACGGCTACGATGCCGGCGATAAAGAACAGCTTGACCTGAGCGAGCTGCGCGAAGGCGGCAACGATGAGCATGACGATGAGGCCGAAGATCTCCATGGGGTCGATGCCCGTCTGGCCGCAGCTCTGCGCGCTCATGATGGTGGTGACAAAGGTGAACAGCGTGACGATGACGGCCGGAACGGGGCCAAGGTCGAGCACGATGGCGATGATCACGGCGATGGCGGCAGCGCCCAGGCCGATGATACCGGCGTCGAGCTTAAGGGAGCCCGAGATGAGCGACTGCTCGTCGGTGTCGGTGGAGCTGTCGGCGGCGAGGCCGCGGACGATACCGGCGACCTGCGGCAAGATGTCCTTGAGGACGACGGCGACGCCAAAGCCCATCATGAGGCCCATACCCAGGGACTTAACAATGCCCTGTGCGGTCATAACGTCAAACAGGCCGGCAGCGGTGCCGCCGACAATGATGCCAAAATTGCCCAGCAGCGCGCCGGCAAACCAGAACGCGACGGGGGCGAAGCCCACCAAAAAGCCGATGGACAGCAACATGGGTGAGTTATAGATGGCAAAGGTCACGCCGGGGATATTGAGCGTGCACAGCATACTGGGCACCACGCCCAGGGCGTCGCGCAGCACGCTGTAGATGCCTGCGATGGCCATGGAGCCAAAGAGCTGTTTGCCGATCTTGCCGCCGGCCTCGGTCGCGCGCAGGGTCTGAGCTGCGGCGTTGCCAGTGGGGAACTCAAGCGCGGCGTCCACGATAAAGTGACGGTGGATGAGCGCTGTCGCCAGAAGGCCCAAGACGGTGCCGGCGAGCGCCACGATAAACATGTCGAGCCAGCTGATCTGGTCGGCATAGCCCAGCATCCAGGCGCCCGGGATGGTAAACGCCAGGCCGCCGGCGACCATGGCGCCCGCGGACATGATGGTATGGGTGACGTTGGCCTCGTTGAGGCTGGCGTTACCCATGAGCTTAAGGAAGAACAGCGAGATGACGGCAGCGAAAATGATTGGCCAGGGGAGTGCGCCCATCTTGAGGGCCGTGTAGGCCGAGCTTGCCGTGATGATCACGCAGCCAAGGACGCCGATGACGACGCCGCGCAGCGTGAGTTGCCCGCGCATCGAGGCGCGGTTCGAGGGATTGCTCATATAGAACTCCTTTGCGTATATCCGCTTCCCCCGGGAGCGCCGCTACGGATACGGCGCGGGAAGTCGGGTTACCAAGGGCCGCCGCGTGAGCTCGCAAACGACCGCGCACCAGTATAGCCGCAAGTTAGTCATTTTGGGATGACTGGTTTAGGTAGGCGATATACTGCTGGGCAGACGAAAGGAGCGCCGACGATGCTTAATGGGTGCGCATATATATTGACGATCGACGTGGGCAACACGTTCATTCGCTTTGGCCTGTTTGCCGAAGATTCGGCCGCGGCGCAGGAGCGCCCGCTCGCGACGTGCGAGATCACGACGCCGTCGAGCATCACAGCAGACGAGGCGCGCATGCGTCTCGTGCAGGTCATGGGCGCGCTCGCCGCCGATGCGGGTGTGCCCGGGGTGCTCGTACCCGCCGCGGCCGTGCTGAGCTGTGTGGTCCCGGCGCTCGAGCGCCCGTGGAAGGCGGCGCTTTCCCGTACCTGCACGGGGCGCGTGCTCACGGTGGGGCCGGGACTTAAGACCGGCATGCCCGTGCACTACGACGATCCGGCCGAGATTGGCCCCGACCGCATTGCCGATGCCGTGGCGGCCCGCGCCGTCTACGGCTCGCCGTGCATCGTGATTGACCTGGGCACGACGACCAATATCGAGGTCATCGACGCGCATGGCACCTTTGTTGGTGGCGTTATCGCGCCGGGGCTGGCGCTCGGCGCCCGCTCGCTTTCGGCGGCAGCAGCGCGCCTGCCTCAGGTTGAGCCCTCGGCGCCGACGCACGTCATCGGCCGCAATACGCGCGAGGCCATGCGCTCGGGCGTGGTTTTGGGCGAGGTGGCCCGCATCGACGGCATGCTCGACATGGTGCTCGCCGAGATGCGTGCGACCAAGGCCGCGGGGGAGGGCGATGTGCCCATCGTCATTACCGGCGACGATGCCGAGGCGCTTGCGGCGCTGGTCGGCCACAGCCTGACGGTAGACGACGCACTGACGCTGCGGGGTCTCGCCGAGCTGTATCGCATCAACCAAAAGCCCCGCCGCGTGTAAAAGTGAGGGCGCCGGCGGGACAAACGCCTCCACCTTTCACCTGCTACAATGGGTCAAACTATTGCGATTACGGAGGTGTCTGCCATGTCGGACGATCTTCATCAAACTTCGTCAGGCAAGCGCCTGGACGTCATTAGCTGGGACGAGTTCTTTATGAGCGTGGCCATCGCCGCGCAGCGCCGCAGCAAGGACCCCAACACGCAGGTGGGTGCGTGCATCGCCAACACCAACCACCGCATCCTTTCGGTGGGCTACAACGGTACACCCTCGGCGCTCAACGACGACTTTTTTCCGTGGGGTACGAGCGACGACCCGCTGCAGGACAAGCACAACTACGTGGTCCATGCCGAGGCCAACGCCGTGCTCAACTACCGTGGCTCGCTCAAGGACCTCGAGGGTTCCACGGTCTACGTCACGCTGTTCCCGTGCCACGACTGCGCCAAGATTTTGGCTCAGGTGGGTGTGGGCGAGGTCGTCTACCTGGACAACAAGTACGCCGACACCGATGACGGCCGTATCAGCCGCCGCATTCTCGACTCCTGTGGCATCAGCTACCGCCAGGTCATCGTCGATGTCCAGATTGGTACCGGGGGACAGGCTCGACAGTAATATGCGTTGTCGCTATCTGACGACGAACGCAGCTCAAAGAGCCCCGTCCCAAATTGACTACTCGTGAAAGTCGCGTCTGCGCGCATGGACGGCTCGTGAGCGGGTACATGGCTGTAGTAACATAGCTTCTGTCCGCGGGCGTGCCCGCGTTATTGTGAGAAAGGAGCCCCTGTGGCTGTTAACGAAGAGCTGCTTAAGAAGGTTCTTGAAGAGATTCGCCCCAACCTGCAGGCCGACGGCGGCGATATGGAGTATGTGGGCGTCGACGACGAGGGCGTCGTCAAACTGGAGCTGCAGGGCGCTTGCGCCGGCTGCCCCATGAGCTCGCTGACCCTGTCCATGGGCATTGAGCGTATCCTGAAGGAGCATGTGCCCGGCGTTACCCGCGTTGAGCAGGTCAATGCTTCCGGCGAGGCCGAGGACCTGTACGACGAGTACGCGCCGTTCTAAGATGCGAAAGCTGCGGACGGCATACTCCGCATAGACGTTACGCCCAAATATGCGGCTGCGAGCGCAAGGCCCGCGGCCGCATTTGTATGTAGGGAGTAGGAGGGTCGACATGCTCAACGACCTCTACCATATGCTTGATCCCGTCGCCATCTCGACGGGGCCCATCACCATCTACTGGTACGGCTTGGCCTATGTGGTCGGAGCTCTGCTCACGGCGGTCGTCATGTACCGCACGCAGCGCCGTTGGGGTTTTGACATTACGATTGACGACCTTACGAGTGTCGTGGTCGGCGTGGTCTTTGGCCTCATTATCGGTGCGCGCCTGTTCTACGTCGTCTTTTACGGTGATGGCTACTATTGGACCCACCCGCTCGAGATCTTTGCCACCAACGAGGGCGGCATGAGCTTCCATGGCGGTTTGGTGGGCGGCATTATTGGCGGCGTGCTCGTGTGCCGCATGTACAAGCTCGACGCCTGGACCATCGCCGACCTTGCCGTCATAGGCGCGCCGCTGGCCTTGTGCCTGGGCCGTTGTGCCAACTTTGTCAACGGAGAGCTGTGGGGCAAGCCGACCGATCTGCCCTGGGGTGTGGTTTTTGGCGGGACTGCGGGCGATATGCCGCGTCACCCCTCCCAGCTCTACGAGGCATTTCTTGAGGGCATCGTGCTCTTCTGTATTTTGCAGGTGCTCAGCCGCAAAAAGCCGCTGCTGCCCCAGGGTACGTTTATGGGCGTGTTCGTGATGGGGTACGGCATCGTCCGCTTTCTCGTTGAGTTTGTGCGCGTGCCCGATGCGCAGCTGGGCTATCTGCTGAGTGGCGTCATCACCATGGGTCAGCTGCTGAGCCTGCCGCTTGTAATCGCGGGCCTGGCGCTCATCATCTTTGCTCGTCGTCGCAACCAACCCCAGCGCATCTACCTCGACGCCTAACTACCACAAAGGGGACAGGCACCTTTGTGGTGGTCTTGCCGAGTTTGATAGGTTTCTAGAAAGGCTTTCGGACTGTGAAGGATTCCGACCTCTCCACAACGGCTGCGCGCGACGCTGCCCGCATCGTCTGGTTTAAGCGCTACCCCGCCAAGCAGACGCTCATCGCATTTTTGCTCGCGCTGTTGGCGACCACGGCGTTTTCCATCGATCCCTCCCCGGTGTCGAGCAACGCAGTCTTGGCGATTGACCCCAAAGCCTCGGGCATGCTGTACGTGTGCTACGAGGTGCTCCTCTCGTTTGCCGGCCATACCGACGCGGTCATGCTGCTTGCACTTGCCTGTCTGCTCACCTTGCCGTTTCGCTACGTGTTCTTTGGCCGTGGCGACACCTGGCGTCCATCGATCATTCTGCCGTCGCTGTTCTTCGCCATCTGCATGGTGTTCGGCCGCAGCTACGATCTCACCGACTCGGCCGAGATTGTTCTTGGCGACAAAGCTCGCATCATCTGCGCCTGGATTGGCGGCGCGGGCTGGATGCTCCTGGCGATCGTTGCCTTCTACCTTGTCTTTGAGTGTCTAGATTGGCTGAGCTCTCGGCGCATCCCGTTTTCCGAAGCGCACTTTGGCCGCGCATGGCGTGTGACTCACGCCGTGCTCTCGGTCCATCCCTTTGCCGGGCCCTTCCTGGTGCTTATGATCGCCTGGACGCCCACGCTCATCGCTTCGCTGCCCGGCCTTTTTATGGGAGATACGGGCGCGCAGATTCGCCAGTGGTTCAACTATCCCAACGGCACGAGCGACTACCTGCGCCTACTCAACCCCAACGTGCTGCTCAACGGGCATCATCCCGTAGTGCACACGGCCATTATCGGCTCGTGCGTTCAGCTGGGGCTTTCGCTGTTCAACAGCGCTAACGCGGGTCTTGCCATCTACACCTGCGCTCAATTTGTCATCACGGCCGCCTGCATGGCCTATTCCATTTCGTCGCTGCGCAAATTGGGCGTGAGCCTGCCGGTTCGCGGTGTGATCCTGCTGTTCTTTGCGTTTATGCCGATGTTCTCTAACTACGCGGCGTTGCTCACCAAAGACGTGCTCTTTGCCGACGCGTTTTTGGTGCTGTTGGTGCAGACCGTCAAGCTCGTGGCATGTGGCTTGCCCCGTCGTGATGCCAATGTCGAGCGAGCGGGCGAGAAAGCCCCCGTGCTCTTTGCGCGCCACGACTGGCTGCTGCTCGCTCTGGGCGCCATGGGTTCCACGTTTCTGCGCAACGGCGGCCTGGTGTTTCCCCTGGCGGCATGCGTAATCGCGGCGGCGTTTTGCGTATGGGACGTGCATGTGGCTCGTCGTGCAGCCAAGCAGACTGGCGCTGCGCCTTCGGGCGCCATCCCGCGTTTCCGCTGGGTTGGCGTTCTCGCGGTGCTCGCGCTCTGCCTTGCCTCTAATATGTACTTCACCAAGGTCTTTATGCCGGCGCACGACATTACGCCCGGCTCCAAGCGCGAAATCCTTTCGATTCCGTTCCAGCAGACGGCTCGTTTCGTCCAAAAGCACGACGGCCTCAACTCGGGCGTCAACCCTACGGTTAAGGAGGACGGCACCATCGTGGAGGCACCCTGCGACGGTTTGGTGACCGACGAAGAGCGCGCCGTGATCGACCGCGTGCTCAAGTACGAGAATCTGGGCCGCCGCTACAACCCCGACAAGTCCGATGCCGTCAAGAACTGCTTTAACGAGTACGCCTCGCAGGAGGACATCGATGCCTATTTTGAGGTATGGGTCCAGATGTTTAAGAAGGATCCCGAGTGCTATATTTCGGCGCTTATCAATAACTACTATGGTTATTTTTATCCGAGCGCGCGCGATGCCTGGGTCTACAGCACGGCGCGTAGTGCCGAGATCATGGCGCGTCCCGACAACCTCAAGTACTTCGACTTCCATCCGGTCGATAGCAACGTAGTGCGCTGGTGCGACCACCTGATCAATCTGTACCGTGTGGCGGTGCAGCGCATCCCGTTTATTTCGCTCACCATGAGCTCGGCCACCTATGTGTGGATCATGATCGCCGTGGTGGTCTACCTGCTGCGTCGTCATTCATGGCGTGCGCTGGCGATCTGGGTGCCGCTGTTGGGCGTGCTCGCCGTGTGCCTGATTGGCCCGTGCAACGGCTCGACTTACATGCGCTACCTGTATCCGGTCATCGCCTGCATGCCCTTCGCCATCGGCGCCACCGTCACCCGCAGCGACTTCCTCTGGTTCTAACTTGGTGCATTGAGGTCAGGTTTCTTTGCACCAAAGGGGGCATCATCACGACGCCTTCATTTTGGGGTTTATCTCGCAGGCCAGTAGGTATATCATAACGACGTTTGTTTATATTGCCCGAGCATCTGCGCTGGGCTTTAGGTCGAAACCGATAGGAGACACGTATGTCCGGACACTCTAAGTGGGCCACAACCAAGCATCGTAAGGGCGCGCAGGACGCCAAGCGTTCCGCCCTCTTCTCCAAGCTCAGCCGCAACATCACCGTTGCTGCCCGTCTCGGCGGTGACCCGCTGCCCGAGAACAACGCCAGCCTCGCCGCTGCCGTTGCCAAGGCCAAGGCTCAGTCCATGCCTAAGGACAAGATCAAGTCCGCTATCGACAAGGCTTTTGGTTCGGGCGCCGATGCCGCCGTCTACGAGAACATCGTGTACGAGGGCTACGGTCCCGCCGGTGTCGCCGTCTACGTCGACTGCCTGACCGACAACCGCAACCGCACCGCCGCTGATGTCCGTTCCGCCTTCTCCCACGCTGGTGGCAACCTGGGCACCTCCGGCTCCGTCGCCTTCCAGTTTGAGCGCAAGGGCCAGATCGTCGTCGCCAAGGAGATCCTGGACGAGAACGCCAAGAAGGAGACCATGATCGCCAACGGTGCTGCCGGTGACGAGGATGAGTTCATGATGGCGATCGCCGAGGCCGGTGGCGAGGACTACGAGGACGCCGGCGAGGAGTGGATCGTCTGGACCGCTGCCAACGACGTCATGGCTGTTTCCAAGGCGCTCGAGGAGCAGGGCATCCAGGTCAAGGGCTCCGAGACCACCATGGTCCCGACCACCCCGACCGAGGTCTCCGGTGCCGACGCCAAGAAGGTTCAGCGCCTCATCGACCGTCTTGAGGAGCTCGACGACGTCCAGGACGTCTACAGCACCATGGATATGACCGACGAGGTCATCGCTGCTCTCGAGGAGGAGTAGCGCCTGCACGGATTGAGCCGTGCATATCTGGGCATAATGAAGCGAGCATGCAAGCCTCGTGGAATAGATGAGCCGGATCCGCGTGCATGAGGCACCGGACCCGGCTCTTTTATAATGATGCGAATCGTTTTGCATTCTGTGGATCGAGATTTGAAGGGAGCGCCGCATGCGCGTGCTCAAACGAGCCCTAGCGATCGTGTATCTTGCCGCAGCCGTCGTGGCGCTGGGCACATTAGTCTGCCAGTTTTGGGGACCATATACCTATCGCTTTATGCTGCTGATGCGCGATCCGTTGCCTCGCATCGTTGTTGCGGCGTGCGGCGGTGTCGTGGCACTCGGCGTGCTCGTGGGTTTCTTCCGTCTGATGTTTGCTCGTCGCGAGCCATCCTGCGTGCATCCGGCGGGGGAGCGTAATATCGAGGTCACGCTCGCGGCCCTCTCCTCGTGTGCTCGCAGCGCGGCAGAGCGCGACGACCGTGTGATGATCGAGCATGTCGAGGCGCGCGTGCAGAGCTCCGACGAATCGCGCGTTCGTTTTAAGGTCGACGCCATCGCGCTCGATGACCGGGACGTGGCCTCCCAAGCTATCGCGATGCAGCAACGTATCGAGGAGGCCTGCGACACCATGCTCGGCACGCCGGGCACGACCGCACGCGTTCGTTTTTTGCCGTCCAAGACTACCGTCCAGACCGTGGAGGTTTCCGGTGAGTGATACCAATCAAGACAAGACCGTCCGCACCCCGCGCCTGACCATCGATCAGAGCGCTGCGCCGGCAGGCGAGGTCGTCGATTCCAAGGTAGAGGGCACCGAGTCGTATGACGCGGTTGCCGACGATTTTGATGAGGCCATGGGTCTCATCAAGGGTACGGGGGCGGCCATCTGGAGCTATGCCGTCCGTCATCCCAATACCACGCTTGGGGCAGTCGCTGGTTTTGTGCTCGCCGTGCTGGTGCTCACGCTCGGCCTGTGGGATACGCTCGTCATCGCTTTCTTTGTGCTGATCGGCGCCGTGATCGGCCAGATTCGCGATGGCGAGAACGGGATCGTCAACTTCTTCGGCCGTCTGTTTAGCGGCCGCTAGTATGTATTCGACCGCCGCGTGTGCGGTGGGCATAAGGAGGAACCATGGCTTTTAACACGAAGGTCGATGTGGCCGATACCGAGCCCGAGGCAGACGAGACCGTCGCCGTCGAGGCCGAGGACGTAACGCTCGAGGATGAGGCGCTTGTCGAGGCCGAGCCCGCCGACGATGCGGACGAGGACGATGAAGATGCGGATGAGTCCGAGGACTCGCTGACCTATTCCAACGGCGTGATCGAGAAGATCGTTGCCATGGCCACCCGCGAGGTGCCGCACGTCCTGGGCATGAAGGGCAACCTCATGCACTTTGTGCAGGAGCAGTTTGGTGCCGAGAACCTGACCAAGGGCGTGACGGTCGAGGTCACCGATGACAACCGCGTGGTCGTTAACATTTCCGTCATTATCGAGTACGGCGCCTATGCGCCCGCGATTTTCGACGACGTTAAGGCGCGCGTTACCGAGCGTCTTGCCGCGATGACCGGCCTTGAGGTGGCGGGCGTCAACCTGCGCATCGAGGATGTCATCACCCCCGAGGAGTACGAGCACCGCACCAACCAGCACGAGTAATCTGCCAAAAAGGGACAGGTTTATTTTGGCAGGTTTTATCTGCGAAAACGTCAAACGGTCGGTCACACGGATGTATGTGCGGCCGGCCGTTATTTGTATGCCCCCGATGTAGGCATACCGCTCGTCTAACTAGGGGTTGCAATCGTCGCGTTCCGCGTTACCCTAATGGGCGCATTGTTTCCAAATTGTTAACGAGGGGTTGCCGTAATGGCCGACGAGCACGAAACAGAAAGCAAGGCATGGGCGATTGAGGCCGCTGCGGCGGAGGCGGCATCGCGTGCTGCCGAGGAGATGCATCGTCCTCCCGTGGTGCCGATGGAGCGCGTGGTCGATCGCACCGATATCGAGCGCGGCGAGCGTGCCGGCCAAAAGCGCAGCCAAGAGCCGGGCTTCCCGCGCTTTTTCGCCGAGCTCAATCTGGGCCTGATTCTTACGGCCTTTGCCATCGTTGCGTTTAAAACCCCTAATCACTTTGCTTTTGGCGGTACCTCGGGCGTGTCGGTCATTCTTTCCACGCTGTTCCCGACCCTGCCCGTCGGCGTCTTTATGTGGATTATCAACGCGGTTCTCGTCATCTTGGGCTTTATCTTTTTGGAGCGCAAGGCAATTCTGTGGAGCGTCTTCGCCTCGTTTGCGCTTTCCGCCTATGTTTCGCTGTTTGAGCTCTTTATCCCGACCGATGTCTCGATGACGGGCGATATGTGGCTCGACCTGTGCTTTGCCGTGATTCTGCCGGCGCTCGGCAGCGCCATCGTCTTCGATATTGGTGCCTCGACGGGCGGCACGGACATCCTCGCCATGATCCTCAAGCGCCGCACCACGCTCGAGATTGGCCGCGCACTGCTGTTGGTCGATATCGGTATCGTGACCATCGCGGCCTTTTTGTATGGCCCGCGTGTCGGTCTGTATTGCGTGCTCGGCCTGTTTGCCAAGACGCTTGTGGTCGACAAGGCCATCGAGAGCATTCACCTTCGTAAGGTCTGCACGGTCATTTGCTCCGAGCCCCTTAAGGTCGAGGAGTTTATCGTCAAGCATCTCAACCGTACGGCGACCATCAGCCGCGGCTACGGTGCCTTCTCGGGCAAGTGCGTGACGGTGATTATGAGCGTCCTGAGCCGCCGCGAGGCCGTGCAGCTGCGCCGCTACGCGCGCGAGGTCGATCCCGGTGCCTTTATCACGATCGTTGACAGCTCCGAGATCGTCGGCAAGGGCTTCCGCGGAACGAACTAACGCGGGTGCGCTCGTCTAACAATCAAATAACGCCCTGCGCGTTGCAAAAACGTCATCTAGGAGAATTTATCCTCACATTGGGTGATAATGATGACAAGACATCGTTTGCGATCCAGGTGATTCGCTCAAGATACGAAGGGATGATTTCGATGTTCTGTTCGCAGTGTGGCGCTCCCATGGGCGATAACGACAAGTTCTGCGGCGTGTGTGGTGCCCCCAATGTCGGTGCTGCAGCCTCCGCCCCTCAGGGTCAGCCTCAGCCCCAGCAGTTTGTTCCGCAACCGCCCATGGCGAATGCGTCCAAGGGCTGTGTGGCTCAGGCGTTTGAGGACATGACCAAGACCCCGGGCGCGCTGCAGCGCGTATGCCAAATTGCTTTTTTGCCGGCGCTGATTTGCGTTGTGTCGGTGCTCGTGTTGTTTATTCCCGTTATTGGCGGCATTGCAGCTGCCATCGGCTTTTTGGCAGCTTGCATTGCGAGCGTGTGCGGTTCCGGCTTTGGCATCGAGTGGGGTCGCGATCTGTCGCTTAAGATCGATGACGGCATGGATCGTCCGCTGATGCGTTCCACGTCGTTTGGTCTCGGAGTCTTTTCGAGCGTTATTTCGGTCGTGCTCGAGGTTATCGCTGCCATTCCCGTTATCGGTGTAGTGCTTTCGCTGGTGGAGGGCGTGGTAATTGGCGCTGCGGGCTCGTATTCTTATTACGGCTCTTATGCGCTCGAGGCTGCGCTGTTTGGCTCGCTCGGCCTGCTTGTCCTGGCGCTAATTGCCTCGGCGATTCTGGGTGTCTTCTTTAAGATGTTCGCCGACATCGCCGTGATGCACTTTGCGGTGACCGGGCGTGTCGAGAGCGCGTTTTCGCTCGATAAGGTCTGGGCGGCGTTTAAGCACAACAAGACCAAGCTGTTCTGTGCTTCGTTCCTTCCCGAGTTTTTGACGGGCCTGGTCGCCAACGTTGTCACATGGATCTTGACGGTCGTCTTTGGCGCCATTGCCTCTGTCGGTATGTATAGCTACTACTATCGTCCTACGGGTATTGAGGCAATTGTTACCGGCGGTGGCGTCACGCTCGCGCTGTTCTTGGTGCTGGTCGCTTTTGTCACCGTATTTCTTACGGTCTTTGGCAAGATACTCAAGCACCGTGCCGTTGGCTATTGGGCCGCACGCTATGCAAGCGAGTGGGCCGATGAGGATAAGGACGACGTCCTGACTTTTGTGTTGCCCTTCGAGAAGAAGTCCGCTCCTTCGGGTTACGGTGCTCCGGATGCTTCGCCGGCACCTGCACCCGCTCCCGCGACCGAGCCTGAGCCGGCGCCCGAGTCTGAACCGGCGCCCGAGCCTGAGACGGCATCTGAGCCCGAGCCTGAGCCTGAGCCTGAGCCTGAGCCTGAGCCTGAGCCGGCACCTGCACCTGAGTCGGCGTTCGAGCCAAGCTCCGACGAGGAACCTCAGGACGAGTAGCCATGCCGTCTGCCATTTGGGGACGGGGTAGAAATAGTAGAAATAGCGCTTGAAGAATGAGCGGGGGCGGACGTGTCGAAACGTCCGCCCCCGCTTTGACATCGCGATATGGCTATGACTGCGAGATGCCGGCGAATCGATTACTCGTCGTGCTTCTCCTCACGGCGTGCAGCAGCGCGTGCGTCGTGGATGCCCTTGATCGCGGCATGGCGAGCCGTTCGGGCATCATGGATGGCGTCGCGAGCCTCGGCGGTCGTCGCCTTGGCAGAGCGCAACTTGGCGGCCAGATCGGGGTTGGTTTCGGCGACCGCGGTAATCGCGGGGCCGTCGAGCTCCTCTTGCGTGGGCTCGGCCAAAAAGTCGATAGCATACTGGGCGGCCACCATGGAGCCCTTGGCCAGCACGCTCTCGTCGATCTTGTAGAAGCAGGAATGTTGGGCGTACGTGGCGCCAATCTTGGGGTTGCGCGTACCTACAAAGGCGAGCACGCCCGGTACGCGACGCAGGTACTCCGAAAAATCCTCGCCCGAAAGCGTGCCGCGATAATGGCCTTGGCCGGTGGGGCCCAGGCACTTGATTACAGCCTGACGGCAGCGCTCGCTCGAGGCGGCGTCGTTTTCGACCTTGTAGTTGGCGATGGTGTAGTCGGTGAGCTCTGCCTCGGCGCCCAGAGCTGCCGCGGTATGCTCCACGATGCGGCGCATGAGCTCCGGCATTTCCTCGTGGGTCGAATCGCCGTAGGTGCGCACTGTGCCGGCGAGGTAGGCCGTGCCGGCGATAACGTTGCGCGCGGTTCCGCCATGCAGCTCGCCGACGGTGATGACGGCCGGCTCGTAGGGGCTGATCTCGCGCGAAACGATGGTTTGTAGGGCGTTGACAATTTCGGCGGCAACCATGACGGCGTCGTGGCCGCGCTGGGGCATGGCGCCGTGGCATGAGGTGCCGCGGACGTCGATGCGGAACCAGTCGGTATTGGCCATGCGCGGACCGGGCTCGCAGCTCACGGTGCCGGCGTCGACCTCACTCCAGATGTGCGCGGCATAGGCGCCATCGACGCCGTCGAGCACACCCGTGCCGATCATGAGCTTAGCGCCCTGGCCGTTTTCCTCGCTGGGCTGGAAGACGATGCGGACCTCGCCGTGGATGTCGTCGGTCATATGGCGCAGGATTTGCAGCGTTCCGAGCATCATGGCGATATGGCAGTCGTGGCCGCAGGCGTGCATGCAGCCCTCGTTGACGCTGGCGAACTCCTCGCCGGTCTGCTCGGTGACGGGCAGGGCGTCGATGTCGGCGCGCAGCAGGATGCGGCGGCGTGGCGTGCCGTCCTCGCGGTAGGCGTCGGGCGCGGTGCCGCGGAGGGTCGCCACCAGGCCCGTCTTAAGGGGGCGCTCATAGGGGATATTCATGGCGTCGAGCTGGTTGGCGATGTCAGAAGTCGTGCGCTCTTCGGCGAGGCTCAGCTCCGGATGCTTATGGAAGTGCCGGCGCTGCTTGATGATATAGGGCTCAAACTCGGCGGCGATATCTCGGATGGCCGCGGTGACGTCGTCGGCCGCGCGAGCCTCGGTCGCCGCCATAATCTGCTGTGCCTTGGTCTTCGTCATAGTCGATTTGCTCCTTGCTGGGTTGATCGCAAAATCGTACAGGCTCTCTCCAGTATGCCACCTGCCGCTAGGGCTGGTAAAGTTGCCGTTTGCCGCTTGGGGTTTTGTTACAAGGGCGGGGGAGTACACTCGGGGGTGTTGAATTTCCTGCCAGAGATGGGGATGCCCATGCAACATATCGATCGGATTATCCGCTCCAAGAACGTCTTTACCGCGCAAGACGGCATCGATACCGCCCGCGAGCTGGCGATTGCCATCGCAGGCGACCGTATCGTCGCAGTCGGTGCGCCCGATGACGTGATTGCCGCCGCGCCTGCCGCCACGCCGGTTATCGACTACGGCGAGCAGTTTGTCTGCCCCGGCTTCCATGACGCTCATCTGCATTTCTTCCATACCTCGGTCGGTTCCTCGCCGTACATGCTCATGGATATGGGCACGTCCGAGGCGGCGCTGGTGCAACATGCGCTCGAGTTTTCCCAGGACCTGCCCGACGACGCTTGGGTTGTGACTCAGGGCTGGCGCGATTACCGTTGGGACCCGCCCGAGCATCCAACCAAGGCGTCGCTCGATGCGGCATTCCCCGATCGTCCCTGCGTTATGTATTCGGGCGACGGGCACACGCTTTGGCTCAACAGCCGTGCACTCGAGGCGCTCGGCGTCACGCGCGACAGCGAGCCGCCGGCGGGCGGCAGTTACGACAAAGACTCAAACGGTGAGCTCACGGGTATTGCTCACGAGGCGGCTGCCATGCAGCTGCTACCGCGCTGCCTTGAGTGGCTGGGGGAGGATCGCATCGCAAGCGCTTACGCCGATCAAATGAGGCGTATGGCCGAGCAGGGCATCACCTCGATCTGCGATATGTCGCTCATGCCCATGCCGGGCTGCGATTTTATCCGCGACGACGTCTATGACAAGCTGCAGGCAGCCGGCAAGTTGGGCATCCGAGCCCATCTGTTCCCCACGCTGCTGGATGACCAGTCGCGCCTGGAAGAGCTGCAGGCACGTTACGCGAACAACGCGCTGCTCTCGGCGCCAGGCTTTAAGCAGTTCTTCGACGGTGTGTCGAGCGAACACACGGCCTATCTCACCGAGCCCTATACCAACCCGCGCTTCCCGGGCGATCAGGGCCGTCTGACGGTTCCGGCTGAGCGCATGCGCAAACTGGTTCTGGCGGCCGCGGAGCGCGGTCACACCGTGCGCATCCACGTCATTGGTGACGGTGCGATTCATGCCGCGCTGGATATCTTCGAGGAGGCCGCCGACCTGTACGGCCTGCCCCAGCACGGCCATAACACGCTCGAGCACCTGGAGAACCTCTTGCCCGAGGACATCGATCGTCTACGCAAGCTTAACGTCGTTGCCTCGAGCCAGCCCTGTCACATTACACTCGACCCGGGCGGCCCCGAGCGCGATCTGGGCCTGGAACGCAGCCGCATCATGTGGCCGTTTGCGACCTATAAGCAGCGCGGCATCCGCCAAGCCTTCGGCACCGATAGCCCCATCACAGCTGTTACAAGCATGAACGTGCTCTACACGGCTATCACGCGCCAGGATCCCAAAAGCCACTGGCCCGAGGGCGGCTGGTTACCGAGCGAGCGCATCGATGCAGCAACAGCCCTGCGCAACTACACCCTGGGCAGCGCCTATGCAGCGGGCGACGAGCAAAACCTCGGCAGCTTGGAGCCCGGCAAGTATGCCGACCTGGTAGTCCTGGACCAAAACCCGCTCACCATCGACCCCCAAGAGCTCCAGGCTACCAAGGTTCAGACCACCTACCTGGCAGGTAACTTGATTTACGAGCGCTAAGTATTCATGCCGTACCGTTAAGCGCGGCTCGGGCAGCCTTTTTGGGATAGCGCTCGAGCCGCGTTTGCGTTTTGGTGGGGATCCGCCATGAGCGTCCCTGCTCTGTTGGATTTGGGTGCGGGGCGGAGGTGCTGCTGCCCCGCGCTCAATTTGGACACCAGCAATGCTATCTCTTGGTGTTTTGCATACTTCCCATTACAGATTGCATAAAAAGGCTGGGATGTCCTTCCTGATCCTGATGTACCCCCGCCCGTGCCGTGCAAAAAACGGAGTATTCAGCACCGCGAGCTCTGCCGGTGCCGCTGCAGCTGAGTAACGTTGCGGAGATTGACGTCATTTTGGGCTCCGGTACGGCGCGAAGTACGCCCATTTGTCCCAACGGGGTCTGATCACCGACCAAAACCGCCCGCTGAAGGCGTTCTTGGGACCAATAAGGTATGTCCGGCGCGTATGCAGCCGTCCTAGCTTGCTGAATACTCCCAAAAATGCACGGTGCTCCCCAGGGGACCCGTGCGCGCAGCGAAAACCATACCCACGTTCCTATCCGCATCGCCATTTTGCTGCACTGACTTTTCTGAATGCCGGGCCCGAATTAGTTAACCTAGCTCCCGGGGCGGACCGGAGGGCATGAAGTTTGTCGCGAGTTCCGCACGCAAAGGAAAGCACTTAATGTGCTTTCCGTCTTGCGCAGGACTGTAGAGCAGCAAACTTCATGCCCTCCGGTCCGCCCCGGGAGCCACTGCTAAGTTATCCCCCGGCATTCAGAAAATCTAAGTGCCAAAAAATAAGATTTTTTGACTCCGTGTTGTATAACCCGCCATTCGTGGGTACCATTCAACGCGTACGCAAACAAAAAGGGTTAATTCGCGTGGTATAACCGCGCGGCCCAAAAAGGAGGAGACAAGTATGTCGTCTTTGAAGCCGCTTGCAGATCGTGTTCTGGTCAAGCCCGACGAGGCCGAGCAGAAGACCGCTTCTGGTCTGTACATCGCCAGCAACGCTCAGGAGAAGCCGCAGCGCGGCACCATCGTTGCCGTGGGCGCCGGCAAGGTCAACGACAAGGGTGAGCGCATCCCCATGGACGTCAAGGTTGGCGACGTTGTCATCTACGGTAAGTTCGGTGGCAACGAGGTCAAGGTCGACGGCGAGAAGTATCTGCTGATGCGCGCCGACGACATCTACGCTGTCGTCGAGGCCTAGTCTCGTCAGAATCTCTGATTCGTCTTTGAACGCGCCCGCCGCATAGGACTCGGAAGCGGCGGCGCGAGTCACATTTCTTTTGGAGGATTACCTACCATGGCAAAGAACATTACGTTCAACACCGATGCCCGCGCTAAGCTTGCCAAGGGCGTCAACACTCTGGCCGACGCCGTTACCGTCACCATGGGCCCCAAGGGTCGCTACGTTGCGCTGCAGCGCACGTTCGGTGCTCCGACCATCACCAACGACGGCGTTTCTGTCGCCAAGGAGATCGAGCTCGAGGACAACATCGAGAACATGGGTGCTCAGCTGGTGAAGGAGGTTGCCACCAAGACCAACGACACCGTGGGTGACGGTACCACCACCGCAACTCTGCTCGCTCAGGCCATCGTCAACGACGGTCTGCGCAACGTCGCCGCTGGCGCCAACCCGCTGGCCATCCGTCGCGGCATCGACAAGGCCGTCAACGCCGCCGTCGCCGAGATGAAGAAGCAGGCCAAGCCGGTCGAGACCAAGGAGCAGATCGCTTCCGTCGGTACCATCTCCGCCGGTGACCCCGAGGTCGGCGAGAAGATCGCTGAGGCCATGGAGGTCGTGGGCAAGGACGGCGTCATCACCGTCGAGGATTCCCAGACGTTCGACATTACCATCGACACCGTCGAGGGCATGCAGTTCGACAAGGGCTATGTCTCCGCTTACTTCGTCACGGACAATGACCGCATGGAGGCCGTGATGAAGGATCCGTACATCCTCATCACTGACCAGAAGATCTCCAGCGTTCAGGACATCATGCCCGTTCTCGAGGCTGTCCAGCGCGCTGGCCGTGGCCTGCTCATCATCGCTGAGGACATCGACGGCGAGGCTCTGCCTACCCTGGTCCTCAACAAGATCCGTGGCGCCCTCAACGTCTGCGCCGTCAAGGCTCCGGGCTACGGCGATCGCCGCAAGCGCATCCTCGAGGACATCGCCGTCCTCACCGGTGGCCAGGCTGCTCTGGACGAGCTGGGCGTGAAGGTTGCTGACATCACCGCCGATATGCTCGGTACCGCTAAGTCCGTTACCATCTCTAAGGACAACACCGTCGTCGTCGGCGGCGCTGGCTCCAAGGAGGCCATCGACGCTCGTATCGCTCAGATCAAGGGTGAGATGGAGAACACCACCTCTGACTTCGACCGTGAGAAGCTCCAGGAGCGCCTGGCCAAGCTCTCCGGTGGCGTTGCCGTCATCAAGGTCGGCGCTGCTACCGAGTCTGAGCTCAAGGAGATCAAGCACCGCGTCGAGGACGCCCTGCAGGCTACCCGCGCTGCTGTCGAGGAGGGCATCGTCGCCGGTGGCGGCGTCGCCTTCATGGATGCTGCTCCTGCGCTCGACGCCGTTGAGCTCGACGACCCCGAGGAGAAGATCGGTGTCGACATCGTCAAGAAGGCTCTGACCGCTCCGGTCGCTACCATCGCCAAGAACGCTGGTTTTGAGGGCGCTGTCGTGGTCGACAAGGTTGCCGAGCTGCCTGCCGGCCAGGGTCTCAACTCTGCCAACGGCGAGTGGGGCGACATGATCGAGATGGGCGTCCTCGACCCCGTCAAGGTCAGCCGCGTCACCCTGCAGAACGCTGCTTCTGTCGCCAGCCTGATCCTCATCACCGAGGCTACCGTCTCCGATGTCCCCAAGAACACTCAGCTTGAGGACGCTATCGCTGCTGCTACCGCTGGTCAGCAGGGCGGCGGTATGTACTAAGGCCGACAAGGTCTAGAACTCCCACCGGGAATCCGGGGGCGTGACGGGGCTTCTCTCCGGAACGTCCTCGGACATGTAAAGAGGCTCCGCATCGCGCTTCGCGCTGCGGAGCCTCTTTGCGTCCTGCGGAATATTCCGGAGAGAAGCCCCGTCACGCCCCCGGATTCCCTGCGTTTACGGCCTTGAGGTCGGCGCGGGCGGAGATCGTGGCTGATGGGGATACGTGTCCCGGTCGCTGTTTCGCGGCTTTGCCGCGAAAGGCGCGCTACTTTGGGATGGATGGGGAACGTGGTAGTTGCGGCAACTGGTCCCCGCCATAAATTACCCTTGGCATACTTGCGCAAAAGCCTGCTGGTGCTACACTTGCAATTGCTGTTTCAGGGCGGGGTGGAATTCCCCACTGGCGGTAAATCGGGCGGTGCCAAAGGGGTGCCGTGGCGCAGACGAGGCGTCTGCGACCGAGCCGATGAGTCCGCGACCCGTGCGTGTGTTGGTTCGCATGCCGGCTGAACTGGTGAGACCCCAGTACCAACGGTTAGAGTCCGGATGAAAGAGGCAGGTGATCTTATGTCTGAACAGTCGCAGCATATCCATTTTGAGAACACGAATAGGTGGAGCACCAAACAGCTCGTTACCATGGCGTTGATGTGCGCCTTGGGCGCCCTGTTTATGTATGTGCAGCTGCCTATTCTTCCTTCGGCGCCGTTTTTGACGTATGACCCGTCGCTGGTGCCGGCGATGGTGTGCGGGTTTGCGTATGGCCCCGGTTCCGGTACCGCTGTTGCAGCCATGGCGATCGTTATCCATGCGCTCACCACGGGTGACTGGGTCGGCGCGCTTATGAACCTGGTTGCCACGCTGGGCTACATTCTGCCCGCGGCTATCGTCTACCAGAAGATGCATACCTATAAGGGTGCCGTGATTGGCCTGGTGCTCGGCGTTATTGCTGCTACGGCGTTGTCTATGGTCGCAAACCTTACCATTGGCGTATGGTTCTGGTATGGCTCGGTCGATGTGATCGCCCCGCTCATGATTCCTGCCGTGCTGCCGTTCAACCTTATCAAGACCGTGCTTAACTCGGTGTTGACGCTGGCGGTGTATAAAGCAGTCTCCAACCTCATCACGCCTAAAAAGGACCAGGTCAAAGGCCGCGCATGATTGAGTGTCGGGGCGTTTCCTTTAGCTATGACGGTGCCGTGTCGGCACTCGACGGTGTCGATCTGAACATCGAGGACGGGGAGTTTTTCTGCATCCTCGGTGGCAATGGGTCGGGCAAGTCGACGTTTGCCAAGCATTTGAACGCACTGCTGCAGCCCGATGCGGGCACGGTGCGTATCAACGGCATGGATGCGTCCGACCCCGAGCTGGTCTATGACATTCGTTCGACCGCGGGCATGGTGTTCCAGAATCCCGACGATCAGCTGGTGGCAACGCTTGTCGAAGATGACGTTGCGTTTGGTCCCGAAAACCTCGGCGTGCCATCGGCGCAAATTGCGCAGCGCGTACGCGAGGCGCTGAAGGGCGTGGGCCTTGTGGGCTTTGAGCGCCACGAGACCCACGCGCTCTCGGGTGGCCAAAAGCAACGCGTGGCGCTTGCTGGCGTGCTTGCCATGGAACCGCGCGTGCTCATCTTGGATGAAGCGTCCTCGATGCTCGACCCGCGCGGCCGCAAGGGCCTCATGAAGGCTTGCCGCGCATTGCATGATCGCGGCATGACCATCGTGATGATCACGCACTTTATGGAAGAGGCCGCCGAGGCCGATCGAGTCGCGGTGTTTCGGGCGGGGCGCGTTGCCATGCTCGGTACGCCCGAGGAGATTCTGACGCGGGCGGACGATCTTGCGCAGCTCAACCTGGACATGCCGGAGTCGTGCCGTTTGGGCATGGCACTTCGTGCGAAGAACGTATTCGTTCACGCGCAGGTGCGTGAGGCGGATATGGTCGCCGAGATTGCGCAGGCCTATACCGAGCGAAGTGGGGCAGGCATCGCGGGGCAGTCTTCCGTATCCCAGTCGGAAATCGCTGACGGCACTGTTCCGGTAGACAACGAGGGCAACGCGTCGGAGCCCGTCATCGAGCTATCCCATGTTTCGTACAGTTATTCGCTCAGTCCGCGCGAGCGCCGCCGCTGGCATAAGCGCTCGGCCACTGCGGGCAAATCGAGCAAACAGGCTCTCTGGGGAAACGACCCAAGCAGCCCGTGGGCGCTGCGCGATGTATCGCTGACGGTGCGTCGCGGCGAGTTCCTGGGCTTGGCAGGTCATACCGGTTCGGGTAAGTCGACGCTGGTCCAGCATCTCAACGGTTTGATTCGCCCCCAGGAGGGATCCGTTCGCGCGCTGGGGCTCGATCTGTCAAACAAGAAAGACGCCGCCGCGGTTAAGGCCAAGGTCGGCGTGGTGTTTCAATATCCTGAGCGTCAGCTGTTTGCCGAAACCGTGGCGCAGGACGTGGCGTTTGGTCCGCATAACCTTGGCTTGCCGCAAGATGAAGTCGACCGTCGTGTCGAGTCATCGCTCTCACGCGTGGGCCTCGACCTTTCCACGGTCGGCGACAAGAGTCCCTTTGAGCTTTCGGGCGGTCAGCAACGGCGTGTGGCATTCGCCGGCGTGCTCGCCATGGAGCCCGAAGTCCTGGTGCTCGATGAGCCCATGGCGGGGCTCGATCCGGCTGCGCGCAGGGATTTCCTTGAGCTTATCGATCGACTTCACCGCGATGGCCTGACCGTTGTCATGGTTTCGCATAGTATGGATGACCTGGCCAATTGCTGCGACCGTATTGTCGTGATGAACGAGGGCGCGGTGTTTGCCGAGGGCACGCCCGCTCAGGTTTTTGCGCATGCCGATGAGCTTAAATCAATCGGCTTGGGCGTTCCCGCCGCCCAGCGTATGGCGCTGGCGCTTACGGAGGCGGGCGTGCCGCTGCGCTTTGACGGCCTCTATACGGTTGAGTCGCTGACAGACGAGTTGGTGGACCTGCTAATCGGTTGCTCGGGCGGTCCTTCTAACGTCGCGGACATTGCTAAATTCAAGACGGTCGCGCGAGAGAAGGGCTGCTAATGGAGGCGTTTTCGTTTGGCAGCTACTATCCCGGCGATAGTGCGATCCACCGCCTGGACCCGCGAACTAAGTTGCTCTTGGGCTTTGTGTTTCTGATCACGACGCTGACCGTCGGCGGCTTCCGCGGACTGGCCCCTGTCGCAATGTTTGTCGTGCTGATCTATGCCGTGTCTCGGGTGCCGGTTCGTCGCGTTCTGTCGTCGATGGCGCCGCTGCTGGCAATCGTCGTCGTGGTCGCGGTGCTCAACTTGTTTACCGACCAGAGCGGGCGCATTCTGTGGCAGCTCGGCTTTTTGCAGATAAGCGAGGGCTCGCTGCATTCCGCCGCCTTTATGGCGTGCCGCCTGACCTTGATGATGGCCGGTATGAGCGCTATCACGCTCACCACGCCGACGCTCGACCTCACCGCGGGCTTTGAGCGCCTGCTCGCACCGTTTGCGCGTGTGGGACTTCCTGCGCACGAGCTCGGCATGATCATGGGTATCGCGTTGCGCTTTATGCCGCAGTTTGCCACCGAGATGAAGCAGACGGCGGACGCGCAGGCGAGCCGCGGTGCGCGCGTGACGGGGGGCCCGCTCGGCGGCGTGCGTATGCTCGGCAGTGTGGCGATTCCGCTGTTCACCGGCGTGTTCCGCCATGCCGAGACGCTGTCTGCTGCCATGGATGCACGCTGCTATCACGGCGAGCAGGGCCGCACGCGCCTGCATGCGCTTGCATTTGGCCGCGGCGATGCGTTGGCGGCGGTGGTGACGGCGTTGCTGCTCATCTGCGTCATCGTCATCAATCTTCAACTTGTTTAGGCGCGATTCGAGCGCAAGAAAGGGGTCCCTATGACCGACAACGACCGCACGGCTCAGCTTGAGCGCGCCTGTTCGTATCTCAGGCGCATTCCGGCGTGGTATCTGGCCACGACCGATGTGGCCGACGGGCATCAGCCTCGCGTGAGGCCGTTTTCATTTGCCATGGTCGATGACGGTAAGCTGTGGTTTTGCACATCGCGCGACAAGGATGTGTGGGCGGAGCTGAGTGCGAATCCCAAGTTTGAACTCTCGGGCTGGAAGCCGGGGGAGTGCTGGATCGTGTTGACCGGCGAGGCCGCACTTGAGGACGACGCAGTTGCGAGCGACAAGGTGCGTCAAGCGGGTTTTAAGCACATGGTGGGCATCGGCGAGGAACACGAGAGCGCCAACGACGGCCGCCTTGCGTTCTTCTCGGTCCGCAACATCGCCGCGCGGTTCTGCGATATCGACGGCAGCGAGGAGCGCCTGGAGCTCTAGCTCACACAAACCAGGCTCCCAAACTAGCTAGTACAGGAGGAAACGTGGACGGATTGAATACGGTTTTGGAGTATTTGACGTCGGTGCCGGCGTGGTATCTGGCGACAAGCGTGGACGGGCAGCCACATGTGCGTCCGTTCTCGTTTGCACAGATTCAGGACGGCAAGCTGTGGTTTGTGACGGCGCGCACCAAAGATGTGTGGCAAGAGCTTCTGCAAAACCAGCGCTTTGAGGCCACGAGTTGGTGGCCGGGCCATGGTTGGTTGATCCTGCGCGGGCGTGCGGGGCTGGAAGACCGGGCTTCGAGTGAAATGCGCGAGGCCGGTTGGAAGCATCTTGAGCGCCTGGGCGAGCACTATGAGGGGCCTAACGACCCCATGCTCGTCTTCTTTAGCGTCGAGGATCCCGAGGCTTTTATCTGCAATCACGACGAATGGGTGCCGGTCGAGCTCTAGCCAGCTGGCTCATCCTAACAACTTAGTTTTCGCATGGGCGGGCCCCGTGTTGCCCGGCACCGTAAGGAGTGCCGGTCAATACGGGGCCCGCTCCATTTGTCAATTCCTTCAAGCGAATGTGTCGGGAATGTTTCAATGCATGAATATGCAAGCCATTTACGTGTTCATGCATCTTTTGGTGCTAAAGTTTCAACCCACTTCATAACGACAGCTGCGAAATGCGCATCGGTGCATAAATCGCAGACAAGGAGTCTGATATGTCTTTGAAGGTTGGAATCGTCGGCGCGGCTGGATATGCCGGAGCCGAGCTCATTCGCCTCGTGCTCGGTCATCCCGAGTTTGAACTTGTCGCCATTACGTCCAACGCCGATGCCGGCCAGCCGTTGTCTGCGGTGTACCCGAGCTTCACCGGCGTAAGCGATCTTGTCTTCACGACGCATGATGCCCCCGAGCTCAAGAACTGTGACGCGGTATTTTTGGCCGTGCCGCACACGGCTGCCATGGCTCAGGTGCCCGCCCTGCTTGCCGCGGGAGTCTCCTGCATTGACCTCTCGGCCGACTATCGCCTGAGCGATCCGGCCACCTTTGAGGCCTGGTATGCCGCCGAGCACACGAGCCCCGAGTTGCTCAAGACCCGTGCCTTTGGCCTGCCCGAGCTATTCTGCCGGGACTTGGAGACCGCCGCATCCGACCATGCCGACGGCAAACCCGTGCTGGTCGCCTGCGCCGGTTGCTATCCCACCGCAACGAGCCTTGCCGCCGCGCCCGCCGTGCGCGCTGGCTGGGTTGCCCAGAGCGGCCCCGTGATCGTTGATGCCATCAGCGGTGTGACGGGTGCCGGCAAGTCCTGCAACGCTCGTACGCATTTTTGCAGCGCCGACGAGAACTTGGAGGCCTACGGCGTGGGTAAGCATCGCCACACGCCCGAGATTGAGCAAATCCTTGGCCTGACCGATCGCGTCGTCTTTACCCCGCACCTGGCACCGCTCAAGCGTGGTCTGCTCTCCACGGTGACGATGCCGCTCGCGCCGCAGGCCATCGACTCCTTGGCTCTTGAGGACGTTGTCGACTATTACAAGCAGTTCTATGCCGGTCGCACCTTTGTGCGCGTGCTCGATACCGGCCAGCAGCCCAAGACGGCTTCGGTTGTCGGCACCAACGCCGCCCAGATTGGCCTCGCGCTCAACAAGCGCGCGGGCGTGCTGGTGGCGACGGGCGCCATCGACAATCTGTGCAAGGGCGCTGCGGGCCAAGCGGTCCAGTGCGCCAATATCGTCTTTGGCTTTGACGAGCGACGAGGCTTGCCCACAGTGACGTGCCCGGTGTAGCACATTCGATTGTTAACGATTTGGTAGTCGGGCATCGAGTGGGGCGCCACTCTTAAGCTGGTCTCATGATCACGACTGGCATGGCGCACCAACCGATGTCCGTTTTTTGTTTGATATAAGGAGTCGTAGGGACGATGAACACCGACCTGTTTGATATCAAGATTCGCGCCGTCGAGGGCGGCGTTACGGCTGCGGCTGGTTTTAAGGCTGCAGGCATCCACGCTGGGTTCCGCAAGAACCCCGAGCGTCTGGATTACACGCTCGTCGTGCCCGATAAACCCTGTCCCGGTGCCGGCGTGTTTACCACCAACCGCTTTTGCGCGGCGCCCGTGCAGGTGAGCCGTGCCAACCTGGGCGGTGCCGACAAGGGTTACGGTATCATCGCCGGCGTTTCGGTCAACTCTGGCAATGCCAACGCCGCCACGGGTGAGACCGGCCTTGCGTGCGCGCGCGAGACGTGCAGCATCGCATCGCAGGTCATCGGCTGCGAGCCCCAGCAGATTCTGGTTGCCTCCACGGGCGTGATTGGCCAGATTCTGCCGATCGACACGTTTGAGACCGCCATTCCTGCTGCCTACGAGGCGCTCTCCGCCCACGGTGGCGCCGATGCCGCTCGCGCCATCATGACGACCGACACGCACTCCAAGGAGTACGCCGTGTCCTACGTCAGCGAGGCTGCGGGTCATGCAGGCAATGCCTATACGGTGGGCGGTATGTGCAAGGGCTCGGGCATGATCATGCCCAACATGGCCACCATGATCGCGGTCATCACTACCGATGCCCCCGTCGAGCCGGCGGCGCTCCACGCCCTGTTGCTCTCCACCGTCAAGCAGACCTTTAACAAGGTAACGGTCGATTCCGACACCTCGACCAACGACACCTGCATCATGCTTGCCTCCGGCGCCGCTGCCGCAGATGCCGAGCCTATCGTCGAGGGCTCCGATGGCTTCGACGAGTTGGCATTTGCCGTGCACGAGGTGTGCGAGAGCCTGGCGCGCAATATCGCCGCCGATGGTGAGGGCGCATCCAAGCTTGTTACGGTCAACGTTACCGGCGCCGTGAACGACGAGGAGGCCGATATCGCCGCTCGCGCCGTTGCCAACTCGCCGCTCGTTAAGACCTGCATCGCCGGCCACGACTGCAACTGGGGCCGCGTCGCCATGGCACTCGGCAAGTGCGGCGTGAAGTTTAATCAGGAAGACGTTTCCATCGACATGATGGGCATGCCTGTCTGTCGCGATGGTCTGACTGTTCCCTTTGACGAGGACGAGGCTCTACGACGTTTCGAGGCGCCCGAGATCGTGATCTCGGCCGACCTGGGCGCAGGCGACGCGGCAACGACCGTGTGGACCTGCGACCTCACGCACGAGTACATCTCCATCAACGGCGACTACCGTTCCTAGATTCCAGGCACGCTGCGCATCTCGCCGCGATTGCGGACAGCGGAGCACGGCGCGATAACGATACGAAAGACGAGGCAGATTATGAAATTCGCACGCGATTGTCGTTCGAGCGAATCCAACGAAGCAACCGCGCAGCTGCTGTTCGAAGCGCTGCCGTGGATTAAGAACCTGACCGGCAAGACGGTTGTTATCAAATATGGCGGAGCCGCCATGGTTGATGAGCAGCTGCGCCGCGACGTGATGAGCGACATCGTTTTGCTCAAGATCATCGGTATGCGCCCCGTCATCGTGCATGGCGGCGGCAAGGCTATCAACGAGGCGCTGAGCCATTACGATATTCCCGTCGAGTTTAAGAACGGCCAGCGCGTGACCACGCCGGCGACTATGGATATCGTGCGCGAGGTGCTGGGCGGCAAGGTCAACCAAGAGCTGGTTGCTGCCATCAACCACCACGGCAACCTGGCCGTGGGCGTGTCGGGCAGCGATGCCGGCACGCTCATCGCCGAGCCGCTCGACCCCGAGCTCGGTCGCGTGGGCAAAGTGACGCACGTCAACACCGACTATATCGAGCGCTTACTCGATAGCGAGTACATCCCCGTCATCGCTACCGTCGCGGCGGGGGAGGACGGCGGTTTCTTCAACATCAACGCCGACACCGCCGCCGGTGCCGTTGCCGCGGCGCTCCACGCGCATAAGGCAATCTTTTTGACCGATGTCGATGGCCTGTACAAGGACTTTAGCGACAAGGACTCGCTTATCTCCAACCTAACGCTCGACGAGGTTAACGAAATGCTCTACGGCGGCGAGGTCGATAAGGGCATGATTCCCAAGCTGCGCGCGGCCGTCGATGCGCTTACCGGCGGCGTATTTCGTGCCCACATCATTAACGGTACTACGCCGCATTCGCTGCTCCTGGAGCTGCTGACCGATGCCGGCGTCGGCACCGTGATCCATTCCACCGAGACGGCTTACGAGTTCGATACGCATCCGCATCCGCTTTCGACGTTTGCTGCGCGTCTGACCGAGAACCTTGACGAGGTCGAGAAGCTTCAGACGGTCTAGCTGACCCGCAGCCGCCCCATTCCTGCACCCATAGCCCCGCGCCGTCTGGCGCCCAACGAAAGGCATCCCATGTCACTTGCAGCTCAGCAATCGCTTGAATCCCATTACGTTATGCATACCTTTGGCCGCTCTCCGGTCGAGTTTGTCGAGGGTCACGGCATGAAGCTCACCGGCGACGATGGCCGTGAGTACCTCGACTTTCTTGCCGGCATCGGCGTGTGCAGCCTAGGTCATGGCAACCTGGCTGTGCTCTCGGCGCTCGAGGCGCAGACCAAAAAGCTCATGCATGTCTCCAATTACTTCTACATCGAGCAGCGCGGACAGGTCGCGGCGCTGCTGTCCAAGCTTGCTAACGACGACGTAGATGGTGCGCGCGTGCTTGCCGATGCCATTGCCGCCGGCGATGAGACCACGGCAGCTGCTCTTGGTGCCCCGGCTGCGGATGAGCAGGTTTGGGAGACCTTCTTTGCCAACTCTGGCGCCGAGGCCAACGAGGGCTCGATGAAGCTCGCGCGCCTGTACGCCAAGCGTGCCGGTAATGGCGGCAACACCATCGTGTGCATGCGCGGCGGCTTCCACGGCCGTACGCTCGAGACCATTGCCGCCACCATGCAGGATTGGCTGCAGGACAGCTTCCGCCCGCTGCCGTGTGGCTTTGTGGCCTGCACGCCCAACGATGTGGACGAGCTGCGTGCGATCTTTAAGCAGCTGGGGAGCGAGATTTGTGCCGTGATGCTCGAGCCGATCCAGGGTGAGAGTGGTGTGCACCCCATGATCGAGGAGTTTATGGCGGCAGCGCGCGACCTGGCACACGAAGTGGGAGCCGTGCTTATCGCCGACGAGGTCCAGTGCGGCATCTTCCGCTCCGGCAAGCCGTTTGCATTCCAAACCTATGGCGTGGAGCCCGACATCATGAGCCTTGCCAAGGGCATTGCCGATGGCGTGCCCATGGGTGCCGTCGTGGCAAAGAAGGAGATTGCCGACGTGTTTAAGCCGGGCGACCACGGCTCGACCTTTGGCGGTAGCTGCTTGGCCGTCGCGGCGTGCGCCGCGACGCTCTCCGCGCTTGTGCGCGGCGATTATGCCGACCATGCTGCCAAGGTGGGTGCCTATATGGAGGCAAAGCTCGCCAAGCTGCCGCACGTGACCGAGGTACGTGGTCGCGGCTTGATGCTCGGCTGTGATTTGGATGATGCCGCGGGCGACGCGCATGATGTTGTTGCCCGCGCGCTGGCCGCCGGTGCCGTGATCAACGCTACGGGTGCGCATGCGCTGCGTTTCCTGCCGCCGCTCGTCTGCGAGGAAGCCGACGTGGACAGCCTGATCGAGATCCTGTCGGGCGTCTTGGGCTAACGCGGCGCAATAACTCAATTTGGACCGGGTTCCGGACTGCGGACGTGCCCTATGCGGCATGATTCAGCGGTCTGGAACCCGTTTTGCCTTAGATTTGCTAAGGCAGGGAGACCTGCTGGTCAAAAAACATCAAATATGAGTACTGTCACCGATTTGGTAGCAGCAATTTTGGACTAATAAGGCCAGATATCAAGTCGAAATGGCGATGAATGCACGATTTTGATCTAACTGTTAGTCCTTATAATGTACATATGTTGCGTAATTTAAGCAAATACTGTCTTTTTATATGTTGCAAACAAAGTAGCAGTACTCATTTTTGCCATTTTTTGACCACGGCCTTTGTGACAGACGTGCTGGCGGGTTCGAATCCCATGCACCGGGCACAAAAAAGAAAGGCCTCCATCGCTGGAGGCCTAACAATTCAGTGGTGGGCGATGAGGGATGTCCGCGTGCGGCTGGCGCCGCCCGCTTCCGCTTCGGGCCTGCGGCCCTCGCGTGCTGCGCTGGAAAACGCTTCGCGTTTCCTCAGCTCCGCACCCTGTCGGGTTCGAATCCCTCTGCGATGGGTCCAAAAAAGAAAGGCCCCCATTGCTGGGAGCCTATCAAATCAGTGGTGGGCGATGAGGGATTCGAACCCCCAGCCTTGTGCGTGTAAAGCACCTGCGCTAACCGTTGCGCCAATCGCCCGTGCGGAGAGAGTATAGCAAAACAATCGCCCCATTCACCTCATATCCATTAAAGGTAACCGGCGCGTGTCACAGCGGAGCTGATTCAGTTGAGATTGCCTGAACATTCCGCCCCTCTTTACGCCCTCGGGTATACTCAAAAGCTACTGATTCGATTTGATGCCCAGCAACAGCAGAGGGGATAGTATATGTGCGGTTTTGTCGGTTTTGTCGGTGGGACGGATAACCAATCCGAGGTGCTCACCAAGATGATGGACCGCATCGTCCATCGCGGTCCCGACATGGGCGGTCAGTTTATCGACGGCCGCGTTGCCCTCGGCTTCCGCCGCTTGTCGATCCTCGACCTGACCGAGGCCGGCGCTCAGCCCATGGCCAATGAGGACGGCAGCGTCGTCATTGTCTTCAACGGTGAGATCTACAACTTCCAAGAACTCCGTTCCGAGCTCGAAGCCAAGGGCTACAAGTTCCATTGCGGCGCCGACACCGAGAGCCTCCTGCACGGCTACGAGGAGTGGGGCGAGGCCGTCCTCGATCGCCTGCGCGGTATGTACGCCTTCGTCATCTGGGACAAAAAGAAGAACAAGCTTTTTGGCGCCCGTGACATCTTTGGCATCAAGCCGCTTTACTACTATCCCATGGCCGATGCGGGCGACGGCGCTCCGGGCGTGCTCTTTGGCTCCGAGATCAAGAGCTTCCTGGACTACCCGCACTTCCACAAGGCGGTCAACAAAAAGGCCCTGCGTCCGTACATGACGCTGCAGTATTCGGCAACCGAGGAGACCTTCTTCGAGGGTGTCTACAAGCTGCCGCCGGCGCACTACTTTACCGTCGATATCCCGACCGGCAAGATGAACATCGAGCGTTACTGGGATTGCGATTACTCTGCCGTCGAGAAGCCGTTCGAGGAGTATGTCGACGAGCTGGACGAGGTCGTGCACGAGAGCGTCGAGGCCCATCGCATCGCCGACGTCAAGGTCGCGTCGTTCCTCTCCGGTGGCGTCGACTCCAGCTACATCGCCGCTTGCCTCATGCCCGACAAGACCTTCTCGGTGGGCTTTGACTACAAGAACTTCAACGAGACCAACTACGCCAAGGAGCTTTCCGATAAGCTCGGCGTCGAGAACGTTCGCAAGATGATTACCGCCGACGAGTTTTTCGGTGCTCTCGAGGACATCCAGTATCACATGGACGAGCCGCAGTCCAACCTGTCTTCCGTGCCGCTGTGGTTCTTGGCCGAGATGGCCCGCAAGGACGTCACCGTCGTGCTTTCGGGCGAAGGCGCCGACGAACTCTTTGGCGGCTACGCCTACTACGAGGATACGGTCCCGGTGCGCAAGTACAAAAAGATGGTGCCGCTGCCCATCCGTCGCGCGCTCGGTAACCTGGCGCTGCATATGCCGTACTTCAAGGGACATAACTTCCTGGTCAAGGGTGCCGAGATCCCCGAGAAGTCGTTCCTGGGACAGGCTCTGGTATGGCCGGAGCGCGAGGTCGACGGCGTGCTCAAGCCCGAGTACAACACCGGCGACGGCGCCTTTGAGCTCGCTGCACCCATCTACGCACGCGTGAAGGGTCAGCCCGAACTGGTCAAGAAGCAGTACCTGGACATGAACATGTGGCTCCCGGGCGACATTCTGCTCAAGGCCGACAAGATGTGCATGGCGCACTCGCTGGAGCTGCGCGTGCCCTTCCTGGACCGCAAAGTCATGGAGTTCGCCGAGCACATTCCCGATCGCTACCGCATCAACGAGAACGGCAACAAGCAGGTACTCCGCCACGCTGCCAACAAGTCGCTGCCCGATGAGTGGGCCACCCGTCCCAAGGTGGGCTTCCCGGTGCCGATTGTCTACTGGCTGCGCGAGCAAAAGTGGTACGACTATGTCAAGGAGTACTTCACCGCGCCGTGGGCAAGCGAGTTCTTCAATACCGACGAGCTCATGCACCTGCTCGATCTGCACTTTGCGGGCAAGGGCGATTTCCAGCGCAAGATCTATACGCCGCTCGTGTTCCTAGTGTGGTACAAGCGCTTCTTTATCGACGAGGACCAGCCTGCTGTTCAGGCTGCCTAGCCTCGGCTTACGAACGCCTGCGCGTAACGGCTCCTCCGGGAGCCGTTTTTGCGTGGGTGCGTTTCAGTTACTATAAAAACCGTCCCTGCCAAATGGCTGAGAAAGGTGAAAGATGCACCATTCGGATTCCGCGACCGTGACCACGGTCGATACGCTTGCCAAGCTTCTCGACGTGTGCGGCGAGCTGTGCGCATCAGAGCAGGTTGACGAGCGTGCCGTGACCGGCTGCTCGTTTGATTCGCGCGTGGTCTCGGCAGGTGACGTATTCTTTTGCAAAGGTGCTGCCTTTAAGCCCGCGTTTTTGAGCATGGCGCTCGATGCGGGCGCCGTCGCATTTGTGTGCGAGGAGTCGCTGGTCGAGTCTCTGGAGCCGCTGGCGAAGGAGAGCGGTGCTGCGATGCTGGTTGTTGATAGTGTTCGCACGGCCATGGCCCTGTTGCCGCCGGAGGTCTACGACCGTCCCGACCACGACGTCAAGATCGTGGGCATCACCGGCACCAAGGGAAAGACCACGGCCGCTTTTATGCTCCAGTCGATTATCAAAGCGGCGGGCGAGTCCTGCGGCATGATCGGCTCGGTGAGTACCGACGATGGTATCGAGTGCTACGAGAGCACCAATACTACGCCCGAGGCCCCCGAGGTCTGGCGCCATATCGCCAACTGCCGCACGTCCGGTCGCCAGTCCATGGTCATGGAGGTCTCGAGCCAGGCGCTCAAGTATCAACGCGTCGAGAATCTGCCGTTTGACGTGGCGTGCTTCCTCAACATCGGCCGCGACCACATCTCGCCGATTGAACACCCCACGTTTGAGGATTATTTTGAGAGCAAACTCAGGATCTTTGACCAGGCAAAGACCGCCGTGGTGAATCTGGGCACCGAAGAGGCCGACCGTGTGCTGGAGGCAGCGTCGACGGCCGATCGCTTGGTGACCGTTGGCGTCGAGCATCCCGAGGCGAGCCTGTGGGCAAGCGACGTACGCATGGTCGGCTTTAGCATCGAGTTCAACTTGCATGGCCTGTGTGCCGACGAGTCCGAGATGGGGGAGAAGGTCCTGCTGGGCATCGCGGGCGACTTTAACGTGGAAAACGCGCTGGTCGCTATCGCCGCTGCGCGCGAGATCGGCATCGGTATCGAGGCTATCAAGAAGGGCCTCTCCAAACTGCGTGTGCCGGGCCGTATGGAGGTCGTGGAGTCGAAGGACGGCCGCGTGATTTGCGTTGTCGACTATGCGCACAACCAGCTTTCGTTCCGTTCGCTTTTCTCGTCGGTGAAGCGCGCGTTTCCCGCTAGCCCCGTCATTGCGCTGTTTGGCGCTGCCGGCGGCAAGGCGCAGGAGCGCCGCGAGCAGCTTCCGCGCGAGGCCGCACCGTATTCCGACCTGATGATCTTTGCCAACGAGGATCCAGCTCACGAGGACCCGATGAAGGTCTGTCGCGAGCTTGCCGAGCATGTTCCCGACGATACGCCGAACAAGATCATCCTCGACCGCGAAGCCGCTGTGCATGCGGCGTTCAAGGCGGCGCGCGAGGAGTACGTCAACCCCGATGCTCCCACCATTGTCTTGCTGCTGGCAAAGGGTGACGAGGAGCTCATGCACGTGGGCGACGAGTTCGTGCCCATCGAGAGCGACCTTTCGTTGGCCAATCGCCTGATCGATGTTACTCAGTTTGACTAATGAACCATGATGGCGGCGGCGCCCTGAGTGCGCTGTCGCCATAAGCGTGTTCCCTCAATCAAAACATGCCGTCCAAGTCCAAACCCTTCTACGTAAACGGAGTAACCATGTCCCACAATACCCTGCCGACCGTTGCCGAGCTTTCGGGCGAGATGCGCGAGCGCTTGGCCACGGTCAAGTACGTCTTTACCGACCTGGATGCCACGATGCTTGCACCCGGCTCGTGCGTGCTACGCGACAACGACGGCAACCCCTCGACCAAACTCGTCGAGGCCGTCGTGGCGCTCGCTCGCGCTGGTATTCAGGTGGTTCCCACCTCGGGCCGCAACCGTACCATGATCCACGAGGACGCGCGCGTGCTCGGCCTCAACTCCTACATCGGCGAGATGGGCGGCCTGGTCATGTACGACCTCAAAGCCAACGATTGGGAGTATCTGACCGGCGACATGCCCTACGACCCCTCTTGCGGCCTCACGCCGCACCAGGTGATCGAGCAGACCGGCGTGTGCGAGAAGATCCTCGCCCGCTGGCCGCACAAGATCGAGTATCACAACGACATGTCGACCGGCTACAAGTACCGTGAGGTCACCGTCGGCATGCGCGGCGATGTGCCCGACGATGAGGTTCAGGCCATCCTGGACGAGGCCGGCTGCGGTCTGATCTGGGCTTGCAACGGCCATCTGACGCATCTGTCCAAGCCGACGACGCTCGAGCTCGATCGCGTCGAGGACGGTCGCGCATTCAATATCAACCCCGCGGGCCTCAACAAAGGCGTCGCCATTGCGCGCTTCTGCGAGCACCTGGGGATCGAGCGCGAGGAGACGCTCGCGCTCGGCGATTCCGAGTCCGACTTCTACATGGCCGATCACGTGGGCACGTTCTGCCTGGTCGAGAATGGCCTGACGAGCGCCGGCGCGCCCGAGTTCCTGGCTGCCTGCGAGAACGCTTTCGTTACGCGCGGCAAAATTGTCGACGGTTGGGCGGCGACGGCAGAGCTGCTGGTCGCGGCGCGTTCGTAGCGCGGCGTCGCTGCACTTGGACATGTCTTTTCGAGAGAGACTGGTGAGGTAATGTCCGATATCGAGAATCCGGCAGGCGACACGCGCCCGATTGGCGTGTTCGATTCTGGTTTGGGCGGTCTGACGGTTGCGCGCGCGATTGCGACGGCGCTGCCGCACGAGTCCGTCTACTACTTTGGCGACACCAAGCGCTGCCCCTACGGCACGCGCACCGAGGATGAAGTGCGCTCGTTTGCGCTGCAGGCGGGTCGTTGGCTTTCGAAGCACGACGTCAAGATTATGGTCATCGCCTGCAACACGGCGACCGCTGCGGCCTTGCGTTTGGCCCAGCAGGTGCTCGACGTTCCCGTGATCGGCGTGATCGCGCCGGGTGCCCGTGCAGCAATCAACAGCACGCGTACGCGTCGCGTGGGCGTGCTCGCTACCAACCTCACTATTCGCTCGGGCGCCTACACGCGCGCCATTCAGGATCTAGATGCCGGCGTCGATGTATACGGCTGTCCTGCCTCGAGCTTTGTCGAGGTTGTCGAACACGAGCTCGCCTCGGGTGCACATCTGCAGGAACAGTGGCTTGAGAACGAGGACATCTTCGATACGCCTGCCGTGCGTGCGCTGGTGGGTGCCACGGTTGAGCCGCTACGCGACCACGGTATCGATACCGTGGTGCTCGGCTGTACGCATTTCCCGCTGTTGGTGGGACCTATCCGGCATGCGCTGGGGCCTGGGGTGCGCGTCGTGAGTTCCGCCGAGGAGACCACACGCGAGCTGACCGATATCCTCACGCGCCGCGAGCAGCTGGCGGGCGACGCCGCCGAGCCGCAGCATCGTTTTGCCACGACGGCCGATAACATTGCCGAGTTTGCGGTGGCGGGCAGCTTTATCTTTGGTCAGCCGCTCAAGAGCATCGAACATATCGATATCGATGAGCTGAAATAGATGTAAGGCAGCCGCCAAAGCCTTCGCCACATATTTTGCCGAAAGGATATTTCTATGGAGTACATGCAGGTCAACCGCGCCAACGGCCGCGCCGCCAACGAGTTGCGCCCCGTTAAGCTCACCCGTGGCGTCATGAAGCACGCCCACGGCTCGTGTTTGGCCGAGTTCGGTGACACGCGCGTGCTGTGCGCCGCCACTATCGAGGAGGGCGTGCCGGGCTGGCGAAAGGGAGCTAAGGCCGGCTGGGTGACCGCGGAATACGCCATGCTGCCGGCGTCGACCGGCAAGCGCTGCAAGCGCGAGCACGCCAACCGCAAGGGTCGCTCCATGGAGATCGAGCGCCTCATTGGCCGCAGCCTGCGTACCGTCGTCAACATGAAGGCGCTCGGCGAGTACACCGTCACCGTCGACTGCGATGTGATTCAGGCCGATGGCGGCACGCGTACAGCGAGCATCACCGGCGCCTGGGTGGCGCTGCACGACGCCCTCGCCATGTGGGTCGAGGCGGGCAAGATCGAGCGCATCCCGCTTACCGGCCAGGTGGCTGCCATCTCTATGGGCGTTGTCGACGGCAATACGCTGCTTGACCTCGATTATTCCGAGGACAGTCATGCCGAGGTCGACATGAACCTCGTCGCCACCGATACCGGTGAGATGATCGAGCTCCAGGGCACCGGCGAGCAGGCGCCCTTCGACCGCAAACGCCTCAACGCCCTGCTTGACCTGGGTGACAAGGGTGTCGCCGAGCTCATCGAGCTTCAGCGCCAAGCCATCGCCTAACCTGCCAAAAAGGGACAGGTTTATTTTGGTAGGTTTTATCTGCTGAAATGCTGCGTTGAAAGGTCCGATCGCCTGAGAGGGGAGAGGTCAAGTGCCCAAACGCCCCTCACGCGGCTTGCTATAGAGACAAGGAGGCCAGTCATGGCACTTGAGAAGATTGACATCGACACCCTCGACCCGGCGGCGACCATCGTCGTGGCAACCGGAAACGCTCATAAGCTCACCGAGATCGAGGCCATTTTGGGCAAGGTCATGCCCGAGGTGCGCTTTGTGGCGCTCGGCCAGCTGGGTGATTTTGAGGATCCCGAGGAAAACGGCACGACGTTTTTGGAGAACGCCATCATCAAGGCCCAAGCCGCGGTTGAGGAGACGGGCCTTATGGCCATTGCCGACGATTCGGGCTTGGTCGTCGACGCGCTGGACGGTGAGCCCGGTGTGTATAGCGCGCGCTATGCGGGCGTGCACGGCGACGATGCCGCCAACAACGCCAAGCTTCTCGTTAACCTGGAAGGCGTGGCAGATGAGGACCGCACCGCGCGCTTTATGAGCGTCGTCGCGCTCATCGACACGGACGGTCTGGTTACCTATGGCGAGGGCGCCTGCGAGGGCGTTATCGCGCACGAGGGCCGCGGCGACCATGGTTTTGGCTATGACCCGCTGTTCCTGCCGGTCGACACGCCGGGCAAGACCATGGCCGAGCTGACGGCTGACGAGAAGAACGCCATCAGCCATCGTTTCCACGCGCTCGAGCATCTGTCCGCCAAGCTGACGGGCGAGGAGTAGGCCATGCGTGCGGTGGTGCAGCGCGTGCTCAACGCCGGCGTGACGGTCGACGGCGAGTGCGTGGGCCGCATTGGACGCGGCTACCTGGTGCTGCTGGGTGTGGGCCATGGCGATACGCGTGCCGAGGCCGACAAGCTGTGGGGCAAGCTCCGCGGGCTGCGTATCAACGAGGACGAGAACGGCAAGACCAATCTGGCACTTGCCGATGTCGACGGCGAGGTGCTCGTGGTGTCGCAGTTCACGCTGTTCGCCGACTGCCGCCACGGTCGCCGCCCATCGTTTACGGATGCCGGCGCACCCGATGTTGCCAACGAGCTCTACGAGTACTTCCTGACGCTTGTGCACGAGGACGTTGAGCATGTGGCGCACGGTATCTTTGGCGCCGACATGAAGGTCGACCTGGTCAACGACGGCCCATTCACCATCGTCTTGGACACCGACAACCTTTAGGTTACGCGGTTTTACCAAACCGCGTAACAACTGGTCATGCGAGGTTGTCGTCTGGTACGTATTCGAGACCGGGCTTTTTTAGCTACTTGCGTATGGCCACAACAGGGTGCTATAGTATTAGAGTTTTGTCTATCTTAGGGGTATTGTCCCCTTTTTGAATTGCACCTTCTGGAGGCCCTGTTCATGGAAGAGATGGAAGTCAATCACGTCGACGACATCCACGAGAAGCTGACCGATATGGTGGGCGATCGCGTCAAGGTGAAGGCCAACATGGGCCGTACCCGCGTCGTCGAGCGCATGGGCACCATCAAGAGCGTCCACCCGGCCGTCTTCATTGTCGAGGTTGACGAGCGTCGCGGCCGCAAGTCGCGTCAGTCCTACCAGTACATCGATGTCCTCACCGGCCAGGTCGAGCTGTTCGACCCCGAGAGCGGCGAGCATATCTTTACCCCGCTCGGCAATCAGCTCGAGGAGCATTAACGGTGACCGATCGGTCCCTGACTCTTTCCGCGCCGGCAAAGATTAACCTCTACCTGGGGGTTCATACCGAGCGCGATGACCGCGGCTACCACAGGGTCGATTCCCTGATGGCGGCCGTCGGTCTTTCCGATACCGTGACGGTCGCGCCGTCGCAGGCGCTGACCGTCCAGACGGTTCCGGCATCAGATTTTCCCATGCAAAAGAATACGGCGTATCGGGCTGCGGTTGCTATGGCCGAGCATTATGGTCGCGAGGCAAACGTCTGCGTGACGATTGAGAAGCGCATTCCATTGTGCGCCGGCTTGGGCGGCCCCTCGACGGATGCGGCCGCGGTCATTGTCGCCTTGGCAGAGCTCTGGGGCATTGATCGCACCGACCCAGCGCTCGACGATATTGCGCGGGGCATTGGTGCTGACGTCCCGTTCTTTTTGCACGCGAGTCCTGCGTTCTACGTAGGTGGGGGAGACGTGCTGGCAACTGAGTACCCCGCGCTGCCTGCGACGCCCGTCGTGCTGGTCAAGCCGCGCGAGGCAAGCGTTTCGACAATTGAAGCCTATCGACGTTTTGACGAGGCCCCGGTGCCTGCGGACAAGCCCGGCGCGATAGCTTCTGCCTTGCGTGCTGGTGATGCCGAGACGGCATATGCACTCATCCATAACAACCTTGGTGTCATTTCCGCACAGATGGAGTCGCAGATTCAAACGGTCCTCGACTGGCTGCGTAAACAGGACGGAACCGTTGCTGTAGATGTGTGCGGATCGGGTGCCTGCTCGTTTGCCATTTGCGACACCGCCGCCACGGCCGAAAGGCTTGCCGATGCTGCCCAGCAAAATGGCTGGTGGGCCTGCGCGACTGAGCTTATTCCCAACACGGTTCAAATCGACGCGCCAAAGAAATAAAAATTTCTCTAGCACGCGGCGAAAATCTTTGTTACTATAGTCGAGCTAACGGGTTGTGGCTCAGTTTGGTAGAGCACTGCGTTCGGGACGCAGGGGTCGCTGGTTCAAATCCAGTCAACCCGACCAGAGCATGAGGAGGGACCGCTTCTTGCGGTCCCTTTTTTTAGCTAGTGTTGTGATACCGCGATACCCGCGGTATACTCATTCGAGCTTGTCTCGCTGTATTGTGGAGGTCTACATGTTTGGACTGAGGGCTCCTGAGCTCATCATTATTCTCGTCGTTGTCCTGATTATCTTCGGGCCCAAGAACCTGCCGAAGCTCGGCAAGTCCCTCGGCTCTACCGTCAAGAATATCCGTGAGGGTATGGAGGGCGACGATAAGGCCGAGACCAAGCAGGCCGAGGAGGTCGTGGTCGAGCAGTCCGAGGAGGACAAGGAGATCGCTGAGCTCGAGGCCAAGCTCGCTGCTGCCAAGAAGAAGCAGGCAGAGGACAGCGACGCGGACGCAGAGTAGTCCCATCCCTTTGGGGTGAGCACCTGACCGGCTTGCCCGCAGGCTAGCCGGTCTTTTTCGTTTTGTTGACAGTTGATTGTTTGATCAGAGTTGGGGAGATATCCGTATGGACGCAAGCCAGATCGTACTGACCGCTGAGGGCCGCCAGAAGCTCGTCGAGGAGCTCGCCTGGCGTGAGGGCGATTACGCCAAGGAGATCGTCGAGGACATCAAGGAAGCCCGCGCGTTCGGCGACCTTTCGGAGAACTCCGAGTACGATGCCGCCAAGGACAAGCAGGCCCAGAATGCTGCTCGTATCGCCGAGATCCAGGCCATTCTTGCCAACGCTCAGGTTGCTGCCACCACGGGCGACCTGACCGTCTCCATCGGTTCCACCGTTTCGCTGATTGATCCCAACGGCGAGGTCATGGAAGTCACGCTCGTCGGTACCACCGAGACCAACTCGCTCGAGCACAAGATTTCCAACGAGTCTCCGGTCGGTCACGCCATCATTGGTCACGGCGAGGGCGATTCCGTCGAGGTCGTTACGCCTTCCGGCAAGACTCGCGTCTACACCATCGCCAAGATCGCACGCTAGACCACGGTCCCGCGTAAAGGTATGTTTTCGCTCCCTGGGACCGAATCCTGGGGAGCGTTTTAGTTTGAGGAGCTAACTTATGGCAGAGAACCAGAACGCCGCCGATCAGGCATCGACGCTCAACGACGAGCGCGCCACCCGCCTGGTCAAGCGCGCCGCCCTGTTCGAGGCGGGCCAGAACCCCTATCCTGAGCACTCTGAGCTTGAGGACTACGTCGCCGATATCGAGGCTAAGTACGCCGATCTTGCCGATGGTGAGGACACCGAGGATGTCGTGAAGATTGCCGGCCGTGTGGTCGCCAAGCGCGGTCAGGGCAAGATCATGTTCATCGTCGTGCGCGATGCGACTGCCGAGATTCAACTGTTCTGCCGCATCAACGACATGGACGAGGCTGCCTGGAATACGCTCAAGGCCCTCGACCTGGGCGACATCCTGGGCGTGACCGGCGTGGTCGTGCGCACCAAGCGCGGCCAGCTTTCCGTTGCCCCTGAGAGCGCGACCCTGCTTTCCAAGGCCGTTCGTCCGCTGCCCGAGAAGTTCCACGGTCTTTCCGACAAGGAGACCCGCTATCGCCAGCGCTATGTCGACCTGATCGCCAACGACGACGTTCGTGAGACCTTCCGTAAGCGTTCGCAGATTCTCTCCACCTTCCGTCGCTTTATGGAGTCCGACGGCTACATGGAGGTCGAGACCCCCATCCTGCAGACCATCCAGGGTGGTGCCACGGCCAAGCCGTTCATTACCCACTTCAACGCGCTCGATCAGGAGTGCTACCTGCGTATTGCCACCGAGCTGCACCTCAAGCGCTGCATCGTCGGTGGTTTTGAGCGCGTGTTCGAGATCGGCCGCATCTTCCGTAACGAGGGCATGGACCTTACCCACAACCCCGAGTTCACCACGATGGAGGCCTACCGTGCCTTCTCCGACCTCGAGGGCATGAAGGCGCTCGCCCAGGGTGTCATTAAGGCGGCTAACAAGGCCATCGGCAACCCCGAGGTCATCGAGTACCAGGGCCAGACCATCGACCTTTCTGGTGAGTGGGCCAGCCGTCCCATGACCGACATCGTCTCCGACGTGCTCGGCAAGCAGGTCACCATCGACACGCCGGTCGAGGAGCTTGCTGCCGCCGCGCGCGAGAAGGGCCTGGAGATTAAGCCCGAGTGGACCGCCGGCAAGATTATCGCCGAGATCTACGATGAGCTGGGCGAGGACACCATCGTCAACCCCACGTTCGTGTGCGATTACCCCATCGAGGTCAGCCCGCTTGCCAAGCGCTTTGAGGACGACCCGCGCCTGACGCACCGCTTTGAGCTGGTTATTGCCGGTCACGAGTACGCCAACGCGTTCTCTGAGCTCAACGACCCGGTCGACCAGGCCGAGCGCTTTGCCGCTCAGATGGCCGAGAAGGCCGGCGGTGACGACGAGGCCATGGAGTACGACGAGGACTACGTGCGCGCCCTCGAGTACGGTATGCCTCCTGCGGGCGGCATCGGCATCGGCATCGACCGCGTGGTCATGCTGCTCACCAACCAGGCTTCTATCCGCGACGTGCTGCTGTTCCCGCACATGAAGCCCGAGAAGGGTTTCCAGTCCGGTGCCGCTGCCGCCAAGGCTGCCGAGGCCGGCAACGCCGCGAGCCCGTTCGTTAAGTCGCTTAAGCCCACGCTCGATTACTCCAAGATCGCCGTTGAGCCGCTGTTTGAGGAGTTCGTCGACTTTGATACCTTCTCCAAGAGCGACTTCCGCGCTGTGAAGGTCAAGGCATGCGAGGCCGTCAAGAAGTCCAAGAAGCTGCTGAACTTTACGCTCGACGACGGCACCGGCACCGACCGCACCATCCTCTCCGGTATTCACGCTTATTACGAGCCCGAGGACCTGGTTGGCAAGACCTTGCTTGCCATCACCAACCTGCCTCCGCGCAAGATGATGGGTATTCCCAGCTGCGGCATGCTGATCAGCGCTGTCCACGAGGAGGAGGGCGAGGAGCGCCTCAACCTGATCCAGCTCGACGCCTCCATCCCCGCCGGCGCAAAGATGTACTAATTGGTTCCGCCGTTCTACCGAACGGCGGACCAGCCGACGCTGCGCGACGCCCAGGGCGACAATTTGTCATTCAAAAGGCAAGGCATGACCAGAAGGTCTATGCCTTGCCTTTTTCATGCCAACTTGTTCGCCCTGGACGTCGCTCGCTGTCCGTCCTCTATCTGCGGCGTTGACTTGGTTGACACTTAGAACATCGATGTAGTCATTGGGGACGTTCTTAAACGACTACCCAACGGCTATTGTGCACATGGCTCGCATGACAGCCGTCTCTTTTATGTTTCCTTTAGCCGTCGCTGTCTAGGATGGGGGTTAGTCGATAGGAAGGGAGCACCGGGATGGACGACGCGAGCGAGCGCGCAATCGAAGAGGACATGCTCGATCAGTTCAACTACTTTGATGATGAGGACGAGGAGCTGATCGACCGTCGCGAGCCAGCGCCGCTTGATTCCTTTGATCTGGTCGATGAAGAGCCCGACGAGGACGAGGGCGAATCGGCGGAGCCCTCACAGCCTTCGCGCCTTAACTCGCTGCTTTCGAGAGCCCCCATGCACCACGGCGTTCGTGCCGGCGCGCTCCATATGAAAACTGACTGGCACCAGATCGTGACGGCAGGCGATGAGCTTGCCGTCGATGCGCCGCTCACCGATAAATCATCCATCATCTGCCGCACCGGCATGCTTATGCTGGCAAGCGGAACGGGTGCCTGGCGCGTGCGCGATACCATGAATCGTGTTGCCGCCGTACTCGGTGTCACCATCCACGTTGACTTAAGTCTTCTGTCGTTTGAGTGCACCTGCATCGAAGATGGTCACTGCTTTAATGAGGTCGTCAGCTTGCCCACAACGGGCGTCAATACCCATCGCATTTGGATGATGGAGAGTTTCCTCAAGGAAATCGAGACCTATGGTCGTCGCTTCACGGTGCACGAGTATCACGAGATGCTCAAGACCGTTGAGAGTTCAAAACCTGATTACGCGCCTTGGCAACAGGGCCTTGCGGCGGCCTGCGCCTGTGGCGCCTTCGTTTTTTTGCTCGGCGGCGGCCCTATCGAGATGGCCTGCGCGTTCGTGGGCGCGGGTGTCGGCAACTTTGCCCGCTCCCATATTCTCAAGCAAGGCCTTGGTCAGTTCAGCGCGCTGACGACCGGCGTTGCGCTCGCTTGCGTTTCGTATCTGCTGGCATTGCTCGGCCTTGGCCAGGTCATACCGGGGGCAATGTCGCACCAAGAAGGCTATATCGGCGCCATGCTCTTTGTGATTCCCGGCTTTCCACTCATTACGGCAGGCCTCGACATCGCTAAGCTCGACATGCGAAGCGGTATCGAGCGCCTTTCATATGCCGTATCGATTATTGTGATGGCGACCCTCGTAGGTTGGATGGTTGCCGAGTGTGTTGGCCTGGCGCCGGACGACTTTGCCCCACTGGGCCTTTCGCCGCTTGCCCTTACGCTCCTGCGCGTGGTGATGAGCTTCGTTGGCGTATTCGGCTTCTCGGTGATGTTCAACAGCCCGGTAAAGATGGCCGCGGCAGCTGGGTTGATCGGCGCCGTGTCCAATACCCTGCGTCTGACCCTTGTCGATGCGCCGACGATGATTCCCTTCCTGGGCCTCAGCACGGGAATGCCTCCCGAGGCAGCAGCGTTTATCGGCGCGCTGGTATCGGGGCTGCTCGCAAGCTTGGCTGAAGTCAAGCTCACCTACCCGCGCATCGCCCTCACGGTGCCTTCGATTGTCATTATGGTGCCCGGTCTGTATCTCTATCGCTCTATGTATTACATGTGCACCTTCGACACGGTCAACATGCTCGGCTGGTTTGTGCGCGCAGTGCTCATCGTAGCGTTTCTGCCCGTTGGACTGGGTGTGGCGCGTACGCTCACCGACCCTCGCTGGCGCCACACCAGCTAATTGGTACAAGGGGGACAGGTTACTTTGCACCAAATGAGTTGCGGTGAAATAGGGACTGAATTGCTGCTTAAAGGGTCAAAACAGTCCGTATTCCACCGCAACTTATGGGGTCGGGGGATTATCGGTGCCCTGCATCTTCATAAACTCAACGCTTACGAAGCGCATGCGTTTCGTGCTAGGCTGGTTCCACCACATAAGTAGTCGCAGACGCGCGTACCACGGGCGGGCGAGATGAAGTTCCAACAGCTCCATCTTGCCCGCCCGTTTTTGTTGCGTGGCGCCGCGGTACAACACAGAGAGGAATCTGCCCTTTATGCCTATCAACAAACGAGAGAGCCTGCTGTTCACCTTTATCATGTGCTTTTGCATGGTGCTCTGGATGAGCATCTACAACGTTGCCCTGCAGCACGGGGCCATCAACGGCGAGGTCGTTGCCACTGCGTGGCTCGGCTTCCCCGTTGCCTACATTTTTGCCATGTGCTGCGACTGGTTCGTCGCCAGCCCGCTCGCCAAGGGTTTCGCCTTTAAGTACTTGGTCACGCCGGGCAAGAGCTCGCCACTTGCCATGACGCTCGCCGTCAGCTCCTGCATGGTCGTTCCCATGGTCATCATCATGTCGCTGTACGGTGCCTGTGAGGGTCTGACGCACATGCCCGGCGGCATCCTTGCGAACCTGTATTCCGTGCCCGCGATCTGGATGATCAACATCCCGCATAATTTTGTGATGGCGCTGCCGTGGAACCTTTTGGTAGCCGGTCCGATTTCCCGCTTCGTCTTCCGTCGCGCCTTCCCTGTGGGGACGGTTTTCGAGGAGGAGCATGCCGAGCTCTTGGAGCAGGCTATGGCTCCTGAGTGCGAGTAGCTCGCTTAGGGATCTGCTGAGCGCGGGCGACTTGCTTGGTTGGAGCCCTAAGCGTGGATAGCTCTCTCGGCGACATCGCGGGCGTGAGCGGTGCGCATGACCGGAGGGCCCGTGCTGCTCCGTTGCCCGACGTGCTAGCGCGCAGAACAATCTGTTGGTGCATTCGGCGGCTGCTGAAGCGTTTCGGCAGCCGCTTTTTATACGGAGTTTAAATACAACAGTCTGTTGTATTACGTAGAGTGGTATATCTCTAGCGGGAAAAATGCGAGAGACGGAGCATTATGGCGTTGCTAGTAGGACTGGACGTAGGGTCGACGACGACCAAAGTTTACGCGATGCACGAGGATATGACCGAGGCGTGGTGGGGATATCGCCGCCACGGGGCGTGTCAGACAGCGAGCGTGCGCGCCATGCTCGGCGAGCTCGCCGAGCGCTTTCCCCATGAGTCACTGCGCGTTGCGGTGACCGGCTCGGGTGCGCGCGATATCGCGACCGCGCTGGGCGCCTCGTACGTTCAGGAGGTGGTCGCCAACGCGCTCGCGATCAGCAGGTTCTATCCGCAGACGCGCTGCGCCATCGAGCTGGGCGGCCAAGACGCCAAGATGATCTTCTTCCGCACCAACGATAAGGGAGACATCGAGGTTGCCGACATGCGCATGAACGGCTCGTGCGCAGGCGGTACCGGTGCATTTATCGACGAGATGGCAAAGCTCATGGGGGTCGGCACCGAATCGGGCGAGTTCGAGCAGCTCGCAAGCCGGGGAACGACCGTCCACGAGGTCTCGGGCCGCTGCGGCGTGTACGCAAAGACCGATATCCAGCCGCTGCTCAACGAGGGCATTCCTACCACCGACCTGGCGCTTTCGGCGCTTCACGCGGTCGCCCGCCAAACGATCGGCGGTCTGGCCCAGGGTATCGACATCGAGCCGCCGGTAATCTTCGAGGGCGGTACGCTCGCCTACAACCCCACACTGGTCCGCGTGTTCCGGGAGCAACTGAATCTATCGGACGATCAGGTTATCGTCCCGCGCGATCCGCAGATCATGGTCGCGCGCGGTGCCGCCCTGTCGCTGACCGACATGTTCGCATCGTCCCAACCGATCGACCTTCCCGACGCTTTTGTCCGGCTGGATAAGCTCGAGACGGTCGCGCCCGCAAGCGGGGAGGGACGTCTTGCCCAGCCCTTTTTTGCCACACCTGCCGAGCAGGCGGATTTTACGGCACGCCATGGCAAAGAGACGCCGGCAAAGGGTCCGGATGCGTATGCGCCCGGAGAGACGGTGCGTGTGGCGCTCGGTATCGATTCGGGGAGCACGACGACCAAGTTCGCCCTGGTCGATGAGGCGGGTGAGCTTGTCGATTCGTTCTACGCGTCTAATAACGGCAGACCGCTCGACGTCGCCCAACAGGGTCTTGTCAGCTTGAAGAACCGCTGGGAGACAGCGGGAGTCACGCTTGCGATCGATGCCGTGGGCACCACGGGATACGGCGAGGAGCTTTTCGCGCGCGCGTTCCACGCCGACTACCATACGGTCGAGACGGTCGCGCACGCCCGCGCCGCGTGCGCATGCGTTCCCGATGCGACCTTCGTGCTCGACATCGGCGGACAGGATATGAAGGCCATCTGGCTCAACCACGGCGTGCTGACCGATATCGTCGTCAACGAGGCGTGCTCTGCGGGCTGCGGCTCGTTCCTCGAGGGTTTTGCCAAAAACCTCGGAATAGCCGTTGAGGATATCGCGACCGAGGCATTTTCGTCCAAAGCCCCCGCCGTTCTCGGCAGCCGCTGCACGGTGTTCATGAACAGCAGCGTCGTTTCCGAGCAGCGGCGCGGTAAGGGTCCGGGCGACATCATGGCCGGTCTCTGCCGTTCGATTATCGAGAACGTGTTCACCAAGGTCATTCGCGTTTCAAATCTCAACCGTCTGGGCGACAAAGTCGTCGTCCAGGGCGGCACGTTCCGAAACGACGCGGTGCTGCGCGCATTCGAGCAGTATCTGGGCAAACCCGTCACGCGTGCGCCCCACCCGGGGCTGATGGGCGCTATCGGTATCGCCCTGCTCGCGCGCGAGGAATGCCGCAAGGGCGACGCCGGCACGTCGTTTATCGGGCTCGATGCCGTGGAGCGCTTCGAGCATCGCGAGTTCGGCGGCGTTACCTGCCGTCGGTGCAACAACCGCTGCCAGCGCGCGGTCGTGGCATTTGGCGACGGCTCGCTTTACGTCACGGGCAATCGCTGCCCGCGCGGCGGCGCCATCTCATGGGATGAGCTCGTGCGCGAGGTTCCCGCGGCGGAGGAGCTGCGTCCGCAGGGTGCTTGCGAGGCACAGGCACCCGGCACGGGGCGCGACCGGACCGCGGCTGCCCCCAATCTCTTTGTCGACCGCGAGAAGCTGCTGTTCGAGTCGTACCCCACGGTTCCCGTCAGCGGGGGGCGCGATGTCACGATCGGCATTCCCCGTGTGCTCGAGTTCTGGGACACCATGCCGTTCTGGTCGACGTTCTTCAGCACGCTCGGCTTTAAGGTGCGCGTCTCGGGACGCAGCACCAAGGCGATGTACGAGCGCGGTCTGGCGCACGTCACATCCGACACCGTGTGCTTCCCGGCCAAGCTCGTCCACGGGCACATCCGCAATCTCGTCGACGCCGGCGTCGACCGCATCTTCATGCCCATCATCACGACGGTGCCCACCGAAAACACCGCCTCTACCAGCGAGTGGATGTGCGCCGTCGTAAAGGGATACCCCTACGTGATGCGCAATTCCGATAACCCGGAGGAGCGTTTCGGCGTTCCGTTCGATACGCCGCTGTTCCACTGGTACGACGAGGGCGACCGAAACCGCCAGCTCAAGGCGTGGTGCAAGGAGACCTTCGATATCGATGCCGACCTGGTTGCCAAGGCGACCGAGCAGGCGGACCGCGCGCAGGAGACGTTTGAGAACCAGCTGCAGCTGCGCGGCAGGCAGGTGCTCGAGAACGTGCACGAGGACGGCGGCTACGCGGTGGTGATCGCTTCGCGCCCGTACCACAACGACCCGCTGGTCAACCACGAGCTGCCCAAGCTCTTCTCTGAGCGCGGCATCCCCGTGCTGACGCCCGATGCGGTGCCGGGGGTCTGCAACGTCGATCTTTCCAACAGCCGCATCGACATCGTGAACAACTACCATGCGCGCATGCTGTCGTGCGCGGTCATCGTCGCATCGACGCCCGAGCTCGAGCTCGTGCAGATGGGCAGCTTCGGCTGCGGCCACGATGCGTATCTCACCGACGAGATCGCGCGCATGATGGGCGAGATGGGCTCCAAGGTTCCGATGATGATCAAGCTCGATGAGAGCGACGTCGCCGGTCCCATGGGCATTCGCGTGCGTTCGTTTATCGAGTCGGTCAACCGTCGTCGCGCGGAGGAGCGTGCCGAGGGCGCCCGGGTGCACGCGGTCCATCCGCTCGACGACCCGTATAAGGTCAAGTACACCAAGCGCGACCGGCACGACAAGATCGCGCTGGTCCCCAACACCTCCCATGCGTTCTGCAGGCTCATGACCGCGGCGATGCGCAATCAGGGCGTGCGCGCCGAGGCCCTTGATATCGGGCGCGAGGATGCCATCCGCCTGGGCAAACGCTATGTGCACAACGACATCTGCTTCCCCGCGCAAATCGTGATCGGCGAGGCGCTCGCGGCACTCGAGAGCGGTAAGTACGACCCGCACGACGTCGCCGTGGTGACTGGCAAGTATATCGGCGACTGCCGCCTGACGCACTACATGCCCCTGCTGCGCCGCGCGCTCGACGACGCGGGATACGACTATGTCCCGGTGCTCACCAACGACGACGTCGATGCCCACAATGCGCATCCGGGCTTCAAGCTCGGCCTTGGCCCGAGCATCCAGATCGCCTACGGTCTTCCCATGATCGATGCCCTCGAGGCCATGCTTAGGCGCATCCGTCCCTACGAGCTCGAGAAGGGCGCGGCGGACGCTGCGTTCGACCGCGCGCTCGATGAGGTTATCGAGGGCATGGAGCGCTCCGGGCTGAGAGGCCAGGCGACGGGCTTCAAACGCGCGCTTGCGATCATGGACGCCGTTCCGTACGACCGCTCGAACCCGCATCCGACCGTTCTCATCGTGGGCGAGTACCTGCTCAATTTCCATCTCGGCGCCAACCACGAGATCGAGCGCTACCTCGAGGACAACGGGCTCGAGGTCATCGAGGCGCGCATGACCGACGTGATCCGCAAGACCTATTTCTACAAGCATGCGCAGTCGCGCGAGTTCCACGTCGACCTGTCGCTGCCCGAAAAGGCCTGGTACGCCACGGCGGACAACCTGTTCGAGCTCGCGCACGACCGTTGCGACCGCCTGGGCGCGGCGAGCCCGCTCTACGAGCCGCCGACGCGCATGCCCGAGCTCGTGCGCGCGAGCGATAAGATCCTGCACCATACGTTCGATGCGGGCGAGGGCGTGCTGATTCCGGCGGAGATTCTCGAGCACGCCAAGCGCGGCTGCCGCAACTTCGTGATCCTGCAGCCGTTCGGGTGTCTGCCCAACCATGTCGTGGGGCGCGGGCTCATCCATGCGCTCAAGAAGCAGTATCCCACGGCGCAGTTCCTGCCGCTCGACTACGATCCCGACGTGAGCTTCGCCAACGTGGAGAACCGTCTTCAGATGCTCATCATGAACGCCAAGGCGCAGGGGTGCGGTGAGGCGCATGGCGAGACCGCGTAAGGACGCCGATGCGCCCGATGCACGCACCCGTATCATCGAGGCGTTTTGGGAGCTCATCGAGAACAACAGCATCTTCGAGCTGTCGGTTGGCGAGGTGACCCGCGCCGCCCAGTGCAATCGCGGAACGTTTTACTACTATTTTCACGATTTCGATGAACTCGTCGCCATCGCCATAGCCCAGCTGCTGCAGGATAACGAGCTCATCACCGATGCCCTCTGGCATTTTTCGAGCGAGGGCGACCTTTCGGCGTTCGACCGGCGCGACGTCCGCTGCCTGCTGCGGCGCATCGTCATCACCATGAGGGCGGGTGCCGCCGAGCAGGTCGTGCAGGGCATCCATACGATCATCATCGACCGCGTGAGAGAGATCGTCCACCCCGACGGAGAAGAGCTCAAGGCAGATTCGAGCTTTGCGGTGGGCTTTCTGGTCTCGGGCATCATGGGCTTTGTGATGGCGGTCGGCTTTGCCCGGGAGGGCGGCGAGGAGATAGACCTCGAGCAGCCGGGGGACAGCGCGTGCGCGTACCTGAGGGCGGTCGCCATGCAGACGGTGGAAACGGTCGCGCAAGTCGAGGGCGTCGATACATCCGAGCTGCTCGAACGCGTCTCCAAGGAGGCCGATGCCTATCGCGCATCGCGTGCGACGAGTCCCGACGTGGTGAAAGACGCCTAGGGTTTCTCTTGCGGGGCGCCTGTCGCGCATCGCGCGGTGAGTCCCGCGATGCGGTCATAACCTGCATTCATGTGAGCCGGGTTTATAGATATTCCTCCAGCTGTTAACATAGACAACCTGTGGGTAAAGAGACAAAAGCGCCGCCGACGGGCGGGCGTTTTGATTTCGATGAACTCATGTAAGGAAACGAGCATGTTAGATAGATTTACCGATCGAGCGCGCAAGGTCATGTCGATGGCCAAACAGGAGGCGCTCGACCTGCACTCAAATAAGGTGGGCACCGAGCACCTGCTGCTCGCACTCGCCAAGGAGGACGAGGGCATCGCTGCCGAGGCGCTGCGCTCGCTTGATATCTCCTACGACGACATCATGGACACCCTCAAGGAGGTCCAGACCACGGTTCCCGAGCCCAGCGAGGAGACCGAGGCTGCCAAGCTTGCCTTTACGCCGCTCGTCATTAGCGTGATGGAGCGCTCCTTCCGCGTGGCACGTGAGAACAACCAGACCTACGTGTCGACCGAGCACTTGCTGATTGGCATCGTCGAAGAGGGTAACGGCATGGCCATGGACATCCTCATGCGCCTGGGTGTGTCGTCCGCCTCCATCAAAAAGGCTATCGAGAAACTTACCGCCAAGGACCAGGACAAGAAGCGTCCGCTCGCCGGCGCCGGTGCCGGGCGTCCCGGTGCGGGCCTGCCGTTCTTTAGCGGCTCGGACGCGTCGCAGCAAAAGGGGAGCGGCACCGATACGCTTAAGCAGTTCGCCACCAACCTTACGCAGAAGGCGCGCGACGGCGAGCTCGACCCTGTAATTGGTCGCGAAAAGGAAGTCCAGCGTATGATGGAGATCCTTTCGCGTCGCACCAAGAACAATCCGCTTATCTTGGGCGACCCCGGCGTGGGCAAGACGGCCATCGTCGAGGGTCTGGCTCAGCAGATTGCAGCTGGCAACGTGCCCGAGAACCTTATGAACCAGAACATCTGGACGCTCGACCTGCCGGGCCTCGTTGCGGGCGCCAAGTATCGCGGTGAGTTTGAGGAGCGCCTCAAGAACGTGATCCAGGAGGCCACCGAAGCTGACGACGTCATCCTGTTTATTGACGAGATGCACACCATCATCGGTGCCGGCTCTGCCGAGGGCTCCATCGACGCGAGCTCCATGCTCAAGCCCGTGCTCGCGCGCGGTGCCTTCCAGATTATCGGCGCCACCACGGCCGAGGAATTCCGCAAGTACCTCACCAAGGACCCGGCCTTCGAGCGTCGCTTCCAGACCATCGATGTCGAGGAGCCGAGCGTCGAGGACACGGTCAAGATCCTGACCGCGCTCAAGCCGCGCTACGAGGAGCACCACCATGTGCGCTATACGCAGGGTGCTATCGAGGCCGCCGCGAACCTCTCCGACCGCTACATCCAGGATCGCTTCCTGCCCGATAAGGCCATCGACCTCATTGACGAGGCCGGCGCCCGCGCCCGCATCGCCGCCAACCGCGCGCCCGAGCCGGTGCGCGAGGCCGAGCATCGCGTGGAGGAGCTTAAGGCCGCCGCGCAGGAGGCCACCGAGAGCGACGACATGAACAAGGCCGCCGAGATCACCGAGCAGCAAAAGGCTGCCGAGATTGAGCTCGCCGAGGCCAAGGCTGCCTGGACGGCCGAGCTCGACGCCAGCCCGCTCACCATCGATGTGAGTCAGATCGCCGATATCGTGTCCGTGACTTCGGGCGTACCGGTGTCCTCGCTTACCGAGAGCGAGAGCCGTCGCCTGCTGCAGGCCGAAAGCGTGCTCAAGACGCGCATCATCGGTCAGGACGAGGCTGTCGAGGCAGTTGCCAAGGCCGTACGCCGCAGCCGCTCGCCGCTCAAGGATCCGCGTCGCCCCGGCGGCAGCTTTATCTTCCTGGGTCCCACCGGCACGGGCAAGACCGAGCTCGCCAAGACGCTCGCCGAGTACCTCTTTGGCAGCAAGGATGCGCTCATCAGCTTCGACATGTCCGAGTTCGGTAGCGAGTTCGAGGTCTCCAAGCTCATCGGTAGCCCTCCGGGTTACGTCGGTCACGACGAGGGTGGCCAGCTCACCAAGGCCGTTCGTCGCCACCCGTACTCGGTCGTGCTGTTCGACGAGATCGAGAAGGCGCACCCCGATATCTTCAACATCTTGCTGCAGGTGCTGGAGGAGGGCCGCCTGACCGATAGCCAGGGCAAGACGGTCGACTTCCGCAACACCGTGATCATCATGACGTCTAACGTGGGCGCCCGCGAGATTGCGCAGGATGCGAGCGTAGGCTTTGGCACCACCGGCGAGCAGGGTCTCACCTCGAGCGAGATCCGCGGCCGCGCGATGGGCGAACTCAAGCGCCTGTTCCGCCCCGAGCTGCTCAACCGTATCGATGACATCGTGGTGTTCCAGAAGCTCTCGGGCGAGAATCTCACCAAGATCGCGCACCTGCTGGTGGACGACCTGCGTCAGCGTTTGATTGCCAACGGCATGAACATCAAGCTCACCGATGCGGCCTATGACAAGATCGTGGCCGAGGGCACCGACCTCACCAACGGTGCGCGTCCGCTGCGCCGTGCCATCCAAAAGCTCATCGAGGACCCGCTGTCCGAGGAGCTTCTGGCCGGCGAGTGGGGCGAGGGCGATACCGTCCTGTGCGACGTGGCCGATGGCAAGTTTGTCTTTAGCCACGGCACGGGCGAGATCCCGGCACCGCGTCCGGCGGGCACGCTCGGTGGCGATACCGCCCCGGCGGCACCGCACACCGGCAACGCCGCGCCCGTGAGCGGCGGCGTGACCTCGGGCCCCGGCGGCATGATGCAAGCCGGTTCCGGCGCGCTGTAGGGTGTGGCGACAATTTGATCTGTGCAATCGAGGCGCTCTGGCAAGGGCGCCTCGATTTGTAGAGCTGCGAAGTTATGACCGTTACGCTATGCGGTCCGCCGTTAGCCGATGATGCGAGGGCGCTCGGCGTTTTCGACTGGTTTATGCACGCAAAGTCTGGGAATATACAAGTCGCATGTCTTACTGTCTAACCAGTTGCGCCAAGGAGGCACCATGGACTACAAGATTACTGGCTACGAGCCCGCCCAGCTGTTCCATTTCTTTGAGGAGATCAGCGCGATCCCCCGTGGGTCTGGCAACGAGAAGGGCATCAGCGATTTCCTGGTTGCGTTTGCCAAGGAGCGCGGCCTCGACGTGTATCAGGACGAGGTCTACAACGTCATCATTCGTAAGCCCGCATCTGCCGGCGCCGAGAATGCCCCGACCGTGATGCTGCAGGGCCACATCGACATGGTGTGCGACAAGCTTGGCTCCGTTGAGCACGACTTTACGACCGATGGTATCGACCTGGTCGTCAAGGACGGCGTCCTCACCGCTAACGGCACCACCCTGGGCGCCGACAACGGCATTGCTGTCGCTCTGATGCTCACCGTGCTCAACGACGATTCGATTGCTCATCCGGCCCTCGAGTGCGTGTTCACCACCGACGAGGAGACTGGCCTGGTTGGCGCCGAGACGCTCGACAAGTCCCAGATTAGCGCCCGCACCATGATCAACCTCGATTCCGAGGAGGAGGGCGTGGCCACCGTCAGCTGCGCCGGCGGTGTCGTCGTTACCTACACCTGCCCGATCGTGCGCGAGCACAAGACCGGCAGCACCCTTACGCTCGAGATCTCCGGCCTGCTGGGTGGTCACTCCGGCGCCGACATCCACCTGGAGCGCGGCAACGGCAACCTCATCATGGCCCGCATCATCGACCGCCTGATGGTCGCCGGCGAGCCCGCCATCGTCAGCTTTAACGGCGGCACTAAGGACAACGCCATCAACCGTGAGTGCAAGGCCGAGCTGGTCTACACTGATCACGCTGCCGCCGAGGCCGCGGCCCAGATCGCAAAGGGCATCATTGCCGACGTCACTGCCGAGCTCGAGGTCTTTGACCCCGGCTTTACCTGCACCGTCGAGATTGCCGACGACGCCGAGGTCGAGGCCATGGATCAGAAGTCCGCGCTTGCCCTCATCCGCGCCCTGCGTCTTGCCCCTAACGGCGTGATTCGCCGCAACGTCGTCACCGACGGCTCCGTCGAGGTTTCCTCCAACATCGGCGTGGTCGCCACCTCCGATGACGAGGTCAAGATTATGCTGTCCCCGCGCTCTTCGATCACCTCGCTGCAGAACGAGTTCAAGGACCGTCTGCAGACGCTGGCCGATGTCCTGGGCTTCGACGCCAAGTTTGAGTTTGAGTATCCCGGCTGGAGCTATGCCGAGCATTCGCCGGTCCGCGAAGTCTTTGTCGAGAGCTATCGAGAGCTCTTTGGCTCCGAGCTGCGCATCGAGTCCATTCACGCCGGCCTTGAGTGCGGCCTGTTTGCCGAGGCTCTGCACGGCCTGGACGCCATCGCCGTGGGCCCGACGCTCTCCGATGTCCATACCCCGGACGAGAGCATGGAGCTCGCTTCTGCCGAGCGCTTCTACGAGCTGCTCATCGACGTCCTCAAGCGCCTTGCCGTGTAAAGGTTGCGCTAGCAGCAGTCCGAGTCACGTGCTAGCGGATTGCAAATGACATTACGAGAGGGGGCTTTCGAGCGTTTGCGACGGGTGCCCCCCCCCTCTTTTGTTTGATAATTGCGAAATTACGGTCACCTAGTCCATTTCTGCCCTGATGAGGTCGAGGGTGCGCTGGCAGTTTTCGCGGACGGGGCCGAGCATATGCTCGCGCAGGTCCGCCATGCCGGGCAGGTCGGCGTATTCGTCCATGACCTCTTCCATGCAAATGGGTACCTCGTAGGCGAGGTCCATCATGGTCGCAAAGCAAAACTTCTCGGATAGCCCGGCATCGGTAAGCGCCGCCTCCAGCGCGGGATCGCCCATACCGTGGTATCGGCGGATAGCGCCTGGACCGATTCGCCCCACACGATTTTCGCCGCCAACGCTCATGGCGAGGCGCGCTTTTCGCCGCATACGTTCGTATGCTAAGCCCGATGCGACATCGTACATGGGTGCGAGCGCCGCGTTTGTGCCTTTGCCTAGGATGAGCGAGTAGTTTTTAGCGTGTGCGTCAGGCGCTCCGATAATGGCGTTATAGAACAACATATAGGTAAAAAGCACAAGATTCATGTGGTGGGGGACTGTGTTAATCAGTCGTTCTTGGATGTCTCGTGTAGTTGGTCCTCCGTCGGCGGTGTATTTCTGGGTTGGCAATACACCGAGTGCCTGGCAAAAGTCCTCCTGATGCAGCCTTTCGATATTTCCGCTGCTATTGACCATTCTGTCGTACCGTTCAACGACGAGCGCAGCTTCGTCTTCAAATGTGCAATAGGAGACGTTGGCAGTTGGAATGCCAACACGCCGAGCTGTTTTCATGCAGACGAATTCGTTTAAGGCCTGATGTTTGAACCCAACGACACCATTTTTGAAGATATGGGTAGTGGGGGATGACCCTAGACATTCGCACCATTGTCCATCATGCCAAGCTAGTGCAAATTTGCCTTGGTTGCCGCCCAGGGACCAGCTTTCGTTGGAGCCCATCCATGTCTCTCTTTCGTCATCGCGAATTGCTTTGAGCTTGTGAGCGATTTGAGAATTGGTAAGCGGGCGGTATGCTGAGACCCTGCCGTGGGCGGCATCTAATTGATCGGCTCGACAAAACTGAACGGCCCCCGCGCAGTCAAGACCGATATGGCACAAGAGGGCGACGGGGTTGTTGGATGCAACGTCATGCTCGGCGGCAATAGCGCGACGCTGCTCTTGGCTGTCGGGCAAAAGGCCAAATAGGAACGGACGGACGATGTTATGGCCATATGTGCGATTGGAAAGCGGCATTGTTAACGATAGCGGTGCTCCGCGATAGGTTGGGGCGTATACAAAGCTGCAGAGTCCATGCTCGTCTTGCCGGAGAGTGCCGGCGATTTCGCCACAAATGAGGGTCGCAAGCTCCATTTCTGCCATTTATTTCACAACCTTACAGCCAAAGGAGAGGTCTGAAGTGCCGGAAAGGCCTTGCTCGGCTGCGATTTGGGCCAGCAAGGCACCATAGAAAGCTGGCGTTCCTTGTCGAGCGGGTCGTCTGCCTACGCTTGGCTTTGGCAGGGCATTCGAGTTCGCGATAGGGAGGTCCGCTATCGTCATCGGATGTTCGGAGGGCGATGCGATGGAGTCGTTATCGCTTTGCGCAAAGAGACCTATGCCGAGTGCGTTAAAGACGGTCAACAGCTTGTCGAGCCGAATGCCCGTGGCATCTCCCAGCTCGAGCGATGCGAGCAGGCGCTCCGAAACACCGGCTTTTTTAGCGAGGGCGGCACGGGTGATCCCCTGCGCCTCGCGCGCCTGACGCACGTAGATGCCGGCTTGGCGCGGCGTGGTGATGGGAAGGGTATCCATGGCAATCTCCTAACGTGCAGACTTTTGCATATCAGTATGACATGCAAAAGTCTGCATGAAAAGGCCTCATGCAAAACTCTGCATGAGGCCTCATACGGACGTTTAGTTTTGAAGGGTGTTTTACAGCACCAAAATCCCCAGGTGCTCCAGCAAAATCTTGAGGCCGATGAGGATGAGCGCGACGCCGCCCACGATGGTGGCGGGTTTTTCGTAGCGCTCGCCAAAGGTGTGGCCGATCGCTACGCCGGCGACGGAGAAGATAAACGTTGTGACTCCGATAAGCGATACAGCGGGAACGATGTCAACCGAGAGCGCAGCAAATGAGATGCCCACGGCCAGGGCGTCGATTGAGGTGGCGATAGCCAGAATCAGGTACTCACCCAGGTCAATCTTTTCGGCATCCTTGCCGTCGCTCTCGTCCTCATCCTCGTCTTCGGTAAAGGCCTCCCACAGCATTTTGCCGCCGATAAAGGCCAAAAGGATAAAGGCGATCCAATGGTCGATGGGTCCGATGATGCTCATGAATTGACTGCCGAGCGCCCATCCGATTACGGGCATGCCGGCCTGGAAGCCGCCAAAGAACAGGCCGAGCACCGCGGCGACCTTAAGGTTGATCTTCTTCATGCCAAGGCCCTTGCAGATGGATACGGCAAAGGCGTCCATCGAAAGGCCGATAGCGAGCAATACGAGCTCTGCGAGTCCCATAGTCTGGCTCCCTTTCTGCGGGCGGGCCCGCGTGTACCTCTTGGGGGAGTAACAAAAAAGACCCGTGGCGTACGCGTTGTGCGCACAGCCACGAGTCTCGTTCATTAAGGCAAGCCAGACCGCATCGGCCAGTATGTTGACTTGCCGCGCCACCGGAGGCGAACCCGGTCACGCGACTACTCCCTCATTTATGCGAATCCCGATGCTACCACATGAACAGCTCATTTGGATTGGGGCTCTCAGCTGTGTTCGCTCATTCTGTAAGCATCGGATTTTGCGGGCGTCACAGGGGCAAACCGTGAGAAACTTATTGACGTTTATGGAGCGTATACGATGGGAGCGATGCCTTGGATAAGAACGAGCTGCAAAAGCGTATGGAACAGGCCATTCGCCTGACGGCACCTGGCCAGCCGATCCGCACCGCCCTCGACATGATCATTGCCGGTCACCTGGGTGCCCTTATCTGCGTCGGCGACACCGAAAACGTGCTCGCTGCCGGTAACGACGGCTTCCCGCTCAACATTTCGTTTACCTCGAACCGCCTGTTCGAGCTTTCCAAGATGGACGGTGCCATCGTTATCGATGGCGACCTCACCCAGATCCTGCGCGCCAACTTCCACCTCAATCCCGATCCCTCGCTTGCCACGAGTGAGACGGGCATGCGTCACCGCACCGCCGCTCGCATGTCGGTGCTCACCGACGCCATCGTGATCTCGGTTTCGGCTCGTCGTGCCGTCGTCAACGTGTACGTCCACGGTAAGAGCTACGAGATTCAGCCTGTCACCACCATCATGAGCTCGGTCAACCAGCTCGTTGCCACGCTCCAGACCACCCGTCAGTCGCTCGATCGCTCCCTGCTGCGCCTGACGGCCCTCGAGCTCGACGACTACGTTACGCTCGCCGACATTACCGGTATTTTCTCGAGCTTCGAGATCATGCAACAGGCAAAGACCGAGCTTAAGGATTGCATCGTCAAGCTGGGTAACCAGGGCAAGCTCGTGCAGATGCAGCTCGAGCAGCTCGCGGGCTCCAGCATGGATACCGAATACGACTTGATGATCCGCGACTACGCAAGCGATTCCTCCGAGGCAAACGCCGAGAAGATTCGCGCCGAGCTGAGCCGCATGACGCCTAAGGACCTGTCCGACCCGCAGCACGTGGCGGCAGTTCTGGGCTATGACGACCTGGACGAGGACTCCGTCATGACGCCGCTGGGCCTGCGCACGCTTTCGCGCGTGTCCGTCGTGCGCGACGGCGTGGCCGAGAAGATCGTCGACGAGTACGGCTCGCTGCAGGAGCTCATGGATGACATCAGCGAGGATCCGGAGCGCCTGGGCGACTTTGGCGTCAACAACCCTGCCATTCTTGCGGACTCCCTGTACCGCATGAAGGGCACCAAACAAGGGAACGCATAATGGCGCCCGTATGCGCCGTGGTCGTTGCCGGTGGCAGCGGCCAGCGCTTTGGTAACCCCGGTGGCAAGCAGCTCGTCAATGTAGCGGGCCGTCCGCTTATGAGCTGGTCCATCCGCGCGTTTGACCGTAGCGATAAGGTCGGCCACATCGTGGTGGTTTGCCCTGCCGAGCGCCGTGCCGAGATGCGCCGCCTGGCCATCGACCCGTTTGACTATGACACGCCCATCAGCTTTGCCGATGCCGGCGATACCCGTCAGGATTCCACCCGTGCCGGCGTGCATGCGGTTCCGGCGGGCTTTGAATACGTCGCCATTCACGACGGCGCTCGTCCGCTCATTACCACCGAGGCCATCGATCACGCTATCGACGTGCTGGTGAGTGACCGCGCCCTTGATGGTGTCGTGTGCGGTCAGCCCGCGATCGACACGCTCAAGATCGTTGACGGCGACAATATCGTCGAGACTCCGCCGCGTGAGCTCTACTGGGCCGCGCAGACGCCGCAGATCTTTAGCGTCGATGCTATGAAGCGCGCCCATGCCGCGGCGATTGCCGAGGGCTTTATCGGTACCGACGATTCATCGCTGGTCGAGCGCATGGGCGGGCGCGTCCGCTGTGTCCAGAGCCCGCGCGACAACCTTAAGGTGACGGTGCCCGAGGACCTGCGTCCCGTAACTGCGATTCTGCTTGGCCGCATGGCCGAGGGAGAGGACCTTCCCCATGTTCAGTAACCTGCGCATTGGCCACGGCTACGACGTCCACCGTTTGGTGGAGGGGCGTCGATGTATCATCGGCGGGGTCGACATTCCCTACGAGCGCGGCCTGCTGGGCCACTCGGATGCCGATGTGCTCGCGCACGCCTTGGCCGACGCCATTTTGGGCGCCTGCCGCGGGGGAGACATCGGAAAACTGTTCCCCGACACCGATCCTGCCTATGAGGGCGCCGATTCGATGGTGCTGCTCGCTCGCGTGATGGACTATGCGCGCGAGCTGGGCTTTGAGTTTGTCGATGCCGACTGCACCATTGCCTGCCAGCAGCCCAAGATCACCCCGCACCGCGATGCCATGCGCGCCAACCTCGCCCATGCTCTGGGCGTTGACGTCGAAAACGTGGGCGTCGCCGCCACTACGACCGAAAAGCTCGGTTGGGAAGGCCAGGGCGAGGGAATCGGCGCCTGGGCCGTCTGCCTGCTACAGAAAACCGTTAAGGAGTAACGAATGCGTATCTACAACAGCGCTACCCATAAAAAGGAAGAGTTCCAGCCCATCGAGTCCGGCAAGGTCCGCATGTACGTGTGCGGCCCCACGGTCTACGACAACATCCACATCGGCAATGCCCGCACGTTCATCAGCTTTGACGTGATTCGTCGCTGGCTCATCGCGAGCGGCTACGAGGTCACGTTCGCCCAGAACCTCACCGATGTCGATGACAAGATCATCAAGCGCGCCAACGAGCAAGGCCGAACTGCCGCCGAGGTCGCGACGGAGTTCTCCGACAAGTTCATCGGCGTCATGCGCGCCGCCAACGTGCTCGATCCCGATGTGCGCCCCCGCGCAACCAAGGAGATCGGTCCCATGATCGCCATGATCAAGACGCTTATCGAGCAGGGCCATGCCTATGCTGCCGATAACGGCGATGTGTACTTTGCCGTGCGCAGCGATCCCAACTACGGTCAGGTCTCGGGCCGCAACATCGACGACCTTATGGTGGGCGCGCGCATCGAGGAGAACGAGGACAAGAACGACCCGCTCGACTTTGCCCTGTGGAAGGCCGCCAAGCCCGGCGAGCCCAGCTGGCCGAGCCCCTGGGGCGAGGGCCGTCCCGGTTGGCATACCGAGTGTGCCGCCATGGTGCACCGCTACTTGGGCACTCCGATCGACATCCACGGCGGCGGCTCCGACCTTGCCTTCCCACATCACGAGAACGAGTGCGCCCAGGCCACCTGCGCCTGGCACCAGGGTTTCTCCAACACCTGGATGCACACGGGCATGCTGCTGGTCGACGGCGAGAAGATGTCCAAGTCGCTCGGCAACTTCTTTACGCTGGCCGAGGTCCTCGAGCAGCACTCCGCTGCCGCCCTGCGCCTGCTGATGCTGCAGACGAGCTATCGCTCGCCGCTCGACTTTTCTTGGGAGCGCCTGGAGGGTGCCGAAAACTCGCTCACTCGTATTGCCGGTACGGTCGAGAACCTGCGCTGGGCTGCAAGCCACGCGACGGCCAACGCCGATGCGGCTGCCGCCGAGGCGTTTGCCGCCAAGGCCGCCGAGACCCGTGCCGCCTTTAAGGAGTGCATGGATGACGACTTTAATACCGCCGGTGCCATGGGTGCCGTCTTTGGCTTTGTGACCGAGTGCAACCAGTACCTGGAGCAGGCGGGCGATGCTGCCGACAAGGCCGCCGCGCTTGCTGCCGCCGATACGCTGGTCGAGCTGCTCGACACGTTTGGCGTTGAGCTCCCCGAGCCCAAGGTCGAGCTGCCGCTGGGTCTGCTAGGCGTTGCCGCCGGCCTGGTCGCCTACACGGGCGACGACGTGGACGAGGCCGCTGCCAAGATTCTCGAGGCCCGCGCCGAAGCCCGCGCCGCCAAGAACTGGGATCTGGCAGATGCCATCCGCGACCAGCTCAAGGACCTGGGCCTCACCATTGAGGATACTGCCGCGGGCACTCGTATTAAGACTCTCTAGTATTTGTCGACCGTTCGAGGTGCGGCAGATTGCCTTGAAAGAGGGGGGCATAGACCTGGTGGTCATGCCCGACGATTGAAAGGCAAGGTGCCGTGGCTCGGACGGTCGATTCTTGTTCGTTATCTATTTAAGGAGGTCGCTTTATGGCCGACAATCGCAAGCGTGCGTCTCGTGGCGGCAAGCAGGCTGCTTCTGGCTCGCGTCCGATTCGCCGCAATGATCGCGCTGCCGCTCCCAAGGGCCAGCGCGATCGCACCCAGGCCGCACGTCCGCAGCGCGATCGCAACCGCGACGCTGTCCAGGCTCCCAAGGGCGAGTTTATCGAAGGTCGTCGTGCTGCCGCCGAGGCGCTGCGCACTGGTTTTCCCGTCAAGTGCGCGCTCATCGCCGAGGGCGGGGAGCGCGATGCCGCCCTGTCTCGTCTGGTCGACGACCTCAACGCCGCGGGCGTCCGCATTAAGTATGTGCCGCGCGCGCAGCTTGATGCACTGTCGAGCCATGGCGCTCACCAGGGCATTGCGCTCGAGGTTGGAAACTTCCCCTATGCCGATGTCGCCGATATCCTCGACCGCGCGGGTGACGGTCCGGCGCTCGTCATCGTGCTCGACCATGTGACTGACGACGGTAACTTTGGCGCCATCGTGCGCTCCGCCGAGGTCGTGGGCGCCGCGGGTGTCGTCATCGCCAACAAGCGTGCCGCCGGCGTGACCGTGGGCAGCTACAAGACCTCAGCCGGCGCCGTCATGCATCTGCCTATCGCGCAGGTTCCCAATATCGCCCGTGCACTCGATGACCTCAAGGCCGCTGGCTTTTGGGTGGGCGGTGCCTCCGAGCATGCTGAGGGCAGTTGCTGGGATGCTCCCTTCGAGGGTCGCGTGGCGCTCGTCATGGGGTCCGAGGGCGACGGCATCTCGCGCCTGGTGCTCGAGAAATGCGACTTTTTGACCAAGCTTCCCCAGCGCGGCATGACCGAGAGCCTCAATGTTGCCCAGGCGACCACGGCGCTGTGCTTTGAGTGGCTGCGCCGCAACGCCGGCGAGCTCATGGGGGAGGAGTAGCGCATGTCCAAAAAGAACCGTGCCAAGTCCAAAGCCAAGCGCTTTGGCGAAGGCTCGGCCAAGCCGATTGTCTCGGCCGCGACCTACGGCGTGGGCGGCAATGCGTTTGCACAGGCTATCGCCGATCCGGTCTCGACGGTGCACTCCAACAAGCCCGAGCTGCTGGTGGTCGACGGTTACAACGTGATCCACTGCACGCCGCGCTACGAAAAGCTCGTCTACGACCATTCCGACGATCCGTATTCCAGCGACGTTCACGATATGGCGCGCACGGCGCTCATCAACGACGTTGCCGCGTTTGCCCAGGGCCGCTACGAGGCCGTAATCGTGTTTGACGGTGCGGGCAATATCTCCAGCGAGCGTCCCAACCTGCCGGCCCGCGGCGTGCGCATCGAGTTTTCGCCGACGGGCGTCTCTGCCGACACCGTGGTGCAGAAGCTCTGCATCGAGGCACGTGAGGAGGGCCGCGCATGCTCCGTGGTATCGAGTGATGGCACAATTCAAGCCGTCGTCATGGGCAAGGGCGTCACGCGCATCTCGAGCCGCATGCTGGTGGACGAGATCAAACAGATCGATAACGACGTTCACGAGGCAGAGGAAGCTCCGCAGATCAAGATGACTCTGGGCAGTCGCCTGAGCCCCGATGCCCTGGCCAAGCTCAAGGCCCTGCGCGGGAGGTAGGTAAACCTTCTATGGGGAGCTGCTTTCTCGATTGACCAACCAACTGGTTTGTGATCAATGGGTTGCGGCTTGGCATCGCCAAAACGAATAGTTTTTGGTTCTGGCGAACAGATAAAACTATTCGTTCTGACGAATAGTTTTGAGATGTGGTCGGTCGAAGGGTCTGTTGCGCCCCGTCCGCAATTCCTTTATTCTTAACTGGCTTCGCGCGAAAGCGCCAAGTGTGCCAGTGTGGCGCAACGGTAGCGCAACTGATTTGTAATCAGTGGGTTGCAGGTTCGATTCCTGTCACTGGCTCCATGAGAGTTTCGGGCTCTGTTCCTTATGGGACAGGGCCCGTTTCTAGTTAGGTGGTGCGCCATCGGGTTAGCGCCCATCCCGTTTTTGGTTTGTCTCGTCCTCCAGTTTGTCTAAATCTGTAACACCAAGACCGATATTCGGCATCTAACTGTTACAGATTGAGATGAAACTTAGGGTGTTTTAGGAATATCTTGATCTGTAACATGTAGAAGCGGAATAGGCCTCTTGCTGTTACAGATCGAGACAAGGGCGGGCGCGGATCTGGATGTCCTGCTCGAGCGTGGATTTCTGGACACGCGAACGAAGAAAATCTCCCGATCGGAGAACGAGCGTGGATAATTAACTTGGATAGGGAGCTAAGGTAAACACCGATTGTCTATCGACGGCTTTAGAAACAACGACCCCGATTTCATTGTGGAATCGGGGTCGTTTGTGTCTCAGGAATCCGAATGGATTAATCGAGCTCCTAAGGAACTTCTTGGGTTCTTGCTGATGGTCTGCCGAGGATGTCCCCAATGCAAACAGCGGGCATCTACTCAATATAGCTGGGGTTCTTCTTGATGATCACGCGTGCAGCGATGAAGGAGACGACGATGGCGATGATGGCGACAACGCATGCCAGCACGAAGTTGCCCATGGACCCATCGGGAGCGATAAAGATGAGTGCCGAAAGAAGGCCGGGGCATGCTCCCGCAACATACTCTTTCAGAACAAAGATGCCTGCAGGGAGTCCAGCGCAGAGCGCGCCGATTGCCGTGCCGACAAGCAGGCGGGGACGCTCGATGAGGCAACCGTAGAACGCGGGCTCGGTTACGCCACAGAGTGCGGTGACGGCAACCGTGGTGACCATACCCCTCTTCTCTTTGTTTCCCTTCATGGCAGTTGCCAGGGCGAGGCTCGTGCCGCCAATGCAGAGGTTCGAGATGAATCCAAAGATAATGGGTGCCCAACCGAGCTGCGCCAGGCTCGTAACTTCGATTGCGATGTAAGCCTTATCGAGACCGAGCATGACGAAATAGGGGTTAAGGGCTGCCAGGATCGGAGTAGCGATAAATGCCACGTTGTCCATAAGCCACGTGACGGCATCGCTCAGCGTGTAGCCCATCATGCTGCCGGCGGGGCCAAGGATAATCAGCTCGACGGGCACGACGATGATCATGGTGAGCAGCGGCTTCAAGAACAGTTTGGTAACGTCGGGAATGATCTTCTGAAGGCCGCGGTCGACAAAGTACATGAATACAACGCCCAGTACGATGGGCACTACCGTACTCGAATAGTCGTTCGTCGGGATGGGAATACCAAGAAAGTCGAGACCCTCGGCACCGCTAATGGACGAGCTGATCATGAACGCGCCCAGCAATGCGCCCATGATGGGCTGCATCTTCATGACGGCTGCGAGCTGATAACCAAGATAAACGGGTAAGAAGCTAAACGAAGCGCTAAAGATCGCCAACAGGACCTGGGCGGTTCCGCTATCGGTGCTCAATCCGCAATAATTGACCAGGAGATTCTTGATCGAAAGAATGAGTCCGCCAACGATGAGCGCCGGGACGATGGGCATGAATACCTGTGCAGAGACGTTCCCGAATTTCTCAATCAAGCCCATGGCGGTGTTACCGCTTTTAATGCCTTCTGCAAGGTCTTTGGCGGTTTGGGCATCGTCGGCAACCGTGCCACCGCCGACTTCGATTCCCGCGAAGTCGAGGAAGTCGTTGTAAGCCTCGGTGACGTTGGGGCCGATGATCACCTGAAGCTGGCCACCGCTGACTACTGCCCCGAGCGCCTGATCGGCCGATTTGGCGAGCTGGAGATCGATGATCGAGGTGTCTCGTGCGTCGATGCGAAGGCGCGTCGCACAATGAGTTACCGATGTAATGTTCTCTTTGCCGCCAACAGCCTTTAGGACTGTTTCGGACATTGCCTGATATTTCATCTCTTTCTCCTAACCTTCCTGCTCCTGATACTTCGAGATAAGGTCTCGGTACCAATACCAGCTCTTTTTGGGGGTGCGCTTCAGATTGTTCTCGAAGTCGATATGGACAAGTCCGTATCGTTTTTCGTAGCCGTTGATCCAGCTATACAGATCCATCGTCGACCAGAGGTAGTAGCCCTCAACGCGCGCGCCGTCGCGCTTAGCCCTCATCATGTGCTCGATGAACTGGCCCAGAAGCTCGATGCGGTCATCATCGTGGATCATTCCGTCTGCGTCTGGTTGCTCATAGGCGCCATGTCCGTTTTCCGTAATAAAGATGCGGGGCGCGTCATAGCGCTCGTGGACATCCATGATGGTTGAATACATGCAACCTGGGAGTATTTCGCGGCCCCATTTATTGCGGGGAACATTGCTGTCGCGGGCGCTTTCAAACAAGGGCGCAATGCATTTTCCTTCGACCTTTTTGCTCGAACCGCCCTTATTGTTCGCCGAAACGGCAAGCTCTCCACCGTGCCAGTCGGTTACATACTCTCGGCAATACACGTTGAGTCCAATAAAATCGACTTTACCGTCTCTGAATTCTTCTACGTCATTTGGGGATCGATAGAGCGAGACGCCAAGTTTTTCAAAGATTTCGTCCATTTCTGGCGGCAGTTGACCCTGAAGCGCTGGTGCCAGAATCATGCGATTGGCGAAAAAGTCTGCGTATCGAAATACGTCATCAGGGTGCTCGGTTGCCGGGTCGAGTTCGACAACGCCGCCATCGTGGACGGCGCCGATGATGCCGTCGTAGCCCATTTGACGATATGTTCGGACTGCGAGTGCGCTTGCGCGCATCAGGTTGTACTGAAACTGCATGTACGACTGAACGTCGAGCGATCGATTGGGGGGATAGTTGCCCAACATGTTTACGCAGTAGCTGTAGAAATGCGGCTCGTTAACGGTGGCCCAGATTTTGACGCGGTCTCCAAAGCGCTCAAAGCAATTCTTAGCGTATTTGCAGAACCACTCTGCCATGTCGTTGTTCAGCCATCCGCCTTTGCAAGCAAGCGTGAATGGTAGATCGTAATGGAACAGCGTAACGTTGGGCTCTATGCCATTTTCGAGGCAACAATCAATGACCCGATTATAAAAATCGATACCCTCTTCATTCACTTCGCCGATACCCGTGGGGATGATTCGACTCCATGAAAGAGAGAAGCGATAGGTGTTTTGTCCGCCTTCTTTCATCATACGGATATCTTCTTCATAGCGATGGTAGAAGTCGCAAGATACATCACCGTCAACATGGTTGATGTTCTTATTGCTTGTGTGGCTAAAGAAATCCCACTCGCCAAGGCCTTTGCCGTCTTCGTTCCAGGCACCCTCGCACTGATAAGACGCCGTGGCGGAACCCCAGAGAAACGGCATGTTGTTCACGTTGCCCATGAATCCCCTTTCCATCATTCAACACGGTGGATACGTGTGGCGGAATTACGATTAAGATGACGTCAACTGATTTGAATCATAGGAGAACGACCAAAGCTGTTTGATTCAATAAATGAACCATGATTTCGAGGAGAGCGGAAAGAGGGATCGCGTGAATATCAATGACTTCGATGTGCTCAATCGCATTAGCTCCATCATCAACAGCGAGTTTGGGTCAAACGATGCCGCCATCGCTCGATATCTCATCGCTCACATTAGGCGTTCGAGCGAAATCAATGTTGCCGCAATAACCCGCGATGCATTCGTGACCCGTTCCGCTGTTCGTCGTTTCTGCAATCGATTGGGCTACCAGTCTCTTAGCGATTTGAAAGAATCATTTACTCAATCAGTCTTTCCAAGCGACTTAAGCCATCGAGAGGAGGAATTTGGCTACGAGGAGTACAGGGCAGAGCTCGACGTTCGCATGATCGAGATGTTCGCTGAGGTTGAAAGCGGCGTGTCCGATATCGCTATTAAGCACCTTGCCGACGAAATTGATGGCCATAAAAACGTTGAAATCTGGTGCACCAATAATGTGAGCGCCAATCTCGTACGATTTCAGCAGGAAATGTTTTATGCGGGCAAGATAGTTCGCATAGTTGCTGGGGCTAACGTCGCGGAATTGAAAAACATGGGAGACGCTTCGCAGTCTTTGATAATTCTCGTATCGGTCTCCGGGCTATTTGCGTCACAGGCGCGTGAGTATCTTGATTGCCGTTCGGGCAGGAAGATTCTAATTACTGCGTTTAGCAACGATGACAAATCGAGGTCTTTTGACCGTGTATATCGTCTTGGTAATGCGGGAAACGGAATTGACCGACTCGGCGTTTATTCGAAATATGCCATGACTTATTTCTTCGACTTGCTATCGTCGTGTTACTTGAGTCGCTACCCCTGCACCAAGGGGGAGCCGCTCTATGGGTCTACTTTGGCCTGGCCCGAGTAGTTGCGGTTCTATAGTTCTCCCGCCTGGAGAATGAGCGTGGATAATCTGCCACTTTGGCCTCAGAAACACGCCAAAAGTGGGAGATTATCCACGCTCGATGTCAAACGGGAGAAAATCCACGCTCGATTGTGCCGGGGAAGCCCGATCGCGACCTATGTAATAGTGCAAGAGGGACGTTATCGAAGGTCGATATTGCAGGCGTACTCCACCGTGCAAAAGTGTTCCCTTGGGAAATGTCACCAACGTAGCGAAATCCACCGTCCTTCATATCTAAACTCAACAAAATCGCAGGTAAAAGGTACATAGATACGCCCGGCACCGTGTATCTAGAGGTTTTCGTTGACAGCCCCCAAGGTTGCATCGTATTATCTTTTTCGTTCGCGGGGGCGGCGGTCCAAAAGACCAAAGAACCAGCGGATACTTGAACGATTGGGAGTTTGCCCGAGTGGTTAATGGGGACGGGCTGTAAACCCGTTGGCTCTGCCTACATAGGTTCGAATCCTATAGCTCCCACCCGTCAAGTGCCTGTATAGCTCAGTCGGTAGAGCACTTCGTTGGTAACGAAGAGGTCACCAGTTCAAGTCTGGTTGCAGGCTCCATCCGGCGGTGTAGCTCAGTTGGTTAGAGCACACGGTTCATACCCGTGGCGTCACTGGTTCGAATCCAGTCACCGCTACCATAGGTAACACGGTGGCTTCTCAATAGTATGTTGAGAAGCCACTATGGTATAAAGGCAAAGTCCCGTCCGGGGACGACCTGTTTAGAGGAGGGCTTTATGGCCAAAGAGAAGTTTGAGCGCACTAAGCCGCATGTTAACATCGGCACCATTGGTCACGTCGACCACGGCAAGACCACGCTGACCGCTGCCATCACCAAGGTTCTCTCCGAGACCGAGGGCTGCAAGGCTGACTTCACTGCGTTCGAGAACATCGACAAGGCTCCCGAGGAGCGCGAGCGCGGCATTACGATCTCCGTCTCCCACGTCGAGTACGAGACTGCTGCCCGTCACTACGCTCACGTTGACTGCCCGGGCCACGCTGACTACGTCAAGAACATGATCTCCGGCGCTGCTCAGATGGACGGCGCTATCCTGGTCATCGCTGCTACCGACGGCCCCATGGCTCAGACCCGCGAGCACATCCTGCTCGCCCGTCAGGTCGGCGTTCCCTACATCGTCGTCTTCCTGAACAAGTGCGACATGGTCGACGATGACGAGCTCATCGACCTCGTCGAGATGGAGACCCGTGAGCTCCTCTCCGAGTACGATTTCCCCGGCGACGACATCCCCGTCATCCGTGGTTCCGCTCTGGGCGCTCTCGAGGGCGACGCCAAGTGGATGGACGCTATCCGCGAGCTCATGAAGGCCGTCGACGAGTACATCCCGACGCCTGCTCGTAACAACGACCTCCCGTTCCTGATGGCCGTTGAGGACGTTATGACCATCTCCGGCCGTGGTACCGTTGCTACCGGCCGTGTCGAGCGCGGTGAGCTCAAGCTCAACGAGCCCGTCGAGATCGTCGGCATCAAGGATACCCAGAACACCGTCGTTACCGGTATCGAGATGTTCCGTAAGTCCATGGACTTCTGCGAGGCTGGCGATAACGTCGGTCTGCTGCTCCGCGGCATCAAGCGCGAGGACATCGAGCGCGGCCAGGTTCTCTGCAAGCCCGGTTCGGTTACCCCGCACACCAAGTTCACCGGTGAGATCTACGTTCTGACCAAGGAGGAGGGCGGCCGTCACACCCCGTTCTTCGATGGTTATCGTCCTCAGTTCTACTTCCGTACCACCGACGTTACCGGTACGGTCAAGCTCCCCGAGGGCACCGAGATGGCTATGCCTGGTGACCACATTACCATCGAGGGCGACCTCATCCACCCGATCGCCATGGAGGAGGGCCTGCGCTTCGCTATCCGCGAGGGTGGCCACACCGTCGGTTCCGGCATCGTCTCCACGATCATTGAGTAAATTAGCTCTTTGATATAGCTGACTTAGAGAACCCGGCACTTATATGGGTGCCGGGTTCTTTTCTGCAATGGATATTGAGCCGTTGCTGGTGTCGAGAGGATCGATAATGGTCCTGGATGCACCGTCGATTAGCTCTCGATGGCTTCATTGATGTGTTCCAAATATGAATGGATCCACCGAGAACCAATTGACTCGAGGTTTTCATTGACAGCACTTACGTGGAGCTGATAAAGTAACAACTCGTGCCCGTACGGGGCGGAAATGAAAGGTTCAGGATACATGCGTACTCTAGTTACTCTTGCGTGCACTGAGTGCAAGCGCCGCAACTATACGACCACCAAGAACAAGTCGACCATGCCTGATCGTATGGAGATTAAGAAGTATTGCCCCTGGTGCCGTCACCACACGCTGCACAAAGAGACTCGCTAGTCTCTAGTCACATACGCCAGTAGTTCAATTGGTAGAGCATCGGTCTCCAAAACCGAGTGTTGAGGGTTCGAGTCCTTCCTGGCGTGCCAGTCATTATTCCGTAAGCTCCCACTTGGGGGCTTACGGTTTACTCATGTATAAGCGCATTGCGCGGAGGTAACCCAAATGGCCAACAAGAAGAACAAGAAGAAGGCTCAGCAGCCGGCACCTGCCAACAAAGCTGCCGCCAACTCCAAGGTTGAGGCCAAGAAGGCCGTTGCCAAGAAGAACGAGAAGGCTGCGAAGTCCAAGAAGAACGAGAAGCCTGGTTTCTTCGCCCGCACCAAGAAGTATTTCGCTTCGGTCAAGTCCGAGATGAAGCGTGTCACGTGGCCCGATAAGAAGGAGCTCGTGAACTACTCGGTCGTCGTTTGCGCTTCTCTGATCGTCGTCGGCGTCGTCATCGCTCTGCTCGATGCTGGCTTTGGCGAGGCTCTTGCTCTGTTCTCCGGATTGAGGGGCTAAACCATGTCTAAGCGTTGGTACGTCGTTCACACTTACTCTGGATACGAGAACCGTGTTAAGTCCGATCTCGAGCATCGAATCGAGACTATGGGCATGCAGGACCGTATCTTTGATATCGAGATTCCTATGGAGCGTGTCACCGAGATTAAAGAGGGTGGCAAGCGTGAGACCAAGGATTCCAAGATTTTCCCGGGTTATGTCCTTGTCCGCATGGAGATGGATGATGATGCTTGGACGTGCGTTCGTAACACGCCTGGCGTCACCGGTTTCCTGGGCGGCAACGGCAAGCCCGCTCCGCTTTCCCGCGACGAGTACAACAAGATGACTCGTCGTCCCGGTAAGGGCGATTCGCCCAAGCGCACTTCGGTTGATATTGAGGTCGGCACGTCCGTCCGCGTCACCGATGGCCCGCTTACCGACTTTGATGGCAAGGTCTCCGAGGTTAACACCGAGGCTGGCAAGCTCAAGGTCACGCTGATGATCTTTGGCCGCGAGACGCCGGTCGAGCTCGACTTTAACCAGGTCGCTGTCATCGCTTAAGTTTTCGTCCGTTCGCGCGAGCGTGCTTCTTCTGTGACTGCTCATCTCAGGAGTGCTTCTAACACGTGCGTGCTTACGATATAGCAAGTACTTCACACTCGTGATTCGAAAGGAATGACCATGGCTGAGAAGAAGGTTGCCAACGTCATTAAGCTCCAGATTCCTGCTGGTGCAGCTAACCCCGCTCCTCCCGTCGGCCCCGCCCTGGGCGCTGCTGGCGTGAACATCATGCAGTTCTGCCAGGCCTTTAACGCCGAGACGCAGGACAAGAAGGGCGACATCATCCCCGTTGAGATCTCTGTCTACGAGGATAAGTCCTTCTCCTTCATCACCAAGACCCCGCCGGCGGCTCACCTCATCAAGAAGGAGCTGAACCTCAAGTCTGGTTCCGCTAAGCCCCAGGCCGACAAGGTTGGTCAGCTCTCCCAGGAGCAGCTCACCAAGATCGCCGAGATCAAGATGCCGGACCTCAATGCCAACGACATTGACGCCGCCAAGAAGATCATCGCCGGTACCGCCCGTTCCATGGGCGTCACCATCGCTGAGTAGCGATTTCTTATGGTAACGACGGGTGCTCCGACCGGGGCGCCCGTTAAATGTGTGCAATAGGGCACACGATACGATGTGGGAGGGCTCACGCCCGTTTAACCACAGGAGGTAATGCACATGGCTAAGCATGGTAAGAGCTATAACGCCGCTGCCGAGAAGATCGACCGCGCCACGCTCTACACCCCCCTTCAGGCTGCCAAGCTCATCAAGGAGCTCGACACCGCCAAGTTCGACGAGACCGTCGAGGCTCACTTCCGTCTGGGCATCGATACTCGTAAGGCTGACCAGAACATCCGTGGTTCCATCTCCCTGCCCCACGGCACCGGCAAGACCGTTCGTGTTGCCGTCTTCGCCGAGGGCGAGAAGGCCCGTGAGGCTGAGGCTGCCGGCGCCGACATCATCGGTTCCGACGAGCTCGTCGCCCAGATTCAGAAGGGCGAGATCAACTTCGACGCCGCTATCGCTACGCCGAACATGATGGCCAAGGTTGGCCGCATCGGTAAGATCCTTGGTCCCCGTGGCCTCATGCCGAACCCCAAGCTCGGCACCGTGACCATGGACGTCGCCAAGATGGTCTCCGAGCTCAAGGCTGGCCGCGTTGAGTACCGCGCCGACCGCTACGGCATCTGCCACGTGCCCCTGGGCAAGAAGTCCTTCTCTGAGCAGCAGCTCGTCGAGAACTACGCTGCCCTGTACACCGAGATTCTGCGCGTCAAGCCTTCTTCTGCTAAGGGTAAGTACGTCAAGTCCATCTCCGTGTCTTCCACCATGGGCCCTGGCGTCAAGGTCGATCCCGCTGTCCAGCGTGACTTCCTGGCTGAGTAACTGCTAGTTACTGCCTGAGTACAGCAAGCATTGCTAAAGAAACCCGGTTCTGCCTTGTGCAGGACCGGGTTTCTTGCTATCGCGTCAAAAGCACCATAAAGGGGACAGTGTCCCCTTTATGGTGGTTACCAGGGTGTTCTGGCTGTTGAAGACTCGATGGCTTCGTGGCGTTTGAGCTCGCGGCGCATGGTTTGTGAGTTGAGCCAAGCTGCTTGCCAGCCGCGGATGGGGTAGTGCGTCTGGTCGAGCTCAAACTGCGTATAGCCGCAGGCGTTGACGATCGTCGTTCCACACACATGCTGACGCTCGCGCTGAAAATCGCAACCGTAGCTTTGGTGCACATGCCCGTGCACCATGTAGTCGGGATTCCAGGATTCGAGTGCTGTGTTAAAACACTCGAATCCTCGATGCGGCAGATCGTCCAGATCACCCATACCGGCGGCGGGTGCATGGGTAAGCAGAATGTCGCACCCGCCGACCATCCTAACCTTACGCGACAGCTTACGCATGCGCTTGGACATCTCGCGTTCGGTGTACATGTTGGCGCCGTCGCGATAACGCATGGACCCGCCAAGGCCCGCAATGCGAATCCCTCGGTACGTGTACACGCTGTCCTCTACGCAGATACATCCACCCGGTGCATGACGTGCGTAGCGGTCATCGTGATTGCCGCGCACGTAGATGAGCGGTTTGTTGATGACCGTAACCAAAAACTCAAGATAGTCCGGGTCCAGATCGCCGGCGGACAAAATCAGGTCGACTCCCTCAAAGCGTTCCTTGCGAAAGCACTCCCAAAGGCATCGTTCTTCGGTATCGGCTATGGCAAGGATTTTCATAGGGCAGGGACTTTCGGCTCATCGTCGAGCTGCGGAATGGTGCCTACCACGTTGTCCGCCAGCCAATTCATCTCGACAATCTGCGTGCTCGGCAGCGGAGGGAAGCCTTCGATCTGTACCACGCCGTTCTGGCTGTGGAGCTCGCCGCCAAAGGGGTTGATGGATCCCTCAACAATGCCGTTGCGGAGCAACTGCATGAGTTTGCGCGTTTGGTAGGGTAGGCCCGGAGCGTAACGGATGTCGATAACGCCGGAGCTCATGCCATACCAGTAGTTGACAGCGCGCACTTGGTTGTCGTCGCTGGTCTCGTCCCACGTGCCGTGAAGAAGGCTGCGAACGATGAGCTCGTAGTAACGGCCCCAGTTCCATACGGGCATGGCGATGCCGGTGACTTTGCCGTCGACCAAGCGGTGAAGCCCGTAGGCCGTTGGGTCTTCGAGCGACTTTGACATGTCAGCGCCGGTCATGACGCTTACGCCTTCGCGGCACATGGCTTCGGCAAGACCACCGGCGGGAACATCGCCCCAGGTGAGAATGACCTGCGCGCGCGGGTCGAGCAGCGAGGCGCCAATCGCAAAGGCGTTGATCTCGCTGAGTGCGCCCGAGGCGAAGACCGACGCGTGGTAACCGATGCGGTGGTTGTCCGCCATGCTGGCCGCAAGGGCGCCCAGCAGAAACTTGGCCTCGTACATCTTGCCAAAGTACGAACGGACGCTTTGATGGGGAAGGCCGATAGAGCAGTTGAGGAACCGAACCTGGGGATACTCAACGGCAGCCCTGAGCGTGTATTCCATCAGGCGGTGCGAGGTCGAGAAGATGACGTTTACTCCATGTTTGACAGCCGTTTCCACGGCGGCGTAGAACACATCCGGATCGTGACAGTCCTCGAACGCCTCGGTGCGCACGATACCGCCAAAGTGCTCATCGAGATACTGACGCCCTTGGTCGTGCAGGCTGTCCCAGCTCGACGTCGCACAGGGGAACTCATGGATAAAGGCGATGCGCAGGGGGTTGGACGTCGAGTAGACGGTCTTGCCCATAAAGAAGTTGAGCACGCCAGAGGTGGACTTGGCGGGCGTCTCCTCCTCGCCGACGCTCGGTGCTTCGACAAGATCGACCTTGTCCTCGTCATTTTTGCCGGCAATGACCAGCTCGCGCCAGATCTTGCACAGGCGGTTTACGACGATATCCGTCGGCGTATCCAGCAGGCGGTCCTGGTTGTACACATTGAGGTAGACGAGCATGGCGTCGGCGGGCGTAATGTCCAGGTGGTCGCCGCCTGCGCGAAGGTAGGCGCGCTTAAAGAGCAGGAAGGTGTGGCGCAGGTAGTCGACCTTTTTCTGCGGCCATTTTTCGATAAGGTTCTGACCGAGCATCTTGGCGAGCGTTTCGTAGCTTCCCTCACGCGAGAACTCGATCTCGTATAGGGGGCAGACGCGCCAAAACGCGCAGAACTCGCCGTACAGGCGGCTTTCGACGGAATCCCATGTGCCGGGGTAGAGACGGGTGACCTTGGCCGAAACCGTCGGGGCATCTAGGAATTTGAGGACACTGACGCGTTTGTTGCCTTCCTGGACATAGAACCGATGCATGAACTCGGTGACGATGACGGGGTCGCGATAGCCCTCGGTCACCTGGATGTCGTAGAGGTTGGACCACTTGCGGGCGAACTCGGTGCTAAACGGAAACAGGGGCATAAAGTTACACGAAAAGGCGGACTGACGGCCCTTGGTGACCGTGCCGACGACCATTTCGAGCGGAATATCCCTTAGGCCGACATTCTCTCGCTGACCTAAGGGGAGCTGGGCAACCAAACTGTCGAGGTCCGTAAGGTATGGATGCTCGCTTTGGCTAATGGCGCGTCGACGTCCTTGCTCGCCGCGCTTGCGTGCTTGACGATAGGCCTCTTCCATGATGTTGCTCCCTTAGTCGTTTAAACAACTATATATACCATGGTACCACGAATGAAAACCACCACAAAGGTGCCTGTCCCCTGTGCGGTGGTTTAGGCGATGATGGGGGCGATGGCGCGGATGCAGGCGTCGGCTGCCGTGAAAGTAGTGCTGTCGTCGCTGACGATAAAGATGATCTTTCCTTTGATGCCAAAGTCGCCGATTTCGCTAAAGAGTACGTAGGGCTCCTTGTCAAAGCCCGAGATGGGCGAGACGGCCGTTTTGGTTGCGCTCGTGAGCTCGTCTGCCAGCACGTCAAGGGAAGCCCACTTAGACGTGTCCTTTACGGCAACGGGCACGGCCACGCGCCCAAAGGGCATCAAATGCACGAGCGTGTTCTTGGAGATGTTGGAGTTGGGCACAATGATGGTCTGTCCACAGGCATCCTCAATCGTTGTATGGCGCCAAGTGATGTCTTGGACCACGCCGGATACACCGCCGACCTCGATATTGTCTCCGGGTTTGATGATGCCCATAAAGGTCACTTGCATGCCGCCGATAAGGTTTGACAGCGTGTCCTGAAAGCCGAGCGAGATGGCGATGCCGCCGACGCCAAGAGCGGCGACGAGCGCGTTTGCGTTAATGCCAAAGCAGTTGTCGAGGATAAAGCTGCCGCCGATCATCCAAATGACGGCGCGCGCGATGTTGATGAAGATACTCGATGCCGGAAGCGGGTTATCGTCTCGGTTAAGCAGATGATTCAGGGTCTTGGATACGACCTTGGCGGCGACGGCGGTGCCTATCGTCAAGATGACGGCCCAGATGATGTTGTGGACCCACCGTTGCTCAAAGAAATGAAGAATCGGCTCAAACAATTCCATGTAGGGAAAACCTCCTAATGATCATTCAACCATGATACCCACCAAAAAGCCCGTCCGATCACATCGGACGGGCCGATAACTTGAGATGGGGCGGTCGCGGTGGCGTAAGCTGGGGCGCCGGCGAGCACGCCGGTAAGGAGTGCGGCGGTCAAGCAAGACGGGGAAGAGGTCTTTTCATGGCAGTTTCCTTAGTCCTTAGCCAGAATGTCTGGTTGAATATCGGATTATCGACATAATATGCGAAAACCGCCGCAAGGGCGCCTGTCCCTTAGCGGCGGTTTTGACGTTTGCGCAGATAAAACCTGCCAAAATAAACCTGTCCCTTTTTGGTAGGTTTAGCTTAGCAGCATGCGGTCGTTGGCGAGCTCGCCGCCCGAGACCTCCTCGAATTTCTGCAGCAGGTCGGCTACGGTGAGCGACTTCTTCTCATCGCCCGCCACGTCGTAGATCACGTGGCCTTCGTGCATCATGATCAGACGGTTGCCCAGACGGATGGCGTCGTTCATGTTGTGCGTGACCATGAGCGTGGTCAGGTGGTTCTCGTCGACGATCTCCTCGGTCAGGTTGAGCACCTTAGAGGCCGTCTTGGGGTCGAGGGCCGCAGTGTGCTCGTCGAGCAGCAGCAGGCGCGGCCTGGTGAGCGTGGCCATAAGCAGGGTGAGTGCCTGGCGCTGGCCGCCCGAGAGCAGGCCGACCTTGGCGTTGAGGCGTGTGTCCAGACCAAGGTCCAGGCGCTTGAGCAGCTCAACGTACTCGTCCTTCTCGGCCTTGGTGACGCCCCACGAAAGACCGCGACGCTGGCCGCGGCGCTTGGCGAGGGCCAGGTTTTCGGCAATTTGCATGTCGGCTGCGGTGCCGCGCATGGGGTCCTGGAACACACGGCCCAGGTACTTGGCGCGCTGCGACTCGCTCAGACGCGAGATGTCGGTGCCGTCGAGCTCAATAACACCCGAATCAAGCGGATACACGCCGGCGATCATATTGAGCAGCGTGGACTTGCCGGCGCCGTTGCCGCCAATCACGGTTACAAAGTCGCCATCGTTGAGGGTGAGGTCGACGTCGGTGAGCGCGCGCTTCTCGGTGACGGTGCCCTTGTTAAAGGTCTTCTTGACGTGCGAGAGCTTAAGCATCTGCCTCATCTCCCTTCGTGTAGGAGCTGCGGAGCTTATAGCGCTCCCAAACCACGGGCACGCACAGGGCCACGGCGACGATCACGGCGGAGAGCAGCTTCATGTCGTTGGCGTCCATGCCCAGTTGCAGCACGATGGCGCGGATGAGGAAGTACACCACGGAGCCAAAGACGGCGGAGGCCAGACGGACGGAGAACTGCGTGAGACCGCCGGGCAGCAGGCGGCCGAGCACCTCGCCGATGACGATGGCGGCAAGACCGATAACGATGGCGCCGGTACCCATGCCAATGTCGGCATACTTCTGGCTCTGGCAGATGAGCGCACCCGAAAGGCCAATGAGGGCGTTGGAGAGCACGAGGGCGATCATTTTGGTGGAGTTGGTGTTGACGCCTAGGGCGCGGATCATGTACTCGTTGTTGCCGGTGGCACGCAGCGCCGAGCCGATCTCGGTGCCAAAGAACCAGTACAGGATGGCGACGATGGCCACGGCCAGCACAATGCCTAGGATAATGGCAACAGTGGACTGCGGCAGGCCCGTCATGTTGCTGACGGATGAGAAGATAGTGCCCTTGGCAAGGATGGGCGTGTTGGACTTGCCCATGATGCGCAGGTTGATGGACCACAGACTGATCTGCGTAAGGATTCCGGCGAGGATTGCGGGAATCTCAAAGACGGTGGTCAAGATGCCCGTGACGGCGCCCGCGATGGCGCCGGCGCACATGCCGGCCAGCACGGCGAGCAAGGGGTCGACGTTATTGTTGACGATGAGTACGGCGCAGACACAGCCGCCGAGGGCAAAGCTGCCGTCGCAGGTCATATCGGGGATGTCGAGCAGGCGGAACGTGATAAACACGCCAAGCACCATAATGCCCCAGAGGACGCCCTGCGAAACGGCGCCCTGCAATGCAATGAGCATGCTTCATACCTCCTAGGATAGGGTGGACACGTGATTTTCCATAATAGCGGTACCAATGCATAAAAGAGCTGCGGACGGATGTTTTGTCTCATCCGAAACAAGCAGGGCGAACGCCGGTCTTTAGCGTTCGCCCCAAGGACTCAGATATTGAATAACGCGGCTGTGGCGCGCGTGCGGGCCCTAGACGCGTTACCGCGCACGGCGCTACTCGTCCAGAGCGGAAAGGTCGATACCCAGAGCCTCGGCCATCTCGTCGTTCTTGACGACGACCAGGTCCTTGCTCGAGAGGTGCTTGATCGGCATATCCTCGGGCTTGGCCTCGCCCTTCAGGATCTTAACGGCCATCTCGCCCGCGGCGTAGCCCAGGTCCTTATAGTTGATGGAGAGGGTGAACAGGCCGCCGGCCATGCACATACCCTCCTCGCCGGTCACGAAGGGGAGCTTATTCTCCTTGCAGATCTGGCCGACCTGCGAAGCGCCCGCGGCGATGGTGTTGTCAGTGGGGGAGTACAGCGCGTCGACCTTGCCCACGGCAGACTCGACGACGGACTGAATCTCGTTGGAGCTCGAGACGGTGAAATCGGTGTACTCGAGGCCCAGCTTGTTGAGCTCCTTCTTGGCGGCTTTGATCTGGACGTCGGAGTTGGACTCGGCGGTGCAGTAGAGCAGGCCGACCTTTTTAACGTCGGGCAGGACCTTCTGCATCATCTCGAGCTGCTCGGCGACTGGGGTGAGGTCGGAAGCGCCCGTGACGTTGGTGCTGGGCTTGTCGTTGTCCTGGACCAGGCCGGAGGCGGCGTAGTCGGTGATGGCACAGCCCACGATGGGGATATCGGCCGTGGCGCCGGCGGCAGCCTGCGCGGCGGGCGTGGCGATGGCATAAATCAGGTTGACGTTGTCGCCCACAAACTTGTCGGCAATGGACTTACACGTGGACTGGTCGTTCTGGGCGTTCTTCTGGTCGATCTTGACCTTAAGGCCGCTCTCCTTGATGGCCTTGACAAAGCCGTCGTTGGCGGCATCGAGTGCGGAGTGCTCGGTGAGTTGCAGAACGCCGATGGTGTAGTCGGAACCGGCGGCAGCAGAGCCGGAACCAGAGTTGCCGCCGCATCCGGCGAGCGGGGCGAGCGCGAGCAGACCGGCGGAGACCAGAAGGCTCCTGCGGCTGATGGTGATGTCCTTCATATCATTACCCCCAGTATAAAAATGGCTGGAAACACTGCACTGGGACAAAGTGCAAGTGGAACTATAGTAGCGCTGATGTCCATTTTTACAACAGCCTGGCGGGTTTTTTAATACAGAATCGGATGGGCGGTACGGGTAGTCGAATGGGCGGCGGAGGGTCTTATGCGGCGGAGGAGGCATCGTCCTCGTCCAGGACGGCGAAGAGCTTCTTGCCGTCGAGGAGACGTGTGGTGACGTTTCTCATGCGGCCGATCTCAACGGTACGCAGCGTGTCGTCGGCGCCTCGCGCGTCATAGACCGTTCCCAGCAAATACGAGATGCCGTCTCGTTGCTTGATGGCAAAGGGCCGGAGTGTCATCCGCGCCACTTCGACCTCTCCGCGTGCCGTGACACTCGAAATATCAAAACTCACCGTGGTTCCGTGGTCGATGGCCTGCTCGATGAGCTCGCAGGCATCGATGCGCTTGACGGGCTTGCGTATGGCCTTGGTGGATTTGTCGCCTGCGCTTGGAGCAGGCTCGGGTGCATCGAGGTAGCCGCGAACGTCGGCACTCGCCATGGCGACCAGGTGCTGCGCCATGCTTTTTCGAATGGCGATGGGCGTAGAGCGGTTGCGCATGACCATGCCGTGGAGCCGGATGATCTCTTCGTCGGTGAGCGGACGGGTCAAGAGCCGATACCCCACGCCGCGCTTGTATTCAATTTCGTATCCGGCATGGCGAAGTGCGGAGATGGCGGTGTAGATGCTGCGCCGCGCCGCCGAGATGGGCATGCGGGCGGGGTCGTCGGGATGGGCGAGACGCCGGATCAACTCATCGGAAAGCATGGCCTTGTCCTCGCCGGTGTTTTCGCTTAATAATTGCAGGATGCGAACGGCGCGATAGGCTGCCATCGAGGCGGCGCCCCTCGTCGTGGTCTCGTAAGTTTCAACAGCGGTTTCGGTCATGGCGTCCACGTCCTTTCCGTTTTGGGTGGCGACGGTATGGAGCCTAGGGCGCGGGGCTTTCCCAGGGGTGCAGGACACTCCGGGCGGTCGGTAGTCGTCGGCAAGCGGCGGGTCGAGTTTTCAACAGCCCTGCTCAACTGACCAAAATCTTGCCAAAAGCTTGACGGATACTGTTGAAAAAAGCGCCCCTCGGCTTGCCGAGAGGCGCTGGCGTGATGCGCTGGAACGCGTTCGGTGGCGCTGTGGCGATTAGAAGTCGGCGTTGCCCACGGTGCGCGGGTGCGGCAGGACGTCGCGGATGTTGCCCACGCCGGTCAGATACATGACCAAGCGCTCGAAGCCCAAGCCGTAGCCGGCGTGCTTGCAGGAACCGTAGCGGCGCAGGTCAAGGTAGTACTTGTACTGCTCGGGATTCATGCCCAGGTCCTTGATGCGGGCCTCGAGCAGATCCAGGCGCTCCTCGCGCTGGGAGCCGCCGATAATCTCGCCGATACCGGGAACCAGGCAGTCGGCGGCGGCGACGGTCTTGCCGTCCTCGTTCATGCGCATGTAGAACGCCTTGATCTCGGCCGGGTAGTCGGTTACGAAGGTCGGTCGCTTAAAGTGCTCCTCGGTCAGGAAACGCTCGTGCTCGGTCTGCAGGTCGATGCCCCAGCTGACGGGGTAATCAAACTGGTGGCCAGCAGCGACTGCCTGCTCCAGGATTTCGACAGCCTCGGTGTAGGTAACGCGGGCAAAGTCGGAGTTTGCCACATGGTCCAGGCGCTCGATCAGGCCCTTGTCCACAAACTTGTTGAGCATATTGAGCTCGTCGGGGCAGGTAGCCATAACGTCCTTAAGGACGTACTTGAGCATGGCCTCGGCGTTATCCATGTAGTCGTTCAGGTCGGCAAAGGCCATCTCGGGCTCGATCATCCAAAACTCGGCGGCGTGGCGCGTGGTGTTGGAGTTTTCGGCGCGGAAGGTGGGGCCAAAGGTGTACACGTCGCCAAAGGCCATGGCAAAGTTCTCGGCATTGAGCTGGCCGGACACGGTAAGGCTCGCGTGCTTGCCAAAGAAGTCCTGGCTCCAGTCGACCTCGCCGGACTCGGTGAGGGGCGGATTTTTGGGGTCGAGCGTGGTCACGCGGAACATCTCGCCGGCGCCCTCGCAGTCACTCGTGGTGATGATGGGGGTGTTGACGTAGACAAAGCCCTGCTCCTGGAAGAAGCGGTGGATGGCGGCAGCCGCGACAGAACGGATGCGGAACACGGCGCGGAACAGGTTGGTGCGCGGGCGCAGGTGCTGCTGGGTGCGCAGGAACTCGACGGTTGCGCGCTTCTTCTGCAGCGGGTAATCCGGGGCGCTGACGCCCTCGACCTCGATGGAGGTGGCAGAAAGCTCGAAGGGCTGGGGCGCATCGGGGGTCAGCTTGACGGTGCCGGTGCAAATGAGTGCGGCCGAGACGTTTTGATGGGCGATCTCGTCGTAGTTGTCGAGTGCCTCGCGGTTCATGACGACCTGCAGGTCGCGGAAGCAGCTGCCGTCGTTGAGCGTAACAAAGCCAAAGTTCTTCATGTCGCGGATGGACTTGACCCAGCCGGCGACGGTGACGGTCTGGCCGCCAAGCGACTCGGCATCGGCGTAAAGCTGCGCGATTTTGGTGCGGTTCACGTATCCTCCCATAACGGTTGAATGATAGTTATCCATACAGTTCGATATTCTAGCAGCTCGGCTCATTTGGGCTATACAGATAAGGCATTGGCGGGATGGTTTTTCAAACGAAAAGCGCCCACGGCAAATGCTCGTGGGCGCTTTTCGTGTTGCCTTTTGGCTGTGTGGCGCGGGGCCTGGCTACTTGGTCTTGGCTACCAGCAGCGGGTCGCCCAGCTTGACGAGCGGGTTGCCGCCGATAAGCGTTCCGGACTCGCCGACATGGTCGATGCTCTTAAGACGATCGAGCTCGGAGATGATGACGGTCACGATGTCCTCGTGGCCGGCGGCCTTGATGGCCTCGCGATCGAAGCTGATGAGCGGCTGGCCGGCCTTGACCGTGTCACCCATCTCGACAAAGCGGGCAAAACCCTTGCCGTTCATTTCCACGGTGCCCAGGCCAACATGGATGAACACGCGAAGACCGTCCTCGGTGATCATGCCGATGGAGTGGTTGGTGACGGTGGTGGCGCCGATACGGCCGTTAGCGGGGGCGTAAATGGTGCCGGTAATGGGCTCGATGCCGTAGCCCTGGCCGAGCATGCCCGAGGCGATGGTCTCGTCGGGAACCTCACTCAGATTGACGAGCACGCCGTTGACGGGAGCGTAGATGACGCCTTCGCGGGTGGCGAAGCTTGCTGCGGGCGGAACGGACGCCTCGCCGGTCGAGGTGAAGGTGGACTTAAGCGAATCGAGCAGACCCATAGTTGCCTCCAACTTAAATAGGCGCATATCGCGCGTTTGGTTTGCCGGAAACGTTTCACATGTGTTTCGCGGCTTGGTCAACGCCCCTATTCTACGCTGCTCAACGATACCTCTGAACTGGGATTATGTGATATATCAGTTGAAGGGAAACTTATTGCCGGAGTGTTTCTGCGCCACGGGTTCAAGTGGGGTACGCTTGAAGGCGAAAAACAAGGGCGCATAATTTGCGCGAAGGGAGCACATATGATTGTCGAGAACCATGCGCTGTGGGGCGAGGAGCCGACCGAGGATTATCCGGCGACGTTTACGTATTTGGGTGCCGAGCCGTTGCCCGATAAACCGAATGGCCGCCGCCCCGCGGTGATTATCTGTGGCGGAGGTGCGTTTACGCATATCGCTCCGCATGAGCAGGATCCTGTGGCGTTTGCGTTTTTGGATCACGGTTACCAGGCCTTTGTGCTCAACTATGTCACGAGTTCTACGGGTGACGTGAGCTTTCCGCACCCCCAGGCAGATCTTGCCAAGATGGTCGCCACGGTGCGCGCCGACGCCGACGAGTGGCATGTCGATCCTAAGCGCGTGTGCGTCGTGGGCTTTTCTGCTGGCGGCATGATTTGCGCCTCGCTGGCAACACAGTGGAAGACCGGCCCCTTTGCGGCACTTGCCGGGGCGCGTCCGGACGACATTCGTCCCGATGCCGTGGTGCTGGGCTATCCATTGCTCGACTTTGCCTATGTGCGCGACATGCAGACGCGCGATCCGCGCATTGACTTGCGCGTGCCCAAGACGGGCGGCAAGACGGGGCGCGATTTGCTCAACGACTACCTGTCGATGGTGACGGGCGGCGAGGCAACTGACGAGCATCTGGCCGACATCTGCCCCACCACGCATGTTTCGCGTCAGATGCCACCGACCTTTGTGTGGGGCGTGTCCGACGACAAGACGGCGCCGATCGCGCAGGTATACCCGTTTGCGCAGCGCATGGCCGAGGAGGGCGTTGCATGCGAGATGCACGTCTTCGACCAGGGTGGTCACGGCCTTTCGCTCGGCAACGCCAACACCGCGGTCGACAACGAGGACAAGCAGGTGGCGGTCCGTCCCTGGATTCGCCTAGCCTTCCGCTTCCTGGAGCGCCATCTGTAAGAGGACGGGCATCCCAGCCCTTCAATAACTTGCGGTGAAATAGCTCCGATCTGGGGCATCAACCAGCCCATCCAGGAACTATTCCACCGCAACTTCGTTTTTGATGCCCCGCCCGGAAACTGCGTCCCAGTTTTGCCTTTCAAGGTGGGACGCAGTTTCCCATAGGGCCTCGACTGGGAAAGCGCGTCCCGTTTCGAGCGGGGATTCTGGGATGCATTTTCCGTAAGAGGCCTGTTAGGGAAACCATATCCCGTTTCGAGCCAGAATTCTGGGATGTAGTTTCCCCGAGAGGCCTCATCGGGAAACTATGGCCCTGAACTCTCCTGCCTGTCCCCATCGCACCGATCTGTCGATTGAACGTCGTTGTGTGTTCGCGCTATCATGCATGGTTACAATTGGTTAGCCATGGCAAACGGTTAGCCATGGTGAACATAAATACAACGCCCTGTGGGCGCCGGGGGAGGAACACGGACGTGAAGCTCGATACACTCGAGATTGGAAAGGACGCCGTTGTCGCATCGGTGGCATCGGACGATCAGGCACTCCGACAGCATATTTTGGACATGGGTCTAACGCCGGGCACCGAAGTCACCATGATGAAGTACGCCCCCATGGGTGACCCGCTCGAGATCCGCCTGCGTGGCTACGAGTTGACACTGCGTAAGGACGATGCCGCTCGCATCGAGCTCGTGGGTATTCACGACACCGATACGGGTCCGCGCGCTAACGCCGCAATCGGCACGACGGAGCATCCGGCACTCGGCGAGGGGATGTATTCGCCCCGTGCGGCAAAGACGGCCGTGCCAGAGGGCGCGCCGCTGCACTTTGCCCTCGCCGGCAACCAAAACTGCGGCAAGACCACGTTATTCAACCAGCTGACGGGCTCCAACCAGCATGTCGGTAACTTTCCCGGCGTGACGGTCGACCGCAAAGATGGCACCATCCGTAACCATCCCGAGGCGAGCGTTACCGACCTGCCCGGCATTTACTCCCTGTCGCCGTACACAGGCGAGGAGGTCGTGAGCCGTCAGTTCATCCTCGACGAGCGTCCGGACGCCATCATCGACATCATTGACGCCACCAACATCGAGCGCAACCTGTACCTGACACTGCAGCTCATGGAGCTTGACCGTCCTATGGTCATCGCGCTCAACATGATGGACGAGGTGACCGCCAACGGCGGCGCCGTGGACGTCAACTTGCTCGAGAGCCTGTTGGGCGTGCCCGTTGTCCCCATTAGCGCTGCCCGCAACGAGGGCATCGGCGAGCTGGTGGACCACGCCCTGCACGTGGCGCGGTTCCGCGAGCGCCCTGGTCGCCTGGACTTTTGCGCGCCCGACGGTCCGGACGGCGGTGCGCTGCATCGCTGCATCCACGGTATTGCTAACCTGATCGAGGACCATGCCGTGACGGCGCACATCCCGGTGCGCTTTGCGGCGACCAAGCTGGTCGAGGGCGATGAGCTGGTAACCGAGGCGCTTCACCTGGATCGCAATGAGCTCGACGCTATCGAGCACATCATCACCCAGATGGAGGGCGAGGCCGGCACCGACCGCCTATCTGCGCTGGCCGATATGCGTTTTAGCTTTATCGGCGACGTGTGCGGGCGTTGCGTCGTCAAGCCGCACGAGAGCCGCGAGCACGTGCGCTCCGTCAAGATTGACCGCATCCTGACAGGTCGTTACACAGCCATTCCGGCGTTTCTGGTGATCATGGGCCTCGTCTTTTGGCTGACGTTTGGCGTGATCGGCGCGGCGTTGCAGGGACTTATGGAGGACGGTATCGCTGCCATCATCGCCTCGGCCGATGCGGGCCTCAAGGCGTTCGGTACCAACGACGTGGTGCGCTCGCTGGCTGTCGACGGCGTGCTTACGGGCGTGGGCAGTGTGCTGACCTTCCTGCCGATTATCGTCGTGCTCTTTTTGTTCCTCTCCATTCTGGAAGACTCCGGATACATGGCGCGCGTGGCCTTTGTCATGGATAAGGTGTTGCGTCGCTTTGGCCTGTCGGGCCGCAGTTTCGTGCCCATGCTCGTCGGTTTTGGCTGCACCGTGCCGGCTATCATGTCGACCCGTACGCTCCCATCCGAGCACGACCGCAAGATGACGGTCATGCTCACGCCGTTTATGAGCTGCTCAGCCAAGCTGCCGGTTTACGGCTTGCTGTGCGGGGCGTTTTTCCCGCAGGCGACGGTTCCCGCCATGGTCTCGCTCTATCTGATCGGTATCGTGGTCGGCTGCGTCGCGGCTTTGGTGCTCAACCGCACGGCATTTAAGGGCGACCCGGTGCCGTTTATCATGGAGCTCCCCAATTACCGCCTGCCGAGCGTCAAGACGACGGTGATGCTGGCATGGGATAAGGCCAAGGACTTCATCACCAAGGCCTTTACCATTATCTTTGCCGCTACGGTGGTCATCTGGTTCCTGCAGACGTTCGATATCCGCTTTAACGTGGTCGCCGACCAGTCGCAAAGCCTGCTTGCCGGTCTGGGTAGCATCATCGCGCCGGTGTTGGCCCCGCTCGGCTTTGGCGACTGGCGCGCCTCGACGGCGCTCGTCACGGGGCTCATTGCCAAGGAGAGCGTCATCTCGACGCTCACGGTGCTTTTGGGCGCAACGTCGCCCGCGGCGCTGTCGACCATGTTTTCGCCGTTTACCGCCTACGTGTTCTTGGTCTTTACGTTGCTGTACCCGCCTTGTGTGGCGGCAATCGGCGCCGTCAAGAGCGAGTTGGGCGCGCGCTATGCCGTGGCCGTATTCGCGTTTCAGGTCGCCGTTGCCTGGATCGTGGCGTTTGTCGTGCATTCGGCGGGCATATTGCTGGGGTTGGCTTAGTTATGAATTGACGGCGCAACCTCTGTGTATCGAATTGTTTTCGGCCCCGCATCTGTACTGACGGATGCGGGGCCGTTGCTATATAATCGCCTCCGCTCAAAACGATTGGAGACGTTATATATGACTCAGACAAGGCAAGACGGCATCACGCTCAAGCAGTGGCTCCCGCTCATCGGGCTCACCTGCTGTGCGTTCGTGTTCAACACGTCGGAGTTTATGCCCATCGGCCTTTTGACTGATATCGCCGCGTCGTTCTCGCTCACCGAGGCCCAGGCGGGCATCATGATCTCGGTCTACGCCTGGGGCGTCATGCTGCTGTCGTTGCCGCTCATGGTGTTTGCCTCGCGCTTCGAGTTCAAGCGGATGCTGCTGGGCGTGCTCGCCGTGTTCTCGCTGGGCCAGTTTCTGTCCGCTGTGGCGCCGACTTATCCCATCCTGGTCTGCGCGCGCCTGGTGGTCGCTTGCGCACATGCCGTGTTCTGGTCAGTCGCCTCGATTATGGCCTCGCGCCTGGTCGACACTCGCCACGGCGCGCTCGCCATCAGCATGATCGCTACGGGCTCGTCCATCGCGCAGATCTTTGGCCTGCCTCTCGGTCGCGCCATTGGCTTGGCCGTGGGCTGGCGCATGACGTTTGCCGTGGTCGGGGGCCTCTCAGCCATCGCGGTCGTCTACCAGGCAGCGGTGTTCCCGGCCATGCCGGCGGGTGAGCGCTTTACCGTCAAACAGCTGCCCGAGCTGCTCAAGAACCCGCTCCTCATCGCGCTCTACGCAGTCACGGTCTTCATGGCGACCGGCTATTACGCAAGCTACAGCTATATCGAGCCCTTCCTGGCGCAGGTCGCGCACGTCGATGCGGGCGCCATTACCATGACGCTGACGGCGTTTGGCTGCTCTGGTTTGCTCGGAAGCTGGCTGTTTGGCCGCCTGTTCGATGGGCATCGCTTCCCGTTCTTGGCTATCACGCTCTCCGGCGTGCCGGTGGCCCTGCTGCTCATGGGGCCGGCCGCATCGTCGCTCGTGACAGTGCTTGCCGTCTGCGCACTGTGGGGTTGCTGCGCCACGGCCTTTAACGTGGCGTTTCAGGCCGAGCTCATCAAGTGCACGTCGGCAGATTCGTCGGCCGTCGCCATGTCGATCTTCTCGGGCCTGTTTAACCTCGGTATTGGCACGGGCACCGCAATCGGCGGCGCCGTGGTTTCGGGTCCCGGTATCGCTTGGATCGGCTTCGCGGGCGGGGCGATTGCCGTCGTGGGCGTCATTCTCGCCATCACGGTGATGTTCCCAGCCATCCGTCGCGCCAAGCCCGTCGCCTAATCACGTCCCCTCATCAGTTGCGGTGAAATACGGACTGCTGGGCCCAATAAAACCGGCAAACAGTCCCTATTGCACCGCAACTTATTTTGGGGGAGGGGATACAAGCTGGGCATACAATGGATGTCGTTGTGTTGAGCTTACCGGGAGGTTGCTATGTGGGCATACGAGACGACGTTCTATCAGGTCTATCCGCTGGGCTTTTGCGGAGCTCCGCGCGAAAACGCCGCCCCCGTTGCCGAGGACGAACTCTCCCAAGCTGCCGGCACTGCACCCAACCCCGATGCCCCCATCATGAAAATCGCCCAATGGGCCGACTACCTGCAAAAACTCGGCGTTGGCGCTGTGCTCATCAACCCGCCGCTCGAGTCCGATAGTCACGGCTACGATACACGCAGCCTGCGCCATATCGACCGTCGCCTGGGTGGGGACGCCGACTTTGCCGCCGTGTGCGACACACTGCATGCTCACGGCATCCGCGTGGTGCTCGACGCCGTCTTCAACCACGTCGGCCGCGGCTTTTGGGCCTTCCGCGATGTGCAGGAGCGTAAGTGGGACTCGCCGTACAAGGACTGGTTCCACATTAGCTTTGATGGCGACTCCTGCTACGGCGACGGCTTTTGGTACGAGGGTTGGGAAGGCCATTTTGAGCTCGTGAAGCTCAACTTGCAAAACCCTGCCGTGGTCGATTACCTGCTAGAGTCCGTGCACCGCTGGGCCGAGGTCTTTGGCGTCGACGGCCTGCGCCTGGACGTTGCCTATATGCTCGACCGCGACTTCATGCGTCGTCTGCATAGCTTCGCCCGTGAGCTCAAGCCCGACTTCGTGCTGATCGGCGAGACGCTCCACGGCGACTACAACCAGATCGTCAACGACGAGATGCTCGACTCCTGCACCAACTACGAGTGTTACAAGGGCCTGTACTCCAGCTTTAACTCGGTCAACATGTTCGAGATTGCGCACTCGCTGCACCGTCAGTTTGGCGGCGACCCCTGGTGCATCTACCGCGGCAAGCACCTGCTGTCGTTTGTCGACAACCACGACGTGCCGCGACTGGCAAGCATCCTCACTGACAAGTCGTGCCTGCGTCCCGCCTATGGCATGCTCTTTGGCATGCCGGGCATCCCGTGCGTCTACTATGGCAGCGAGTGGGGAATTGCCGGCGAAAAGGGCGGCCCCGATGGCGACTGGGCGCTGCGCCCTGCGCTCGATGAGCCTGCGCCCAACGAACTGACGGCGTTCATCACGCAGCTCGCACACCTTCGTTCGGCCGACGACGCGGCGGCCCGTGCTCTCAACTACGGTGCCTATCGCAATGTGGTGATCCAGAACAAGCAGCTGCTGTTCGAGCGCGCCTGCGACGACGCGACGGTGCTCGTGACGGTCAATGCCGTGAACGAGCCCTATACCTTTGGAGCCGGCGAACTCAACGGCTCCTTCGTCGACCTGCTTGCCGACGATGCGCCCACGGTCGAGCTGACAGGCTCCCTTGAACTTGCGCCCTATGAGGTGCGTTATCTGCTGAGGGCCTAATTCATGACTGCGCCGGACGAGGGCTATCAGCATATTGAGCATGGGTTTGAGCCCGTGTTTGACGAGCGCTCGCGCGTTTTGGTGCTGGGGTCGTTTCCCTCGGTGCTCTCGCGTGCCAATGCCTTCTACTATGGCAATCCGCAGAACCGCTTTTGGCGCGTGATTGCCGCGTGCCTTGGTGCGCCCGTGCCGCCCAACGAGGGAGACTCTTTGGCGAGCGGCGAGCCCGTGACGCTTGACGCCTCGATTGCCGCCAAGCGGGCTATGCTGCTGAACGGCGGCGTGGCCCTGTGGGACGTGATCGAGAGCTGCGACATTAAGGGCTCGAGCGATGCGAGCATTCGTAACGTTGTGCCGGCACATATCGAGCGCATTACCGGCGCAGCTCCCATTGAGCAGGTGATATGCAACGGTGGTACAGCTGGCCGGCTCTACAAGCGCTATCTACAAGAGCGCACCGGGCTGCCGGCCATCGTTCTGCCGTCGACAAGTCCCGCCAATGCGGCGTGGCGTCTGGAACGCCTTGTCGAGCGCTGGAGTGAAGCCGTTGATTGGCAGGCTTTTTCGATTTAGCAGTTTGAGTGCTCGGCAAGATGCCTCATAACGGCGTGCCAGATCGGTGTGGGCAGCGCAGACGTGGCGCGCACCATGCCGTCGGTGTCGACGCCACCCGTTGCGGCGCCACCGAGCTTCTGCGCGTGTTCGACGGAACACCCCATGCGAACGGCGCCCACGAGCTTGTCCATGGCCTCCGAAAACGGTCGCCGCAAGAGTCCCATGCGCGGGGAGCGACGAAGCGCTGCGATGCCGCTGCCGGCGCAGATGGCAACGCCGCCACACCACAATTGGTCATGGCGCTCACATGCCTTGTGCAGGCGAACGGCGGTCCCACGCGCCTGCTCAGTGCTCTCTTGTGCGGCTCGAATCGCGGCATAGACGCGCGTTCCCGTACCGCCAAAGCGCTCAAGCGCCTGCTCGATGGCTGTCAACGTCTCATCGTCAGCCACATCTTCAATGGCCAGCACGATGCCATCGGCAACGCTGCCGGCGTCATTTGCCTTCAAGTCGACCGGGCGGGGGAGTGCGGTGCCGGAAAGCTGTGCATAGGCGGCGATGGCATCCTGCAGGTCCCAGAGCAAAAACTCAAGATCGGCACTATTGGGAATGCTGATATACGCAATGGTTTGCAGCGTTTTTGGTACATCGCTGCGCGCGGTCGGCTCCATGCTGCCTCCTTTCCGGTTGGTTTCCGTTTAGGTTACACCGTCCGGCGGCGCCCCACCGCGCTATCCTAGTGCAACCCTTACGAAAGGAACGCCATGCGACTGCCCATGAATACCTCGCTTGCCACGCTCAAGCCCTCCGGTATCCGCCGAATCAACGCGCTCGCCGCCCAGCACCCGGGGTGCATCGCGCTTGCGCTTGGCGAGCCCGATTTTCCCACGCCCGATGTGATTAGCGCCGAGGTGACCGCCGCACTGGACCGCGGTGACACGCACTATCCGCCCAACAACGGGCGCCCCGCCCTGCGTGAGGCGTTATCTGCCTACATGGGGGACGCGGGCCTTACGTTTTCCGCCGATGAGGTCATCCTGACCGACGGTGCGACCGAGGCACTGTCGGCAACATTCATGGCTATGCTCAACCCCGGCGACGAGGTCATCATCCCCACGCCTGCCTTTGGCCTGTACGAGAGCATCGTCGTGGCCAACCACGCCAAGGCGGTCTTTTTGGATACGGAGCCTGCGCAATTCCAGATTGACGAGGACGCACTTCGTGCTTGCGTGACGCCGGCGACCAAGGCCATCGTCATCTGCACGCCCAACAATCCTACGGGTTGCATCCTCAACGCGGCTTCGCTCGACGCCGTGGCGCGCGTGGCAGAGCAGGCGGGCATCTACGTGATCTGCGACGACGTATACAACCGCCTGGTCTACGTGGACGGCTACGAGCGCTTTGCCCAGCGCCACCCGGAGCTTCGTGAGCAGACGGTAGTCATCGAGAGCTTCTCCAAGCCCTGGGCTATGACCGGCTGGCGCCTGGGCTGGCTCGCAGCGGCAACCCCCGTCATCGCCGAGATCGCAAAGGCCCACCAATACTTAGTATCGAGTGCTGTCTCCTTCGAAATGGACGCCGCAGCCCGAGCCCTGACCGTCGACCCAACCCCCATGCTCAAAGTCTACCGAGCCCGCCGCAAACGCGTGCTCGCAGCCTTAAACGCTATGGGCCTCGACGCAGTAGAGCCCGCAGGAGCCTTCTACACTTTCCCGAGCATCAAAAAGTTCGACCTAACCAGCGAAGCCTTCTGCATCAAAGCCATCAAAGAAGCAAACGTAGCCCTAGTCCCGGGCGACTGCTTCGGCACCGAAGGCCACATCCGCCTCAGCTACTGCGTCTCCGACCAAGATCTGGACGAAGGCCTAAATCGCCTGTCCACCTTCATTTCAACCCTGTAGCCATCAGGGACGCAACACATCAGCCCGCCGACCCAAGCATTATGAGTGGGGCGCGCCGGCCAACGGAAAACCGGGCTGCCCCATAGTTGACGCAGGCCGCGCCGCCGAAGGCCAGGCGCAAGGGTTTCGTAGATTCCGCACGAGCCGAAGGCCACTTAATGTGGCCTTCGTGCGAGCCCAGGACTTGACCGAGCGAAAACCTTGCGCCTGGCCTTCGGCGGCGCGTGCCGGATGGTGGAATTGTGTGCAGCCCGGTTTTCCGTTGACCGACGCCGGGGTCCCCGCCATAATACTTTCGGTTCACGCACGAATCCGCTGCCAGAGACAGCCGGCGCAAACGGGTCTTACCCGCGAGCTTAATGGGACTTCCCGCCAGCCGAGGTGGTCGAGTAGATATGTCTTCTCGCCCCCGTCGCTCATGCAGCGCGGGGGCTTTCTTTTTGGACATGCCCCCGTCACGTCCTTGTGGCGGACCGTGCCCGGAAAGAATTCGAGGAGGTGTAATTCATGCCCCAGCAGTACAAAATCGACAAGGTTGCAGAGATCGAGTCCCGTATCGCCGAGAACGCCGGTCTGTTCGTCGTCAACTACAACGGTCTGACGGTTAAGCAGGCTCAGGAGCTGCGTCATCAGCTTCGCGAGTGCGGCGCCGAGATGAAGGTCTACAAGAACAACCTGGTCAAGATCGCTCTCAAGAACCAGGAGCAGCCCGAGCTCGACGAGATCCTCGCCGGCCCCGTTGCTTATGTGTTCTACGAGTCCGAGCCGGTCGAGGCCGCTAAGGCCCTTAAGGACTTCTCCGCTAAGTCTAAGGGCGTCCTTGAGATCAAGGGCGGTATCTCCGACGGCAAGGCCGTTTCCGCTGATGATGTTAAGGCTATCGCCGAGCTGCCCACCAAGGATCAGCTTCTCGGCCAGATCGCCGGTCTCATCTCCGGTTTCGCTCGCGACATCGCTGTCTGCGTCAACGGCGTTTCCTCTGGTCTCGCTCGTTCGATCCAGCAGGTCTCCGAGCAGAAGGCAGCCTAGTTGCTGTTTTCACCCGCGGCGGCAACGCCGCACCCCTGGCGCATTCGCGCCGTGTTTTAACTGATCTCCGTGCATCCGCACGGAAACCGAAAGGACTTAGAAATGGCTAAGCTTACCACCGATGAGATCATCGATGCTCTTAAGGAAATGACCCTTCTCGAGGCTTCCGAGCTCGTCAAGGCTATCGAGGACACCTTCGGCGTTTCCGCCGCTGCTCCTGCCGCTGTTGTCGCCGCTCCTGCTGCTGGCGCTGCTGAGGCCGAGGAGAAGACCGAGTTTGACGTCGTGCTCGAGGGCTTCGGCGACAACAAGATCCAGGTCATCAAGGCCGTCCGCGAGCTCACCAACCTTGGCCTGAAGGAGGCCAAGGAGGTCGTCGAGGGCGCTCCCAAGGCTGTTCTCGAGGGTGCCAAGAAGGAGGACGCCGAGGCTGCCAAGGAGAAGCTCGAGGCTGCTGGCGCTGCTGTCACCCTCAAGTAATCAGGCTCTCTCGCCAGATTTCTTTGCAGACGGGGTTCGCATTGCGAGCCCCGTCTTTTTTTGTTTTGGCTCCTCATTCCCATTGTTCGGCACGCAGAACACTGCCGTCTTCGCCGTGCCAATCCCGTTACCGCTGGGGCGTAAAATTGCACCATTCGAGCAATAATTTGCGTTGACCTGCTGAAGAATTACGTTTGCCTTACGGTGACGTATGTCTCCGGCGGTAAGATACTTCAGTATCGCAATTTGGTCTGCGGCCGCCGTGCCGCACGCATAGGGCGCATTCTGCGCCTGCGAAAGGATCCTTGAATAACATGAAGGCAATCATCCCCGCCGCCGGTCTTGGCACGCGTTTTCTGCCTGGCACCAAGTGCACGCCCAAAGAGATGCTGCCGGTTCTCGACAAGCCGGTCATCCAGTATGTCGTTGAGGAAGCGCTCGACCCCGAGGAGGTCGACGACGCCATTATCGTTACCTCGCCCGGTAAGCCTGAGCTGCTGAGCTACTTCCAGCCCGACCGTTCGCTCGAGAACCTGCTGCGCGAGCGCGGCAAGGACGCTTACGCCGACGCCGTCGCCCATGCGGGTGGTATGCCGGTCGACTTCCGTTATCAGTACGAGCCCAAGGGCCTCGGTCATGCCATTCGCTCTGCCGCCGACGCTGTGGCAGGGGAGAACTTCCTGGTTCTTCTGGGTGACTACGTTGTGCCCAACCGTGACATCTGCGACAAGATGCTCGCTGTCTCCAAGGAGCACGGTGGCGCTTCGGTTATCGCCGTTGCCGCGTGCGCTCCCGAGGAAGTCAGCCGTTATGGCGTCATCGCCGGCGACCGCGTGGGTTCCCTCGAGGGCTTTGAGGATGCCGGCGACGACGAGCCCGGTGCCGTTTGGCGCATCGGCGGCCTGGTCGAGAAGCCTGCTCCCGAGGCGGCTCCGTCCAACCTGTACATCGTTGGCCGTTACCTGCTGAGCCCGCTGGTCATGGACCTGCTCGCCGATCAGCAGGCCGGTAAGGGCGGCGAGATCCAGCTTACCGACGCCATGGCCCGCTCGCTCGACCGCGAGGCCATGTACGCCGTCGTCATCGACCCGCTCTCGGGCTACGACACCGGCACCCCGTCTGGCTGGATGGCCACCAACGCCCTCATGGCCGCAAGCGATCCTCGCTTTGCCAGCGCCTTCTGGGACGCCATTGACGAGCGCGGCGGCTTGATGCGCAAATAAGCCTTCGGGCATCGACATTTACGGGTGCGGACTTCGGTCTGCACCCGTTTTTTATAAGAGCTGCGATCGCCGGCTCTCTGTTCACAGAAAATATATGAACAGGTGTTCGATACATACCTATCTACCTGCAGTTTTTCTGTCGAAAAACTTTGCTACTCCAAAAACTCAATCGCGTCAAGGCTTTTCTTGCCCAACGGTCGCTACCTGATAGACTATTAGGTTGCGATAACTGGCGAAGCTATGCCTCGCCAACCCACCGAGCATTTCCGTGAAGGAGGAAAAACCTGGTGACCTACGCATACACTGCCACTGAGCGCAAGCGCGTCAGCTTCGGGAAAATCCCGGAGGCCATGGAGCTCCCCAACCTTATCTCTGTTCAAAGGGAATCCTTTGAGCGTTTTAAGGACGAGGGTCTTCGTGAGGCGTTCAAGGAATCCAGCCCCATCCAGAGCCAGAACCATGTTCTCGAGGTTACCTTCGGCGAGCATCAGTTCGGCGACCCCGCGCACACCGTCGAGGAGTGCCGCGAGAAGGACATGACCTATCAGGCTCCGCTTCTGACCGACGTCCGTCTCACCAACAAGGAGACCGGCGAGATCAAGGAGCAGCTCGTCTTTATGGGCGACTTCCCCATGATGACTGATCAGGGCACCTTCATCATCAACGGTACCGAGCGTATCGTCGTCTCGCAGCTCGTCCGCTCCCCGGGCGTGTACTTCAGCTCCGAGATGGATTCGGGCAAGCAGATCTACAAGGCCCAGATCATCCCGTCCCGCGGTGCCTGGCTTGAGTTTGAGGTCGACAAGCGCGACCAGCTCATGGTCTCCATCGACCGTAAGCGCAAGCAGAGCGCCACGATGTTCCTGCGCGCCCTTGGCATCGCCGTCACCAACGACGACATCATCGAGCTGCTCGGCAACTCCGATGTGATCAAGCGCACCCTGGAGCGCGACACCGCCCTCACCCGCGAGGACGCCCTCATCGAGATCTACCGTCGCCTGCGCCCGGGCGAGCCCCCCACCGTGGACGCTTCCCGCAGCCTGCTTGAGGGCCTGCTCTTCAACCCGCAGCGCTACGATCTGGCCCGCGTCGGTCGTTACAAGGTCAACAAGAAGCTCAACCTCACCACCGAGGAAGAGGTCACGGTGCTCACCGACGAGGATATCGTCGCGACGCTGCGCTACCTCCTGTCCCTCGCTGCCGGCGAGCAGGGCTTCAAGGTCGACGACATCGACCACTTCGGCAACCGCCGCATCCGTACCGTCGGCGAGCTCGTCGCCAACCAGTTCCGTATCGGCATGAGCCGTATGGAGCGTGTCGTCCGTGAGCGCATGAGCTCCCAGGACATCGACGAGATTACCCCGCAGTCGCTCATCAACATCCGCCCGATCGTGGCCTCCATCAAGGAGTTCTTCGGCTCCTCGCAGCTCTCGCAGTTCATGGACCAGGCGAACCCCCTGACCGGTCTGACCCACAAGCGTCGTCTGTCCGCACTCGGCCCTGGCGGTCTTGCCGGCCACAAGTCCGGCTCCAGCCGCCGCACCAACGTGCCGACGGCCGTCCGCGACGTTCACAACTCGCACTACAGCCGCATGTGCCCGATCGAGACCCCCGAAGGCCCCAACATCGGCCTGATCGGCTCGCTCGCCCTCTACGCCCGCGTCAACGAGTACGGCTTCATCGAGGCTCCGTTCCGCCGCGTCGAGAACGGCGTTGCCACCGACCAGATCGACTGGATGACCGCTGACGAGGAAGAGAAGCACGTCATCGCGCCGGCCAACACGCCGCTCGATCCCAAGACCAACGAGTTCATCACGACCGATGCCGAGGGCAAGCTTGTCCGCCCGCACACCGTGATCGCCCGTACCCGCGACTTCGACGGCTCCTTCGGCGCTCCCGCCGACGTGCCTGTCGAGGACGTCGACTACATGGACGTCTCGCCGCGTCAGATGCTCTCCGTCGCAGCCACGCTGATCCCGTTCCTCGAGCACGACGACGCCAAGCGTACGCTGATGGGCGCTAACATGCAGCGCCAGGCCGTGCCGCTGGTTCACCCTGCCGCTCCCTATGTCGGTACCGGCATGGAGCGTCGCGCCGCTCTGGACTCCGGCGAGGTCACCCTGGCCAAGAACGCCGGCGAGGTCATCTTTGCCGACGCCGCCAAGATCATCGTCAAGCATGCCGGCGGCATGGACGAGTATCACCTGGCCAAGTACCAGCGCTCCAACCAGTCCACCTGCATCAACCACCGTCCGCTCGTGCGCGTCGGCGACACCGTTGAGCAGGGCGAGCCCCTGGCTGACGGTCCTTCGACCGATCATGGCGAGCTCGCACTGGGTCAGAACCTCACCGTGGCATACATGCCGTGGGAAGGCTTCAACTACGAGGACGGTATCGTCGTGTCCGAGCGCCTGGTGGCCGAGGACCTGCTGACGACCATCAACATCACCCGTCACGAGATCGACGCCCGCGACACCAAGCTCGGTCCCGAGGAGATTACTCGCGAGATCCCGAACCTCTCCGAGGACATGCTTGCCAACCTCGACGAGGACGGCATCATCCGCATCGGCGCCGAGGTCGGCCCTGGCGACATCCTGGTCGGCAAGGTCACGCCTAAGGGCGAGAGCGCTCTGACCGCCGAGGAGCGCCTGCTGCGCGCCATCTTCGGTGCCAAGGCTCACGATGTTCGCGACACCTCCCTTAAGATGCCTCACGGCGCTTATGGCCGCGTCATCGACGTCGTCCGCTTTAGCCGCGAGAACGGCGACGACCTGGCCCCCGGTGTCAACGAGCAGGTGCGCGTCTACGTCGCCCAGCGTCGTAAGATCCAGCAGGGCGATAAGATCGCCGGTCGCCACGGCAACAAGGGCGTTATCTGTAACGTTCTGCCGGTCGAGGACATGCCCTACATGGCTGACGGTACCCCGATCGACGTTATCCTCAACCCGCTGGGCGTTCCTTCGCGTATGAACGTCGGCCAGCTGCTCGAGTGCCACCTTGGCTGGGCTGCTGCCTGCGGTTGGGATACCGAGGATGCCGACTCCGACAAGTATGTCCCTGGTCCGTTCTTCGTCTCGACGCCCGTCTTCGACGGCGCCAAGGAGGACGAGATCGCCGAGGTCATCCGTCGCGCCAACAAGAACATGCTCAACAAGGCCACCGCTGCCTTTGGCGATCACATGCGCCCCGAGTTTGTCACCCAGCTTGACGAGCGCGGCAAGACCCGCTTGTTCGACGGCCGCACCGGCGAGGAGTTCCGCGAGCCCATTACCGTGGGTACGTCCTACATCCTCAAGCTCGGCCACATGGTCGACGACAAGATCCATGCCCGTTCGACCGGCCCTTACAGCCTGGTTACCCAGCAGCCGCTGGGCGGCAAGGCTCAGTTCGGCGGCCAGCGCTTCGGCGAGATGGAAGTTTGGGCACTGTACGCATACGGTGCTTCCAACGTCCTGCAGGAGATCCTGACCGTCAAGTCCGACGATACCGTGGGCCGCGTCAAGACCTACGAGTCCATCGTCAAGGGCGAGAACGTTCCTGTCCCGGGTATCCCCGAGTCCTTCAAGGTTCTCGTCAAGGAGATCCGTTCCCTCGCGCTGGACATCGAGCCCATGCACGATGCCGACGAGGACGCCTCCGCCCCTGTGACCGCCGAGGAGACCTCTGCCCTCGATGACCTGGCTGCGCTCGCCGGCGTTGACGCCGACGTCGAGGCCCAGGATGTCGAGACCGCCGAGGCACCCGAGGCTGTCGCCGCCACGACCACTGATAAGGAGTAGTTGACTGTGGCAGATTTCGAAGCTACTGATTTTGACTCGGTAAAGATCTCCCTTGCCTCCGCCGACCAGATCCGTTCCTGGTCGCACGGTGAGGTCAAGAAGCCGGAGACCATCAATTACCGTACCCTCAAGCCCGAGAAGGACGGCCTGTTCTGCGAGAAGATCTTCGGTCCTGCCAAGGACTGGGAGTGCTCCTGCGGCAAGTACAAGGGCATCCGCTTTAAGGGCATCGTCTGCGAGCGCTGCGGCGTCGAGGTCACCTCGGCCAAGGTGCGTCGCGACCGCATGGGCCACATCGAGCTCGCCGCTCCCGTGTCCCACATCTGGTACTTCAAGAGCCCCACGAGCTTCCCGATGAGCCGTATGCTCGACATCAAGTCCAAGGACCTCGAGAAGGTTCTGTACTTTGCCAGCTACATCATCACCGAGGTAGACTACGAGGCTCGCGAGGCCGACGCTGACGACCTGCGCGAGGAGCTCGCCGCCGATCTGGAAGAGATCGATGCCGAGTGCGCCCGCCAGATCGAGTCCCTCAAGGAGCAGGGCAACCCCGAGAACTTTGACGAGTTCTCCGACGAGGAGCCGCTGACCCCCGAGGAGATCGCCTCCGGCATCGTTGACATCGAGGAAGAGTGCAAGGACGAGAAGCAGCTCCGCACGGACGCCTTCAACGCCTTCATGAAGCTCAGCGAGCGCGACCTCATTTCCGATGAGCCGCTGTTCCGCGAGATGACTCGCTACTACTCCATGTACTTCAAGGGTGGCATGGGTGCCGAGGCCGTCCGCGACCTGCTCGCTGCCATCGACCTTCCTTCCGAGGCCGAGAAGCTCAAGGCCATCATCGCCGACGAGGATTCCCAGAAGCAGAAGCGCGAGAAGGCCGTTAAGCGCCTCGAGGTCGTTGACGCCTTCCTGAAGGGCGGCAACAGCCCCGCGAACATGATCCTGGACGTCATCCCGGTCATTCCGCCCGATCTGCGCCCGATGGTCCAGCTCGACGGCGGTCGCTTCGCCGCGTCCGACCTCAACGACCTGTATCGTCGCGTGATCAACCGTAACAACCGACTCAAGCGCCTGCTCGACCTGGACGCCCCTGCGATCATCGTGAACAACGAGAAGCGCATGCTCCAGGAGTCCGTGGACGCCCTGTTCGACAACGGCCGTCGTGGTCGCCCGGTCTCTGGCCGTGGCGGTCGCCCGCTCAAGTCGCTCGCCGAGGCCCTCAAGGGCAAGCAGGGTCGTTTCCGTCAGAACCTGCTGGGTAAGCGTGTCGACTACTCCGGCCGTTCGGTAATCGTTACCGACCCCAAGCTGCTGCTGCACCAGTGCGGTCTGCCCAAGACCATGGCGCTGGAGCTCTTCAAGCCCTTCGTCATGAAGCGCCTGGTCGAGCTTGGCAAGGTCGAGAACATCAAGGGCGCCAAGCGCGCTATCGACCGCGGTGCCACCTTTGTGTGGGATATCCTCGAAGAGGTCATCGACGGCCGCGTCGTGCTGCTCAACCGTGCACCGACCCTGCACCGTCTGTCCATCCAGGCCTTTGAGCCGGTGCTGGTCGAGGGCAAGGCTATCCACCTGCACCCGCTGGTCTGCTCGCCCTTCAACGCCGACTTCGACGGCGACCAGATGTCTGTCCACGTGCCGCTGTCCAGCCAGGCTCAGGCCGAGGCCCGCGTGCTCATGCTCTCTGCGAACAACCTGCGCTCGCCGGCATCCGGCAAGCCGGTCAACATCCCTTCGCAGGACATGATCATCGGTGTGTACTACCTCACCCAGGTTCGCGAGGGTCTGCCGGGCGAGAACCACGTGTTCTCGAGCTTCGATGACGCGCTGCACGCCTATGACTGCCGCTCCGAGGTCGACATGCAGGCCAAGATCCAGGTCCGCGTGTCCGCTGCCGATGCCAACGTCATCAACGAGGACGGCACCCGTATCTTCCGCGTCAAGAACGGCAAGAACGAGTTTGTCGACTACGATGTCACCGGCAACAAGACCGCGCGCTTCGAGACGTCTATCGGCCGCATCATCTTCAACCGCCAGTGCCTGCCCGAAGACTATGAGTTCATGAACTACAAGATGGTCAAGGGCGACGTGGCCAAGCTGGTTGCGGACTGCTGCGATCGTTACCCCGAGGCCAAGGTCGGTCCGATCCTCGACGCCATCAAGTACTCCGGCTTCCACTACGCTACCCGCGCCGGCCTCACCATCTCGGTGTGGGACGCTCTCATCCCTGCCGAGAAGCAGGAGCTGCTCGATCGCGCCCAGGCCAACGTCGACCAGATCAACGAGTACTTCGAGGAGGGCTTCATCAACGAGACGGAGCGCCACATCGAAGTCGTTAACGAGTGGACCGCTTGTACCGACAAGGTCGCAGCGCTCATGCTCGACATGTTCGACGAGGAGAACCCGCTGTACATGATGGCCGACTCCGGCGCCCGTGGTTCTAAGACCCAGCTGCGTCAGCTCGGCGGCATGCGTGGCCTGATGGCAGACATGTCCGGCGAGACGATCGACCTTCCCATTAAGGCGAACTTCCGCGAGGGCCTGCTGCCGCTCGAGTACTTCATTTCGACCTACGGCGCCCGTAAGGGTCTGGTCGATACCGCATCCCACACCTCGGACTCTGGTTACCTGACCCGCCGTCTGGTCGACGTGGCCCAGGACGTCATCGTTCGCGAGGAGGACTGCGGTACGCACGAGGGCGTCACCTACAACCTCATCATCCCTGGCACCACCGACCTCAACACCGACCTCGTCGGCCGTTGCTTCATTGAGGACGTCGTGGCTCCCGATGGCACCGTGCTCTTTGAGCAGGACGGCTACATCGAGAAGGTCGCCGACATCCAGAAGATGGTCGATGCGGGTCTCAAGAAGGTCAAGCTTCGCGCGCTGCTCACCTGCCGCTCCAAGTACGGCGTGTGCCAGAAGTGCTACGGCTGGGATCTTTCCACCCGTCGTCCGGTCGCCATCGGTACCGCGGTCGGCATTATTGCCGCCCAGTCCATCGGCGAGCCCGGTACGCAGCTTACGATGCGTACCATTCACTCCGGCGGCGTCGCTGGCGTCGACGATATTACGCAGGGTCTGCCTACGGTCAGCCGTATGTTCGATATCGTCGGCAACGTCAACGAGAAGATCCTGGGTCGCGAGGCCGAGCTGGCTCCGTACTCCGGCCACCTCTCGATTAAGCCCGAGAAGTCCGAGTACGTGCTGACGCTCACCGACTCCGAGGATCACACCCGTGTCCTCGACGAGCGTCGCGTCCCCGCTTCGGTGCGCTTTATGCCCGAGATCGAGGACGGCTGCGAGGTTCGCGCCGGCGACCAGATCACCAAGGGCTTCGTCAACTTCCGCAACCTGCGCAAGCTGACCGACATCGAGTCGACGATGCACACCTTCGTCGAGAGCGTCAAGGACGTCTACACCAGTCAGGGCGTCGACCTGAACGATAAGCACATCGAGGTGCTCGCACGTCAGATGCTGCGTCGCGTTCAGATCACCAACCCCGGTGACTCCAAGTACCTGCTTGGTCAGTATGTCGACCGCTACGAGTTCGCCGACGAGGTCGAGCGCGTTGCCCGTCTGGGCGGTCAGGCTCCTGTGGCCGAGCCCGTCATCCTGGGTACGCTCAAGGTCGCGTCCAACATCGACTCCTGGCTGTCGAGCGCTTCGTTCATCCGTACCGCCGGCGTCCTTACCGAGGCTGCCATCGAGGGCAAGGTCGATCACCTGCTCGACCTTAAGTCCAACGTCATCGTCGGTAAGAAGATCCCTGCTGGTACCGGCCTCAAGCCGTACGCCAACGCCAAGCTGACGTATCGCACGGCCGACGGCTACGTGGACATCGACGGCCCGGCTTCGCCCAACGCCAAGTCGCTGCCCGAGTGGGCTCCTGTGGAGCTCAAGGACCTGGACGAGCAACTCCCGCAGCAGCTCGACTGGGCCGGCTACGACGAGTTCGGCGGTGCTGACGGTTCGTTCACCCGCAATGGTCACACCATCTCCGCCGAGAAGGCTCGTCTGTACCTGTTCGACGACCTGGGCGTGTCGCAGCGCTGGACCAACAAGTTCAGCGAGGTCGGCATCGAGACGGTCGGCGACCTGGTCGGCAAGTCCGAGGAGGATCTGCTGCGCATCGACGGCATCGGTGCCAAGGCGATCGAGGAGCTCCGTGACGGCCTGGAGGCCCACGACTTGCTCTACATCCTCGAGAACAACGACGACGTTGCCGACGAGGAAGACCTCTCGCAGCTGCTGCAGATGGTCTTTAGCCCCGACGGTCCGGACGATATCCTGCTGGGTACCTCCGCTCCGACGCATCACGCCGACGCCGACGAGGAGCTCCTGGGCGCCCCGATCGACGACAAGAAGGCTCCCGCCAACGGTGCCATCAACGAGGACATGGCTTCTCTCGATGAGCTGCTCAACCAGCTCGTGGACACCGACGACGCCGAAGAGGCCAAGGACAACGACGAGGAGTAATTTCCTAGTACGTTAACCGTCCTTCCAAAGACCCGTTTCCCAACAGGGAAGCGGGTCTTTTTGTTAAAGAAAACCTGCCAAAAAGGGACAGGTATATTTTGGTAGGTTTTTCCTGCTTGAATTTGAAACATTTCGCCCGACAAGAGCGTATCTAAGGTGAGGGCCTCACCAAGAATTATTAACGTCACCGGGAGGTGATTATGGAAGAACAAGCATTTAGACAGGCGGTCGAGGATCACCGTGATGTCGTGTTTCGAATCGCATTGACGTACCTGCGCGATCGTGCCGATGCCGACGATGTTGCCCAAGATGTCTTTCTTAAGTTGCTTAAAAGCGATGGGCACTTTGAAAGTTGGGAACATCTTCGCCGCTGGCTTGTCCGGGTCACGATCAATGAATGCAAATCGCTCTTTCGAAAGCCATGGAGGCGTGTGGAGGATATTGAGAATCTGGCCGATTCGCTTTCGGCGGCGCAGGATGAGACCAAGGCGGTCCTGTCAGACGTTATGCGACTTCCGGAGCGATTCCGCGTTCCCATCGTGCTCTATTACTACCTGGGCTTTTCGACCTCAGAGATTGCCGAGTTGATGCATGTACCAGCCGCGACCGTTCGAACGCGTTTAGCTCGCGGTCGATCGAAGCTCAAATTCATCTTAGAGGAGGGCGACCGTGAAATCCAATCAAATCAAGCAGGCCTTCGAGTCCATCCAAGCCGATAGCGACCTTGCCGACCGTGTTATTGATGCTGCGGCTGGAGAGCCGCTTCGTCGAAAGGGTCACGCGAAGCCTCTGTATGTTGCCGTAATCGGATGTCTTGCCGGAGTGTTGGCGACCGGAGGGGTCGCCTACGCCGTTATCAATTCCAGCTATTTTGCCTCAGCCTGGGGAAACCACGGCAACGGGGATTCCATTACCTGGACCAACGGCGGTTCATCGGGGACTAAATATACCTACACCAGAGAGTTTGGTGACGGCATCGCGCCCCAAAGCCTGGAGGGCGCAGTTCAGGAGGTTAATCTGTCCGTCGAGGGTAACGGCTATACGCTTGATATCCATGAGATGGCTATTGACCAAAACGGCTGCGGAGCCGTGACGTTTACGTTGTCCAATTCAAATGGCGTTAACTACTACAAGCCGGCAGCAGAGACAGGCGAACTTGTTCTCTATGGTGAAGAAGAACAAGGCATCGGCACGCCCAGCATGAACTTCGGCGAGGAATGGGCTGACACACGCTGCACAATTGATAAGGACACATCAAGCGACACGGTCATTAATGGCACGATGTACTTTGCCTCGTGGGATCGCGAGCGAGATTTGGGACATGCGGTCACCTGGAATATCTGCTGGACTGAGGGCGAAGGCGAGGACGCGAAGCTGTTCGAAGCATCGACGCCCGAGTTTAGCGTTGGAGCGTACGTCGATACAAAGGAACTCCGCTCCGATGACTCGCCTCTCGAGATCAGCCCGTTTTCCATCCAGACGCACATCGATGATCTGGGCTATGAAGCAGTTGATCATAAACTGACCGTCAGCTACAAGGATGGATCGGAGCAGATTATCGAAGATGACGACGCAGGGGCGTACAATTTCTATGTTTCGATGGCACGCAATAGCGGAGAGAACATTTGGGTGCCAACGAAGTTGATTGATGTCGACCAAGTGGTTTCAGTAACGCTCGAAGGCACACGCTGCACTTCAACAGGGGGCGCCGAAACGTCGGAACCCTTTACCATCGTCTATTCGTAAGATTTGGGGCCGCTTCCTACTAGGGGAAGCGGCCTTCTTTGCGGTAAATGGGCGGTTAGACCGCACGATATTCGCCTGCATTTCTGAAGTATGCGGCAAAATCTTGATGGGTCGACCACACCGTATATGCTCAAGCGTTCTACCTGCGGGTTTGTTATCGCAAAATCCCTGTGTGCTCGGTAAGTTCATAATTTGCCGCATACTTCCGAAAACACCGTCAATCTACAGTGTTAGTGAGGTCGGATCACCGCTGGAGCGCGACGTTTCCCCAGATAAAACCGACCAAAATAAACCTGTCCCTTTTTGGTAGGGAACGTTGCCCCGACGAGCACGTCGGATTCCCGGTCCGGGCGGCCCGCTGTTTAAGTTTGTCGCGAGTTCCGCACGCAAAGGAAAGCACTTAATGTGCTTTCCGTCTTGCGCAGGACTGTAGAGCAGCAAACTTAAACAGCGGGCCGCCCGGACCGGGAATCCGCCCCCGCGCACAGAAGGGGATTCCTTTTGTGTAGGCTTTGCGGAAATGTGCCAATTTTGGGATACGCCCGGCGGCGTGGTCTGTTGACGACACAGCTAACGGCACGTATCCTATCGAACTGCGTGTTTCGTAGGGGGATGCTGACCCCTCGATTCAAGCCGTTGCACTTTACAGAAAGCTGGAATCATTCGAGAAGGAGTACGCTTTGCCTACTATTAACCAGCTGGTTCGCCAGGGCCGTCGTTCCGTGCCCAAGAAGTCCAAGAACGCTGCTCTGCAGCACAACTCCCAGAAGCGCGGCGTGTGCACCCGCGTCTTCACCACGAGCCCCAAGAAGCCGAACTCGGCTCTTCGTAAGGTTGCCCGTGTTCGCCTTGTCAACGGCATCGAAGTTACTGCTTACATCCCGGGTGAGGGCCACAACCTGCAGGAGCACTCCATCGTGCTCGTCCGCGGCGGTCGTGTCCGTGACCTCCCTGGTGTCCGTTATCACGTCATCCGTGGCGCCTACGACGCTGCTCCGGTCCAGAACCGTATGCAGGCCCGTTCCAAGTACGGTGCTAAGCGCCCCAAGGCTAAATAAGCCAGATAACGTTTTGATACTTTCGCCGTGTGCCGCCTAAGCGCCGCACGGTAGACACTTAAGGAGATTTCACATGCCGCGTCGTGCAGCAGCTAATCGTCGTGAGGTTCAGCCTGACGCCGTTTACAACAACCGCCTGGTGACTCAGCTCATCAACAAGGTCCTTCTTGACGGCAAGAAGGCCACCGCTGAGCGCATCGTTTACACCGCTTTCGAGATCGTTGCCGAGAAGTCCGAGGGTGGCGACGCTCTCGCTACCTTCAAGAAGGCTATGGACAACGTCAAGCCCACGCTCGAGGTTAAGCCCAAGCGTGTCGGTGGCGCTACCTATCAGGTCCCGATGGAGGTTAACTCCCGTCGTTCCACCGCTCTGGGTATCCGCTGGATCGTCAACTTCTCCCGCGCTCGCAAGGAGAAGACCATGGCCGAGCGTCTCGCCAACGAGATCCTCGACGCTTCCAACGGCCTGGGCGCTTCCGTCAAGAAGCGTGAGGACGTCTTCAAGATGGCCGAGGCCAACCGCGCGTTCTCTCACTATCGTTGGTAAGTTAAGGTAAGGAACTAACATGGCTAAGCCTAAGTACAAGCTTTCCGATACCCGTAACATCGGCATCATGGCTCACATCGATGCCGGTAAGACCACCACGACCGAGCGTATTCTTTACTACACCGGTAAGACCCACAAGATCGGTGAGGTCCATGAGGGCGCTGCCACCATGGACTGGATGGTTCAGGAGCAGGAGCGCGGCGTAACCATTACCTCCGCTGCTACCACGTGCTTCTGGAACAAGGACGGTAAGGACTACCGCATCCAGATCATCGACACCCCGGGCCACGTTGACTTCACCGCCGAGGTCGAGCGCTGCCTGCGCGTCCTCGATGGCGCTGTCGCCGTCTTCGACGCCGTTGCCGGCGTTCAGCCCCAGTCTGAGACCGTTTGGCGTCAGGCTTCTACCTTCAACGTCCCCCGCATCGCCTTCATTAACAAGTATGACCGCGTGGGTGCTGACTTCTTCAACGCTATCGAGACCATGAAGGATCGTCTCGACGCTAACGCCGTGGCCGCTCAGGTCCCGATGGGCGCCGAGGACAACTTCTGGGGCGTCATCGACCTGGTCACCATGACTGCATGGGACTTCAAGGCCGACGACAAGGGCATGACCTACCCCGAGCCGATGGACGAGATCCCGGCTGAGTTCGCTGACATCGCTGCCACCAAGCGCGAGGAGCTCCTCGACGCTGCTGCCAGCTTTGACGATGAGCTCATGGAGAAGATCCTCATGGAGGAGGACTTCACCGTCGAGGAGCTCAAGGCTGCTCTGCGCAAGGGCGTTCTGGCCAACGAGCTCAACCTCGTCTTCGTGGGCTCCGCCTACAAGAACAAGGGCGTCCAGGAGCTGCTCGACGCTGTCGTCGACTACCTGCCCAGCCCGCTTGACGTCGAGGCCGTCACCGGTACCGATCCGGACACCGGCGAGGAGATCGAGCGTCATCCTTCCTTCGACGAGCCCTTCTCCGGCCTGGTCTTCAAGATCATGACCGACCCGTTCGTCGGTAAGCTCACCTACGTCCGCGTTTACTCCGGCCGTGCCGAGTCCGGCTCCTACGTGATCAACGCTTCCAACGGTCAGCGCGAGCGCCTCGGCCGCATCCTCGAGATGAACGCCGCCGAGCGTATCGACCGTGACGACGCTGCCGCCGGCGACATCGTCGCTTGCGTCGGCTTCAAGAACTCCACCACCGGTGACACCCTGTGCGCCGAGGGCAACGAGATCGTCCTCGAGAAGATCGAGTTCGCCAAGCCCGTTATCGACGTTGCCATCGAGCCCAAGACCAAGGCCGAGCAGGACAAGATGTCCCTGGCTCTGACCAAGCTCGCCGAGGAGGACCCGACCTTCCAGGTGTCCACCAACCACGAGACCGGCCAGACCATCATCGCCGGCATGGGCGAGCTGCACCTCGAGATCATCGTCGACCGTCTGCTCCGCGAGTTCAAGGTTGACGCTAACGTTGGTAAGCCCCAGGTTGCCTACCGCGAGACCGCTGGTCACGACGTCGAGAAGGCTGAGGGCAAGTTCGTCCGTCAGTCCGGCGGCCGCGGTCAGTACGGCCACGCCGTCATCAAGCTCGAGAAGATGGAGGAGGGCTTCGGCTACGAGTTCGTCAACGCTATCGTCGGCGGCGTCGTGCCCAAGGAGTACATCCCGTCCATCGACAAGGGCATCCAGGAGGCCCTGAACACCGGTGTTATCGCCGGCTTCCCGGTCCTCGACGTTAAGGTCACCCTGTTCGACGGTTCTTACCACGAGGTCGACTCCTCCGAGGCCGCCTTCAAGATCGCCGGTTCTATGGCTATCAAGGACGCCCTCAAGAAGTCCGATCCGCAGCTGCTCGAGCCGATCATGGCTGTCGAGGTCGAGACCCCCGAGCAGTACATGGGCGACGTTATGGGCAACCTCTCCGGTCGCCGCGGCAAGATCGAGGGCATGGAGGATCGCAAGAACAGCAAGCTCATCCGTGCCAAGGTGCCGCTGGGCGAGATGTTCGGTTACGCTACCGACCTTCGCTCCCAGACCCAGGGCCGTGCATCCTACACGATGCAGTTCGACTCTTATGAGCCCGCGCCCAAGTCCATCGTGGACGAGGTCATGAGCAAGAACGCCTAAGTTCGAGCTCCCTGTTACGTAATCCGCGAGAACATCTCTCGCACTCTTTGGAGGTTTAAGTTGGCTACCCAGAAGATCCGCATTCGCCTCAAGGGCTATGATCACGAGGTCGTCGATCAGTCCGCGAAGCTCATCGTCGAGACCGCTCAGAAGACCGGCGCTCGCGTTTCCGGTCCTGTCCCCCTGCCCACCGAGCGCAACCTGTACACGGTTATCCGCTCGCCGCACGTGAACAAGGACTCCCGTGAGCAGTTCGAGATGCGCACCCACAAGCGCCTCATCGACATCCTCGACCCCACCTCGGGCACCGTTGATTCGCTCATGCGTCTCGACCTCCCCGCTGGCGTCGACATCGACATCAAGCTCTAAGCGATATCGCTCATAGCTTACAGAGCCCCGCTGCCATCTTGGTAGCGGGGCTCTTTTGTTTTGAATGATGGTTTGGACTGCCGGGCATTGCTGCCGAGTAGGTGGCTGCAGCGCCCTATTTGCTCAAAGGGCGCAGCGATGCCTCCTCAAAATGGAAGGATCGTAAGTCGCCTTCCGTCTCGATGCACGCTCGACCAAAGTCATCGACGGTTTTAAAGATGCCTCGCGCCAGCTCGTCCCCAGCGGGGGAGCGGGCGATAACGTGCTCCCCAATCCAATTGAGGTGAGCGATATATTCGCTGTGGACGGGCGCGAGCGGTCCGGCGTCTTCTTCCATGGCGTTGAGACGTTCTGCCCATGTTTCTACAGCGTTCATGACCGCGTGATAGACCTCATCGAGGAGCGCATCGACGGTGGGAACCTTCTCGTTGAGGTCTGAGAGGCCAATTGCCGCCAGGCCGCCATCGGGCACCTCCTGGGGCGTGTAGTTTACGTTGACGCCAATGCCGCAGACGGCGAAGGGCCTGCCCTCGTTGTCACGAGCCGCCTCGACTAAGATGCCGCCAAGCTTATGTCCTCGTGCGACGAGGTCGTTGGGCCATTTGAGGTCGATCTCGTTAGCAAGACCCTGCTTTTCGAGCGCCTCGAGCACCGCTAGGCCGCTGACGGCGGCAAGACCAGAGTACTTTGCAGGATTAACGCATGGACGCAGGACAATCGAAAGCAATAGGTTGCCGGCGGTTGAATCCCACTTGTGGCCGCGCCGGCCGCGTCCTGCTGTCTGAGCCCGGGCGGCAAGTCCTGTGCCGTGCGGCGCTCCCTGTTTTCCCGCTTCGAGCAGGTCATCGTTGGTCGATCCGGTTACGTCGACGATCGTTAATTTGGCATCCATAATGGCTGCTACCTCCTTAATGAATAAGTGAATAACGCAATGGTGTCGAGAGACAGACACAATGTGAAGCCTTTGTCGCATTTGGACAATTTAATGTTAACACGTCAACAACGACTGAAATGCGCTATCCTCTCTTGGTCGATGTAAACACGTCAACAACTCAAAGGAGGTTAGTGATGGGTTTCACGATTCTTGGAACAGGCTCGGCGCTTCCTAAGCGCAGTGTTTCCAATGACGAGCTGTCCGAGTTCCTCGATACCTCGGATGAGTGGATTTTTACCCGCACAGGTATCAAGAGCCGCCACGTCTGCACCAGCGAGTCACTTGACGACCTTGCCGTAGCGGCAAGCGAGCGGGCACTCCAGGTGTCCGGAATCGACGCGAGCCAGCTGGATCTGATCGTCTGCTCGACGACGACGGGTGACCACCTTGTTCCCGCTGAGGCGTGTGCCGTTGCTGAGCGACTGGGCGCGACGTGCCCTGCCTTCGATGTCTCGGCGGCCTGCGCCGGCTTCGTATTTGCGCTCGATGTCGCCGAGGGCTATATCGCCCGCAGCCGTGCCGAGCGCGTGCTTGTTGTTGCTGCCGAGCAGATGACGCGCGCGCTCGACTGGACTGACCGTGCCACGTGCGTGCTCTTTGGCGATGGCGCGGGCGCTGCAGTCATGGAGGCCGGGGGAGAGAATCCCCTTGCCGTTGAGCTTTCGACCGCACCCGATGTCGAGACGTTGCGCGTTCCCGGGCTGGATGGCACCTCGCCATTCAAGGTTCCCTCGGACTGCCAGAGTGTGCTTTCCATGAACGGCCGCCGCGTGTTCAAGTTCGGCGTCAACGCCATCTGCGACACGGTCCATAAGCTTGCGATCGATGCGGGCATTTTGGTCGAAGACATCGATCATTTTGTATTCCATCAGGCTAACGAACGAATCCTGAGCCAGGCGGTCAAGCGCCTGGGCGTGCCGGACGAGCGCGTGGTTCGCACGTTGCGCGAGACCGGCAACATTTCGAGCGCATGCATTCCGCTTGCCCTCGACCGGCTGGCAAACGCCGGTGCACTTCACACAGGCGACACCATCGCCTTGGTTGGATTTGGCGCCGGTCTGGATATAGGTGGCTATCTGCTTCGTTGGAAGTAGTCGCACATAGGAAATAAAAACGCCCTAGGGCACAACCAAAGGAGAACTACCATGGCAGATCAGAAGACCTTCGAGCGCGTTTGCGACGTTATCCGCGAGACCGCCGGTCTTGACGACGTCGAGATGAAGCCCGAGTCCACGCTCGAGGAGATTGGTCTCGACAGTCTGGGCACCGTCGAGATCCTCGTCGCCGTCGAGGACGAGTTTGGCATCCAACTCGATACCGAGGAGAACCCTAAGACGGTCGGCGAGTTCGCCGATACGGTCGAGGCGGCATTGGAGAAGTAGAGATGCTCAAGACTCCTCTCTGCGATCTGCTCGGCATCGAAAAGCCCGTGTTCCAGGGCGGTATGGCCTGGATTGCCGACGCCTCGCTGGCGTCCGCAGTGTCCGAGGCGGGCGGCTTAGGGATTATCGCGGCCATGAACGCCGATGCCAACTGGCTGCGCGACCAGATTCACGAGCTGCGCGCCAGGACGGATAAGCCCTTTGGCGTCAACGTCATGCTCATGAGCCCGTTTGCCGACGAGGTCGCGCAGGTCGTGATTGACGAGCGAGTGCCGGTCGTCGTGACGGGCGCCGGCAATCCCGCCAAGTACATGAAGGCGTGGAACGAGGCGGGCATCAAGGTCATCCCGGTCGTTGCCTCGGTGGCGCTGGCGCGCCTCGTGGCACGTCGTGGAGCCACGGCGGTTGTTGCCGAGGGTACCGAATCGGGCGGCCATATTGGCGAGACCTCGACGATGGCACTGGTGCCGCAGGTCGTCGATGCGGTCGACATTCCCGTCGTGGCCGCCGGCGGTATTGCCGACGGCCGCGGCGTGGCGGCCGCCTTTATGCTGGGCGCTGCCGGCGTCCAGGTGGGTACGCGCTTTCTCGTTGCGAATGAGTGCACCGTCTCGGAGCAGTACAAAGAGATGGTCCTGAAGGCCAACGACACTTCGACGCGTGCGACCGGTCGCTCGACGGGACATCCAGTGCGCGCCCTCAAGAGCCCCTTCACCAACGCCTATGCCAAGAGCGAGGGTTCCGGCGCGAGTGCCGAGGAGCTCGGTGCTATGGGAACCGGTGCGCTGCGTAAGGCCGCCAAGGACGGCAACTACGAAGAGGGTTCGTTTTTGTGTGGACAGATTGCCGGCATGGTCAACGAGCGCCAGAGCGCACGCGAAATCGTTGACGACCTGGTCGATGGCGCCGAGCACGTCCTGAAGGGTGCGTGCGCATGGGTGGCGTAGCGTTTTTGTTTGCCGGCCAGGGTGCCCAACACCCCGCGATGGGCGTCGACTTGATCGAGGCATCGCCGGCGGCCGCCGAGGTGTTCGCCATTGCCGATGAGGTGCGCCCGGGGACGAGCGAGCAGTGCCGGAGCGCCTCCAAGGAGGAGCTCTCGCAGACCGAGAACACGCAGCCTTGCGTGTTCGTGCACGACCTGGCAGCAGCTGCCGCCCTGCGCGAGCGCGGCGTGGCACCTGCCGCCTGTGCGGGTTTTTCGCTTGGCGAGGTCGCCGCGCTCACCTTTGCGGGGGCATTCGATACGCGAGCAGGCTTTGAGCTCGTGTGCGAGCGCGCGGCGCTGATGGCCGCGGCTGCCGAGCGCCATCCGGGCGGCATGCGCGCCGTCATCAAGCTTGATGCGGCGCAAGTCGAGGGCCTGGCTGCGCAGGCCGGCGAGGACTGCTGGCCGGTCAACTACAACAGCCCGCAGCAGACGGTTGTTGCCGGAGCGCCCGAGGCACTGCAGGAGCTCGACGTCCTCGTAAAAGAGGCTGGCGGCCGCGCTATGAAAGTCGCGGTGTCGGGTGCATTTCATAGCCCCTATATGGCCGAGGCGACTGAGGGGCTGGCGACGTATATCCAAGCCGGCCACGCGCCATCTCCGCTGTTGATTCCGGTCATGGCAAATATGACGGCGGCGCCCTATCCGGCGGACCCGCGAGCGGCATCGGATGTCTTGGTCAACCAGGTGAGCCATGCCGTGCGCTGGGTCGACACGCTGCATACTCTGCAGGATCAGGGCATCGACACGTTTATTGAGGTCGGCCCTGGCAAAACGCTGTCGGGCCTGGTCAAGCGTACGCTGAGCGACGTTCGAGTGTATTCGTGCGAAACGGCCGAGCAGGTCGCAGCTATTGCCGACGAGCTCGCATAGTCCACAGGGCTGTAACCCGAAAGGAATGACATGGGCAACTTGAACAACGGCGCGCTCGAGCGCAACGACTCACGTCGCGTGGCACTGGTCACGGGCGGCTCGCGGGGTATCGGCCGCGCCTGCGCTGTCGGTCTGGCGGAGGACGGCTTTGATATCGCCGTCGTCTATGCCGGTAGCGTCGATGCGGCGCGCGAGACGTGCGAAGCCTGCGAGGCGGTTGGCGCCGCGGCACGTGCATATCAATGCGACGTGGCCGATCCCGCTGCCGTCAACGCGTGCGTGGAGGCGGTCCTCAACGACTTTGGCTCCATTTGGGCGCTCGTCAACAACGCCGGCATCACCCGCGATGGCCTGCTCATGCGCATGGGCGATGACGCCTTCGACCGCGTGCTCGATGTCAATCTCAAGGGAACATTCAATATGACGCGCGCGCTCACCAAGACCTTTATGCGCCAGCGCGGCGGCTGCGTCGTCAACATGAGCTCGGTCGTGGGCCTGATGGGCAATGCCGGGCAAGCCAACTACGCTGCCTCCAAGGCGGGCGTGATAGGGCTTACCAAGGCGGTGGCGCGCGAGCTTGCGCCCCGCGGCGTACGAGTGAACGCGGTCGCCCCCGGGTTTGTCGAGACGGATATGACGGCAAAGCTCTCGGAGAAGGTTCGCGCGGCAACCGAGGAGCAGATTCCCCTAAAGCGCATGGCGCGCCCCGAGGAAGTGGCCGGCGTGGTGCGCTTTTTGGCAAGCGATGCGGCGGCCTACATTACGGGTGAGGTCGTGCGCGTCGACGGCGGAATGGCGATGTAGAAACCAGGGCCGAAGAATGGCTTGGATGAGGAGACCATGATGGAACAGAGAGTTGCAATCACCGGCATCGGTGCCGTATCGCCGCTCGGCAACACCGCGCTTGCCACTTGGGCAGCCATGTGCGCCGGCACGTGCGGCATCGGCCCGATCACGCACTTCGATACCGATGCGTTTACCGTCAAGGTGGCGGCCGAGGTAAAAGGGTTTGACGGCAACGAGTACTTTGGTAAGCGTGACGCCAAGCATCTCGACCCCTGCGTTCAGTTTGCGATGGCGGCTTCGGACGAGGCCATGCACGATGCGGGCTTTGATGTCGAAGGTGCCATCGATCGCGAGCGCCTGGGCGTCTACGTGGGTTCAGGCGTGGGCGGCATGCAGACACTCGTTGACAACGTCCATACGATTGCCGACCGTGGGCCCCGCCGCGCATCGCCCTATATGATCGCGATGATGATCCCCAATATGGCTTCGGGCAATATCGCGATCCGCCACAAGGCAAAGGGCCCGACCCTGCCCGTGGTGACCGCCTGCGCGACCTCGGCCCATGCCGTGGGCGAGGCGTTCCGCGCCATCAAGCATGGCTATGCCGATGCAATCCTGGCTGGCGGCGCCGAGGCCGCAATCATCCCCGATGCCGTTGCGGGCTTTACGTCCTGCCGTGCTCTCACCACTAATCCTGACCCGTCGACGGCATGCCGTCCGTTCGATGCAGACCGCGACGGCTTTGTGATGGGCGAGGGCGCCTGCGTGCTGGTGCTCGAGAGCATGGAACACGCGCTGGCTCGCGGGGCGCACATTTATGCCGAGGTCGTGGGCTACGGCAACACCGATGATGCCTATCACATCACGAGCCCTGATCCCGAGGCTGCCGGCATTGCCCGCGCGATATCGCTGGCGGTGACCGAGGGCGACGTCAGGCCTTCCGAGGGCCTCTACATCAATGCCCACGGCACATCGACCAAGCTCAACGATTCGTCCGAGACGGCGGGCATTAAGCGTGCGCTCGGCGAGGACGCGGCGCGCGCCGCGCACGTCTCGTCGACTAAGTCGATGACCGGCCACATGATCGGTGCCACGGGCGCCATCGAGGTCATGGCCTGCGCCATGGCGCTCGAGCAGGGCGTGGTGCCGCCGACCATTAACTACCACACGCCCGATCCCGCCTGCGATCTTGACTACACGCCCAATCGCGCGGTTCGCGCCGACCTTACCTGGGCGCTTTCGACCAACCTGGGCTTTGGCGGACACAACGCCGCCATCGCGCTGCGTAGATATACGAGGAGCTAGAGCATGGATTCCAAAAGACTTGCCGAGATAGCCGATGTTATGGAGGACCGCGGCCTCACGCGCGTACGCGTTGAGGAGCCCGATGGCACCGCGGTCGAACTCGAGCGCGCGAGCGCCGCGCAGCCGGTTGCCGTGCCCATGCCCATGCCGAGCGCTATGGCCGCTCCAGTTGCAGCTCCCACAGTCGCGCCTGCCGCACCGGAGCCCGCCGCGCAGACACCTGCCGCCGCACCGGAGCCCAAGGGCACCGAGGTGACCGCTCCCATGGTCGGCGTTTTCTATGCTGCCCCGGCGCCGGGCGACGAGCCGTTTGTGCACGTGGGCTCTAAGGTCAAGGCCGGCGAGACGCTCTGCATCATCGAGGCCATGAAGGTTCTCAACGAGGTAACGGCAGAGGCAGACGGCGAGGTGCTCGAGATCTGCGTGGCCGACGGCGACCTCGTGGAGTTCGGCAGCTGCCTCATGAGGATCGGATAGGTGATATCCATGAACAAAGAAGAGCTCAAGAAGCTGTTACCGCATCGCGAGCCGATGCTTTTGCTCGACGAAGCCGAGCTGGTGGGCGACGAGGCCCACGGCAAGATCACGATTACGGGCGACGAATACTTTTTGCAGGGGCATTTTCCGGGAAACCCGGTGGTCCCCGGCGTGATCCAGTGCGAGATGCTCGCCCAAAACTGCTGCGTGCTGCTGATGGGCGATGAGGAGGCGCGCGGCGCGACGCCGTTCTACACGAGTCTGGACAAGGTGCGCTTTAAGCGTCCGGTGCGCCCGGGCGACACGGTTGATCTGGTGTGCACCATCACGCGTGCGCGCGGGCCGTTCCGCTTTGCGACGGGTACTGCGAGCGTCAACGGTGAGGTTTGCTGCCGCGCCGATATGTCTTTTGCACTCATGCACGAAAGTTAAGGAAGGCTTCATGTTCGACAAAGTGCTCATCGCCAACCGCGGCGAAGTCGCGGTCCGTGTTATCCGCGCGTGCCGCGATATGGGCATCAAGACCGTCGCCGTTTATTCCACGGCCGATGCGGACGCGCTGCACGTGCAGCTTGCCGACGAGGCGTATTGCATCGGCGGTCCGCGTCTTGCCGAGAGCTACCTCAACGACGATGCTGTGCTCACCTGTGCCGTAAAGTCGGGAGCTAAGGCAATTCATCCCGGCTATGGCTTTTTCTCCGAGAAGGCGAGCTTCGTGCGCGACTGCGACAAGTATGGCCTGGCGTTTGTTGGTCCTTCGGCCAAGGTGATCGACAGCATGGGCGACAAGGACGCCGCACGTCGAACGGCTGCCGCGGCGGGCGTGCCCATCGTGCCGGGCTGCGATTTGCTCAAAAGTCCCGAGGAGGCAACGGCCGAGGCTGAGCGCATTGGCTGCCCCGTGCTTATTAAGGCGCGTGCGGGCGGCGGCGGTCGCGGTATTCGTAAGGTCGAGCGCGTGGAAGATGCGGCAAAGGCCTTTATTGAAGCACGCGCCGAGGGCGAGGCCGTTTTTGGCGACGGCGAGTGCTACATGGAGAAGTTCGTCGCGCCGGCGCATCACGTTGAGGTACAGATTATGGCCGATAAGCAGGGCCATGTGTTTTCGCTCGGCGAGCGCGAGTGCTCGGTGCAGCGTCGCAACCAAAAGCTGATCGAGGAGAGCCCCGCGCCGTGCCTCGACGGACACGACGACATTCGTGCTCGCATGCACGAGGCAGCGCGTGACCTGGCTCGTGCCGTCGGCTACGAAGGAGCCGGTACCATCGAGTTTCTGTATTCGGACGACGGCAATTTCTACTTTATGGAAATGAACACGCGCTTGCAGGTGGAGCATCCGGTTACAGAGTTTGTGACCGATACCGACTTGGTCAAGTGGCAGCTGCGCGTGGCAGCCGGCCAGCCTCTGCCCTTTGAGCGGGAGGACATGCCGGTCCGCAACCACGCCATGGAGTGCCGCATCAATGCCGAAACGCCGGACTTTCTGCCGTCATGTGGAACGGTCACCGCGTTGCGTGTGCCGGGTGGTCCGCGCGTACGCTGGGATTCCGCCATATTTACCGGTGCGAAAGTTCCGCCGTACTACGACTCTATGCTCGGCAAGCTCATCGTGTGTGCGCCCACGCGTGACGGCGCTATTCGTAAGATGCGCTCGGCCCTGGGCGAGCTCGTGATTGAAGGCGTGAGCGAAAACAGCGAACTGCAGCTCGACGTGCTGGCAAACGACGAGTTCTTGTCGGGCATGTATCACACCGATCTGATGGGGCATCTCTATGCTGATGAATAGAAAAGCGAAGACGGTCAACGTCCTCGAGGGACCGATGACCGAGTCGTGCGCCGAGTTTCCCGCGCGCCACGTGTTTATCAAGTGCCCGGAGTGCCGCCGCGTGATCGATGAGGCGCGCCTGCACGACAACCTCGAGGTCTGCCCTCGTTGCGGCAAACACTTTCGCGTGAGCGGGCGCGACCGCATGCGCATGACGATTGACGAGGGCACGTTTGAGGAATGGGATGCCAGTCTGGCGCCGGAGGACTTCCTTTCGTTTCCCGGCTATGCCGACAAGCTCAAGAGCGTGAGCGAACGTTCGGGCGAGCGCGATGCCGTTGTGTGCGGCAAGGGCAAAATCTGCGGTTGCGATACGGCGCTCTTCTTTATGGACGCCAACTTTATGATGGGCTCGATGGGTTCCGTGGTGGGCGAGAAGATCTGTCGCACATTTGAGCGAGCGACCGAGCTTGGATTGCCAGTTGTCGGCTTTACCGTTTCGGGCGGTGCGCGCATGCAAGAGGGCGTGACATCGCTTATGCAGATGGCCAAGATTTCTGCGGCGGTTAGGCGCCATAGCGAGGCGGGCGGCCTGTATATCACGGTGCTCACTGACCCCACGACCGGAGGCGTAACCGCGAGCTTTGCCATGGAGGGCGATATTATCCTGGCCGAGCCCGATGCCCTGACGGCATTTGCCGGCCCGCGCGTGATCGAGCAGAACATGCACAAGCGCCTGCCCAAGGGATTCCAGCGCTCCGAGTTTTTGCTGGAGCACGGCTTTTGCGATGCCGTTGTTCCGCGTGGCGAGATTGCGCTCACGGTAGGCGAGCTGCTGGCACTGCACGAAGGGCACGCGCCCGGCCTGGGGGCACCGCATGAGATCGTGCATACGGGTCGTCGCGGCAAAAAGCTGGGACACTTGTTCAAGCGCTCGGCCGCACCAAAAACCGCGCTCGAGATTGTCAAGCAGACCCGCTCAGCAGATCGCGCCACGGCAGGCGAGATGATCTCGCTGGGCCTGGATGGATTTGTGGAGCTGCACGGCGACCGCTACTTTGGCGACGACGCTGCTGTGGTGGCTGGCATTGGCTGGAAAGACGGACGCCCCATAACGGTCATCGCCATCGAGCGCGGCACCACGACCAAAGAGCGCATGCGTCGCAACTTTGGTATGGCACATCCCGAGGGCTACCGCAAAGCGCGTCGCCTGATGCGCCAGGCCGAAAAGTTTGGTCGACCGGTTCTGTGCCTGGTCGATACTTCGGGCGCGTTTTGCGGCATCGGTGCCGAGGAACGCGGCCAGGGTGAGGCGATTGCCCAGAACCTCATGGAGATGAGCGACCTTAAGACGCCGATTGTCTCGGTGGTGACAGGCGAGGGCGGCTCTGGTGGCGCGCTGGCGCTGTCCGTGGCCGACCGCATCCTGATGCTCTCGAGCTCGGCCTATTCGGTCGTGAGCCCCGAGGCCTGTGCGTCGATCCTGTGGAAGGATACCGAGCGCGCGAATGAGGCCGCCGAGGCGCTTAAGCTCACGGCCCCCGATCTGCTGGCGCTCGGCATCATTGACGGCATTGTTGACGATAAGGGCCTGTCGCATGAGGAGATCGCCGGTGCCGTCATGTCCTCGGCATTTGATGCCTTCGATGCGCTTGGGCAGCTCGACGACGCGACCCTCACAAACCTCCGCTACGAAAAGTACCGCGCAATCGGTCAGTACCGCACGATGTGACAAAGGGACAGCCCGCATGTCATATTGGGAAAGGCGTTCCATGCTACAAGTTTCTAACACCTCGTTTACAACGTCGGTTTCATCAAACGCCATGGCCGTGGTCGATTATCTGTCCAAAAGCATGATGTCGGCGCTGCCGTTTATTGTCTGCGCGGCGTTGTTCCGCACCGTCGCCGTCATTATGGGCGAAGGCATGCTGGGCCTGTGGTCTGCCGATTCCGAAATCTATCGCCTGTTCTACAGTTGGCTCTATAACGCCGGCTACTACTTTTTGCCCATCTATCTTGGTTGGGCGGCCGCCCGCCAGCTCGGTTGCTCGGAGCAGCTGGGTATGATGCTGGGCGGCGTATTGATTGCGCCCGATCTGCTCAAGCTCGTCGATGCCGCATCGACGACGGGGGCATCGATGACTTCCGTGTATGGTCTGCTTCCCGCGCCGGTCAACGATTACACGACGACTGTTATTCCGGTTCTCATCTCGGTGCCCGTGCTATGGCGAGTGGGGTGTTTCTTTCAGCGCGTTATCCCCAAGGCCGTAGCGTTTTCGTTTGTTCCGTTTGCGACCATGCTTGTCATGGTTCCGGTTTCGCTGTGTATCACGGCGCCGGCGGGCAGCTATCTGGGCATGCTGTTGGGCCAGCTTATGTTTATGCTTGGCAATTCCGGTGGCATCGTGTCGCTGCTCACGCTCATGGGGCTTGCCGCGGGTTGGGAGTTCCTAAAGATCGCCGGCGTCAGCAACGTCGTCCTATCGCTCGCCTATGCGCAGTTTATGAGTGTGGGAACGGATTCGTGCATCCTGATCGCCGCGACGATGGCAACGTTCGCCGTTTGGGGCATGCCCTTTGGCGCGTCGCTCCGCGTTGCGGATAAGGACGAGAAGGCGCTCATGCTGGGCTATTCAATCTCGGGTGTTCTTGGCGGCGTAAGCGAGCCGGCGCTGTACGGTTGCGGCTTTAAATATGGCAGGTGCCTCACATGCATGGCCATTGGCGGCGCCGTCGGAGGCCTTGTTGCGGCCGTGGGTCACGTTACGGCCTATACCATCGGCATGACGAATGTCCTCATGGTCATTGGCTTTGCCACGGGCGGCATCTCGAACCTGCTGTGGTGCTGCGCTGCCGGCGGTGTGGCATTTGCGGTGTCTGCGGCGCTGAGCTACTGCTTTGGCGTGGTACCGACGAAGGGGCAGGTGGCAGAAGACGAAGCCGATTCGCCCGAAACAGTGGCGAGCGCTGCTGAAGCAAGCGCATAAACCTGTGTGACAAAAGGACGATTCCTTTGTCATATTCCAAGGCCGTGGCCCGTGTGGGTTGCGGCCTTTTTGTATCTGAAGGACAAAGTGGCTACACTACAATCCGTTTGAGCAATAGATATATAGGCAGTACCGTGGGGGCGGATGTAGATGGTCGAGTGGATTGTTAAGCGCGCGCAGGGCGACCGTGCGCGCGTGGGCACGTTGACGGGCATGGTGTGTATTCTCGCTAATGTTGCGCTTTGTGCTGCGAAGGGCGCAATTGGTGTGCTGTCGGGATCGGTTTCGATTGTGGCGGATGCCATGAACAACCTGTCCGATGCCAGCTCGAATATCGTGAGCGTGCTGGGCTTTAAGCTGGCGAGCAAGCCGGCGGACCCCGAGCATCCTTACGGACATGGCCGCTACGAGTATCTCTCGGGTCTGGTCGTGGCGGCGCTCGTGCTGCTGATCGGCGTTGAGCTGGTGAAGTCCTCGGTTGAGCGCATCATCCACCCCGAACCTGTCGAGTTCTCGCTTGCCCTGGTGGCAGTTCTAGTGCTTTCGATGGTCGTAAAGCTCTGGATGGCGGCCCTCAACCAAAAGCTCGGCGATCGCATTGAGTCCGAGACGCTGCATGCGACCGCGCAGGATTCCAAGAACGATGTCCTTGCCACAGGCGCCGTGCTGGCATGTGCGATTGTTTCGCAGGTGACGCACATCAATTTTGACGCATGGGTTGGCCTTGCCGTTGGCGCCTATATTGGCTGGAGCGGCCTTGAACTTATTCAAGATACGGTGAGCCCGCTTTTGGGCCAGTCACCCGATCCTAAGCTGGTCAAGCACATTCGAGACAAGATCATGAGCTATCCCGGCGTTTTGGGCGTTCACGATTTGATGGTTCACGACTACGGCCCGGGCAGGAAGTTTGCAAGTGCGCACGCCGAGATGGCGGCCGAGGCCAGCCCGCTGGAAAGCCACGACACGCTCGATAACATCGAGCAGTCGTTTAGGGACGAAGACGGCATGATCGTCACGCTTCACTACGATCCCATCGTGACCGATGACCCCAAGGTGGCGAGCATGCGCTTGCGCATTCACGCCATGGCTCAGGAGATCGATAACCGCCTCTCGATTCATGACCTACGCTGTGTGCCGGGTCCTACGCACACCAACGTGATCTTTGACTGCGTGCGTCCCTCGGATCTGCAGATGAGTGCCGAAGACTTAAAGCACGCGCTGGCACAACGGGTCGAATCGGAATATCCCAAGTCGATTGCCAAGATTACGATCGACGAAGACTACGTAGGGCATACCCACGAGTAAGGCTGTGCCGGCAAAGCAGGTTATGCAGAAGGGGAGAGCATGAAGAAGCTGTATCTACTCCGCCACGGCCAGACGGAGTTCAACGTTAAAAGGCTCGTCCAAGGTCGTTGCGATTCATCGCTCACCGATTTGGGCCGTCAGCAAGCCGGGATGGCAGCCGCATGGCTCAAAGCCCACAACGTCGTCCCCGACAAAGTGGCCTCATCACCCTTAGGCCGAGCCATGGACACCGCTAGTCTCGTTGCATGCGAGCTCCTCGGCCCGGACGCGGCAGTCGAGCCCTGCGAAGGCATCATCGAGCGCTGCTACGGCACCTTCGAAGAAGGTCCCCACGATGCCCTTCCCACCGACGTCTGGGATCCGGGCGAGGACCTGGTCCCCTTCGGAGGAGAAGGAAGCCAGGCACTGCAAGAGCGCATGGTAGACACCCTCACCAATCTCATGGGCGCCGAGGGCATAGAAACCCTCCTAGCAGTAAGCCACGGCAGCGCCAGCCGCCAATTCATCAAGGCTGCAGCCCCAGAGGGCTTCGAACTCCCAGCAAAACTCCCCAACTGCGCCATCATGATCTTCGATTTCGAAGAGGCAAAGCCACAAGCAGAAGGCGAGTCTCATCAATGCAAGTTCACCCTCCAGCAAATTGTGGATCCCCAGCAAAGTAATTAGCTGAGCGAGCAGAGTTAAGCAGACATCAACGTGTCGTCTCCCGAGCTTGGCAGAGGGGCGGCGAAATATATTAAGTTTGTCGCGAGTTCCGCACGCAAAGGAAAGCACTTAATGTGCTTTCCGTCTTGCGCAGGACTGTAGAGCAGCAAACTTAATATATTTCGCCGCCCCTCTGCCAAGCTCGGGAGACTCCACGCACTTTACCTGCGTAAACAATGTGAGTGAAATATGAATCTCGATGGATACGCCCGCAGCCGTGTATACTAAACAGCTGTGTGAATCCAGGGGAGTATTCTGGCTGGACAAAATGCCTGCTTAATAGGGTTGTCAGGTAGTCCGGACGCAATACAAGGCTGGGGAGCACGTCGTGTAAGTAGTGGTCCTCTAGGGGCGTACGCTCGGTGGTGTACGCATTGTCCCAAGACCACGCGAGAGTTGGGATCATATCTTGATCAGCATGATTCTCGGCCGCAAGATTGGCATGACCCAGGTTTGGGACGAGGACGACAACGTCGTTCCCGTCACGGTCATCCAGGCTGGCCCCTGCGCTGTCTCGCAGGTTAAAACTCAGGCAACCGACGGCTATGACGCCGTCCAGATCGGTTTCGGCGACATCAAGGCCAAGAACGTGAACAAGCCCATGGCTGGTCACTTCGCCAAGGCTGGCGTCGAGCCTGTCCGTTTCCTTCGTGAGGTCCGCGTCGAGAACGGCGAGGAGCACAAGGTTGGCGAGGTCGTCACCGTCGCTGATTTCGCTGATGTCGAGAAGGTCGACGTCATCGGTACCTCCAAGGGTAAGGGCTTCCAGGGTCGCATCAAGCGCTGGGGTCAGCGCCGCGGTCCTATGACGCATGGTTCTCACTTCCAGCGTCACCCCGGTTCTATCGGTCAGTGCGCCTATCCTGCGCGCGTCCTCAAGGGCGTCAAGATGGCCGGTCACATGGGTAACGAGCGCGTTACCGTCAAGAACCTTTCCGTTGTCCGCATCGATGCCGAGCAGAACCTCATCTTGGTCAAGGGCGCTGTCCCGGGTGCCAAGAATGGTCTCGTCGCCATCCGTATGGCCTAAGGGCCCAGCCCATTTAGCCCAGCGTCATACCAAGGAGAACACTTAAATGGCAAAGTTTGAAGTAAAGAACAGCGAGGGCAAGAAGGTCGCCGAGGCCGAGCTCGCCGCTGAGGTGTACGGCATCGAGCCGAACATCCACGTTATGCACCACATCGTCAAGTGTCAGATGGCCTCTTGGCGTCAGGGCACCCAGTCTGCTAAGGGTCGCTCTGAGGTTTCCGGTGGCGGCAAGAAGCCTTGGCGTCAGAAGGGCACCGGCCGTGCCCGCCAGGGTTCCATCCGTGCTGCCCAGTGGCGTCACGGTGGCGTTGTCTTCGCCCCCAAGCCCCGTTCCTACGCTAAGCGTATGAACAACAAGGAGGTCAAGCTGGCTATGCGCTCCGCGCTGTCCGCCAAGCTGGCCGATGGCGAGCTCGTGCTCGTCGACGACTACGGCTTCGAGAAGCCTTCCACCAAGGCTGCCGTCGCCATGCTCAAGGCTCTCGGCCTTGAGGGCAAGCGTCTGACCATCATCGTTCGCGATGAGGACGTCAACGCCTACCTGTCGTTCCGCAACATTCCCAAGACGTTCATCATCACCGCTGACGAGGCCAACACCTACGATCTCGTCAACAACAACGCTGTGCTGATGCCCGCCGACATCGCCGCTCACTTCGGGGAGGTGCTTGCATAAATGACCGCCCACGAGATCATCATCCGTCCGATCGTGTCCGAGCGTTCCTTCTCCGGCATGGAGCTGAACAAGTACACGTTCGAGGTCGCCAAGGATGCTAACAAGTATCAGATCAAGGACGCTGTCGAGGAGATCTTCGGCGTCAAGGTCGTTCGCGTGAACACCCTGACGGTCAAGCCCAAGACCAAGCGCGTGCGCTATGTCGCCGGCAAGACCCGTTCTTGGAAGAAGGCCATCGTCACGCTGGCCGAGGGCGACACCATCGAGGTCTTTGGCAACCAGGCCTAAGACTCGCTGCTGTTGAGTGAGCTCATGCCTCCCAAATAGGGGAGGCGGGAGCTCAAGGTTTTGGGCGTATAAAATGGACACGCCCGGAACCGTGTATACGTCCGGTGTCATCGCACCCGAGGCAGAACCTCGAATCCCTGTCTGCGATGGCTAACGGATTCCTATTGAAAGGGATTGTAATGGCTGTAAAGCACCTTAAGCCGACCTCCGCTGGTAGGCGTTGGCAGACGATCTCCGACTTCTCTGAGATCACCTGCACCAAGCCCGAGAAGTCTCTTCTCGAGCCCCTGCCCAAGAAGGCCGGTCGTAACAACAACGGCCGCATCACCACCCGCCACCAGGGCGGCGGCGTGAAGCGTCGTTACCGCGTGATCGACTTCAAGCGCAACAAGGACGGCGTGCCCGCCAAGGTTGCCACGATCGAGTACGATCCGAACCGTTCCGCTCGCATCGCTCTGCTGCACTACGCTGACGGTGAAAAGCGCTACATCCTGGCCCCCAAGGGCCTCGAGGTCGGTCAGACCATCATGTCCGGTTCTGACGCCGACATCAAGCCGGGCAACGCTCTGCCCCTCGCCGACATCCCCGTCGGTACGCTCATCCACGCCGTCGAGTTCCAGCCGGGCAAGGGCGCTGCTATCGCCCGTTCCGCCGGTAACTCCTGCCAGCTGATGGGTAAGGAGGGCAAGTACGCTATCGTCCGTATGCCCTCCTCCGAGATGCGCCGCATCCTCGTTACCTGCCGCGCCACCGTCGGTGAGGTCGGCAACGCCGATCACTCCAACATCGTCATCGGCAAGGCCGGCCGTAAGCGTCACATGAACGTGCGCCCGACCGTCCGCGGTACCGTCATGAACCCTGTCGACCACCCGCACGGCGGTGGCGAGGGCAAGAACCACACCTCTGGTCGTCCCTCCGTTACCCCCTGGGGTAAGCCGACGAAGGGCCTTCGTACGCGCAAGAAGAAGAAGGTCTCGAACCAGCACATCATTCGTCGCCGTAAGAAGTAATTTCGGATACCGAGTTTTAGGAGAAAGCACTTATGAGCAGAAGTCTCAAAAAGGGCCCGTTCGTGGAGACTCGCCTTCTCTCGCGTATCACCGCGATGAACGAGGCTGGCAAGAAGGACGTCGTGAAGACCTGGTCCCGCGCGTCCACCATCTTCCCCGAGATGGTTGGTCACACCATCGCCGTCCACGACGGCCGCAAGCATGTGCCCGTGTATGTTACCGAGTCCATGGTTGGTCACAAGCTCGGCGAGTTCGCGCCGACTCGTACGTTCCGTGGCCACAAGGCCAAATAGGGGGTTAACCGTAAATGGCAACTAAGTCTATTGAAACTGAGGCCACCGAGGTTCGCGCCGTCGCTAAGTACGTGCGTGTTTCCCCCAGCAAGGCCCGCCTGGTGGTCGATCTGATCCGCCGCAAGCCTGTTGCTCAGGCCTTCGACATCCTCCACTTCTGCGACCGCGCCGTCGCCGTGGATGTCGAGAAGGTTCTCCGTTCCGCCGTTGCGAACGCCGAGAACAACAACGGTCTGCGTGCCGACAACCTGGTTGTCGCCGCTGCCTATGTTGACGAGGGTCCGACGCTTAAGCGCATCCGTCCCCGCGCCAAGGGTTCCGCTTCTCGCATTCTGAAGCGTACTTCCCACATCACCGTCGTCGTTGCTCCTCGAAAGGAGGCGTAAAGCTGTATGGGTCAGAAAGTCTACCCCACCGGCTTCCGTCTTGGCATCACCGAGAACTGGCGCTCCCGCTGGTTCGCAGAGAAGGATTACGCTAAGACCCTCGGTAACGATCTCGAGATCCGCAAGTACCTCGAGAAGCGTCTTTCCCGCGCAGCTGTCTCCCGCGTCGAGATCGAGCGCGCTGGCGACAAGGTGAAGGTCATCATCCTCACTGCTCGCCCCGGCGTTGTCATCGGTAAGAAGGGTGCCGAGATCGATACCCTCCGCACCGAGCTCGAGAAGGTCGCTGGCGTCTCCAAGGGCCAGCTCTCCGTCGACGTTGTCGAGATCAAGCGCCCCGAGCTCGACGCCAACCTCGTTGCTCAGTCTATCGCCGAGCAGCTCGAGGGCCGCGTTGCCTTCCGTCGCGCTATGCGCAAGGCTGTCCAGTCCGCCCGCAAGGCCGGCGCTAAGGGCATCCGTATCCAGTGCTCCGGTCGTCTCGGCGGTGCCGAGATGGGCCGTCGTGAGTGGTACCGCGAGGGTCGCGTGCCTCTGCACACCCTCCGTGCCAAGATCGACTACGGCACAGCTGTCGCCAGCACCACCATGGGCGCTTGCGGCGTGAAGGTCTGGATTTACCTGGGCGAGAAGCTCCCGGGCCAGCCTGTTCCCAACCCTGCACTCGAGGGCTCTTCCCGTCCTCGTCGTCGTAACTCCGAGAGGAGGGGTCAGTAGTGCTTGCCCCTAAGCGTATTCTTCACCGCAAGGTGCAGCGTGGCTCCATGAAGGGCCAGGCCAAGGGTAATACCGAGCTGCATTTCGGCGAGTTTGGTATCCAGGCTCTCGAGGCCCATTGGATCACCAACCGTCAGATCGAGGCCGCTCGTATTGCTATGACCCGCTACATGAAGCGTGGCGGTCGTGTCTACATCACGATCTTCCCCGATAAGCCCATCACCAAGAAGCCTGCTGAGACTCGCATGGGTTCTGGTAAGGGTAACCCCGAGGAGTGGGTGGCCGTCGTCAAGCCCGGCCGCATCATGTTCGAGGTCAAGGGCGTGCCCGAGGAGGTCGCTCGCGAGGCTCTGCGTCTTGCACAGCACAAGCTTCCCATCAAGACCAAGATTGTTGCTGCCAAGAACGCCGAGCAGCGCATCGAGAAGGAGATGGCTGAGGAGGCCGCTCTCGAGGCCAAGTGGGCTGCTGAGGACGCCGCCGCCGCCAAGGAGGAGAACTAATGAAGCCCGCAGAGATTCGTGAGCTCTCGGACGCTCAGCTCGTTGAGAAGCTGAAGGAAATGCGCGCCGAGCTCTTTAACCTTCGTTTCCAGATGGCCACCAGCCAGCTGGACAACACCGCTCGCGTCAACACCGTGAAGAAGGACATCGCTCGCGTCCTCACGGAGCAGCGCGCCCGCGAGATCGCAGCGGAGAAGTCCGCTGTCGCCGAGTAGGACCTAAGGAGAGAACATGACTGATTCGCGTAACTCGCGTAAGGTCCGTACGGGTGTCGTTACCTCCGTCTCCGGTGCCAAGACCATTGTTGTCACCATCACCGAGCGCAAGCGTCACCCCAAGTACGGCAAGATGATGACCAGCTCCAAGAAGCTGCACGCTCACGACGAGGAGTGCACGGCTGGCGTGGGCGATACCGTCCGCGTTATGGAGACCCGTCCTATGTCCAAGATGAAGCGTTGGCGCCTCATCGAGGTCGTCGAGCGCGCTAAATAAGCAGTCGCTCTTACGACTTGTACGTTTCCGAAGATGTGCGTATGCCTGGCTTGCATACCACAGGCTGTATAAAGACTGCGCACCTCTCTTCGGTTCTTAGTTCGGAGGAACATCTACCATGATTCAGATGCAAACCATGCTGAACGTCGCCGACAACTCCGGCGCTCGCAAGATTCGCTGCATCAAGGTGCTTGGCGGTTCCAAGCGTCGTTATGCAGGCATCGGCGATGTGTTCATCGGTGCTGTCCAGGAGGCTACTCCTGGCGCCAACGTCAAGAAGAAGGACGTTGTCCGTTGCGTCGTCGTTCGCACCGTTAAGGAGATCCGCCGCAAGGATGGCTCCTACATTCGCTTTGATGAGAACGCCTGCGTTGTCATCAACAACGATGGTTCGCCCGTCGGCACCCGTATCTTCGGGCCTGTCGCTCGCGAGCTTCGTGACAAGAAGTACATGAAGATCGTCTCGCTCGCTCCCGAGACCCTGTAGTTAGGGGAGATATATGTATATCAAGAAGGGCGATAAGGTCCAGGTTCTCTCTGGTAAGGATCGCGGCAAGCAGGGCGTTGTCCTGCGTGCTCTCCCCGCCGAGAACAAGGTCGTTGTCGAGGGCGTTTCGGTCGTCAAGAAGGCCGTCAAGCCCAACGCTGCCAACCAGCAGGGCGGCATCGTTTCGCAGGAGGCTCCCATCGACGCCTCCAACGTCAATCTCGTTTGCCCCGAGTGCGGTAAGGTTACCCGCGTCGGTCACGAGAAGGACGGCAAGAACAAGCTGCGCGTCTGCAAGAAGTGCGGCCACAAGTTCTAAGCTGCCCGCAACATTAAGTTGCTAGCAAAGGTCCGGATGCTACGGCACCCGGGCCTTTTTCTATCCCTACTCATTGGGGACAGACTTAAATGAGTGGCCGTTGATTGGCAGTCATTGGGAACAGACTTAAATGACCAGTCGATGGGGGACAGTCTCTATGTGCCGGCAGTTTGGGACGGTCCTTTGATGTCTGATGCCCCGAGAGGGGTGGAGTAATACGGCCTACTCTGTCTTTTATGGCTATGGTGTTCCGCCCTTTTATGTTTCATAAGGATCGTCCCGTGCGCATTTACGCGCATAGCCTTGCGCGATAATGCGTGTAACCGCGCAAGCGTGTGTCAAATATGGCTAAATGATGACTGTAAAACAAATAAACACGCAAATACGAGCAAATACGCGCGTGATTGTGCGAATATAGGGCTATTAGGAATGAAGAACTTCCGATGACTTAGGAGGCACATAATGGCAGATTCCAAACAGGCTCCGCTCGACGCCGAAGCAGCCGCTAAGGCGGCGTTCACCTCGGTCCAGGATCAGCCGTTCCCCAACGATATTTTTACGGCCCCCGAGCTCCGCTGGGCTGTAATTGGGTGTGGCGTTATCGCCAACCAGATGGCTCAGTCTCTCGCCCTTGCCGGCCGAAAGCTCGCGGGCGTTGCCAACCGCACGCTGTCCAAGGCTCAAGCTTTTGCAGAGCAGCATGGCGTTGAGAAGGTCTATGAAACGGTCGAGGACCTCTATGCCGATCCGAACATTGACGCAGTCTATATCACCACGCCGCACAACACGCATATCACCTACCTGCGCGCCGCTCTGTCAGCTGGCAAGCACGTGCTCTGCGAAAAGGCCATTACCCTCAATTCCGCCGAGCTTGACGAGGCCCGCGCCATTGCCGACGAGCACAACGTGGTCCTTATGGACGCCACCACGGTGCTTCACATGCCCTTGTATCAGGAGCTGCGTCGTCGCATGGATGTCGGCGAGTTCGGCCGCATGAATCTCGCTCAGCTCAACTTTGGCAGCTATAAGGAGTACGGCGACCTGACCAACCGCTTCTACAACCGTAGCCTTGCCGGTGGCGCCATGCTCGACATTGGCGTGTATGCGCTCTCCGTTATGCGCCTCTTTATGGCGAGCCAGCCCGCTGAGGTTGTCTCGCTGGGCAACACCTGTGAGACAGGTGTCGACGTTGCGGGCGGCATTGTCTGCCGTAACGCCGAGCAGCAGCTGGGTGTTGTGAGCCTTACGCTCCACTCCAAGCAGCCCAAGCGCTCGGTCATCAGCTTCGACAAGTGCTATATCGAGGTCAACGAGTATCCGCGCGCCGATCACGCGACCATCGTGTGGACTGTGGACGGCCACCGCGAGGAGGTCCACGCCGGCACCGAAGCTTACGCCCTTTGCTATGAGATGGCCGATCTTGAGAAGGCCGTTGCCGGCGACGACTCCAAGTGCGAGCTGCTGGATTATGCTTCTGATGTAATGGAGCTTATGACCAAGCTCCGCGCCGATTGGGGAGTCGTGTACCCCGAGGAGGAGTAAGCGATGCTTGCGGAAGATAGGCTCAATGCGATCGTGTCGATGGTGCAGCAGGCCGGCTCGGTTACCGTGCCGGAGCTTGCTGAGGCCCTGGGCGTGACGGCGTCTACCATTCGGCGCGACCTGCAGACGCTCGACCGAGCGCACCGTATCGCCAAGGTCCACGGTGGGGCGACGAGTCTTGAGCGCGCGCACGTGACGCGCGACCTAACGCTTAATGAGCGCAGCGACCTCCATAACGACGACAAGGAGCGTATCTGCGCCCGTGCGGCGGCGCTTGTGGAGCCTGAGAGCTTTGTATACATCGACTCGGGCTCGACGACGCTCAGGCTCATCGAGCATCTTCCACACCTTGAAGATGTCACCTATGTGACCGATTCCGTGCTCCATGCTCAGCACCTTGCTTTGCGCGGCATGCGTACCGTGGTGCTGGGCGGCGAGCTCAAACCCGAGACCGAGGCGCTCGTTGGCCCCGATGCCTTGGCAACCTTAGACCGCTACAACTTCAACTGTGGCTTTTGGGGCTCTAACGGCATTGCCGCCGAGCAGGGCTTCACGGCGCCCGATATCGAGGAGGCGCAAGTAAAGCGTATCTCGATGCGCCATACCGCCAAACGCTTCGTAATCTCGGACGCCAGTAAATTTGGCATGGTGGCGCCCGTCAAGTTCGCGGACTTCCACGATGCAACGATTATTACCGCAGGCGAGGTCCCCGCCAAGTACCGGGCAATGGACAACGTCATCACGGTCTAACAGCAGGGGACGGGCTAAGGCCAAAACCACCGCGAAGGCGCCTGTGAACTGCCTCCCATTTCCCGATGTCCAAGAAATGGGAGGCAGTTCACTGTCCCCATTATGGTGGTTTAGGGCTCCCAGGGGCAGGGGGCTTCGATATAGATATGCTCGCCGGTTACGGGATGCGTGAAGGACACGCTGTGGGCATGGAGCATGAGGCCGCAAGGACGCGGTGTGCCGTACAGGTCGTCGCCAACCAGGGGATGGCGCTCGCTTGCCAGGTGCACGCGGATTTGATGCTTACGGCCGGTGAGCAGCTCGACATCGATATACGAGCGCGTGGGCAGGCCACGGCGGCTCTTAAGGCGCTTGAGCACCTTCACGCGCGTCTGCGACGGCTTGCCGCTGGCGCCAACGCGCATCTTGCGGCTATCGTGGCGATCGCGGGCGATCGGCTTGTCGATGAGCTTCTCGTTCCAGTCGATTTTGCCCTCGGCGAGCGCCAGGTAGTGCTTTTCGAAAGCGTGGTCGATAATCATCTGGTCAAAGGCGGGCTGCGTCTGCTTGTCGAGCGAGAACAGCACAACGCCGGTGGTGTTGCGGTCCAGGCGGTTGAGCGGCTGCATGTCGGTCGCGGCAAAGCCGTCGCCCATCGCCAGCAGCAGGTCGCTGGCGTAGTCGGTAAGTGTGCGTTCACCGGTGCCGTCGCCGTGGACGATCATGCCGGCGGGCTTGTCGATGGCCATGAGCCAGGCATCGCAGTAGAGGACTTGAGGTTCTTCGTTCACGTGTAAGCCTTTCGGTTAGCTGATTCCCACAAACATGCAGCCCGAGGTGGCGCCGCGCAGGCGGGCGGCGGGCTTGCGGCTGGCTTGAGCCGCCTCGACGGCGCGACGGACGCGAGCGACGGCACGGGCGATCTCATCGGCCTCGAGCAGGGTTCCGTCGACCATAAGACGGCGCACGCCGGCATCGAGTAACTGTGGAACCTGAGGCGTGAGGTCGATGGGGTAGGCGTCGTACAAGCGAGAGCGGCCATGGATGTCGGTGCGTACGGGCATGACCTTGCCGTCGATATTCTTGAGCGAGAGCTTGCGGGCGCGCAGACGGCAGCTGGCACAATCGTGGATGCAGCCATTGGCCACCTGCAGGATGCAGTGCTCGCTCGTCATAACGCGCGGGCGGCCAAAGACGGTGATGCCCAGAGCCGCGGGCGCGGCGGCGCCGAGCGAGACAATCTCGTCGAGCGTGATCTCGGGCGAGAGCCAAAACGCACCGGCTCCGCGCTCGGCAAGCGCCTCCATGCAGGGCGTGTTGTGCACCGGCAGACAAGAGCGAATCTCGGCCGTGGCGCCAACCTGGGCGGCCAGGGCAAGCTCAGAGATGTTGCCAATAGCGACCGTGGCGCCGGCAACAACCCACGGGTCGACGCGTACGTGGTCAACGGCGCGGCAGACCTCGTCGAGCACGGGTACGATGCCCTGCTCAAATGCATCGGCGGGGGAGAGCTCGGCCGCATCGAGCGTGTCGGTGGTCATGTAGATGCGCGTTGCACCCTCGGCGCGAGCGGCCTCGGCGGCCTCGAGCGAGGTGACGGTGGCGCAGATCTGCGGCTCATCGCGGTAGTGCTCGGGCGCGGGGCGGGAATCACTGGTTACAATCGCCGGCAGCTCGAGCGTTTTCGCGCGCTCCTCGTACGGTGCCAGAATGGCCTCTTCCAGCGCCTTACAAGCGGCGGCGCGCACCTTGTGTACGGCAGAAAAGCCCATACCGCAGCCGGCGTCGAGCGAAACGTCAAAGCTTGCGGCCTCAAAGGGAGAGGAGCCCATGCGCCCGACGTGCTCAACCAGATCGGATGCCTCGACGGCGCGGGTCTTGGCGGCCTCGACGGTGAAGCCCGTGGCGGTGGCGGTGAGCGCGGGGTTGTCACAGCAGGTGAGTGTGACAGTAAACGGCTCGCCCAGGCGCGCCACGACGGACACGTCAACAGCTCGGCGGCGCAGCACATCGCGCTTGAGCGCGGCGCCGGCGGCGTCAATGGCGCTCTGGCTTCGAATCACGCGCACGCGGCAGCCCTCGGGCATGCTACGGGGCACGCGGCACTCAATGATGTCACCGGCGGAGGCATCATCGGCGGCAATGGTGGTCAGGAACTGGTCAAACTCGTTATCGTGGCGAAGCTCCAGCAGGTCGCCTTTGCCCACGGGCTCAAACAGCTCAATGCGGGCGATGGCGGCGCGGCGACGGCGGTCGTCGGACTTGAGGCCGCGCACATCGCGGTTGGCCGGGCGGCTGCCCAGCACCGTGCCCACGATCTGGCCGCGGTTGTTGGAACGCTCATAGCTCATCATCTCGTCGCCCGAGGTGCCGTCCTGATAGGCGTGCGTAAAGTCGCGGTTGAAGCAGCGCTTGAGCTGGCGCTGGCGGGCGGCTTCCTCGTCCTTGGCAACGGCGGCTCCGGATAGCATGTCGTCAATTTCGTGACGATACACATCAACGATGGAGTACACGTAATCGGGTGCCTTCATGCGGCCCTCGAGCTTGAGCGATGCGGCGCCGGCGTCATACAGACGGCGAACAAGCTGTGAGGTGTTGGTGTCACGCGGGCACAGCGCGCGCTCGCGACCGGCAGGGGAGAGCGCGCGACCGTTCTCGTCGATCAACTCGTAGGGCAGGCGGCAGGGCTGGGCGCACATGCCGCGGTTGGCCGATCGTCCCGCCATGGCAAAGCTCGACAGCAGGCACAGGCCCGAGTAGCAAAAGCAGATGGCGCCATGGCTGAAGACCTCAAGGTCCACATCGGGCGCGGCGTCGTGAATGGCGGCGATTTCGTCGATGGAGAGCTCGCGCGAGAGAGTCACGCGGTCGGCGCCCTGCTCACGGCACCAAAGGGTTCCGCGGTCGTCGTGGATGTTCGCCTGGGTCGAGATATGTGTCTCGATGCCGGGCATGGTGCGCTTGGCCTCAAAGAACAGACCCCAGTCCTGGATAATGAAGGCATCGGCGCCCAGCGTGGAGCAGCGATGAATGAGCTGCAGTGCATCGCCCATCTCGGACTGCTTGATGACGATGTTGACCGTGACGTAGACGCGCGACCCGGCTAGATGCGCGGCGCGGCAGGCTTGCTCAAAGGCCTCGTCGGTAAAGTTGGTTGCCTTGCGGCGGGCGTTGAAGCTGCCCATGCCGCAGTAGATGGCGTCTGCCCCGGCGGCGAGCGCGGCGGCAAAGGGCTCCGGGCCTCCGGCGGGGGCCAAAAGCTCGGGCCTGCGGTTAGTGGTTCGGCTGGCGGTTGCGGTCATATCCTGCCTTTCAAAATGCTCAGATATTCAAAAGTATAGTGGCGTCGCTGCGGTGGGCGACGCCCGCAGCCTAAGCAGGACAAAGTCTTCAGCAGCTTGGACTGGCTGCTCCACATGAGAACCGTTCAGCGGTTCGGGGAAACCGTTGGGCGATAAAATATTCTCGCAAGCTGATAATATTCTTGCATCAAACAGAAACCTTGAGTACTATCCCAATCAAGCGCGGTGTTCAGACCGAACTGTGCCTCCCGGTGTGAACACCGCGCTCACGCTCTCTCAATTGATCGTAAGGAGAAAAACATGAGCAAGACCGCCGTGTCTTCCGATAACGCACCCGCAGCCATCGGCCCGTATTCCCCCGGTATCCAGGCCGGCAACATGGTGTTCCTGTCCGGCCAGCTGGGCATCGATCCCGCGACCGGCAAGATGCCCGAGGGCGTCGAGGCCCAGGCCAAGCAGTCCCTCGCCAACGTCGAGGCCCTGCTGACCGCTGCCGGCGCTACCTTTGCCGATGTCGTCAAGACCACGGTCTACCTGGCCGACATCGCCGACTTCGCCGCCGTGAACGAGATCTACGCCTCCAAGTTTGAGGCCCCGTTCCCCGCGCGCAGCGCCTTCCAGGTTGCCGCCCTTCCGGCTGGCGGTCTGGTCGAGATCGAGGTCGTTGCCGCTCTCTAAGGCGTTGGCCACAACTAAACATGACATGCAAAAAGACCCTGCAGCGCGTGCGAGCTGCAGGGCCTTTTATCAAGTGACGGATCGCTTGTGGAGCCGCACTCCATTTTGCTCGTTAGCCTTCCTTGCGGACTTTTTGCAGGTAGCGGTAGACGCTGGGCTCAGAGATGCCCAGCGCGGCGGCGGCGCAGGCCACGGCGCCCTTGAGCATGAACACCCCGTTACCGTTGAGGTGGCGAATGACGTCCACGCGGTCGCTCTGACCAAGCGACGCTACATCCAGCCCGCGCGCGCTCAGCAACTCGGCAATGCTGCGGTCGATGAGCTCCTGTGTAGACTCCGAAAGGCTTTCGACCTCGATAGGGGCGGGCTCCGTGCGCGTCGGCGCCGCGTCGAAGCACGCCATGAGCTGCTGCGCCATGGCGTTGATGGAGCGCACGGTCGAGAGGTCGGTGTTGACGCAGAGCATACCGACGATCTCATCATTCTCGCGGATAAAGTACGTCGCTGACTCCAACGTCTTGCCGCCGGCACCGCGCCCCTCGTAGCCCGTAATAAACGGCAGGTCGCGATACTTGGCGTCGTGCATGATCTTGAGTGCCAGATCGGTGGCGGGACCGCCGACCTTGCGGCCGCTCACGATGCCGTTGCGAATATCGACGATGGCGTGGTCGGGATCCGAGAAATCGTGCAGCACGATTTCGCTGTTTTTGCCGAGTATCTGCTCCAGAAAATCGACCATCGGCAAAAAGCGACGTACGGTCTCGTTCACGGGCAACTCCTTTGGGTGAAATCGGAAATGTTCATAACAATTTTTTCTCATGGTAACACGCTGCCCATCATCTCGTATATCCGCAGGTACATTGCGTAATGCAGACGAACGGTAGGAATTTAGCGGTAAACGGTTGACCAAAAGAAATGTTAGATGTTATTTTGACCAGACACTTTCCTGACCTGCGGAAATGCGTAATTTCAGCTGAAGAATAGTCTGATAACAAAAAATTATTATTGAGAATGAGAATCATCTTTAATACGATATGCAATGAAGGCACAACCTCAACCCCGCACTGCGTCACAATAGAGCGTCAGATGCGAAAACAACTACTTCGAGGATTGGTGGTCAAATGACCCAGGAGACGGTTACGAACGGCACCGAAGCCCTGTTCACTCGCGAAGGCATGCCTCCCGTTAAGGAAATGATCCCGTGTGCCCTTCAGCACGTACTGGCATCGTTTGCCGGCATCATTACCCCGGCGGTCATCATGGCCGGCGTCTACGGCTTTAATAGCCAGCAGAGTACCGACATCATCCAGGTCGCGCTCATTCTTTCGGCGATCGACACGGCCCTTCAGGCCTTCGCTCCCTTCCGTCGCATCGGCGGCGGCCTGCCCATCGTCATGGGCGTTTCGTTCGCGTTCCTGCCGGCCCTGCAGGCCATGGGTGCCTCGGGCTTTAGCTTTGGTGCGCTGCTGGGTGGCGAGATCGTCGGCGGCGCCGTCGCGGTCCTCTTTGGTCTGGCCTACAGCAAGATCAAGTGGCTGTTCCCGCCCGTCGTGACCGGTACGGTCATCTTCTCCATCGGCGTTTCGCTGTATCCCACGGCCGTCAAGTATATGGCCGGCGGTATGGGTACGCCGCTGTGGGGCACCCCGCAGGCCTGGTGCGTCGCTCTTATCACCTTCGCCGTGGTCTTTGCGCTCGCCAACTTTGGCAAGGGCACGCTCAAGCTGGGATCCGTGTTCTTTGGCATGATCGTTGGCATGATCGTCTCCATCCCCTTTGGCATGATCGACTTCTCCAGCGTCGCCACCGCTCAGGTCTTCGCTCTTCCCAAGCTCATGCCCTACGCGCTCGAGTTTGATCCCGAGGTCTGCATTACCCTCGCCGTCGTGTTCCCCATGGTTGCCATCCAGGTTATCGGTGACGTCTCCGCCGCCTGCCTGGGCTCCATCGACCGTATGCCCACCGAGCGCGAGCTCTCCGGCGCTATCGTGTCCCAGGGCCTCACCTCTATGGTCGGCGGTCTGCTGGGCGGTCTTCCCACCAGCGCCCTTGGCCAGAACGTGGGCATCATCTGCTCCAACAAGGTCGTCAACAAGTGGGTCTTTGTGATCATTGCGGCCGTCTTTGCCATCGCCGGTCTGTTCCCGCAGCTCTCTGCCGTCCTTTCCGCTATCCCGCAGCCCGTCATCGGCGGCGCGACCGTCGGCGTCTTTGGCACCATCACCATGAACGGCGTGCGCATGTTCACCCGCGAGGGCCTCACGCAGCGCACCACCACCATCGTCGGCACCTCCGTCGTCTTTGGCCTGGGTATCTGGATGGCCAGCGGTTGCCTTGCCGGCGAGGGTATGCCCGCCTGGGTGTCCACCGTCATCGGCTCCAATGCCGTAACCCCCACCGCCATCATGGCCATTGTCCTTAACCTGATCCTTCCGCAGACGCCGGTCGTGGCTCAGCACATCGATGCTGCCAAGGACGCTGCCGTGGATCTGGTCTTGCCCGAGAGCAAGAAGTAACCAATTCGGTGCTATTCGTCGGCGGACGCATCGCCTCGTCCGCCGACGCCATGCGGCACCAAGCCGCACTTCAAAGGGTTTGTCCCTTTGGTGAAGCGTTGACGGGAGAGGGCCCGTTTCCGGTATAGGCCGGCGCTTCGCACTCCGCCATGTCAGAGGTGTCAAACCCCGCCTCTGATGTTGAAGGGAGCATCCATGCTTCTGGTCGCTAACGGTTCCGTCTTTACCCGCAACGCTCAGACCCCGTTTATTCCAAACGGTGCGGTCGCCATTGACGGAGATACGATCGTCGAAGTGGGCCCCGAGCGCGAGCTCAAGGCCAAGTACCCGGATGCCGAGTACGTCGATGCCCAGGGCAACCTCATCATGCCCGGACTCATCAACTGCCACACCCACATCTACTCGGGTCTGGCCCGCGGCCTTGCCATTAAGGGCTGCAACCCCACCAACTTCTTGGAGAATCTCGAGCAGCAGTGGTGGAAGATCGACGACAACCTGACGCTCGACGGCACCAAGGCCAGCGCCTATGCTACGATTTTGGACTCCATCCGTGATGGCGTCACCACGATCTTCGATCACCATGCGAGCTTCTGCGAGATCCCGGGAAGCCTCTTTACCATTAAGGATGCAGCTCAGGAGCTGGGCATGCGTTCGTGCCTGTGCTACGAGGTTTCCGATCGCCGTGGCCAGGAAAAATGCGACCAGGCCATTGCCGAGAACGCCGAATTTGCCCAGTGGGCCGCCAAGGAGCGTCGCGATAACGACAACCACATGATCGCTGCCATGTTTGGCGGGCATGCCACCTTTACGCTGTCGGACGAGACCATGGACAAGATGGCCGAGGCCAACAACGGCCTGACCGGCTTCCACATCCATGTGTGCGAGGGCATGAATGACGTGTGGGACTCCCGCCTCAACCGCGGTGGCATCAGCCCCGTCGAGCGCCTGCTGCAGCACAACCTGCTTGGTCCCGACACCATGCTGGGCCACTGCATCCACGTGACGCCTGCCGAGATGGATATCGTCAAGGAGTCCGGCACCTGGCTGGTCAACAACCCCGAATCCAATATGGGCAACGCCGTGGGCTGCGCCCCCGTGCTCGAGTTCTTCCGCCGCGGCATCCCCGTGTGCATGGGTACCGACGCCTACACCCACGATATGCTCGAGAGCCTTAAGGTCTTCCTGATCATTCAGCGCCACAACGCTGCCATGCCCAACGTGGGCTGGTGCGAGGCCATGACGATGCTGTTTGAGAACAACGCCAAGATGGCGAGCAAGTACTTCGATCGCAAGCTTGGTGTGCTCGAGGCCGGCGCTGCCGCCGACGTTATCGTTATGGACTACAAGCCCTTTACGCCGCTGAGCGAGGAGAACATCGACGGCCACATGCTCTTTGGCATGATGGGCAAAAACTGCCGCACCACCATCATCAACGGCCGCGTCCTGTACAAGGATCGCGAGTTCGTTGGGATTGATGAGGACAAGATCAACGCGTGGACCATGGCTGAGTCCAAGAAGCTCTGGAGCACGCTCAACGATTGCACCTACTAATTCACAAGTAGATTCACGCGCGTCGGGTGTTTCGCCGCATTCGACGCGCGTATAGGCGACCTCCGCGGGGTCGCCGGCGCTGTGCTAGCGCTACACCGTATTTGCGCCCGCCGCGCGGTCTCGCCGGGCGTTACAGAGAGGAGCTCACTATGAGCGACATCATGAGGCCGATCCCGTTTTCGCAGCTGATGAACTGGATCATCGAGGAGCACAAGACTCAGGGCGCCGTCTTTGGCGTGCGCAAGATGGTCACGACCAACCAGGAGGGCGCGCTTCCCATTTTTGACGAGCGCATCGAGACTCCGTTTGGCCCGGCCGCCGGTCCCAACACGCAGCTTGCCCAGAACATTGTGGCCTCTTATGTGGCCGGTTCCCGCTTCTTTGAGCTTAAGACCGTTCAGGTTATGGACGGCGAGGAGCTCTCCAAGTGTGTGAACAAGCCCTGTATCGTGGCGCAGGACGAGTGCTACAACTGCGAGTGGTCGACCGAGCTCGAGGTTCCGCAGGCCTTTGCCGAGTACGTGAAGGCATGGTTTGCCTGCCACCTGATCGCTCGCGAGTACGGCCTGGGCAGCCCGGACGGCTTTGTCTTCAACATGTCCGTGGGTTATGACCTGGAGGGCATCAAGAGCCCCAAGGTCGACGCCTACATCGAGGGCATGAAGGACGCCAGCGGCTCCGACGTCTGGAACGAGTGCCGCGCATGGGCGCTCGCCAACCTGGACAAGTTTGAGCATGTCGACGCCGCGTTCGTCGAGTCCATCCCGGCACGCGTCTCCAACTCCATCACCGAGTCTACCCTGCACGGCTGCCCGCCGGCCGAGATCGAGCGCATCGCGACCTATCTGATCACCGAGAAGGGCCTCAACACCTACATCAAGTGCAACCCCACACTGCTGGGCTATGAGTTTGCCCGCCAGCGCCTCAACGAGCTGGGCTTTGACTACATCGTCTTCGATGACACGCACTTCCGCGAGGACCTGCAGTGGGCCGATGCCGTGCCTATGTTCGAGCGCCTGATCGCCCTGTGCGCCGAGCGCGGCCTGGAGTTTGGCGTCAAGCTGACCAACACGTTCCCCGTCGACGTGACGAGGAACGAGCTGCCCTCTACCGAGATGTACATGTCCGGCCGTTCGCTGTTCTCGCTGACCATCGAGGCTGCCCGCCGCATTACCGAGCAGTTTAACGGCAAGCTGCGCATCAGCTACTCCGGCGGTGCCACGGTCTACAACATCCGCGCCCTGTACGATGCCGGCATTTGGCCCGTTACCCTGGCGACCGACGTGCTCAAGCCCGGTGGCTACGAGCGCTTTAGTCAGATGGCCGGCGAGTTTACCGACCTGGACGGCAAGCCGTTCGCGGGCGTCTCTCTCGAGGCCGTGACTGCGATCCAGACCGACTCGCTCACCAATCCGCTCTACAAGAAGCCGCTGCGCCCGCTGCCCGACCGCAAGGTCGCCGGCAAGAGCCCGCTTTCCGATTGCTTTACCACGCCGTGCCGCACGAGCTGCCCCATCCAGCAGGATATTCCCGCCTATCTGGCGGCTGTTGACGAGGGCCGCTACGAGGACGCGCTCAACATCATCATCGAGCGCAACGCTCTGCCGTTCATTACCGGCACCATCTGCCCGCATCCCTGCGGCCGTGCCTGCGAGCGTGCGTTCTACGAGCCCGAGGGCGCCCAGATTCGCGCCAGTAAGCTCAAGGCCGCCCGCGAGGCCATGACCGCCGTGCTGCCCAAGCTGCGCGCCCAGGCCATCGCCAACGACGGCGAGCGCAACGTTGCCGTTATCGGCGGCGGCCCGGCCGGCCTGGCGACGGCGTTCTTCCTGACGCGTGCCGGTGTGCCCGTCACCATCTTTGAGGCCCGCGACTCTCTCGGCGGCGTGGTCCGCCACGTGATCCCCGAGTTCCGCATCGCGAGCGACGATATCTCCCACGATGCCGAGCTCTGCCTGGCCTTTGGCGCCAAGGTTCAGCTCAACGCCCGCGTGGAGTCCATTGACGAGCTCAAAGCCCAGGGCTTTACCGACGTGGTCGTGGCCACCGGCGCCTGGATGCCCGGCTCTGCGGGCTTAGACGAGGGCGCCGAGCTCGACGTGCTGGAGTTCCTCGAGGCCGCCAAGAAGGGCGAGAAGCTCGAGCTGGGTGAGGACGTCGTGGTCATTGGCGCCGGCAACACCGCCATGGACGCGGCCCGCGTGGCCAAGCGCCTTGCCGGCGTGAAGAACGTGCGCCTGGTGTATCGCCGCACCAAGAAGCAGATGCCCGCCGACGAGGAAGAGCTCGATCTTGCTCTTGCCGACGGCGTTGAGTTCTGCGAGCTGCTGGGGCCCAAGGCACTCAACGGCGCTGTGCTGACCTGCGACGTTATGGAGCTTGGCGAGCCGGATGCAAGCGGCCGTCGTAGCCCCGTCGCCACGGGCGAGACCGTCGAGCTTCCCGCCACCACGGTGATCTGCGCCGTGGGCGAGGGCATCGATGCCAGCCTGTACGACGCCGCGGGTGTTGAGCACGACCGTCGCGGCCGCCTCGCCGCCACCTCCACCGGCGTCGAGGGCGTCTGGGCTGCAGGTGACTGCCGTCGCGGTCCGGCCACCGTGGTCGAGGCTATCGCCGATGCCGCCGAGGTCGCCCATGCCATCGCCGGCGTGGACTTTAACAAGTACGCCGACTGCAACGAGCAGGCCGGCCGCGAGGACACCTGCTACGAGCGCAAGGGTACGCTGTGCCGCGACAAGCGCAACTGCACCAAGACCCGCTGCCTGGGCTGCGGCTCGGTGTGCGAGGTTTGCTGCGACGTGTGCCCCAACCGCGCCAACGTGGCAATTAAGGTGCCGGGCCTGGCCAAGCATCAGGTCGTCCACGTCGATGGCATGTGCAACGAGTGCGGCAACTGCGCCGTGTTCTGCCCCTACCAGGAGGGTCGTCCCTATAAGGACAAGCTCACCCTGTTCTGGAGCGAGGAGGACATGGAGAACTCCGAGAACGAGGGCTTCCTGGCCGTGGACGAGGACCACTTTGAGGTCCGCGTCGCCGGCACCGTCCGTACCGTCTCGGTCGATGCCGTCAACACCGGCCTTCCCGAGGCCGTCCGCCTGACCATCAGGGCCGTGCGCGACAACTATTCGTACCTTCTTAAGAAATAGGCGAGTCTCTTATGGCCAAATCCATTCAACATAACGTGGCCTACGTTGCCTGCGGAAGCGGTTGCGCCTCCGCAGGCGGCGACGCCCGCTGCAGCGAAGGCTGCATTGGCTGTGGCGCCTGCGTCACGGCCTGCCCCCACGGTGCCATTGCGCTGGTCGATGGCATCGCCCGCGTAGATCACTCCAAGTGCACGGGCTGCGGCCTGTGCGGCATGGCGTGCCCGCAGCGCGTGATTGCCTTCGTTCCCGGCTACCAGAACATTCTGGTGCGCTGCAACAACACCGATAAGGGCGCCATTGCGCGCAAGATTTGCGATACGAGCTGCATCGGTTGCGGTATGTGCGCCAAAAAGTGCCCTGCCGGCGCTATCCGCATCGAGGACAACTGCGCCCATATCGACGGCGTGGACTGCCTGTCGTGCGGCATGTGCGCCGTCGTCTGCCCTCATGGCGCCATCCACGACCGCACCGGCATCGCCGCCGGCGTGTAGAAGGGAATCGCCATGGCACAGGAATTCACTTTTACCGTTAACGGCGTCGAGCACACGACGACCCAAAACAAACCGTTGCTGCGCTACCTGCGCGACGACCTGCACATTCATTCCGCCAAGGACGGCTGCTCCGAGGGCGCGTGCGGTACCTGCACCATCCATGTGGACGGTGCGGCCGTCAAGGCGTGCGTACTGACCACCGCTCTTGCCGCCGGCCGTAACATCGTGACCGTCGAGGGCCTGCCCCAGGACGTGCGCGAGGCCTTTGTGTACGCCTTTGGCGCCGTGGGCGCCGTGCAGTGCGGTTTTTGCATCCCCGGTATGGTCATGGCGGGTGCGGCGCTCATCGCCGAGGACCCCGAGCCCACCGAGGAGCAGATCAAGTACGCCATTCGCGGTAACGTCTGTCGCTGCACCGGCTACAAAAAGATTATCGAGGGCATCTCGCTGGCCGCTGCGGTGCTCCGCGGCGAAAAGCAGATCGACGAGGACCTGGAGCGCGGCGATGACTACGGCGTGGGCAAGCGCGCCTTCCGTATTGACGTGCGCAAGAAGGTGCTCGGCGAGGGCAAGTATCCCGACGACATCGACGAGCTCGATCAGCCGGGCCTGACCTATGCCAGCGCCGTGCGCTCCAAGTATCCGCGCGCCCGCGTGCTCTCCATCGACACCTCCAAGGCCGAGGCCCTGCCCGGTGTGGTGGGCATCCTGCGCGCCGAGGACGTGCCGGTCAACCAGGTCGGCCACCTTATCCAGGACTGGGACGTCATGATCGCTCAGGGCGATATCACCCGCTGCGTGGGCGATGCCATCGTGCTGGTGGTCGCCGAGGACGAGGCGACGCTCGAGAAGGCCAAGAAGCTCGTAAAGATTGACTACGAGCCGTTGGAGCCCGTGCGCAACATTGTGGAGGCCAGGGCCGCCGACGCCCCGCGCCTGCATGACAGCTTCTTTGCCTTTGGCAACACAGTGGAGCTCAAGGACAACGTGTGCCAGAGCCGTCATGTGACGCGCGGCGACGCCGCCAAGGCGCTGGCCGAAAGCGCGTTCACCGTGACGCAGCGCTTTACCACGCCCTTTACCGAGCATGCCTTCTTGGAGCCCGAGTGTGCCGTTGCCTTCCCGTACAAGAACGGCGTCAAGGTGCAGTCGACCGACCAGGGTGCCTACGATACGCGCAAAGAGTGCGCTCACATGTTTGGCTGGGATAGCGAGCCCGAGCGCGTGGTTGTAGAGACCATGCTCGTGGGTGGCGGCTTTGGCGGCAAGGAGGACGTGTCCATCCAGCACCTGGCCGCGCTCGCCGCCTATAAGTTCCAACGTCCTGTGAAGTGTAAGCTCACGCGTGCCGAGTCGCTCGCTTTCCATCCCAAGCGCCATGCCATGGACGGCACCTTTACGCTGGGCTGCGACGCCGAGGGCAACTTTACCGGCCTAGACTGCGAGATCAACTTTGACACCGGCGCCTACGCGTCGCTGTGCGGCCCGGTGCTCGAGCGCGCCTGTACGCATGCCGTCGGCCCCTACAAGTACCAGAACACCGACATCCGCGGCTTTGGCTACTACACCAACAACCCGCCCGCCGGTGCGTACCGCGGCTTTGGCGTTTGCCAGTCCGAGTTTGCGCTCGAGAGCCTGATCGACCTGCTGGCAGAGAAAGTCGGCCTGGATCCGTGGGAGATTCGCTACCGCAACGCCATCGAGCCGGGCGAGGTTTTGCCCAACGGTCAGATTGCCGACTGCTCCACGGCGCTGAAGGAGACACTGCTCGAGGTCAAGGATGCCTACTATGCGCATCCCGGACACGCCGGTATCGCCTGCGCCATGAAGAACGCCGGCGTGGGCGTTGGCCTGCCCGATGCCGGCCGCTGCAAGATTCGCATCGAGGGCGGCGTGGCCGTGGTCTATGCCGCCACGTCCGACATCGGCCAGGGCTGCAACACCGTCTTTTTGCAGGACGTTGCCGAGGCATGCGGCCTGCCGCTTCGCTGCATCGCCAACGGCGAGTGCTCCACCGAGAACGCTCCCGACTCCGGCACCACGTCTGGCTCGCGTCAGACGGTCGTGACCGGCGAGGCCGTGCGCGGTGCCGCCTTCCTGCTGCGCGATGCCATGCTTGACATCGAGGCCGGCAAGTCTGCGCCCGCCGCTCCCGTGAATGCGCATGGTGACGGCGTCAAAATCGAGTACGACGACGGTCGCGCCTATCAGCTGCACACGCAGGAGCTCGTCGCCGGCCAGGGTATGCATCCTCAGGATCCCGCGGCCGCCATCAAGGCGCTCGAGGGATGCGAGTTTGGCTACGTGTACCTGGAGCCGACCGACAAGCTGGGTGCGGATGTTCCCAACCCCAAGAGCCACATCTGCTACGGCTTTGCCACGCATGTGGTCATTTTGGACGATGGCGGTCGCGTGAGTGAGATCTATGCCGCGCACGATTCCGGCAAGGTGGTCAACCCCATCTCCATCCAGGGTCAGATCGAAGGTGGCGTGCTCATGGGTATGGGCTATGCGCTTACCGAGGACTGGCCGCTCAAGGACTGCGTGCCCCAGGCAAGGTACGGCACGCTTGGGCTGTTCCGTGCGCCCGAGATTCCGGATATCCACGCCATTTACGTGGAGAAGGACGAGCTGTTGCCCGTGGCATACGGCGGCAAGGGCATTGGAGAGATCGCAACGATTCCCACGGCGCCCGCCGTACAGAACGCCTATCGCGCATTTGACGGCAAGCTGCGTCCCGATCTGCCCATGGTGGATACGCCCTACAGCCGCGTTCGCAACCGCGGGTAGGGTGGGGCACGGACGACCATTGCTGATGGGCTGTTCGCGCTCAACATCAACTGTATATGCTGCGCCTTTGGCCCCAGCTCCATCGCGAGTCGGGGCCTTTTGTTTGGAGTGCCTCCGCATACGGAAACTGCATCCCGGATTTCGGCTCCAGAATGGGACGTACTTTCCGGAACAGCAGGAAACCGGAAACTGCGTCCCAGTTTGAGCGTCTATTCCGGGATGCAGTTTCCGCTGGGCGCTTCAACCGGAAAGTCTGTCCCATTCTAGGCCTTGATTCCGGGACACGGTTTCCGCTAGGCATGCCATCTGGAAAGTACATCCCGTTTTGAGCGCTCAATTTGGGACATGGTTTTCGCGGGTGCTGCCAACCGGAAAGTGTGTCCCAGTTTGGTGGGCAGGCGGGCATAAGCTCAGCAGCTCCTACAGCTCAATATCGTTGAGCCATGTCGGCAGCGCGGTCTGCCGGATGCCTGCCGTCTGCAGCTTTTTGGCGAGCATTCCTGTCGAGCGGACCTCGTTCATGGTAAAGCGCAGCAGGGGGTGACCGTAGAGCGATAGGTGCGCTTCGCGCTGTCGTTCGGCAACGAGCGCCTCGGCGGTGGTGCGTCCGGCCAGCATGGTCTGGTCGGTATATTTGATGAGCCCGTCGAGCTCGCCCAGCGTGAGTTCCCGCGCCTGGCGCTCCCAGGCAAAGTCCGTTCGTATGGGCTTGGCCGAATCGAAGGGGTCCGTCAACTCGTATTGAAGCCAGTCGGGCGCAAAGCCCGTCTCGATCATGACGGCTCGGGCGACCGATTCCCCGCCGCTCTCGGCGCGGGCGTCGGCATATCGAAGCGTTGTGAGGGCGGTGCGAATCGCGCGACCATTGCGGGCAGTCGCTCGTTGCTCAACGGCCTCCATCAGCTGTTCCGGCGCAAGGCCGAGCTTTGAGATCGCCGAATCGGCAATGGGCATGCCGTCGGCAAAACCAGTTTGCAGCAGGCAATCTGTGGCCGTTTGGATGGGCGGCGTTACCGATATGCCGGCTCTGCGTATTGCTCCGGCCGGCTCAATCTGGTGTCGCTGAATATGTGCGCCCGGACGAGCCGACGGCTTTGTCGAGCTGCAAACATGCACGACGTTCAGGTGTCGCCACGAGACCTCGAGCCCCAGCAGGCAAGCTGCCGAAAACGAGCAGAACGTCCAATCGGGATGGATGATCGCAAGGGCGCGGAGGATTTCGCAATGGCGTTGCGCTCGGTTGAGTTCATCCCAGCGCGTTTTTCGCGCAAACAACCCCGGCATGGGCGAGACAACCGTGCCGCCGGTGCGCCGAAGGAGCGCTTTTCGGATCGCCGTGCTCGGGGGAATCAGACAGCGCCTCTCTTGTTCGGCTTGAGTGAGCAGTTGGTCGATGAGCTGGTCATTGCAATGGGTCATGAGCTACCACCTCCTTTTGGGTAGCAAAAACGTATCAGCTGGAACTTGCCGCTCAGCTGACCAAAAGCTGACCAAAATCTAACCATGCAGGTAGATGACCTGCTTTTGGCGACATATTTCTTGTTTGAATCGGTGGGCGGCAATCGGCGACCGTGAACGGTAACTGGATATGAAGTCTTGGTAAGTTTCGAGACGTGTACTTTTTGAAAAAGAGCATTCTATCTGCTGTTTTGTGTTTCTGGATCGCATATTTGAAGGCATGTGATAAGGGCGGAGGATCGTCGTCTTGTACCTGAGGAAACCGTGACCCGGAATGAGCGCTCGGAATGGGATGCATTTTCCGGTAGAAGCTTCAGCGGAAACCGCATCCCAGAATTCAGGCTCAGAGCGGGAAGCGCTTTCCGGATGACATGTTTGGCGGAAACTACGGCCCAGTTTTTGGCCCCAGAACGGGATACATTTTCCGGAACGGTCCACGTGCGGCGGTGTATCGCCCCTTTTCGTGCGCCGCTTGTCGAATTACGTTATAGCTAGCTATATTATAGGAAGGTATAATATGGCTAGCTATAACGTGAAGGAAGGATGGCCCTATGTTTATCGGAAGAACAGCGGAAATGTCCGAGCTCAATCGACTGTATGGCACGGGCTCCTTTGAGATGCCTGTGATTTACGGCCGCCGTCGCGTGGGTAAAACGCGCCTTATCACAGAGTTTATCCAAGGCAAGAAGGCTATTTACTTTCAAGCTCGTCGTACCAATGCAGAGGCAAACCTGCATGGCTTTAGCCAGGCGATACTTGCGGGCTCCGTTGGTGCTGCGGGCGTGTCGTTTCGTAGTTTTGACGAGGCGTTCGATGCATTGGCCACCATGGCTCGCACGGAACGTTTGATTGTCGTGATTGACGAGTATCCCTATCTCGCCCAATCGAATCCCGAGATCAGCTCGTTGCTGCAAGACAAGATCGATCACTTGTACAAAGAGACCAAGCTCATGCTTATCCTGTGCGGCTCGTCTCTTTCGTTTATGGAGGAACAGGTGTTGGGCTACGAGAGCCCACTATACGGTAGGCGTACGGCCCAGTTTAAGATCTTGCCGCTCGATTTTATGACGACCCTCGGCCTGTGGCAGAGCATGGGTCGCGAAGACGCTGCAGTTTGCTATGGCATGACGGGCGGCATTCCTGCATATATCGAGAAAGTCGATCCTGCCGCACCGCTCAAGGACAACATCAAACGTCTTTTTCTTACTCCTACGGGCTATCTCTTTGAGGAGCCGAGTAACCTGCTATTGCAAGAGTGCCGCAATCCCGAGCAATATGATGCAATCGTGCAAGCAATTGCTCAGGGGCGCTCGAAGATCTCAGAGATTGCGAGCTCTACGGGAATCCCTGCGAGCAACGTAAAGAGCTATGTGGATAAGCTGGCGTCGCTTGGGATTGTCGAGCGCGAGCTGCCCCTAAACGAGACGAGCAATAAGCGAGCCGTGTATCTGCTGAGCGATCAGATGTTTAGGTTCTGGTACAAGTTTGTGCCGCAGAACATTGGGCTGATTCAAAACGATATGGCCGAGATGGCGTATAAGCGCATTGAGCCGCACGTATCGGATTACATGGGTACGGTCTTTGAGCTCATATGCAGACAATACGTGTACGAACTCGCGCGGGCGGGCCAGCTCGATGTGGTTCCGGCGAGCGTCGGGCGCTGGTGGGGGACGGATAATCGCACGCATACGCAGGAAGAAATCGACTTGATTGTTGACGATGGCGAGGACACTGCGCTGTTTGCGGAGTGCAAATGGCGCAATGAGCCGGTGGGCGAAGACGTGCTGCAAAAGCTCGTATACCGAAGCGAGCTCTTTAGACGGCAACGAAAAAGCTATGCACTTTTCTCAAAAAGCGGCTTTACGCAGGGATGTCAGGAAGCTGCGGCGAGCAGGGGAGATGCCAAGCTGATTTCGTTTGCCGAGATGTGTGAGCGGGATAACGCTGCTCGGGGGTAAAGCCTGTCCTCGAATGGCTGGAACGGGGCCCTCTGTTGTCGTGCTAGTTGCCAGCGGAATGCCGGTGGAAAGCGTGTCCCAGATTTCGGCCCCAGAGTGGGATGTCGTTTCCGGATCGGCCCTCAGGCGGAAACTACGACCCGGAATTTGGCTCCAAAACGGGATACGCTTTCCCGGTGGCATCTCTAGCGGAAACTGCATCCCGGAATGAGCTCTCGGAACGGGACACGCTTTCCCATCGGGGCTTCAAACGGAAACCGTGTCCCGGAATCGAGCCTCAGGGTGGGACGCATTTTCCGGTAGAGGCCTGGGACGGAAGGCGTGTCCCAGAATCCGGCTAATCCGATGGCCAGGTGGTTGAGCGAGCGGGCTCCGGGGCTCCATTACTGAAAATTCATTTGTTAAACCTGGCAACCGTAGGTAGAATAAAGTCGACGGCAGCCCAAGGGTGATAGCTGGGCAGCGCCGTTACTTAGTTCAAGGGGTCAATGCCTTAACGGCGTCGACCCCTCTAATATGAGAAAGCCATTGTCAATAGGCGTGTTTGTTCGAGCCCGGTTTTAAACCGGGCTTTTTCGTTTCCCGTCGGGAGGGGCCGCGCACGCTGCACGTTTAGTCGACGCTTGCCTGGCAAGCTAA
>UQPF01000005.1 GCA_900542905.1 uncultured Collinsella sp.
TTAGCTTGCCAGGCAAGCGTCGACTAAACGTGCAGCGTGCGCGGCCCCTCCCGACGGGAAACGAAAAAGCCCGGTTTAAAACCGGGCTCGAACAAACACGCCTATTGACAATGGCTTTCTCATATTAAAAAGGTCAGGCACTAGGTGCCTGACCTGCAAACTTCTGGTCGGGACGACTGGATTCGAACCAGCGACCCCTTGACCCCCAGTCAAGTGCGCTACCAAGCTGCGCCACGTCCCGAAGCTTTTGTCTGTTGCTCTGCTCTCGCTCGCAACAGGAAGTATATTAACCCGAAACTTTAGACTTGTGCAAGAACTTTTTTACAATTTTTGAAGCAAGTCCAAAATTGTATCTGCGAGCTGGGGTTTTGTTAGCACGGGAAGCTCTTGCGTGCCCGTTGTGCTTACAATCCAGGCCTTGTTAGTGTCGGTTCCAAAGCCCGAATCGGCGCGCGAGACATCGTTGGCGATAATGGCATCGCAGCCCTTGCGCGCGAGTTTGCGCTGCGCGTACTCCACGACGTTATCGGTCTCGGCCGCAAATCCGATCACGCATCGCTCGCCCTTCTGGCGCGAGAGCTCGGCCAAGATATCGACCGTTTCGACGAGCTCGATGTGATCCAAGCGTTCGTTGGACTTTTTGAGCTTATGGTCCGCAGGGGCCGCTGGAGTGTAGTCGGCGACGGCGGCGGCGCAAATGGCCACGTCGGCCGTCTGGAAGGCGCTCGTCGCCGCCTGCAGCATCTCTGCGGCGGTCTGCACGCGTACGCACGCCACGCCGCGGGGCACATCGAGCGATGTCGGTCCCAGCACGAGCGTGACCGCAGCACCGCGGCGAGCAGCCTCCCCCGCCAGGGCGATGCCCATCTTGCCCGACGACCGGTTACCGATGAAGCGCACGGGGTCTATCGGTTCGTGCGTGGGGCCGGCGGTAATCACGATGTGCTTACCTACCAGGTCCTGAGGCGCGGGGTTGAGCACCTCGCAGATGGCTTCGACGATGTCCTCTGGCTCGCTCATGCGCCCCGTGTCCACGTCGCCGCAGGCAAGGTAGCCGCTGCCGGGTCCCACCACATGGACACCGCGGTCGCGCAACGTGGTCATGTTGGCCTGCGTCGCCGGAGCTTTCCACATGCCGTTATTCATAGCGGGTGCGATCACGATGGGTCGCGGCGTGGCTAGCAGCGTGGTGGAGATGAGGTCGTCGGCGATGCCGTTGGCCATCTTGGCGATGATATTGGACGTCGCGGGCGCCACGACCACTAGATCGGGCTCCTGCGCAAGCGAGATATGGTGGATGGGGTCAGACGGGTCGTCGAATAGCCCAACAGCGACCGGCTCATTGGTGAGCGCGCGGAAGGTAAGCGGCCCCACGAACTCCGTGGCATGCTCGCTCATAACGACCTTGACGCGCGCGCCGCGCTTTTGCAACAGGCGCACGATATTGCACGACTTATAGGCGGCGATCCCGCCGGTAATGCCCAGCAGGATCGTTTTTCCCTCAAGTTGCATTGAATTGTTGGATGCCGCCGTCATCGCTAGGCTTCCTTGCTCGGGAGTACTAGGAGGCGGTGGCAGTACGGGCAGTGCGTGATCTCGCTACCGTCGTGGTTGAGGTCGCTCATGGACGATGCCTGCAGCGCGGTGTGGCAGACCGTGGGGATGTTGCCCTGGATGGTCTCGACGGCCAGGCCGCGGAACTGCTTGAGCAGGCGCTCGTAATCGGTGAGCACGTCAGTCGGCAGCGTGGCAGCCAGCGCGGTGCGCTCCTTGGTAGCGGCGTCAATCTGGGCCTGGAGATCGGCAGCCTTAGCACGAGCGGCCTTGGTATCTGCCTTCACGCCCTCCTCGAACTTAGCGATAATGGCCTGCGCGCGAGCCTCGTGGTCGAGCGCCTCCTTATGGGCGACAACGACATCCTTGCGGGTGTGCTCGATCTTGTCCAGTCGCTTCGCCAGGGTGGCAAGCTCATTCTCCAGGTCCTGCACCTCGCGGTAATCAGAGCCGTCGACGTGACGCTTCTTTGCAGCCTCGATGGCGTTGTTGGTCTGGATCTCGGTGGTGTTGAGGTCGTCGAGCTCAATGTCCAGGTCCTTGCGCTGGGCGTAGAGCTTGGTCATCTCGGCCTTGAGCTTCACATAGGTCTTGCGCTTAGAAGCGAGCTCCTTGAGCTCCGGCATATTGGCAAGTTCGCTCTTGTTGCGGGCGAGCTCCAAATCGATCTGTTGCAGCTTGAGTAGCGTAGCGCCGGCGCTCATAAGTTCTCTCCTTTTGTCACAGTCCACCATTGGCAAGGGTTCAGTATTTTAATCGTATGACGGGGGTTGACCCCGGCGTCAACTGCAGAGTTCATCAAGATATCCACGAACGGCTCCTCGGAGCGGTCGTGGCCGAGCAGAATCACGCTCAGGCCACGCAAGGCAAGGTCCTGCGCCACGTGGTAGCCGGCCTCTCCGGTCACAATAACATCTGCGCCCGCGGCGATGGCAAGCTCACCAAAGTCGCCGAGGGAGCCGCCAAGAATGGCGACGGTGCGGCACGGGTGCTCGGCTTCGCCCCATACGCGCGGGTCGCTGCCAAAGGCCGTGGCGGCACGGTTGGCGAGATCGCGCAGGTTGCAGACGTCGTGGAGGGTCGCGAGTGCGCCCAGACCGGTGAGCTCAGGTTCGTCCACATGCTCCAGCGAGCTTATGGGCTCGGCGTCCAGCAGCTCGCTCAGGCGAACGCGCGCTTCGTGCGAGCGGTCCAGGTTGGTATGGAGCGAGATAATGCTCACCCCGCAACGAGCCGCCTCGTACAACGCAGCGCTACACTGGGGACGCGCGGAATCGGCCGGACAAAAGGCCTCGGGCGCCTTGATATAGATGGGATGATGCGTCAGCAGCACGTTGGCGCCGGCCTCCTGGGCGCGGTGCACGTTGGCCTCGGTCGCGTCGAGTGCGCAGGCCACGCCGGTGATATCAGCAGAGGGATCTCCCACAGATAGCCCAACATGATCCCAGCCCTCGGCGTCCGCCTTGGGATAGCGCGCCAGCAGCGCACGTTCAAGCTCGGAGACGATCATGCGGCGCCTACGATCGAAAGCAGCGTCTGGGCAAAATCATCCAGGTCGGCAGGGTTCACGCGGTCATCAAACGAGATGCGCAGCGACCCCAATGCCTGTTCACGACCAATGCCCATGGCGCTGAGCACGTGGCTCGGGTCCATGCTGCCGCTCGAGCAAGCCGATCCGGCCGAAACCTCAAAACCGGCGGCATCGAGCTTGATGATGAGCTCCTCGGAGTCCATGCCGTCGACGTAGATCGAAACCATACCCGGCAGACGATCGGCCTGCGCGTAGTCGCCCATTGTGGCGTGAATGCGAGGATGGGCCGTAAGCGTGGCGTAGAGCTTGTCGGACAGGGCCTGCAGCGTCGCACGCTCCTGGCCCACATTCGGCAGCAACACGGAAGCGGCAGCGGCAAAAGCCAGCTGCGTGCGCAGATCCTGCGTACCGGCGCGACGGCCGGCTTCCTGTCCACCGCCAAAGATGCGCGGACGCAGCGGCGTGCGGTTCTTAAGGTAGAGTGCACCGGATGCCACAGGGCCGCCGATCTTGTGCGCGGCAACGGTCATGGCATCGACGCCCAGCTCGGTGACATCGAGCGGAATATGCAAGTAGCCCTGGATGGCATCGGTATGAAACAAGGCGCCGGCAGCATGTGCGGCGGCGGCCAGCTCACGGATGGGCTGCACCACGCCGGTCTCGTTGTTGGCGACCATAATGCTCACGAGCGCAACGTCGTCGCCGAGCAGCTCGACAAGCGTGGCAGGCTCTATGTAGCCCGCGCGGCAGGGCTGCACCAAGTCGACGGTAAAGCCGGCGGCACGCAGCAGCGGCAGGTTGTCCAGAATCGAATCGTGCTCGATGGCCGAAACGATTACGCGATCGCGCTTGCGATCGCGCTGACGAGCGCCCTCGGCAAGACCGAGCAGCGCCAGCTGGTTGGCCTCGGTACCGCCGTTGGTAAGGATGATCTCGGACGGGCGAACGCGTGCGCCAAAGCTACGGGCGATCTCGCGACGGGTGACTTCCAGGCGTGCGGCGGCCTTGCGGCCAAGCGAGTGCAGCGAGTTGGGGTTGACGCCGGCAAGCTCGCTGTTGTCGTACTTGCGCTGCGCAAGGAGCGCCTCGGCGCGCATGGGCGTCGAGGCGGCATAGTCAAGATTCACGGGTATGCGGTTTTGACCTGCGGTCATAAGGGTTTATGCCTCCTGTGCGGCCTCATTGCCCAGCTTCTGCAGCAGCGCAACCTCGGCGGCGGGATCTTGGGACTTAAATACGGCGGAGCCGGCTACGAGCACGTTGGCGCCGGCCTTAACGACCTCGGCGATGTTCTTTGAAGAAATGCCACCGTCGACCTCGATCAGGGGCGATACGCCGTGGCGCTCGCACATGGCTTTGAGCTCGTGCAGCTTAGGCAGCGTGCCTGGGATAAAGCTCTGGCCGCCAAAGCCGGGGTTCACGCTCATCAGCAGCACCATATCGACGACGTCGATGATGCTCTCGAGCACGCAGACGGGCGTTGCGGGGTTGAGCACCACGCCGGCCTTGACGCCGCGCTGCTGCAGATGGGTGAGCGTGCGGTGCAGGTGCGTGGAAGCCTCGTAGTGCACGGTGATCATGTCGGCACCGGCGTCTGCGTACCAATCGACCGTCTCGTCTGGGTTCGACACCATCAGGTGCGCGTCGACCGGCACATCGGTGGAGCGCTTGACGGCCTTGAGGATATCGACGCCAAAGGTCAGGTTGCCGGTAAAGTGACCGTCCATGACGTCGAAGTGCACGTAGTCGGCACCGGCGATCTTGTCGAGCTCGCCTTTCAGGTTGGCCATGTCGGCCGAAAGGACGGATGGAGCGATTTTGATGGAACCCATGGTAGTAGCCTTTCTGCGCTAGTCGGTGAGTCCGTAGAACTCTTGAGAAGGGACGCGGTCGGTGAGAATCTCGAGCGCCCTATCCAAAGTAACACCGTTGTAGAGCGTTTGCTCGACGGCAAAGGTGAGCGGAATGTCTACGCCCAGTGAACGGGCAAGCTCGCTGACGCTGCGGGCGGCGACGGCGCCCTCCACCACCATATGCGTGCGCGTCTGGTACTCGTCGAGCGACACGCCGTGGGCAAACTCGTAGCCAAAGGTGCGGTTGCGCGAATGCTCTGAGGTGCAGGTGGCAATGAGGTCGCCCATGCCGGCGAGTCCCATGCAGGTCATGGCTTGTCCGCCGCGGGCGTGCACCAGACGGCTGATCTCGGCCAGGCCGCGCGTCATGATGAGGGCGAGCGTGTTGTCGCCTGCGCCGGAGCCGGCGGAAATGCCGCACACGATGGCGATGACGTTTTTCATGGCGCCGCAGACCTCGACACCGGTCATGTCCTGCGACAGATAGATGCGGAAGGCCATGGACAAGAGCAGGTCCTTAAAGGTCTCCCCTATCTGCGGATCTTCGCTGGCGATGACGGCGGCAGAAAGCCCGCCGCGGCAGATCTCCTCCGCATGGTTGGGGCCCGAGAGCGCCGCGACACGCGACTCGTTTCCGATCTCACTGGCGATGACCTCGCTCATGAGCAGGCCGGACTCGGGCTCAATGCCCTTCGTAAGGCAGAGTACCGGGGTGTCGGCGGCGATGAAGGGCGCTGCCTGATGGCACACGCTGCGAAGGTGCGTCGAAGGAACGGCAAAGATGATGGCCTCGGCGCCGTCAAGCGCCTGGGCCAGGTCCGTCGTAGCGACAACGTTTTCCGGCAGCACGTAGTCCACCAGATAGCGCGGGTTGCGGTGCTCGCCGTTAATGCCGGAGGCCGTCTGCTCGCTGTGGGCCCACATGGTCACGCGCTCGGCTCGCGCGGCGGCAAGGCCGGCGACGGCGGTTCCCCAGGAGCCAGAGCCAATCAGCGCAACATTCATGACTCTCTCCTACTTATCGTCGGGCTCGGTGACGCGCTTGGTAAACGAGAGCTTGGACTCCTTACCGGTCATGAGCTTTTTGATGTTCGCACGATGAGCCCACACCACGGTGATGCCGATCATCACCATGCAAAACTTAAGTCCTAGGCTGCTGTACGGAAAGACCGCGCAGGCGGCGATGGGAAGACCGATGGCCGCGGCAAGCGAGCCTACCGACACAAACTTGGTGATGGCGACGGCCACGATAAACATGCCCAGCAGCGAAAGCCCGATGGGCCAGTACCAGGCGAGGATGACGCCCAAGCCCACGGCGATACCCTTGCCGCCATGGAAGTTGAGGTAGGGCGAGAAGATGTGGCCCCACACTGCAGCCAGGCAGATGACGCCGAGCATCCAGTCACCGGGGGCTCCAGGCGCCACGATGCTTACAGGAAAGCCATAGCCCACGCTCGCGATGAGCGGACGGGCGATAAGGACGCAGATGGCGCCCTTAAGGCAGTCGAGCAGCAGCGTGAGCGCGGCCACCTTGGGACCGGCCACACGCAGCGCGTTGGTGGTGCCGATGTTGCCGGAGCCCGCCTTGCGAATGTCGGTGTGGTTGAACACGCGGCCCAGGATCAGGCCAAACGGAATCGCTCCGATAAAGAACGAGACCACGGCGCAGATGGCGGTCAGCAGAATCGGATTATGCATCCTTTTGCTCCTTCTTCCTAAAGAAGAGTCGAATGGGCGTGCCGGCAAAGTTGAAGGTCGAGCGCATGCGGTTCTCCACGTAGCGCTGGTAGGTGTCGTTGACCAGATCACTATGGTTGACGAAGAACGTGAACGTCGGCGGGTTGACGCCCGTCTGGGTCACGTAGTGCATGCGCAGGCGGCGCTTGCCGTCCACCACGGTATGACCAAACTCGCGCAGGTCGGTGAGGAACGTGTTGAGGCGCGAGGTGCTGATCTTTTGCGAGCGCGTCTTTTCGGCGGCGTCTACCATTGCCCAGATCTTCTCGACGCTGCGGCCGGTCAGGGCAGAGATGCGCAGGTACTGGGCCCAGGGAGCCATGACGCCCAGACGGCGGTCGATGGTCTCCATGCAGGCCTCGCGCTTACGGTCGTCGTCGAGCAGATCCCATTTGTTGAGCAGCACAACGATGGCGCAGCCGCGCTCGATGGCAAGACCCATGACCTTCTGGTCCTGCTCGGTAACGCCCACGGAGGCGTCGACGACGAGCAGCGCCACGTCGGCGCGATCGATGGCGCGCAGGCCGCGGACCATCGAGTAGTACTCGATGTTTTCGTACACGGTGCTCTTCTTACGAATGCCCGCGGTGTCGACCATGCGGTAGTGCTTGCCGTTGCGCTCCACGACGGTGTCGATGGCGTCGCGCGTGGTGCCGGCAATGTTGGACACGATGGAACGGTCGGCGCCCAGGATGCGGTTGAACAGCGAGGACTTACCAGCGTTGGGGCGGCCGATGATGGCCACATTCAGCGCGTCGGGGAACTCATCGGCGACCTCGTCCTCTTCCTCCGGAAGCAGGGCCACGATATCGTCGAGCAGGTCGCCCGTGCCATGACCATGCAGGGCCGAAAGCGGCGTGGGCTCACCGATGCCGAGCGAATAGAACTCCCAGATGCTGTCGTTCTCGCGATCGGGGTTGTCGAGCTTGTTCACCAGCAGAAAGACCGGCTTGTCGCAGCGCTTGAGCATACGGGCGACCGACTCGTCCTCCTCGGTGACGCCGGTGCGGCCGTCGACCACAAACAGGATGACGGCGGCTTCCTCGGCGGCGGCGAGGGCCTGGTCGCGAATGGACGTGGCGAAGACGTCATCGCTCTTGAGCGGTTCGATGCCGCCCGTGTCGACGATGGTGAACTCGCGGCCGTTCCAATCGGCCGTGTGGTACGAGCGGTCGCGCGTGACGCCGCGGGACTCGTGGACGATGGCGTCCGAGGTCTGGGCCAGGCGGTTGACGAGCGTGGACTTGCCCACGTTGGGGCGTCCGACGACGGCGACGATAGGTTTCATCTGCTCTCCTTTAATGGGTAGGGTCAGCGGGAATAGTTGAATTGGCGGGCGTTATGCCAAGGATGTGCTCCAGGGTATCGAGCAGCTCATGCGGCATGGTCGACACCACATGAACCTCGGCGCCGCGACTGGTAAGGCTTGCGAGTAAATCGTCACGATGATACTCGTCAAGCGTCATGCCGTCAGCGTTGAACATGAGCTTAGGCATAAAGAGCATAACCCCCGAGAGGTCCTGCGGCAGCTGTTCCAGAATGTCGCAGGCGACGATGAGGCCGGTCACGTCCACGTTGCCGCCAAAGTAGCGATTCTTGATGGCCGTGACGGTGCCGGCGAGCCCCTGCGGCGATTCCACGAAACGTGCCACGGTGTCGCGTGCGCTGGCGCCCGAGAGGCACAGCAGGTGCTGGCTGCGAGCGGCGATGGCCTTGCGGACGCGGGCCAGTCGCTCGGCATCGGCGGCAAGCACATCGTCCGTCTCGTCTAGGTATGAGCGGATCATGCCGATACCGTCGTAGTACTGCGGATAGCCGTCGTAAAAGTCCGCCTCGGGCGGATCGATGCCGGCGTCCAGGTAGAACTCGTCGCTCATCTGGAAGGTGTGGCGGCCAAAACGCTCGAAGGCGCGGTCCTGGTAGGGACGGATCATGGCAATGGTCTCGCGCGCCAGTTCGGGCTTGTCGCTGTATGACCAGCTAAAGCGGTTTTGGTGCTTGGTAAAACCGAGCGGCACAATGCCCAGGCTTGTGATTTGCTCGTGCTCCTCGCAAAAGCGCAGGGTCTTTTCCAGCTCCTCGCCGTCGTTCATGCCGGGGCACAACACGATCTGCGCGTGAATCTCGATGCCGGCGGCCATGATGGCCTCGAGTACGTCCATGCCGCGCTGGGCGTTGCGGCCCATCATACGACGGCGGACGTCGGGGCTCACGGCATGGACCGACACGTTCATGGGGCTCATGTTGCGTTGGATGACGTTTTGCACGTCCTCGTCGGTGAGGTTCGTGAGCGTGACGAAGTTGCCCTGCAAAAAGCTCAGGCGATAGTCATCGTCGCGGATGTAGAGCGTGGAGCGGCCACCCTTGGGCAGCATGGTCATAAAGCAGAACACGCAGGCGTTCACACAGGTACGCATGCCGTCGAAGATGGGGCCATCGAACTCCAAACCCCAATCCTCGCCGGGAAAGCGGTCAAGCTCGACGGGGGTGACGGTGCCGTCGCGCGGGTCGAATACCTCCAAATCAACGGTGTCGTCGTCTGCTTCCCAAAGCCATACGATCATGTCGGTGAGTTGCTCGCCGTTGACCGTGAGCACGCGCATGCCCGGCTCGATACCCACATCCCATGCGGGCGACTCGGGACGCACGTTCTTAACGAGCGCGCCCTCACCCGGCTCGGGGTCGCGGCTGCGCCCGTAATCGGCCACCTCGGCGGCGTATGCGGGTACGGTCTGGTCCATGATTAGCGGCAAAGCTCCTTGATGCGCTCGACGGCGCGCTCGATGTGTTCTTGCGGGGTGGAGGCTCCGGCGGTGATGCCGATGTGGTGAGCGTCGGTAAACCACGCGGCCTGGAGCTCGGAAGCTTCCTCGATGTGATGCGTGTGCTCGCAGGCGTCTGCGCAAATCTGAGCCAGGCGGCGGGTGTTACCCGAGTTCTTGCCACCCACGATGACCATGCAATCACAGCGTTTGGCAAGTGATGCGGCTGCCTGTTGGCGCTCGCTCGTGGCGGCGCAGATGGTGTTGATCACGCGCAGCTCCTGCACGCGCGGGGTGATGGCAGCCACGATCTCGGCGAGGTTCTGCGCGGTCTGGGTGGTCTGCACAACCAGGCCCACCTTGCCCTTGAGCGACAAGGCGTTGGCATCGGCGGCACAGCTCACGACCTGCGCATCATTGCCGGCGTGGCCTAGGATGCCCTCCACCTCGGGATGGCCCGGCTCACCCACGACGAGTACGCGATAGCCCTCGCGCACCAGCCGCTCGGCAGCCACGTGGACCTTCTTGACGTAAGGGCAGGTGGCGTCGACCACGTTGAGATCGCGCTTGCGGGCAGCATCGATCACCTGTGGCACCACGCCGTGGGCGCGGATGATCACGGTACCCGACGATGCGTCGTCCAGGTTTTCGGCCAAGCCAACGCCTGCCTCAGCGAGCTCGCGCACCACGATGGGGTTATGGATGAGCGGACCCAAGGTATGGACCTGAGTGCACTCCCCTGCCTGCGGCGCGGCGGCCAGCGCCATATCGAGCGCACGCTGTACGCCGTAGCAAGTGCCGGCGTGGGCGGCGATCTCGATGGTGGGCGCGGTTGCCTGGTCAGACGCAGTCGCGGCGGTGTTCGTCACATTCTCGCTCATGGCTAGAACCTGCCTGGATGCTCGGCGCAAAGGTCGTCTCGCATGGCGTAGACGCGGTTCATGGCCTCGGACTCAAACCATTCCAGGCGCTCCGTGCGTTTAAGCCCGGCCGGTGCGTCGGAAAGCGAGACGGCCTTGCCGGCGCGGATCCAGCATTTCTTGGGACGCATGATCTTTTTGCCCGCGGGCGTGATGTCGGACCAGCCGCAAATGGCGAGCGGGTTCACAGGTGCCTTGCCCATCTGAGCGATGAGCGCAAAACCGCCGTGGACCTCGGGCTTGATATCGCGCGAGCGGATGCGCGTGCCCTCGGGGAAAATCAGGACGTCCTCGCCGCGCTGCAGCGCATGCTGGGCGGCGCGCAGGCACTTCATATCGGCAGTACCACGCTCCACGGGGATGCCGCCAACGCGGCTGAAGGCCCAGCGCACAATCTTGCTCTTGGCGAACTCGGACTTAAAGATGGGACGAATGCGGCGCCCCCCAAAGAACAGCGCCGTCTCCACGGCCAAGAGCTCGGCCATCGAGGTGTGGTTGCAGATGACCACGCTGCCGCGGCCTTCTTGGCGCTCAAACAGCAGGTCGGCATCCTCGACCTTCCAGCGCCACATGAGCTTGGAGAAGGCCCAAAGGATGGCCATAACCACGACGACAGTGCCGCGGATGAGCGCCGGGAACTCGGCGTAGGGGGCGTTGTAATAGTCCTCGGGCGTCTGCTTAAACAGGCGCATGGGCTACCTCCTTTGGTTGATGAGGTCCTCGATAATGCGGACGACCTCGTCGATGGTGTGGGCGGTGGAGTCGACGTGCACGGCGTCCTCGGCGGGTACGAGCGGGGCGACCTCGCGGCTGCTGTCGAGCTTGTCGCGCTGCTTAAGGGCGTTGAGCGTCTCGTCGACCTCGGCCTCGAGCTGCTCGGACGTGAGCGGCTGGGCGTCGTTTTGGTGACGCTGCAGCACGCGGCGGCGGGCGCGCTCACGCGGGTCGGCGGTCAGGAAGACCTTGACCTGCGCGTTAGGGAACACGACGGTTCCGATGTCGCGACCCTCGGCCACGATATCGCGGTCCTCTGCGGCACGGCGCTGATGGATGAGCATGGCGGCGCGCACGCCCGGGTAGGCCGAGACCTTGGACACGTTAGCGTCAACCTGCGGGGTACGAATGGCGGCCGATGCGTCCGCGCCGTCGATGGTCAGGCGCGTGTCCTCGCCGGTACCGTTGGTAAAGCGGATTTCGATCTGCTCGGCGAGGGCATCGATGGCTGCCTCGTCGTCCAGGTCGATGCCGCGGTCGAGCGCGGCGAAGGTGACGGCGCGATACATGGCGCCCGTGTCGAGCTTGTTAAAGCCAAGCTGACGGGCGATCTCCTTAGCGATGGTGGACTTGCCGGAACCGGCGGGGCCGTCGATGGCGACGATCATGCAATGCTTCCTTTCGATGGGTGACGTGCTGGTATGGTTCGCGGGCGTTGGGGCGCGGCGAGTTGCCTAGCCCGTGTAGCGCTCACGGTAGGTGTTGCGCTTGGGTGCGGAGCCGTGGCTGCCGTGGTGACGCGTGCGGCTGGCGGGCGTGTTTTGGGGCTTGCCGCCGCGCATGGCGCTGGCCTGCTTGGGAGGGATGCCACCGCTTTTGAGGATCTGCACCTCGCGGTCGGTGAGCTCGCGCCACGAGCCCTTGGCCACGTCCTTGAGCTCCAGGCCGGCAAAGTTGCAGCGGTGCAGGCGGATCACCGGGTGGTGGATCTTGCTCAGCATGCGCTTGACCTGGTTCTTGCGGCCTTCGCGGATGATGACCTCCACGGCGGTGGTACCGGGCTTGATGCCTTGCGGAGCCACGGCCTCGGCCTCGCGCGCGTTAATGACACGGCAGATTGCCGGCTGGCATAGGCCGTCGTCGAGCTCGATGCCACGGCGTAACGGCGTGAGGTCGCGGTCGGACAGTTCGCCGTCAACAAGTGCCTGGTAGGTCTTGTAGACGTGCTTGCTCGGGTGCAGCAGGTCCTGCGACAGGTCGCCATCGGTGGTAAAGAGCAAGAGGCCCGTGGTGTCGCGGTCCAGGCGGCCCACCGGGAACAGACCCGGAAAGCGGTCGCGGGGAACCAGGTCCGCTACACAGGGGCGCTCCTGCGGGTCGCTCATGGTGGTGAGGTAGCCGGTCGGCTTGTAGAGCATCAGGTACACGGCGCCTTGATTGAGCTTGACGGGCATGCCGTCGACCTCAATGTGATCGCGGTCGACATCGACCTTGGTGCCCAGCTCGGTCGCGACCTCGCCGTTAACGGTCACGCGGCCGGCGGTCATCAGGTCCTCCGAGCCGCGGCGGCTCGCCACGCCCGCACGCGCCAAAAAGCGCTGCAGGCGCATGGTGTGCGGGTAGACGGGCTGGGCGTCGGCTGCGGGTACTGCGTTGCCCATGGCGCGCGTCTCCCCTGCTTCGTTAGTCCTCGTCATGCAAATCCTCCGAGGTCTCGTCGACGACCAGGGTCTCCAAGTCCTCGACTGCCTCAACATCTTCAACATCGGTATCAAGCAGTTCGCGCTCTTCGTCCAGGTCCTCGGCCTGATCCTCGAGCGTGGACTGAATGCTGCGGCCGCTCAGGCGCTCACGGATAAACTGGCGCGACTGCTCGTCGGGGGCAAACTGCTCCAGATCGGGCAGGTCGCGGGTGGAGCGCAGACCGAACTTTTCCAAGAAGGCGTTGGTCGTGCCGTAAATGATGGCCTGGCCGCGCTGGGGGTCACGGCCGAGCTCGCGCACCAGACCCTTGTCCACGAGCGACGCGATGACGCCGTCTGAGTTGACGCCGCGGATGCCCTTGACCACCTCGCGCGTTACGGGCTGGTGGTATGCGATGACGGCCAGGGTTTCGAGCGCCGCCTGGGACAGCTTTTGCGTGTCCCAGCTCAACACATAGGCCTCGACCACGTCGTGGTAGGCGGGGTGCGTGAACAGGCGCCAGCCGCCGGCGACCTCGCGCAGCTGAAAGCCGCGGTTGGCCTCCTCGTACTCAACCTTGAGCTCGGCGAGCAGCGACGCGCACTCGCCGGGGGCGATATCCAGTGCGCCGGCCAGCGCGGGCGCACTTACCGGGTCGCTCGACACCAGCAGCAGCGCCTCGAGGGCACCTTTGAGGCTATTTGCCTCCAGCGTGGAAAGGGTTGACATGGTTGCGGCTCCTATTCAGTGAGCTCGGGGCCCTCGCCGGGCACGTATGCCTCGGCTCCCTCGACTCGGTTGATGCAGATGGTTCCGAAGATCTCGTCCTGGCTCAGCGTGAGCGAGCCGCGCTTGGCAAGCTCAAGCATGGCCAGGAAGGTGACGACGAGCTGCTCGGTGGTGGCATCGCCGTCCAGTAGCTCGCGGAAGGTGCAGGTTTGGTGTGCCATGGTAAAGCGGTCGACTGAGGCTACGGTCAGGTCGAGCGGCACGCGATGCGGCGCCACGTGCTCGGCCTCCAGCAGGAAGGTCTGTCGCTTGCCGTCCAGGTCGGCGCAGATGACGGCGAGACCGCGCAGGGTGATGCCTGCCAGGTAGTCGGGCATGAGCCCCAGAAACTCCGGGTCGGGACCGGCCACACGCGGGTGCATGCGGCTTTCGGCCTGCATGCGGGCACCGAGGGCCGCAGCCGCGCCCTTAAACTGCTTGTAGGCAATCAGGCGCTGGATCAGGACCTCGCGCAGGGCGTCGCCGTCGAGCGCGCTGAGTTCCTCGAGGTCTTCGTCGAACTCGTCATCGTCGTCATCGACTTTGCGTGGGGCCTCCTGCGGCACCAGAGAGGCGGCCTTGATGTCTAAAAGGGTTGCCGCGACCAGCAAAAAGTCGCTCGCCACGTCCAGGTCCAGTGCCTCGATGCGCTCGGCCTCGGCAAGGTACTGCTCGGCCACCTCACTGATCGAGATGGCGCCGATATCTACTTTTTGGCGGGTTACCAGCTGCAGCAGCAGGTCGAACGGTCCGCTGTAGACCTGCGTCGACACGCGATACGACATCTTCGACCTCCTTTGACGGCGCCTTCGCGGCGCGGTTTGGGTGCATGTTACGACCGTTTTGCACGGTCGACCTGTTAGTTTACCTTAGATGGCGGCGATTGCGAAGTTAAGCAGCTGCTCAGCGAGCGGATACACGGTAACGTCGAAATAGCGACCGATTACGTCGATGCCGGTCCACATGGGCAGCAGGTACAGCACCAGGATGAGGATGAGCATGGCGTATTGCTGCAGGCGGTAGTAGTTGGCGAGCGCCTTGCCCTTGAGGAAGGGCACGATGATCGACGAGCCGTCGAGCGGCGGGATCGGGATGAGGTTGAAGAACGCGAGTGACAGGTTGACTACGATGAACGTGGCGCCGAAGTTCATGATCTGCGATGCCACGGCAAAGGACATGCTGGTGTAGAGGTTGCCATAGGTCAGGCGCATGAGGGCGGCAGCAAGACACGCGAGTGCGATGTTCGATGCGGGGCCGGCTACGCTCACCAGGACCTCGTCGCGCTTGGGGTGCTTGAGGTTGTTGAGGTAGACGGGTACGGGTTTGGCGAAGGCGAACACCGGGCCACCGGCTGCGAGCATGAGCAGCGGCAGGATGATGGTGCCAAACGGGTCGATATGGTTGAGCGGGTTGAGCGAGACGCGGCCGCGCGAGCGAGCCGTTTTGTCGCCGAGCGCCCAGGCTGCGGCGGCGTGCGCGCTCTCGTGGATCACGATGCCAACGATGACGGCAACGGCACTGGCGAGCAGGTTCATGATGTAGCTGCTGGACATAACGCTCCCCTAGCGGACGCGGCGCGAGGCGCGCGTGAGCAGGTAGTCAATTACAAACAGGATCACAGCGACGATAGCATAATCCAGGCGGAACACACCGCCAAAAGGCGACGTGATGACGCCGTAGCCGGCGATGGCGCTCGGCAGTGCACGCGAAAGCTCAACGACAAAGCCAACGATCTGCAGCTTGGCGGTGAGGCCGCTAAAGCACAGCAGCACGGTCATCGCGCTCATAAAAATGCCGCAGATGCGACACGCGATGGCGATGATGCTCATCGCCACGGCAGCGGCCTTACGAGAGTTCACGCGCGGTCTCCTCTTCGATCTGGGTGGAAAGCTCCAGCCATTCGTCCTCGAGCTTGGGCAGCTCTTGCTTAAGGCCGTTATATTCCCCCAGCGCGGCGTTGAACTTGTCTTGATCGGCATAAAGCTCTTCGCTTGCCATCAATTCCATAAGCTCGTCATAGCGGGCGCGCTTTTTGTCGAGCTCCGTCTCGATCTTCTTGAGCTGGTTACGCACGCCCTTGAGTTTTTTGTTGAGCGCGGCGCGGGCCTGGGCCTCGGCGCGCTTTTGCTCCTTGGTCTTTTTGCCCTCGGCAGGCTTGGGTGCGGCGGGCGCATCGGACTGGGCCGCGGTGACCTTAGCGGACTTGGCCGCGGCCGGTGCGCTCTCCCCTGCCGCCTCGGCGGCGGCGCGGGCTGCGAGGTCCTCGCGCTTGTAGAGGTAGTAGTCGTAGTCGCCGTCGTAGACCGTGACCTTGCCGTCGCGGATGTCAATGATGCGGTTGGCCACAGCGCGTACCAGGTGCTCGTCGTGGCTGATCAGCACGATGGTGCCGGGGAAGTTTTGCAGGGCGTTCTCGAGCATGTCCACCGAGTCGATGTCCAGGTGGTTGGTGGGCTCGTCCAGGCACAGGAGCGCCTCGGGGGCCACGAGCATCTTGGCGAGCGCTAGCCGCGCCTTTTCGCCACCGGAGAGGACGCGGACCTGCTTCTCGATGGAGTCGTTGTCGCTAAACAGGAAGGCGCCCAGCAGGCTGCGCTGCTGCGGCACGGTCCATTTGGGCGTGACGGTGTCGATCTCTTGCAGAACGGTATTGGACTCGGTCATGCCCTCGAGTGCGTGTTGGGCGTAGTAGGCTACGCCCACGTTTGTGCCCAGATCGCGGGTGCCGGTGGTGGGCGGCTCCAGGCCGGCGAGAATCTTCATGAGCGTGGACTTTCCGGCGCCGTTGGGGCCGACGAGCGCCACGTGCTCGCCGCGGTAGAGCTTGAGGTCGATATCGCTGTAGATGTGCTTGTTGCCGTAAGACTTGGACACGCCCTCCAGACCCACGACCATGTCGCCCGAGCGCGGCGGGTCAGGGAACTTAAAATCGATGTGCTTGTGGCCCTCGGGCAGGATGACGAGCTCCTTTTTGATCTGCTCGATCTTGCGGATGCGCTCCTGCGCCTGGGCGGCCTTGGTGGGCTTGTAGCGGAACTTGTCGACGAAGACCTGCATGTGGGCGATGTCACGCTCCTGGGCGGCACGCTTGGCGCGCATCTGCTCCAGGTTGTCCTCGCGCTGCTTGAGGTAGCTGCTGTAGTTGCCGGTGTAGGTGGTCACGCGACGGTTTTCGAGTGCGGCGACGTGGTCGACGCAGGCGTCCATGAAGGCGCGGTCGTGGCTGACGATGAGGACGGCGCCGTCGTAGTTGGCAATAAAGCCGCGCAACCACTGGACGCTCTCGAGGTCCAGGTGGTTGGTGGGCTCGTCTAGAAGCAGCAGGTCGGGGTGGCGCAGGAAGAGCTTGGCCAGCGCGATGCGCATCTGCCAGCCGCCCGAGAACTCGGAGCACGGGCGCTCAAAGTCGGTGACCTTAAAGCCCAGGCCGGACAGGATTTTGCGCGCGTTGCTCTCGAGCTCGTAGCCGCCCAGGTGCTCAAAGCGGTCCTGGACCTGGCCGTACTCGTTAAGGAGCGCGTTGACGTCCTTGCCCTGTTCCGAGAGCTCGGTGATCTGGGCCTGAAGTTCGTTGGCGCGCTCGCCCATGCGGCGAATTTCCTTGGCGGCGGCCATGACCTCGGCGAGGATGGTGGTGTCCTTTTGCTCCAGGTTGGTTTCTTGCTCTAGATAGCCCACCTGGCAGTCCTTGGCGTACTGGACCTGGCCGGCGTCGGGGCTATCGATGCCCATGATGATCTTGAGCATGGTGGTTTTGCCGGCGCCGTTGGGGCCCACGAGCGCGAAGCGCTCGCCGGGGTTGATCTGGAAGGACGCGCCGCTAAAGAGGACGCGCGCGCCGAAGCTTTTTTCGATCTTGTCGACCAGGAGGATCATGGTGCCGCCTTTGACCTTGTGTGCCTATATGAAAAAAGGCCCCAACTTGCGTTGGAGCCTCATTCAATGCTCGGGTGGAGACGAGGGGGATCGAACCCCTGACCTCTTGACTGCCAGTCAAGCGCTCTCCCAGCTGAGCTACGCCCCCGTGCAAGAAAGTACTATACGGGAACTCCCCCGCCGATGCAAGGACATTTTTGGAAAAACTTTCCGGGGGCGGGCGCCGGAGTCGCGCGGGGCCGGGCCAGCCTGCGGAGCGCCTGGCCCCCGCACGGCCCCTACGCCGGCCGACTTGGCGCGCGGAACGCGACCCTCTCCGCGCAACCGGATTTCCTATGCGTCGCCAGTCCCATTATCGGGTCCGATTGCGAACCGTCCCTCATCTGCGCCTCAGAACTATGCCGGTTTACTACGATGTATCTGTAATGTTCGACCACGCACGCCTTTTCGTGTAACCGTCGGACTCTCTACCTGCGGTTTTGCAAACTGAGAACACGCGGTGGTCGAAGGTCGCCGATCCGTCGTAGTAAACGGGCATGGTTTTGAAATGGCATCAGGTTGATTTCACGCTGAAATGTCTTGAAGCCCTGAATTTAAGGCCTTAACTTTTTATAAAACACTCCTTATCTGCGACGGGCCTAGATTAGCTGTTGTTTAGCATCGAACTTGATCTTGCGTTGTGCGACTTGCTCGTGCATGGTAGTATTTCACGACGTGAAGCGAAGAAATTAGGCCTGAGTTGCCTTTGCTAGAATTGCATTCACCGTTCATAAGGGCTCTTGGCGCAACGGTTAGCGCAGGGGACTCATAATCCCTGGGTTCTGGGTTCGAATCCCGGAGGGCCCACCAGAGTATTTCGAGGCTGGGCATTACGCCCGGCCTCTTTGTTATTGGCGCTGCAGACCAGGTTTGCTATCCAGATACGTAAAGTTATTAACATTCATATTCGTAATTAACAATGGGTATGTCGCCAAGATGCTGCTCAGTCAACACATGGCGTAAATCGATAGATATGAAAAAAGGCCCCAACTTGCGTTGGAGCCTCATTCAATGCTCGGGTGGAGACGAGGGGGATCGAACCCCTGACCTCTTGACTGCCAGTCAAGCGCTCTCCCAGCTGAGCTACGCCCCCGTGCGAGAAAGTACTATACGGGAACTCCCCCGCCGATGCAAGGACAATTTTGGAAAAGATTTTACGGTGCGTGGAACGGCGCGGGGCCGAAGGGACACACGATGCCCGAAATAGCCCGCGGGGCGCGCCCCGCGGGCAGCGGCAAGCCCGCCGCCCTCCTTCCCGGGGCGCGCATGTCGCCCCAGGTGCCGCCGGCCAGAACAAAGCAATCCGCGGTGCTTCCGCGGGAGGGTTTCGTCTGAGCCCCTCTCCGCGCCTTCGGGTCAATTTACTGAACCGTGCGCAGCTCGCGCCAGCTGGTCGCTTCATAAACAGACCGGTTTACTGCGACGATTCCCGGATTTCCGACCACACGCCTACATTCGCAAAACGGGCAGGCATTCTACCTGCGGTTTTACGAGCGACGAATTCGGTGTGCTCAGCTACCCCCAATCCAACGTAGTAAACCGGCGTGGTTTTAAAATGGCACTTAATTACTGGCAGCATATAAAGTAGTAATAATGCTCACTTGAACAATATTACTTACCAATACCAAGCCAATTGCACAGAACGTTGGCTCGCAATCTGGTCTCAGCGCATCTCATCGCCTCGGTTTTTGGTTTGTAGCGCAACTCCAATCGCTCACACACACTGTGAATGATGGCATCAAGCTGATCGTGATCATTGAGCATGTCATGGGTTACAAGAAATACGTCGTATCCCATGCTTTGTAATGCTGTCATTCGTGCGGCATCGTGGTCCAGCACGGCGCCTGAACCATGGATAACCTCTCCCTGAAGTTCGATAAGCACAGCTTTCATTATTATTGGGTTTACGATGACGATATCGCCGTAACAGATTTTCTGACCTGCGATTTTTCGAGCTGAATTCGACAGCGGTGTTAAGTCGTTGACGTATATGTTTTTAAACTCCGCTCCGCCAGTACGCCTCGGAAGACTTAGCAACATGATTCCAGCAACTTCTAGCGGGGATGCCGCAATACCCATTACCTGCCGTGCGGCTTCGTAGAATTGTTTTCCCCACATCTCGCCCTTAACCTTCGCTGCAAATCTGTGCAGTTCTTCTATTTCAATAAGAGGCTTTCTCATCCAGAGCGATGTGCCTTTTCCGTTTGCTTTATTTCCGGATCCGTCATTCTGCTGCCCACTTTGATCATTCTCGCTGTCCTTCTGGCTCGCACGAGCATAGACTCGCTTCCATGGGGCCTCGTCTTGGGTTTCATCTAGTTCAAAAAGACTTTCTGTGGTGTACTGCTCTTCTTCTGATTTTGCTTGCTCAAGTGCCATGTCGACCGCGGGCGATGGTTTAAAAACCGAAAACCATCCGCAGAGCTCGTACATGGCCAGAACCAGGTCGCATGAAGAAACGCTTCGAGTCATGGTGAATAGCGTATGAAGAGGGTCTGTGACGCTAAAGCCCATGCCCGTGTCGATCGAGACCTTCTCTGTATAGGCGCTGTTCCATCGGATGGTACGTCTTGTCTCGGAATGTAGGTTGCTTCGAGTTGATGCTGCTGTGATGACTGGGGTCTTGAGGACGTCGGTTACGAATGGGGCTTGGGATAGAGCTCGCCAGCCTTCTTCGGAGTTGGGCAGGCGCGGGTAGAGATCGCGCACCTGTGGCGGGCAGCGCCAGTAACGGAATGCGGTGTTTGCGCAGACGATTTCGTCCATTTGCGCCTCCCCTGGTATCGGCCGTAGACCATGCGGTTGTGGTCGTGGACGATTATCTACCGGGGCATCATGCGGGTAAGTACCGGAAGCTGACCAAACGCTGACCAAAAGCTTGACGAGTTCTGCCGAAAACCGTCGTGTGATAGAAATCCGCTGGAAGACGCTCTGGGCATGCGGTCCCTGTCTCCACATTTGCGCTCGAATCACATGGGGAGTTCATTGAAATTACGGATGTGTTTTATACAAAACATGCAATGGCGTCAAAAAAGGGCGCGATAAAAAAAGACGCCTTATACGACTTCGAGTCGATTTTGGTGTCGGCCTTGGTGTCAAAAGGAAAAAGGTCAGAGGCTTAACACCTCCGACCTGCGCTTTTGATGGTGGGCGATACAAGATTCGAACTTGTGACCCCATCCGTGTGAAGGATATGCTCTACCCCTGAGCCAATCGCCCGTCGCCTTTCGGCAAAAGAGATACTATCATAGCCGAGCGTGGTTTACCAAGAACTTTTTGCCCCCGATTTTAAATTCGTGAGTGCCAGTCAAGCCAAAGCAACCAAAGCAATCGGCAAAACCGCAGCTAAACTACCATTTACCGCTTTATCAACAAGGTCTCAGGACGGCAGATAAGTCGAGCGTTGTTGTAAGCCATGTCGAGCGTGAGGCAGGTGCGTGCGGCGTAGAAGCCGTCCTCGCGTTGGATGGTCAGTGCCAGTTCGGGCTTGTCGCCGGTTAGGCACAGCGGCAGCAGCAGCTGGATCCGGCCGCCGTAGAACTGCGGCACGGCGAGCGTGTAGTTGGCGGCGGCGCGGCGGGCGGCCTCGACGACGGCTCCCTCAAAGGCGCGGCGCAGCAGTAGCGAGTTGCCCTCCCCCATCAGGCTGGCGGGAATACGCGTGAGGTTCTCCTCATCGCCCAGAATGTGGTCGATGTTGGAGCGGATGGGCAAGCGGTAGTCAAAGACCAGCTCGGAGGGGTCCTCGGCAAAGCGCACGCGGCACGGCAGGTACTCAAACGAGACCAGCATGGGGTCGCTCTCCTTAAAGAAGCCCTTCAAAAACCAGCCCTGGCGCGCGTCGGGCTTGGTGTTGGGCTCAAACAGGCCATAGATGGTCTCGTAACGGCGCGTGTACAGGCCGGTGTTGAACAGGCAGCGGTCGTCATCGAACACCAACGGCAGGTTGGACGGCGCGGTCTGGTCCACGTCGCGCTCGGTCAGGAACACCGCGCGGCTAAACGAGAACGACAGATAGTTTTTGAGGATGCGGTTACTGGGACCCCAGTCCTCGGGGTCGGCTAGATCGACCAGGCGGTCGTAGCAGGGCTCGGGGCAAAACGCGAAGTCGTACACATTGCTGCACAGGGTGCTAGGGAGTTCCATGTGGCGTCCATTCCATTCAATAACCGGCATGCGGATGCTTAGATTCTATACGTGCGACGCACCGTCGAGACGCACAACGCAATTGCGCCTTAGTTCTTTGACGAGCTCGTCGCGGGAGCGGCTTTCGGATACGAGGTCCTGGATCCAGGCGTAGTGCGGGAAAAACCGAGATCTGTCGACCAGACCCCGATTTTACGCTTTCGAGACATGCTTTTTTAAATAGCAGATGTCTTGGGGCTGCTATGGCGGCCATGTAATTTGAAAAATGGAAGTCCGATCAACAAATAGGGGTGCCACGGCAAACGCCGGGGCACCCCGTCTCAGAACCTATATTGCTTTCCCCTAATCCTCTAAGTACTTAGAGGAATGCAAGGACAACAGCAAAGACAATGCACGTGACACCTATCCCGAGCGGAAGTCGTGCCTTCTTCTTTTTGTCCTTAATAAGAAAAGCCTCGATTGCAGACGCAAGGACCAGAAATCCGCCGATAATTAGCAGGTCAAGCGCAACGAAACGGACGGTCGAAATATCGGAAGAGATCCCTCCGGCATTAACGTTCACGAGCGTAAAGATCGCGGCGAAGACGGCAAAGAGTGCCAGCACATTACCGTAAATACGAGATTCGATATTGGCAACTTCTTCCTTTTTGTCTTCAACCTTTTTGAGCTCTCCGGCATAGACGTCGGAATAGTCGGCGAGCCCATTAAAGTTAAGCTCATCGGAAAAGGCTCCATGGTAAGGATGGGCAACCGTGCCTTCGACGTGCTGGAATGCGACCTGCGCGATGCCCTTAGACTTATCGAGGGTAATGGTGCTGCCGCTTACGTTTGTAACACGATAGAACAGCCTAGTTCCATGGCCAGGGAAATAGAGCGGTGCATCCAAAGAAAGCCCTTGGCGAATGCGCGAATTGCGCAGAAGTACGCTAGCGGTCAGATTGTTGGGTAGCGCGACACATTCAACGCAAGAGACAAAAGTCGAGTCTCCGGGGCCAAGCTCGACCTCGAACTGCTTGCTTTCATTAATGTAGAATCCGTCGGTGCGCAAGTCATACGTAACCTGGCCGATGTTCGAAGCATCGGCATTGAGCAGCACCTTGTTGTCGATAAGCTCTTGAATCTTAGTATCGCTCAAGTACATATGAACCACTTCCTTAGGACAACGAGTATAGCACTGAGGTATTGCACTGGCGGCTGTCCCCAAAGGGGACACAGGTGAAGTAAGTTCAACTTCTCTACTCGGCACGCACCCTTAAATAAACTCTCCCGTCTCCAGGTCAACGAAGTCCGCGAGCTTTATCTTTCCGGAGAAGCCGCTCCCCTTGTACTTTCCTGCGTAGGTCTCAGTGTCGAACTTGAACGAAATGTTATACAGCTTTCCAGTCTTTGTCTTCCTGATTAGCCCGTTTTCCAGCATGTAGCTCAGTACCCTCTTATGGCTTTCTCTATCGTTTCCGTTTAGGTAAAAGCAGCAGACACCTTGTTTCGAGCCCGCCGCGATGAGCGTTTCGGGATTCGAGTATTTGGCCTCTACGACGACGCCATCAAGAACTGCGGTTCCGACAATGTCGTCCATGAGGGCGGTTTTGAATGGAGAGAAGAAGAACATCCATTTGCCGCATTGGACAGGATTTATGTCGTGGATTCGCTCCTTATTGATAAACCAAATCCATGAGAACGATTTGACCCTGGCAATCGAGCCGGATTCGTTAAGAAGCGTTTCTTCGACGGACGGCGTTCTTTACCGATGCAAACAATGCATCGGACGCCAGTGCTGCAACATAGATACCGGCCTTGTAAAACCGCGCCAAAGCCTGCTTACGCAACCACAGCAAAAACAGCCCGACGACAATCGAAAACGCCAGGATAGAATGGGCCGGGTCAGGCCCCGTGACGATATCAATCGCAGCAAGGATATCTTGGAACGCCATAATCCTCCGCTAGACTCGAGTCTAATACTCGTTTGCTATTGTAGCTTGCATTCTGCATTGATCTTCCTTCATGTAGTTTCAAATCGAACACATGTTTTGTTTTTAGGAACAGAGTTACATCAAAGGAGGCCGTATCAGCCAACGCTGATACGGCCTCCCTCTAGATTCGATTTTTGTATATCACCAGATCCTGGGAGTACACCTCTCCCCTAGTCCCTCTTAAACAGATCCCTCGTGTACACCTTGTCCGCAACGTCCGCGAGCTCGTCGCTCCAGCGGTTGGCCACGATCACGTCGCAGCCGGCCTTGAAGGCCTCCAGGTCGTGGGTCACCTCGGAGCCGAAGAACTCTGGCGCGTCCAGGGTGGGCTCGTAGACAACCACGGGAACGCCCTTGGCCTTCACGCGCTTCATGACGCCCTGGATGGAGCTCGCGCGGAAGTTGTCGGAGTTGGACTTCATCGTCAGGCGGTACACGCTCACGACCGGCTTTGGTTTGCCCTCGTAGACGCAGTCCCACACCATCTGCAGCACCTCGTCGGCCACGAAGTCCTTGTGTGTGCGGTTGACGTCCAAGATGGCCTCGATCTGCTGCTGGGGCAGGTCCTTGTAGTTCCCCAGCAGCTGTGGTGTCCACAGTAGACGACTACTAACGTAGTCGAAGCTGACTAGATGCTCCCTTACTTCTTCCGACCCCAAAACCGAGAAATAAATTGATAGCACACGTCAATACGCTTGAGGCACATGAGGGTAACGACAATAAAATTGCAGCATAGAGCTAGGGAGAAAGCTGTAAATAGGTTATTCACAGCTGCGATATCGTTAATCTCGCCGGATATAGCCATACAACCAACCGACAGAAAGCCGACAACGACTGACCACAACACGTCAGAGAACAGCTCATCAATCAACTCGATTTCATGAGCGTTTTCTCCCAGTTCGCCATTACTTTGGTTCAAGTTAATCCTAAGCTCAAAGATCATTATTGCAAGACCACACATGAAGCCCGAAATAACCGATATAGCAGTCATTGCATTTGCAAAATATGCTCGAACAGCAGCGGCACTATGGGTATCAATGATTGCCCAAATAAACAATCCAAAAGGAATAGCAAAATGAACGAAAACATCTGGGATATAAAGGGAGTCGTCATCAACCGAATGAAGCGTTCTTAAATAGCGGACAAATAAACCCCTAAGCGAAATCTTCCCCATGCGAAACCGCCATTCATTAATCAAGCCCGTCCAAGACGATGCTCAATGATCTCGCACTTATCATTGCATCTCTTTACAAAGGCCGAATCACTTAGAACCGCTTCGCCACGGTCGTTAAGGAACTCTCTGATTTTCATATCGAACGATGATGAAATGTCGAACTTTACGGTTCGGCCATCTTTGCTATTTGCTCGAACAAATACATCGACCTTGTTATCAGTTATGTCAGACTCAACAAGGCCAAAGATTGTTTTTGCTTTGGTGAAATCAGATAGAGCTTCCTTAAGTAGGGCGATTGGAAAAGGCTGCCTTCTCTTATGAGCCAACTTATAAGAAATGTAATTAGCGCCAGTAATTAAAGAATCCGCCATGTCGCTTGACCTAAGATATTTACGAACTTCGAAATCTTCGATGCTTTTAAAGGCATCAAGCGATTCTTCTTCTGCAACAGGTTCCCAATCTAAAAGACATCCTGGGGCCGCCGCTTTTAACCAGTTCTTAAATGGCGTCTTCAGAAACGTGTCGCCGGCGGATCCCTTCACATGTTCAACGCATAAAATCGAATAGTTCCCAACAGGATTTCTAAGATATACCCTTGAGCGAACCATGGGTGCCTTTTCGCTATCATATTCGCCAACTATGGAATCTAATCCAGGGTCAAGAATGGAAATATTTTCGCCATTTGATCCCGATTGAAGTTCAAGCAATACACCTTCATCTTGAACTTTTGGCTTTTCAAGATGACAGTATTTTCCAAGACCCTTTTGCTGTATTGCGCTTTGATCTGATCCGCAAAAATCAACGAACGCTCGGGTGAATCCACCTTTATAAAGCGAATCGAGCTCAAAAAGCTTGTCGGGCTTGCGAGCTTCATGACAAGTCAGTTTATAAGCAACAAGTGTCCTTCGAGAAGTAACAGGCATAGAATCACAACCTAGTGCTTAATTCGCCCCAATTCAGCATCAACGGCAATTGCTAAAAACACACGTTGTAGCGATATAGATTCGGGCATACGGGCTAAAGAAACTTGCAGACAATATCGTACGCTTCTTTTTCTTTGCGTAAGACATCCTTTGAAAATGAGACCTCGTATTCACAAGGCAGATCTAGTTCAAAAAGATTGAAGAACTCGTTCGGCTTGTCACAGTACACTGGGCAATCATTCTTTAAGGGATGCGGCTCAAAGCGAAACTGGTCCCCGGTTATATCGATTACGGTGCCATCGGCAAGTTCAAGCCAAGCATGAGACTGCGAATCATTTGTTGATGGGTCGCGATACGTTCCAGATACATACCATGTTTTTATGCCATGCTTGTCAAGATACCTTTGCAGTAAGTCGCTTGTATATCCGCAACAAGCTCTTGGAAAGGACGCGATTACAGTTCGAGAGAGTTCTCCGGACTCTTGGGCACGGCTAATCGCCATGCGAAAGGCGATTGCAAGTGATCGCACATACTCAACTTGATTGTCTAAGTTGTCGCTCAATGAATGCCCTCCTCAAATGAAAGCATGACCCATTTGTTAACCGTGTCCAGTTTAATTCTAAAATCGGTCCAAATTCGTTCTTAGGTTCTGGATGAAAGTCCCGCTACATCGCAGCTGTCAGCGGTCCGTTTGCTACGGCTCATGTTAAGTGACAATCCATAGTAAGCTGCAACATAGATGAATAGCAGGGGCGTCAAACGGCAAATTAGAAGTTGATTGAACACAAGGTTGAGATCATCATCGTCTTGTATTGTAACAATGCACGGCTCGGCCTCTTCGAACTAATAACGGTCGTAGATCTTTACAAGATCGCCGCATATGCCTCGGTCGACAGCCATAACGGCAGGATACGATGGACCAAATTCGATAGTGAATACCCTGAATCGATATCTATCCGAACGAATCTCAAAGCACTAGTCATTTTTCCTGTACAGATCGTCAGCATCTTTGAGATTGGATTTTGGGGCACAAAGGGCTGCGTTTCTCGAGATAACTCCTGAAACTACCGTGGATGCGCTTTCAGCCAAATCAAGAGCTGGGTCGAGAATCCTGTTTACATCGGCAGTCCTTGAAAACAACCCTTTGATTTTGTCTCCAGACGCCACAGACAGCATTTTGGCCTGTTCATTGAAATATGGAACGATTTCTTCTGTTGATCTGTGTTGAGGTTGAGAAAGCACATTTAACTACGGATTTTCACTGGGAGACATAAATAACCCACCTAACTCAAATCGATATCAACTAATAGCGACAAATGGTCGCTTATTTTGCTGTTGGGACGAACTTTTGCAATCAAGCCCCTAACCCCTATCCTCTTTAGATAGTTATAGGAATTAATGGAGTTCATCAATTCTGGGCTCACCAGGGCTTGGTCATAACAGTTCCAAATAGGGTTGGCGCAATCCCCGGAATAGTAAAAGGAGCCGTAGTTTTCTAACTCCTCCGATAACCAATGGATAGTGGGATTGTGCAGAAAGGGATATTCGTTTCCGCACCACGTTCTTCCGGTAGCGCGCACAGTCGTGGTGTAAGAAGCAAGGGGGGCCATCGCCTAGAATCGTCAGTGCCTAGATATTCAACGAAAGGAAAGACGATGGCCCACAGCGACATTCTATCCCAGCCGGACCGGGGTCTCAGCCCCAGACCGAGGCCCTGCTCGCCCTATTCTCGCTGTGCGACGACCGGACCAGAAATGCCCTAGGCGCGGCGCTTGCGACACCTGGAGGGACGACTCCGCCGCCGGCGTCCCAAGGTGGCGCTGTTGTTGCCCGGCAGAAGGTTTACCTTCCCCAGGGGCACCGTCCTCGAGCGCTGCCGCAAGCTGCTTCTCGTCGGTTTTCCTTCATCAAGCTTATGCGCCACAACGTCCCCGTCGAGTGCGCGAGCAACAGTGCGGCGTCACCCACAAGACGGCCTTCAAGTAGCGGCACCGCGTCTTCGCTACGGTATTCGGCTACCTGGACTGGATCGTGCCACACCCACCGTCTGGGTTGACGAGACCTACATCAACAGCACCGATCTCTCCTAGGGCTAAGGGCAGGCCCGTAAAGGCGGCCTATTTCGCCAGAAGCTCCGCATCTGCGTTGCCGTCGCAATCCACAAGAACCCCGTCGCGATCGTCTGCGACTAAGGGAAGCCCATCACGGTGCGCGTCAGAAAGCCCATGGGCGGCAAGATTGCAACCGGGTCGCTGCTCATTCACGACTTCGAGCGGGCCCGCGGCGTGCTGGTCAGGGACGGTGGGCTCGAGAGCGAAGCGCGCAGGGCTGACGACAACGATCCGGTTTACCTGGAGCGGTTGGAGATGGTGAACGACCTGTACTCCCGGCTCAAGCATTGACCGTGGCGTTTCACGGGGTTCACAGCGGAAACCCTAAGTGTTTCACGACAGGTACGTCTAGCTCTTCCGGGTCAACCAGGTCCGGGACAAATGAGACTCGACCGCAAGAGTGTTGCGCCATATCCTGATAGCCCACGCGACCTACCGCAGCTTAGGGCAGGCGCAGCGTCGCACGATATCTAAACCGTTAGAAATGCAAATAAATGATACAGATTCTTATTTGCATGACTGCCACATATAGGGACTTGCAGGCACTTGCTTAAAAATCAGGCCCACATAGACATAACTAATGTGAGCCTGACTCTAAATCAAATTTTGTGGTGATGATGACCCTAGCAAAGGGTCCTTCATTTGTTTTGTTTAGCCAAGTACCAAATAGCGAAGACACATTCAAGTGCCTACGGAGGTTTACGTTGGTTCAAAAGTTGGCTTAGTCAATTTTTGAACCAACGTAAGTCAAAACACATAGAAAGAGTTTATGTGAAAGTAGCTAAATTTCGACTTCCGTTATTCGCAAGCCGCTGCTTGCGTTGTTATTAAATCAATGAAAGATAAGCATGCAATCGAGATACAGACCGCTATCACCCAGAAGAATGATGGTCACCACTCCCCCATGCTTCAGATTACGGCATGAATAATGTGTCGAGTGTATATCTAAGCGCGGCTATCTCGCTACGCCCTCACCACAGGTGTCGCTCCCGAGCTTGATAGGCGACAGTTCGATGTGGTCTTTACTTGCGCCGAATTGACCCAGCAGGCCAGCTATGGCGGCGGATACACTATCATCGATGTAAAGACCGCATTTGCCTCCACGCTCAGCTGCTCGCGCGAACTCGACGAGCTCGTTGCGAATTCCCTCGCCGTCAAGCTGGAAGAAATACCGCTTGTTTTGAGAAGGATCCTCTTTGCGTACCTCGAAGTAGTCTGTTTTCCACCAGGGAGCGGGTACGTAAATGTAGCCATCCGTGCCGGAAACCACAAGCGACCCCTCAGATTTAGCCGCCTTGCCGAAAACCGCCTCGCCGTAGCCATCCTCGAATGCCAGTCGGATCTCACCAAACGCGTCAAAGCCAGCGTGACCTTCAAGGTCGGCCCTTACAAAATCGGCTGATTGATAATTAGTTCCGAGTAGCTGCAAGATGGGCAGCAACGCTGCTGGACCCCAGGCTTTGGAGCTCGACCACTTGCCCTCAACGCTCGAGATGTCCTCACTGCCAAGATCAACAAGGCTGGTGCATACAGCGCGCACCGAAAGAACTCGTCCAATGTGACCACTCTTGGCAAGCAGAAGCAGTCGATGGTAGGCCGTTGAATACGCCGTCTTGATCGCGTCGGCCAAAACGAGGCCCTTTGAGCGTGCGAGCGCCTGCAGTTCCTGGCACGCCTCACGCGTTGAGGCAATGGGGCTCTCACATAGAACATGTTTGCCTGCCTCAAGCGCTCGCTTAATCTGTCCATAGTGCTGATTGGGATGCGATGCAAGGTAGATTGCGTCGCATCGACCGACTATCTCATCGAAATCATTAACCTGTTCGACTAAGCCACAGCCTGCGAGGCTTCCATCACTGTCGATCATCGCGCAGGTGGGGTCAACGCCATTCACGAAGGCACTTTCACGCAGATACTTCTCCACTAGCACACGCTTGCCCACATACCCCATTCGTAGATGTCCACTTTCGGCGCGAAGCTCGGTGCTCGAGACGCCTTGCGTACGATCAAGGTAGACTACCTCACAGTATTCCCTGAGATAGTCGAACTTACCAACCCAGTCAGAGCCTACGGTGAACACATCAATTCCCATACGTCTGATGTCGTCAATCTTCTGGCCCTCGTACTCTTCAACGATTACTTCGTCAGCAATCCCGAGCTCTTGGACAGAACGCATGCGCTCGTTGAGGGTTTGGGAAACGTTAATCTTCCCGCGCACCTTGTCGAAGCCATCGGCGGTTACGCCCACGACCAGGTAGTCGCCGAGCGCCTTGGCGCGTTCCAGCAGGCGCACATGGCCCCGGTGCAGAAGGTCGTACGTTCCATATGTGATCACTTTCCTCATGGGCCTCACCTTCCCTTTCGTGGCTTGTTTAGTAATTGCCGCAGTGCTCGAGCTTCGCGACGTGGAAGGCTTTCTCCCACCCATGGGCCTCGTACCAAGGCCACAGTGGCTCTATGTAGCAGTACAGCAAAGGTATGAGGCCGCGCGCGGCCACTTCGACGGCCAGCGATGAGAGCACCCGCGCCCCGACACCCTTCTCCGCACCAGGGCGTGCCTTGAGCCCGGCGCAGACGGCAACATCGTCGGACTCGGCATAGGTCGCCATATGCGCAGCAATTCCTTCGCTATCCCTAATGACTATGCTCCTGCAGCCCTGAAGCCGCTCTCTCTCGCACAACTGAGCCACGAGCGCGCTGACATCGTAGTGCTTGCCAATCTCCTCGTCGCCGCAGATGAGCCTGGCGATCTCAGGATAGTCGGCCTCGGTCGCCCTGACCGCCGCGGGGTCTGGTACCTGAGTTCCGTCAGCCCGCATAACCCACCCCTCAGACAAACTGTAGTCGGCGAGCACGGTGGCGAGCTCTGCCGCTGCACTGTAAGAGGTTTGGACCATGGAGGGGTCCATTTTCTCAACGAGGGTCGCGACGGCCCGGATTGCGCGGTGGCCTGCCTGCCCGCAGAAGACGACCTGGAGTCCGTCATAATATCGGTAAACGACCGCCTCGAGTCGGCTTTCGTCGAAGACCTCCCAGCACGCAACGTTGTCGCCCTCGAACCCGTAGGTCAGCGCATCGATAAGTGCGTAGGGGTTTTCAACGCGCTGACCTTCCAGAACACGCCGCAAGCCCTCGTCCCAGCAGGCCACTTTCTTCACATTCACGTTCGTTTTCCTTAAAACTCGTAGCTCGATACCGGCGAGTGCTGCCCTCGGCGGTCCTCGGGCGGCAACTGCATGTAGTCACCATAGATGTAAGTGAGGATCGCGTCGAAGTCACGTGTCCCCATCAAACGTTTCCCTTCGAACTCGTACTCCGACAGGTCCTTAAACCACTCCTTAGGCATCGCGTAACGCTCTTCGAGCGGATTTTCTCGATAGAGGGTACCGGTAGCTGGAAACAGCAGCGTCCTCACGCGGTTGGGGCTGTTGTCCGTGCTCTTGCGCTCCATTGGAGCGGCTAGAGCATAAACCGCCTTTGCGGGTATCTTGGACAATAGCGAGAACCAGGCCCTGAGCGGAGCCGACACGCGGGGGTCGAGTCTGCCGACCTCAGACCATAGGACCTTGCGCAGGCACATGCACCAGAAGTCCTGCAGAATTTGGCCGCCCACACCAAGAGGCGCGTCGTCCATGGGGAACACGTCGACAAAGACTCCTGTTTTGCACTTCAAGTGCTCCTGTCCGACCCTCACGTACTTCGTTCCGGTGCGCCTGAGCTTGCCGTACCCCCACCTGTATTCAGGATCGCTCAGATGGTCCTGGAAGAAACAGATGGACGGGTCCATCTCATGGGCGACAGAACGGAACCTCTCGTAGTCCTCACGAAGCATTGCAATATCAGCATCATCATCCCAGGGGATATAGCCCTTGTGGCGCACTGCGCCAAGGAGCGTCCCGCCGAAGATTGTGTACGCAATCCCGTGAGCGCGACACACGCGGTCGAACTCCACGAGCATGTCGAGCTCCAATAGCTGCATGCGCCGGAAGTCCTCTCCTTCTATGACCTTTACCTGTTTCATCTGCGCCCCCACCTAGAACAGACCCTCGGCCGATAGCGAGGTCAGGCAGTCGATAAGCCTGTCGTTGTCCTCCTCTGTGATGGCACCGATGTGCCCGATGCGGAACACCTCGTCGCACAGCGCGCCTCCGTTTGGGCACAGCCACATGCCGTACCCGGTTTTGGCGCGCTCGATGATTGCCTTCGCGTTGCTCGCGGGGCAACGGAGCGCCGTCACTGCATTGGAGGGGTTCTCGGGGACCATCTCGAGTGTGGTGCTCGTCAGGGCGTCGCGCACGGCCTTCGCGCGCGACGCGATCTCGGCGCGCTCCGCGTCGATCCCGCGCGCCTCGATCGACCTCAAACGCGCATTGATCTCAAGCAGCGTGTTGACAGCAGGCGTCCAGGGAGTCTGCCCACGCTCGCCGTTGCGCAGGGCTTCCTTTAGGCTCAAGTAGGAGCAAACCTCGGGATTCTCCGCTACCCTTTCCTGTCCGCGCGGCGAGAGAGCCATGAGGGAGATGCCCGGGTGGCAAGCTAGCGCCTTTTGCGAACCCGTCAGCACCACGTCGGCGCCGAGAGCCGCCATGTCAATCTCTTCGGCGATGAACGCGCTCACTGCGTCGACGATCAAGAGCATCTCGCGTTCGCGGCAAAACTCGGATAGGAGCCTCATGTCGTACAATAGTCCCGACGAGGTCTCATGCATGTTCACGAGCAACGCACCGCAGCCGGATTCCACCGCATCCTCGAGGTTTTTCCGCGTGACCTGACGCCCGAACTCAAGCTTAATCTCGTTGACGTTGTGCCCGTGAAGTTGGCATAAGTCGACGAACCTCTGCCCGAAACTGCCGCCATTGACCACTGCAACTCGCTCAGCGGGCGCTAAGACACTCATCACAGCAGCCTCCATAGCGCCTGTGCCAGAAGCCGTTAGAAACACGCAGCGTGAATCCTTGGGTGCGGACAACAAGTCCAACATAATGCGCTCGTTCTCTAGCATTACCTGAGAGAACTCTGGTGTGCGGAAATAGGGTGCGCTCTTGGCTGAAACTTCCAGCACCTCGCTGGGACTCATAACCGGACCAACGGTGAAGTTAAGCATCTGCATTCTCCTTAGTGTCTTCGTTCACGCACCATGCCTTCAGGCAGTGCGTCTGTCTTTTGTCCTCCGGCGGCAGCTGCATGTAATCCCCGTAGCACTTGGTCAGGTATTCGTCCCAGCAGCCCATGGCGGGGAACATGTGCTCCTCGAACTCAACCTCGACCATGTCCTCGTAGCCTTCCTTGGGAAGCGACCACCCGTGTTTGGCCAGTCCGAGTACGCTGCTGACGCGGCTTGCCGCGTCGTAACCAGGCTCGGTTGCAACGCGCTCAGCCATTGCCATCATCTTCGTCTTTGCGTGCTCCGGATTAAGAAGCGCTTTGGCTGCGTTCTTTATGAAGCGTTTTCCCATTGAGTCCGAATTATGATTGGCGCTCGACCAAACGCTTGCACGCGAGGCCTTGTTCATGCGGACTTGCATGCGCTCAATCTCGCTCTCGTCAGAAGAAACGCCATCCATAACGAAAACATCTATCCAGAGCATTTGATCCATGACCCCTTCATAGGTAGGCTCTTGAGCTCTAATACTTTCGGTGCAGAACTTGCGCCAGGGGTAAACAAACGGGCTGTTCTCGGGGCCAACGAGCCTGAGTCCAGCCGGCAACTCGCCAGCAAGCGTTGCAAGACGATCGTAATCGGGGCGCGGCATACAGACGTCGATATCGTCATCCCAGGGGATGAATCCCTTGTGGCGAATAGCGCCAAGCAAAGTGCCGGCTGTAAGTGAGTATCGAAGGCCGTGTTCGGAGCAAAAGGCATCAAACGCTTCAAGAAGCTCCAGCTCCTTCTGGTGTAGCTCTTCGATAGAGAGCGGGGTGATGTTACTCATGCAACTTTCCCTTCCTTAAACATTCAATCAGCGCAAACCCCCTGGTTCCAAGTAGCGCGACCTCGGCTATGCAGCGGATTACGCAGATCGCGAGCAAAGATGACCGGCCGAGAAGCGCCATCGCGAGGAGCAGAGCAGCGTTAATAACACCTGAGGCAACAGTCGAGGCGGTAAGTTCGTTGACCTTACCCAAAGCGCCGAGTACCGGCCAGCCAATCAAGATCGAATAGAAAGAGAGCGGCAGGACAGGGCTGAGGGCAACCATGACCCAAGAACCCGCAACGTAGCCCTGTCCGCCAAGTAGAAAAAACACCTGCGGGGACAGCAGGCAATACGCAACGGTGCCGACCAATAGGGCGGGAGCTGCCATAATCGCCATCTTCCTAACAGCGCCCAGATCCCGATGCGCCACAACATGGGGATACAGACTGCTGGATATTGGAGAATAGAGCGCTTGAACCGCGCTCACGGTTGTGAGGGCGAGCGACCAGTACGCGATTTCCGTCGGGTCGGTGAGCACGATTCCCACGACGAAAGTGGTGAACCCCGAGACAAGGGTGGTGCCGATGTTCGACACGCAATACACGGCAGATCTCTTTAGCTCAGCCAAGGCGTTTCGGAAGCCACCGAAGGAAACCCGCACGCCGTAGCGGGTTCGAACGGTCATGAAGCTCCAGATAAGCGCTACCAAGCCGCCCAGGGCATCCGCAACTGCGACGAGCAGAAGATCCTGCGGTCCATGGACCACCAGAAGAGTCAGGCCGACCGTGATCACCTTTGCCGCGAAGAAACGCGTGGTGAGCGGCTCCATGTCCTCAAAACCTTGAAACATGAAATCCGGTAGCAAGGCCCTGAGCACGGTGGAAACATAGGCAATCAGTACATACCCCATATTGTCCCAGAGCAGTGGGATGAACTGGGCGACGACCACGACGACCGCGCACAGGCCGGCGGCGAGGAGAAGACGAGCGAGCTCTATGGAGCCGAGCAGGCGTGAAAGGACCTCGCAGTTGTCCCTCAGGTCGACGACTTGCTTTGTTCCGGAAAGCATGAAACCGAAGTCAGCGAGCGTCTGGACGATTCCCATGAACGACAACACGTAGGCATAGACGGCGTAGCCACCCGTGCCCAGCACGCGCGTGAGGTACGGCACGAGGATGAGGGGGAATACGTACTTAAGTACTTGTAATCCGTACTGCCAAATTATGTTTTTGGCGAGTGTGTTACTGCTTTTCAATATCTATATCAACCCAAACAAATTTCAGTTTTCGTTTCTATTCGAGCTAAAGCGCAAGGCAATAAAGAGCGGGTGCCTGAGCCCTTAAAGCGAAAGCGACGCCAGCCGCCAGAGGACGCTATCGACTTCCAAAAGAACATTCTCGGGATGGCCCATTCGCCTTCATCAACTCGGTAGCAAAAGCAAAAAAGCAGCGAGATTCTTCGTCAACGAGCGCGACCGTGAGGTTTGCAAACAAGATACCGAGCTGATAGAGAGTCTGGTCATACATCCTCTGGTGAAAAGGAAAGGCCAATGTCCGGCGCAAAGCAAGCATGGCTTCGATCGTGAAGTACCTGTCTATAGACCTCTTGCTCGACAGGCTGTTCGAGGTTAACGAGTCAACTTGCTTTTGGTATGAGTAGTCCAATTCGTCGATGGTCGACCCCTGAACCTCAGCACGATCATTTATGTCCGCACAGTGTCCTCAAACCACCCATCTTTGAGAAGCTCTAGGCCTTGCCGCGTCTCGCGATCGAAGATCCTTCCCCATGCAACGCCGCTCGAGTGTTTCGTCCCCACAGAAATGACCCGCCCGAGCTCGCTGATATAGCGGGGAATAATCACGGTGATGTCGACCAAAAGTGTTGCAGGTCATAAGTCGTGGAGCTCGGGCGAGGAACGTTAAGTGGTGGCCGAAACCCGGGTAAGCGCTCCCTGGCCACGCAGATTCAGGAGGTCCATCCGAAGCCCCTCGCGTGTGGTACGCGAGGGGCTTCGGATGGACCGAATGCTTGGCGATCCTCCCGAGATTGTTCAACACTAGTCCCATTTAACAATCCTCATGAATCTAAACAAGCTGCCAGAAAAAGGAAAAAGGAACGACACCGTGCCATTGCGGCCGGTAGACCATAATTACTACAAAAAACACGGCCGTAACTGCGCATATGCCGTAAACGAGGAGGAACTTGAGCTTTGTATCGATCTTTCGGAATCGCAGCGCCACGTATAAGACAAGGAAAAACGAGGTAAACGTCGTCAGCCTCTGGAAGATGTTCACGAAGCAAGCGAGGAACTGGAAGACGACCTGGAGCATGGATCCATGAAAAAGAACCCTCTCCTCCCTGTCGTCATCCGAAGCCCCCACCCCAAACAAATGGGAAACGACAATCAGCAAAGCGTCCATGGCGGTCATGATCGGCGCCGCGAGCGCATTCCCCCCCGACCACGAGGACATGCTATACGTCGAGTACTTGTCAAAGTTCTTCTCAACGAAGCTCCACACGACATCAGGGGAAAGGGCCAAAGCCAACGCGACGACGCCATAACCCAGCATGACTTTCTTTGTCGGTGCGAGCGCCGAGAGCGGAATGAGCGCGAGCATGACGATGGCGGTCGAGTGAAACAGGGAGCCGAAAATGACCGCCGCAGCGAAACGGATCCTCTTCCCGGACTCCAGCCAAGGTATCGCCGCGATGATGATTGCGGCGGCGATACCTTGGCGCATGAGGTTCATAAAGGAGGCGTACGTCAGAAGTGTCACATAGAGGAAGAGTGCGAGCACGGGATTGCAGTCCGACTTATAGACCACATACCCGACGCAGGCGGTCATGACCGCACTGGTGAAGAGAAGAAGGAGCTGCGGATTGGGGCTGACCACGTTCAAGGCCCGGAGGAGGTACAGGAACCCGGTTTCATACCAGGAGTGTGCCATCCACGCCGTCAGGTAAGCGTTCCAGTACTGGAGCGTATCCACTCCGACCGCATAGCTTCTCAGGCCGGAGAACGCGAACAAGACCAGGCAGGCCAAGATGATAAAGCATCGTCTCTCAGCATCCCCGCGCGACACGCCCGTGATTACACCGAGAACGAGAATCACGACTATTTCCATCAGATAAATCGTCATGCGCGCCCAATCACCTTGAGATAATCGGTTCGAATCGACTTGGCGATCGAGGGCCACGAAAACAACTCCGCAACGCGACGTGAGGCCAGGGCCATCTCCGCATAGGCCTCAGCAGAGCTGGCAGCGGCGACGATGGCTTCCCGCACGGATTCGGGAGAAAGGTCGCAGACCCATCCGGCTCCCTCTGCGAGGATGACGTCAGACATGTTGGTACCCGGGGTTACCACGCATGGCAACCCGTAGGCGCACGCCTCGAGCAGACCCATCGGCATCCCCTCGTAGCGTGATGTGAGGAGAAAGATGTCCGCGGCGCGCAGAACCGCATCCTTCGCATCCCCGTATACAGGGCCGCGAACGGCAACAACGTCTGAAAGCCCCGCGGCCTGTAGCTTTTTCTCCATCTCATTTGAGAAGCCGTTGACGGAGTTGCCGTAAATCGAGAGATGGAAGCGCGGTGAATCCGCGCGAGCATTCAACGGAGTAAGTGCTTCGAGGAGGATGTCCAATCCCTTTTGATAGGGCTCCACTCTGCCAACGAACACAATTTCAGGCACGTCGCCATGCCACGACTCCCGATGAGGGCGCTCCTTGGGCACTTCTATGCCGTTCGGCTCGATGAAGCTGTTCCGGTTCCATTTCTCGCCGGACTCATCGCGTTCCTTCTCGGTAAGGTAGTGGATCGCAGCGGCGCCTTGAGCGAAACGGTTGTAGAAAACGGCGTTGCAGATTCGTTTCTTAAAGGTTTTCTTCCCCTGGTCTCCGCTCGTGAGGGCGCAGTGCGGCTCTATCACATATGGTATACCCGAAGACAGCACGCCCAAGAGGGTCGCGTTGGGATGAAACGCATAAAAACCCTCGAAAACGATTAGGTCAGGGCCCCAGATTCGACTGGTGAAATCTTCAATGTTGAAAGCAAAGTCGTTAGGGTTCCTGTAGAAAGGAAGACCCCTCCATTCTTCGCGCTCGACAGGTCTCATGTTATACCAGACAACCTCTTCGAGTTCGGATAAGGCCCCGATCAGTGCAGGCACACAGTACGTAGGGCCCGCGAAGCCCTCAAACTCAAGGTTCGAGAGAAATAGAATCCTCATTCAGCCTCAATCCTAAATCCTTTTAAGCACCGCGTGCGTCAGCTGCCAGAACAGACAATACGCGGAATAGACTGGGTTTATCTTCTCCACTTTTCGGTAGGCGTTCCACGTGCGGGAAACTGCACGGAATTTATTAGCGGAGCGGGAGCCGCCATGTTTCCTGTTCTTTGCAAGCACCTCGTCGAGGCCGCCGGCTGGAACGCCACTCTTGAGGACCTGGAGCCAGACGACCATGTCTTCAGGGAAATCGAACGAATCCCCGAAATCGGGACAAACGAGAAGACTCAGGGGTATTTTCGAGAGGTCGAACGCGATGGTATGGCTGCAGGTCACGGTGTTCTTGAGAAAACCGTCGTAGTCGATGCTCTTGGGTACGTGTACGTAATTCCTATGCTGTCCGTCAGACTCAATGGTCTCATACGAGGTGAAACACATCCCCAGACCACAATCCCGCATGTACGCAAGCTGGTGATCAAGTTTATCCGGAAGCCATGCGTCATCGGCGTCCATGAACGCGACGAAATCGCCGGAAACGTGTTCGATACCGGTATTGCGCGACTTAGCCGCACCAACGTTGTGCTCGTTGGGATGAACCGAGATACGACGATCCTTATTCTCGTATTCCTTCGCAAGTCGAAGAGATGCGTCCGAAGAGCAATCTTCGACCACGATGAGCTCCCAGTTCTTATAGGATTGAGAAAGAACGGAGTCGAAGGTCTCGACAAGATACGGCTCAGCATTGTAGAGGGGCATAATGATTGAAACCAGGGGAGAATCGGTCATACGTTACTTCCCCCTCCTCATCGCCTTGAACGTTTTTACGAACACGCGGGTATCCAACCCGAGCGACTGATGGCGCACATAAAAGAGCTCACGAGCTTGCCTCTGACCACTTCTCCACGTGGATTCATTGCGGTCAGTCGCAGCCCACCAACCGGTGATGCCAGGCTTACATGCGAGCACCTCATCGCGTGCATCGCCGTATTCATACGTTTCCTCAAGTGTTACGGGACGAGGGCCAATGACGGATAAATCACCCGAGAGAACGTTAATGAATTGAGGAAGTTCGTCCAACGAAGTGCGGCGAAGAAAGCGGCCTACACGCGTGATTCGGGGATCATCGTCAACCTTCTGTTCGCGCTGCCATTGCGCCAACTGCTCGGGAGTCATGTACTTCTCAGGATGCTCGTGAGCATCAGAGACCATGGTTCGGAGTTTGAAGATATAGATAGGCTTGCCGCCCTTACCGACTCGCTTTTGGCGAAAAAACGGCTTGCCGGGAGAGTCAATCTCTATGGCGATGCATGCAGCTACGACGGGGATAGCCAATACCACACAGACGCCAGCAGAGAACACGATGTCAAAGGCTCGCTTGAAGGCAAAGTAGCCTGGCCCACCTTTCTTGGGAGCAGCAGCATTGGGATCGGCAGCGGGTGCCTTATAGCTTCCTGTCGCTACGAAACCTTGCGCCGGAGCAGGGTTCTCGACGGGAGGCGGAAATTCCGTCGCCACAGGAGCATGAGAGCCATTCTGCCGATCAATGACTTGACCGATCATTGACGTACCACAAGGAACATCAGTTATATATTCAGTTTTATTCGACACGTTCTCTTCCAACACTTCGTTCCCGGGTCGGGGATCCTCCCTGTTCTGTGTAGCGACCGTCTGCAGCTAGGCGATCGCCTTTTTAAAGTTGCGCATGACGCGCTGCTCGTTTGAAAGAACGGCAAGGCCAACGCGGGTGGTTACGCGCCGGCCGCACAGGTCGAGCTCCAAATAAGCAGTGCACTTGCGTCTATTAATGGTTTTGATGAGGCCTTCGTGGCCCAGCAGTGGACCAGCCGTTACTACGACCTGGTCGCCGTTTTTTAGGGCCTCACTCATGGGCACTACGCGGTCTCCCCTATGCGTAAAGCTGCTTATGAGTTGGGCCTCTTCTTTTGCCAGCGGCACAAACTGACCGTCCTGGGCAAGCACCCGGGCAAAGTCGTCCATGCGCAGCAGATACTGTTGCACGGTGCGAGGGTCTGACGTATCGCAGATGAGATAACCGGGGAACAGAGGCTTGGTCGTGTTGACCCATTCGCCGTGTACCTTGATCTCGGTTTGATATTGGGGATAAAAGAGCTCTTGCATGGCACCAACCGGCACCATGCGCTCAATGCGCTCGCGCATTACGTCTTCGCGACCGTTAATGACCTGGATCACATAATACACGAGCACCACCCCCTTGCTGTCTTACGTGTGGCTCACGGGGTTTGGGTATGGCTTCGCCAGGGCGCTTGTGCGCGAAGGCGCTCCATATTCAAACCCTGAGCCCAGTTAGACAAGCACGTGGCTCTGCCCCACCGTGAACGGTATGTATAAGTGCAGTTGCTCGAGACGCGGACGTGTATCGCAAAATGACCGCGTCCCCAGCTTACTGCGTGCGGGCCAGTCAAGCGGGTACAAAACTGGACCGCACGCAGTCAGCTGCAGGACTGCTACGTTTTGGCATGCGAACTACCAGAATTTGCATCTCATAAATAAATCAACGCAAATTAAAAGAGCCACATGACTTCTTTATTGGAGCTCGTGGTGTTTCTGGCACCGCCGTTACGGCCGGATGCTGATCGACCCTGCGCTTTGTGACTTGCTGGAGCCGTGAGCACAGTTGAACCCATGTAACGTTAGTTATCCTAGCACAAACTGTTAGTGAAACTGATTTAGGCTGCGTTGGACAACATATCGTTCATTTGACGTGCTTAAGGGGGTTGTTTTGGGATGTTGTTCACATTGATGCAGGTTATTGAGGTATTGGCGGTGATTGGAGACGTTCCTGAAGCCTAAATGGAGCAGCGAGCTGCACTGGTAATTGCGCTTGACTAACAAAGTATGTACAGAGATGGGAAATAAATTGTGCAACTTTTTGTTGGCGTAGGTGGGGTTTGTAGCGCGTGGTGTTTTGGCATGAAAAAAGGCCTTCGAAATCCCGAAGGCCTTTGCATTCACGATGGTGGAGACGAGGGGGATCGAACCCCTGACCTCTTGACTGCCAGTCAAGCGCTCTCCCAGCTGAGCTACGCCCCCGTGACGAGGAGATACTATAGGGGAAGTTGGCGCGACGTGCAAGGACTTTTTTGGGTCAGACTCTAAATGCCTATTGATATAGGTAAGCGATGGCGGTGCCGGTATGGACTTGGATCTTGGCCGTACCCCTGACGACGTTGCTGATGCCCGTGTCGGCCAACAAACCCAGCGGGGCGTGATCTAGTTCCCACTCTAGTCCGTGTTCGCTTGCCTCGGTGTTGGGGGCGATTGCGATTATGGAGAACGTCTTGCCTTCGGAGCCCTCGATGGTCCACGATTCGCCTGCGTGCAGGATGCGGGCCGTGGTCTCATCTTCAGCAATCCAGACAGGGGCGTCATCGTAGCCTGCGAGCAGGCCCAGTACGGAAAGCGCCATGTCCGGGCGGCCGCCCGTAGCGCAAGTCGCAACTACTTCGGCACCCGGCCAGCGACGACGGACGGAATCGAGCGCCAGCGCCAGATCGGTATAGTCCTTGTATGGGTCGTGGCGTTCTACTTCAAAGGCTTCGGCGGCATCGACCAACGCACGACCTGCGTCGCTCACCGTGTCGGCGTCCCCCACATACACATCGCAGCCCAGTCCCGCGCCCAGCAGCGCGTCGAGTCCGCGGTCCACGGCGACGACGTGGTCGCACTCCCCTGCTAGCCTACGTAACAGATTCGCGCTCGCCACCACGGGCGAGCCGCAGACCACTAATACCTTGCAAGCCACGGCCCTCGCCTATCCCTCAAACGAAAGCACGCGGGCCAGATCCAGCTCCTCGTAGCTATCGATAAAGATATCGCAGTTGTCGCGCACATCGTCGCGCTTCATGCGGCCGTGCGGGTCATAGATGCCCACACGCTTAAAGCCTGCGGCGCCAGAGCTCTTAAGGCCAAAGACCGCGTCCTCAAACACCCAAGCGCGCTCAAACTTGCACTCGTGGCGCTCCTCCAAGCGGCGCAGAGCCAGCTCGTACACATCGGGGAACTGCTTGGAGCGTCCTGCCTCACCCGTCGTGGTAACAAACTCCATGTAAGCGTCGAGCCCGGCACCTGCGAGCGCAGACTGCACCAGCTCGGCCGGAGTGGACGTAGCCACGCACATGGCAATACCCGCCGCCTTCGCCTGCTCCAAAAATGCCAGGAGCCCCTCGCGTGGCGGCACCTTGGAGTAGCCATCGATCAGAATCTCGCTCAACTCGCGATACAGCTCCTCGCCATTCGCGCCAATGCCCCATGTGTCGTGGTAGGCCTGGCATTCGTCCTCGAGCGAAAGATGCTCAAACTGGGCAAAATCGTCGACCGTCACGTCGACACCGTGCCGGTGCAATAACTCGGGCTGGGCATAAGCCCAAACGGGGGTGCTATTAACCAGCGTGCCGTCGCAATCGAAAATAAAAGCAACCTTGGGAGCGGCGGTATGGGACATAAACGAACCTTTCGATGTCAAATGGTAAACAACCTGCTAAAAACGTTTTACCAAACGTAAACCTAACAATCTAGAAACCCTAATTGGTAAAGCTGTCAAGAGTTTTACCATCGCAATTCTGCCAGTGGTATAAACATGGCGCTTACCGATTAAACGCCACCGCAAATCCACTTTCGTTCATAAAACTAACGTACAGGTGTTATCGTAGTTTTTGCCGAAAGTTCCACCGAGCACGCGAGGTGGAACGAATCATAGAACTATCGCCGTCCCTTCGATTCGTGCAGCCTTGGACCTTTCGCATCTAGTCACCAAGGCAACACGCTGCCGCGTCATGATGGGATCAAACGTGAGCGATACAAAGCTAAAGCCAGCAACCAAAAAGCCCGCTACCCGTAAAGCTGCCCCGCATGCGCCGGAGCTCACCAAAGACGATGTCTATCTGTTTGGCATCGGTACGTGGGAGCGCAGCTGGGAAAAGATGGGCGCACACCCCGACACGCAGAATCGTACGCGCGGCTGGCGTTTTTGCGTTTGGGCGCCCGATGTAAAAAGCGTCCATGTCATTGGAGAATTTAACGACTGGGATGAGCAAGCCAACCCGCTGGTGCCCGTGCATACGAGCGCTATCTGGGAAGGCTTTATTCCTGGCGCCGAGCAGGGCCAGCTCTATAAATACCTCATCGAGACCAACGAGGGCGAAAAGCTCTACAAGGCCGATCCATACGCCTTTAAGGCCGAGTGCCCTCCGGGAACGGCGAGCGTGCTTTGGACCCTCGATGGCTACCAGTGGAACGACGCCGCATGGCTCAAGCGCCGTGCCAGCCATAACCACATGTCGCAGCCCCTTAACATCTACGAGGTGCATATTGGCTCGTGGAAGCGCCACGGCGACGCGCCGCAGGGCGAGCCGGACGAGTACGGCAACTACCCCGGTCCCATGGATCCCTTCCCCGCGCAGCGCGGTGAGTTTTACACCTACGACGACCTGTCGGTGGAGCTTGTGGACTACGTGCGCGACATGGGCTATACGCATATCGAGGTCATGCCGCTTATGGAGCATCCCTTCGATGGTTCCTGGGGCTACCAGACGACCGGCTATTACGCCGCTACGTCGCGCTACGGCAACCCGCAGCAGCTCATGCACTTTATTGATGCGTGCCACGAGGCGGGCATTGGCGTGATCATGGACTGGGTGCCCGGCGGTTTTTGCGCCGACTCACACGGCCTTGCCACCTTTAACGGCCACATGCTGTTTGAGCACGAGATTCACCCCAACTGGGGCACGCACAAGTTTGACTTCGCCCGCGGCGAGGTCCGCTCCTTCCTGGTTTCCAACGTACTGTACTGGCTCGAGAACTTCCACGTGGACGGCATTCGTATGGACGGCGTGTCCAGCATGCTGTACCTCAACTTTGGCATCGACGATCCCGGCCAAAAGAAGTTCAACAAATACGGTACCGAGGAGGACCTGGACGCCAGCGCGTTTATCCGCCAGGTCAACTGCGCTGTAGAGGCGCACTACCCCGACGTGATGATGATGGCCGAGGAGTCCACCGCGTGGCCGCTCGTGACCTATCCGCCGCAGGACGGCGGCCTAGGCTTCCACTACAAGTGGGACATGGGCTGGATGAACGACACCCTGCACTACATGCAGACCGATTTTCCGTGGCGCCCCGGCAACCACGGCCTGCTCACGTTCTCCATCATGTACGCCTTTACCGAGAACTTTATCTGCCCGCTGAGCCACGACGAGGTCGTGCACGGCAAGTGCTCGCTGATCGGCCGCATGCCGGGCGACTGGTGGCGCCAGTTTGCAGGCCTGCGCACACTAGCCTTCTACCAGATGACGCACCCCGGTGCCAAGCTCAACTTTATGGGCAACGAGATCGGCCAGTTTATTGAGTGGCGCTACTACGAGTCCATTCAGTGGTTCCTGACCGAGGAGTACGAGACCCACCGTCATCATCAGGCGTTTATCAAGGCGCTCAACCACCTGTACACCGCCGAGCCCGCCCTGTACGAGCGCGGCTACACCGACGACGGCTTTACCTGGATTGACGCGGACAACTCTAAACAGTCCATCGTGAGCTTTGTGCGCCAGGGCGAGGACGTCGATGACGACCTGGTGATTCTAATCAACTTTGACCCGGCGAGCTACGAGAGCTTCCGCGTGGGTGTGCCGCGCGAGGGTGACTGGGAGGTTATCTTCGATTCCGACCGTCCCGAGTTCGGTGGCAGCGGCTATGCCGGCGAGGAGCCTTACACCTGCTCGAGCGAGCCCTATCCCTGGAACGGGCAGATGGACTCCATCGAGATTAAGGTGCCCGGCCTGGCAGGCGTGGTGCTTAAGCGCCGCGGTCCGAGCAGCTACAAGCCGCCCGTGGTCGAGGAGCCCAAGAAGGCGACGCGCAAGCGCTCGTCCTCGGTAAAGCCCAAGACCGCGGCTGCCAAGAAGGCTTCGGTTAAGGCGAAGACTGTCAAGTCTGCCGCCAAAGCCACGGCTAAGCCCAAGACAAAGAAGACAACCACTAAAAAGGCTGCTCCCAAGGCTAAGGCAGGCGCTGTTAAAGCATCTGGCAAGGATGCGTAACAAAATCGTTACCACTGTAATTACCCGCCCCGCGGGGGCGTAGGATACATGTCACAACCGTTCCGGGAGAAACATCCCCGGGGGAAGGAACGTATGAATAAGATCTTCGACAACAAGCAGGAGTTTACCGAGCTCTATCGCGATGCCGTCATGAGCATTAGCGGCAAGAGCATCGAGGCCGCTAGCGACCTCGATCGCTTTAACGCCCTGGCCAAGCTCGTGGCCGAGAAGGCCCGCACCGTTGCCACCAAGAGTGACGCCCGTGCAGCCGCCGAGGGCAAGAAGCGCGTGTACTACTTCTCGATCGAGTTTTTGATCGGCCGCCTGCTCGACAACTACCTGCTCAACTTTGGCGTGCGCGACATGGTCGCCGAGGCGCTCGACGACATGGGCTTCGACCTGTCCGTCATTGAGAACCAGGAGCCCGATCCGGCGCTGGGCAACGGTGGCCTGGGCCGTCTGGCCGCATGCTTCCTGGATTCCATGGCAGCCGAGGGCATCGCCGGCTACGGCAACGGCATGCGCTACCGTTACGGTCTGTTTAAGCAGGAGATCGTCAACGGCAGCCAGGTCGAGGCCACCGACGAGTGGCTCACCCACGGCTATCCCTGGGAGGTCCGTCGTCAGGATAAGGCCGTGACCATTAAGTTTGGCGGCCGCGTCGAGGGCTTTGAGGAGAACGGCCGCACGTTCTACCGCACGGTGGACACGCAGGACATCCTGGCCGTCCCCTACGACATCCCCGTTGTGGGCTATGCCGGCGAGACCGTCAACAAGCTGCGCGTCTGGGCCGCCGAGCCGGTCGAGGAGCACTTTGACCTGGAGGCCTTCAACCGCGGCGACTATGCTCTGGCCGATGCCGAGCGCGCTGAGGCCGAGGCCATCAGCGCCATTCTCTACCCCAACGACGCCGGCGAGCACGGCCGTCTGCTGCGCCTGAAGCAGGAGTACCTCTTTGTTTCGGCCGGCATCTACAGCCTGCTCGACACCTTTGAGAAGGAGCACGGCGCGAACTGGGAGTTGCTGCCGCAGTTTGTAGCCATCCACACCAACGATACCCACCCCGCCATGTGCGGCCCCGAGCTCATGCGTATCCTCATCGACGAGAAGAAGCTCGAGTGGGATGACGCCTGGAGCATCGTGACGCAGGTCGTGAGCTACACCAACCACACCATCCTGCCCGAGGCCTTGGAGAAGTGGCCTATCGGCACGTTCTCCAAGCTCCTCCCCCGCGTGTACCAGATCATCGACGAGATCAGCCGTCGTTGGCACGAGTCGTTCGACACCACGAAGGAGGGCTGGCAGGAGCGTCTGCGCCAGACCGCCATCCTGTGGGACGGCGAGATTCGCATGGCCAACCTGTCTGTGATCTGCAGCCACAGCGTCAACGGCGTTGCCAAGATCCACTCTGACATCATCAAGAACATCGTGCTCAAGGACTTCTATGCCCTGACGCCCGAGAAGTTCAACAACAAGACCAACGGCATCTCGCACCGTCGCTTCTTTGCCGAGGCCAACCCCACCTATGCCAAGCTCGTGACCGAGGCCATTGGCGATGGCTGGCTCAAGGACGCCTATGAGCTGGAGAAGCTTAAAAGTTTCCAGAACGACACCGAGTTCCTGAAGGCCGTTGGTGCCTCCAAGCGCGCCAACAAGGAGCGTCTGGCCGCCTACGTCAAGGCCGAGACCGGTCTGGTTATTGACCCCAACACCGTCTTCGATGTCCAGGTAAAGCGCTTCCACGCCTATAAGCGCCAGCTCATGAACATCATGAAGGTGATGGACATCTACAACCGTCGCATCGCCGATCCTAACTTCCACGTGACGCCGACGACCTTCATCTTTAGCGGCAAGGCTGCCTCGAGCTACACCTTTGCCAAGGAGACCATCCGCCTCATTAACTCCGTTGCCGACGTCATCAACAACGACGCCCGCGTCAACGAGGTCATGAAGGTCTGCTTTATCCCCAACTTCCGTGTGAGCAACGCTCAGCTCATCTACCCAGCCGCCGAGATCTCGGAGCAGATCTCCACGGCCGGCAAGGAGGCCTCGGGCACGTCCAACATGAAGCTCATGATGAACGGCGCCATTACGCTGGGCACCCTCGACGGCGCCAACATCGAGATCGCCGACCTGGCCGGCCGCGAGAACGAGGCCATCTTTGGCCTGACCGCACCCGAGGTCGAGCAGCTCTGGGCATCCAACAGCTACTTTGCGTGGGATACCCTCAACGGCGATCGCGAGCGTCTGGGTCGCGTTATGGAAGAGCTCAAGGACAACACCTTTGCGGGTCTTTCGGGCAACTTCGAGAGTATCTACAACGAGCTCATGAACAACAACGACCCCGACCTGGTCATGGCCGACTTCCGCAGCTACGTTGATGCATGGGAGAACCTCACGGGCAGCTACGGCGACCAGGAGACCTGGAACCGCAAGGCCCTGCTCAACACCGCCTCGAGTGGCTGGTTCTCGTCCGACCGCACCATTCGCGAGTATCGCGACGAGATCTGGCACGCATAAAGCGCGCGAGCCCCCTTTGCCGCACGGCATTACTCGACGGGCGTGACAGTGCGCCGCGCCCGTCGCTAATGGGTTAGGAACATCGATGACAGAAGGAGAAATCGATGAGTAAGAAAGAATGCATCGCGATGCTCCTCGCAGGAGGACAGGGCAGCCGATTGGGGGCACTCACCCAAAAGATCGCCAAGCCGGCGGTTAGCTTTGGTGGCAAGTTCCGCATTATCGACTTTTCGCTGTCCAACTGCTCCAACTCGGGCATCGACACGGTAGGCGTTCTGACGCAGTACCGTCCCTACCTGCTGCATGCCTACGTGGGCTCCGGCGAGGCGTGGGATCTGGACAGCCGCGACGGCGGCGTGTCGATCCTGCCGCCGTACGAGACGCAGACCGGCGGCGCCTGGTATGCGGGCACGGCCGACGCCATTACGCAGAACCTCGACTACATCAAGGCCAACGACCCCAAGTACGTCCTGATTCTTTCGGGCGATCACCTGTATCGCATGGACTACCGCAAGATGCTCAAGACGCACATTGAGAACAACGCCGACCTCACGGTGAGCGTTATGCCCGTTCCGTGGGAGGAGGCCAGCCGCTTTGGCATCCTGACCACCGACCCCGAAGACGGCCGCATCACCAAGTTTACCGAGAAGCCTGAGAAGCCCGATTCGAACCTCGCGTCCATGGGCATCTACATCTTCTCGGCCGACGTGCTGATCGAGGCGCTCGAGGAGGACGCTCTGGACCAGCGCTCGAGCCACGACTTTGGCAAGGACATCATCCCCAAGCTGCTCGGTGAGAACAAGCGCCTGTACAGCTACGAGTTCCACGGCTTCTGGAAGGACGTCGGCACCATCGCCAGCTTCCATGAGACCTCGATGGACCTGCTGGGTAACAACCCCGAGTTCGATCTGTTCGACAAGAACTTCCCCATCATGTCCAACATCACCACGCGTCCGCCGCACTACATTGGCCCTGACGGCCGCCTGGACGACTGCCTGGTCTCCAACGGCTGCAAGATCTACGGCACCGCTCGCCACTCGATCCTTTCGACCGATGTCATCATCGAGGAGCGCGCCGTGGTCGAGGACTCCGTGCTGCTGCCGGGTGCGCACGTTAAGAGCGGCGCGCACATCTGCCGCGCTATTTTGGGCGAGAACTCCACGGTCGAAGAGGGCGTGAAGCTCGGCTCTGTCGATACCACCAAGGATACGGCCGTCGTTGGAAATGACGTCGTTATCGGGAAGGGGGAATGATCCGATGATCAATCGCAAGGCCATCGGTTATATCACCGCTAACTACTCTTCGACCTACGGCAGCGTGCTGCTCAAGGACCGCCCCATCGCATCCGTTCCATTTTTGGGCCGCTACCGCCTGATCGACTTCCCGCTGTCCAACATGATGAATGCCGGCATTAAGACCGTCGGCGTCGTCATGCCGGGCAACTACCGCTCGCTGATCGACCACGTGGGCTCGGGCAAGGACTGGGGCCTGGACCGCAAGAAGGGCGGCCTGTTCATGGTCCCCGGCAACGCGTATGGCACCACCAAGGGCGGCATGCGCTTCCTGCTGCGCGACATCATCTCCAACAAGACGCTGTTCCAGCGCTCGGACAAGCCCTATGTTGTGATGATGGGCACCAACATCATCTTTAATATGGACCTCAACACCATCATCGACGCACACGAGAACTCCGGTGCCCAGATGACCGTGGTGTACTGCAAGGCCACGCGCAACGTCGATGACGAGACCAAGCTGCAGATCAACGAGAACGGCCGTCTGACGGGCGTGAGCGCCGGCGTCGTGTACGGCGACAACGCCTCCATGGACTGCTGCATCGTCAACCGCGAGACGCTGCTCGAGATCATCGATCACTACCAGGCCGCCGACTATCTGGACCTGCTCGAAGCACTCCAGGGCGACTTTGGCAACATCGACGTGTGCAGCTACGAGTACAAGGGCGAGGTCGTGGGCGTGTTTAGCGAGAAGTCGCTGTATCGCCGTAGTATGGACCTGCTCGACCAGACCGTGGCCGACCAGCTCTTTGACCCCGAGCGCCCGATCCTGACCAAGGCTCACGATGTGCCGCCTTCGCGCTATGCGACCGGTAGCCACGCGTGCAACTCGATCATCTCGGCCGGCTGCATCATCAAGGGCACCGTGCGCAACTCGATCCTGTCGCGCGGCGTTGTGGTCGAGGAAGGCGCCTCGGTGACGAACTCGATCATCAACCAGAGCTGCATCATCAAGAGCGGCGCACGCGTCGAAAACGCCATTCTGGACAAGAACAACGTGGTTCCCACCAACACCGAGCTTCGCGGCACGCCCGAGAACATCCTGGTGCTGGGCAAGGCTCCGTTAACTTCCGACACCACCATCGTACGTTAACGTTGGCACCGCAACATCGCTCGTAACATGCAGAATAGCCGCCCGGTTTGCGCCAGGCGGCTATTCTCGAATTGCAACAGGGAGACAATATGGCTGATTCCAGCAAAAAGATGCAGATCGTGTTTGCCTCGGCCGAGTGCGCACCGTTTGTGAAGACCGGTGGCCTGGGTGACGTGGCGGGCTCGCTGCCTGCGGCGCTCGTGCGCGCCGGCGCCGAAGTCATCGTGATGGTGCCCAAGTACGCCACCATCAAGGACGAGTACAAGGCGCAGATGGAGCACTTCTCCGACTTTTACGTGAGCCTGGGCTGGCGCAACGAGTACTGCGGGCTCGAGAAGCTCGAGCACGACGGCGTCACCTATATGTTCATCGACAACGAGCGCTACTTTGCGCGCGACTATCCGTACGGCTTCTTTGATGACGGCGAGCGCTTCGCGTTCTTCTCCAAGGCCATCACCGAGAGCCTGCAGCACCTACCGGCCGGCTTTGAGTGCGACATCCTGCACTGCAACGACTGGCAGACCGCGCTGGCGCCCGTGTTCCTGCGCGAGTTCTACCAGGGCCTGCCGCTGTACGACCGCGTCAAGACCGTGTTTTCGATCCACAACGTGGCGTTCCAGGGCCAGTTTAGCGACACCGTAATGGAGGACATCCTGGGTGTGGCGCATATTCCGGCGGCCGCCTCGCAGCTGCGTTGCGACGCCTGTAGCATCAACTACATGCTGGGCGCGCTGCGCTATGCCGACGCCATCACTACGGTGAGCCCCACCTATGCCAACGAGATCCAGACGCCCGAGTTTGGCGAGGGCCTGGACGGCGTGCTGCGCGAGCGCTCCTATGCGCTGCAGGGCATTTTGAACGGCATTGACGTGGCGGGCTTTGACCCGGCGACCGACAAGCGCATTGCCGCAAACTACACGGTTGAGGACCGTGGGGGCAAGGCGGTGTGCAAGGCCAAGCTGCAGGAAGAGCTGGGGCTCGAGGTTCGCGACGACCGCCCGCTCATGGTGATGGTCACGCGCCTGACGCGCCAGAAGGGCATGGACCTGGTCATGTACGCGCTCGACCGCATCCTGTCCGGCGGCGTGCAGGTGGCGGTGCTGGGCACCGGCGACCGCGACTACGAGGACGGCCTGCGCTACTTCCAGGACAAGTACCCCGGCACCATGGCTGCGCGCATCGAGTTCGATCCGGCGCTGTCGCAGCGTATGTATGCTGCCGGCGACATGTTCCTAATGCCTTCGAAGTTTGAGCCCTGCGGTCTGTCGCAGATCATCGCCATGCGCTACGGTACCCTGCCCATCGTGCGCGAGACTGGTGGCCTGAAAGACACCGTGCAGCCGTACAACGAGTTTACCGGCGAGGGCACAGGCTTCTCGTTTAGCAACTTTAACGGCGACGAGATGGGCGATGCCGTATTCCGCGCGGCGCGTCTGTTCTGGGATAACCGCGAGGCCTGGAACCAGCTGGTCACGCAGGCCATGAGCCAGGACTTTAGCTGGACGCGCTCGGCCGATAAGTACCTGGACCTGTACTTCTTTATGCATCCGGAGATTGAGAGGCCGGTGGCTGTGGTTGAGACTGCGGCTGAGGAGCCTGTGGCGACTGATAAGGAGCCCGCTGCTGCCGAGGAGCCCAAGACTGAAGAGAAACCGGCTGCCGAGGCCGAGGTTAAGCCCGCGGCTAAGCCTGCCGCCAAGAAGACGACGACCCACAAGACGACAGCTAAGAAGGCCACAACCACGAAGGCCGCTGCTAGCAAGACAACCGCTGCTAAGGCAACGTCCACGCGCAAGCGTACGACCGCTGCAGCCAAAAAGGCCGCCGAGGCCGAGGTCGCTCCCGAGGTAAAGGTCGAGCCCGCGGCAAAGGCTCCGGCCAAGACCTCTACCAAGAAGACGGCTGCGACCAAGACCACGACCACCAAGAAGGCCGCGGCTACGAAGTCGACGACGACCAAGGCCGCTATGAAGACCACCACGAAGGCTGCTGCAAAGCCCGCCGTCAAGGTCGAGGAGGCGGGTGCCGAGCCCAAGACCGAGGCAAAGCCGGCCGCCAAGACCACCATGCGCAAGCGCACCACGACGACCAAGAAAACCACGACCAAGGCCGCTGCTCCCAAGGCAGAGGCTAAGGCCGAGAACAAGCCCGCAGTAAAGGACGAGCCGGCAACGAAGGCCGCCGAGGTTAAAACCGCTCCCAAGGCTAAGGCAAAGACCGAGTCAGCCAAGGAGGCCCCGATCTCCCCCGCCACTCCGGCCGAGGAAAAGGCTCCGACCAAGAAGACATCAGTCCGCAAGGCCACGGCCACCCGCAAGCGCCGCTAGCCCACAGGCGATCCAAAACCCAATCAAACCCTAAGTAAGGGGCGCTCCAACCGGGCGCCCCTTCTCTGTAGATAGTTGGTAAAACGATTTTCTAGGACAACCGTTCGCCGATGGTAAACGGATGTTGTTTATACAGCCTGTGTACAACAGATATACTTACATCCTGTGCGTAAAGCCCATGGCCCGCACGCCATGATTGTATAGAACTGGACCGTACTATGAGATTGATACACAACAGCCGTCTGCCGCAGTTTCGCACTCCGTTTGGCGCTGTGACCACAGGAACTACCCTTTCGCTCTCCGTGATTCTGGAGGATGCCGATCCCGCGCAGGCAACGCTTACGCTGCGCACCTGGGTCGATGAGATCGGCGAGTCTCGGTATCCTATGACACACGAAGGCGACGGCATATTTACCGCAGAGCTTGAGTGCACCGAGCCCTGTCTTATCTGGTACAGCTTTATATGCAATATCGAGGGCCAGCCCGAGGTCCGCTTGGGAGCACCACAGGGACGCACCGGCGGCGAGGGCGTAACCTACGACTACGCCGAGGTGCCGTCATTCCAGGTCACCGTCTACAAACACCGTGAGGTTCGTCCCGAGTGGTACGAGCGCGGTATGGTCTACCAGATCTTCCCCGATCGCTATGCCCGCGACGAAAACTGGCGCGAGCGCACGCTTGCCGAGGTCGAAAAACCGCGAAACGGAATCCAGCGCCGCATGGTCGAGGACTGGAACGAACCGCCCGAGTACGAGCGTGCCGAAGACGGCTCCATCAAGACCTGGGATTTTTACGGCGGCTCACTCAAGGGCATCCAAAATGACCTGCCCCGCATCGCTGAGCTGGGCTTTACAGCTATCTACCTCAACCCCATATTTGAAGCCGCGAGCAACCACCGCTACGACACCGCCGATTACACCAAGATTGATCCGATTCTGGGCACCGAACAAGACTTTACGGAGTTGTGCAAGGCGGCCGAGAAGCTGGGCATTTCCATCATTCTGGACGGTGTGTTCAACCACACGGGCGACGATTCGATCTACTTCAACCGCTACGGCAACTACCCCGGCGTGGGCGCGTGGCAAAGCGAGGATTCGCCGTGGCGCGATGCGTTTTATTTCCACGAGGACGGCTCGTACGACTGCTGGTGGGGTGTGGGCAATATGCCCGCCATTAATGAGGGCTCCGAACTGGTACGCGAGCGGCTCCTGGGCAAGGACGGAGTCATTCGTAAATGGCTGCGCGCCGGCGCTCACGGCTGGCGCCTCGATGTGGCCGACGAGCTTTCCGATGACTTCCTGGCCGAGATAAAGAAGGCCGTGCTCGCCGAGAAGCCCGACGCGCTGCTGCTCGGCGAGGTCTGGGAAGATGCCTCCAACAAGATCAGCTACGGCCATCTGCGTCGCTATCTGCAAGGCTCCGAGCTCGACTCGGCCATGGATTACCCCTTCCGCGACATGGTCATCGGCTTTTTGATGGGCTACAAAAACGCCTACCAAGCTGCCGAGGATATCGAGACCCTACGCGAGAACTATCCGCGTGAGGCCCTGTCTTGCGCGCTCAACCTGCTGTCGAGTCACGACCGTCCGCGCATTATCTCGGTGCTCGGCGGCGGGCCTGACGAGTCACAGCTGCCTGAATGCGAGCGCAGCAAGTGGCGCCTGGACGAGAACGCGATGGGCCTGGCCAAGAGCCGTTTTTGGCTCGCGACGCTCATGCAGATGACGTTCCCGGGCGTTCCCTCAATCTATTACGGCGACGAGTACGGCTTGGAGGGTCTCACCGATCCGGGTAATCGCCGCACCATGCCGACCAAGGAAGACCTGCACGACTTCGATACGTTCGCGATCGTCAAGAACGCATCTGCTGTGCGCCGTGCGCTGCCGTTTATGATCGACGGTGAAATCAAGGCCTTCGCACTCAATGACGAGGTGCTAGCCTACAACCGTACCGGTAAAGACGGCGAGTCCGCAACCGTCATCATCAACCGCAGCCTGCGCAATTCGCATCGTGTGACGATTCCGGCGCTCGGCGAATGCGCGAGCGATGTTATTAGCGGTCACGAGTGCGAGGTCCACAACGGCACGGTCACGCTCGATCTTTATCCGCTGGGTTCTTCGATCATCTATCACCACGCCGAGCAGCGCCTGCAGGAGCCGCTCGATCACGGTGCGGGTGTTGTGTGCCATATCACATCGGTGCCGAGTGACGACGGCAAGCCCGGTACGATCGGCGCGCCCACGCGTCGCTTTATCGACCATCTGGCCGCCATGGGCATGCGCTACTGGCAGGTTCTCCCCGTCAACCCCACGGACTTCTTCCGCTCCCCTTACGCCGGTCCTTCGGCCTTTGCAGGCAATATCGACCTGCTGCCCGAAAGCCACGAGGAGCTGGCAGCCGACTTTGAGACCTGGAAGGCCCGAGGAGGCGAGGATGCCGATCCGCTGTACACCGCGTTTAAACATCGCAATGCCGATTGGCTCGAGAAATACTGCGTCTACATGGCCGTTAAGAAGTACTTTGAGGGCGAGTCGCGCCATGATTGGCCGGCAGATGTCGCGCGCTACAACGAGCATCTGATCGACGACAAACGCTTCCACGACGAGGCCGAGCTTCAGGCGTACATGCAGTACCGCTTTGACCTGGCTTGGTGTGAGCTCATGAACTATGCGCACAAGAAAGGAATCGAGGTTATCGGCGATATTCCCATGTACGTGTCCGACGATTCGGCCGACGCGTGGAGCGAGCCCGAGAACTTCTGGCTGTCCGATACCGGCAAGGCGATTGAGATTTCCGGTGCGCCGCCCGACAACTTTGCTCCCGAGGGCCAGTTGTGGGGCAACCCGACGTTCCGCTGGGACCACATGAAGCAGAACGGCTATAGCTGGTGGATGGATCGCCTGCGTCGTGCGTTTTCGCTCTATGATCGCGTACGCCTGGATCACTTCCTGGGCTTCCACAGCTACTTCAGTATCCCCGCAGGCAAGGCTTGCGCCGAAGGTCGTTGGCTGGCGGGACCGGGCAAGGACCTATTCCAGACCGCCTATGACGAGCTGGGTCCGCTCAACTTTATCGCCGAGGACCTGGGCTATTTGACGCCCGGTGTTCGAGCCATGGCTTCGACCTGCGGCTTCCCCGGCATGGACGTGCTGGAGTTTAGCGACTACGACGTTCGTTGCGGTGTGCATCCCACGCCCGGCAAGATCCTGTACACCTCAACGCACGATACGTCGACGCTGGCCGGCTGGTGTACGCGTTCCTTTGCGGGCGGCGATGAACCGAGCGGTGTTGAGGTGGCGGCCAAGCTGATGAGCGACGCGCTGGCAAGCGACGCTCCCCTGGTGATGATGCCGCTGCAGGATGTCCTGGGGCTTGGCGACGACGCGCGCATGAACGTTCCGGGCGTGGCCACGGGCAACTGGACCTGGCAGGCTGACGAGGCAGACATTGCAGCCGCCGAGAACAAAACCGCACAGCTCCTGCGCAACACTCATAGATTCTGGGGCGAAGCGTGATAAAACCCCCGATATAGGGTACAGTTACAGACGTTTGAATTTTTGCGGGCAGAGTAATCTGCCCGCTTTGTGCTGAAAAGGAAGTATTATGGCGCGCTACGATTACAAGTGCTCGAGCTGCGGCAACGTGTTTGAGGTTGAGCATCCCATGTCCGAGACTCCCGAGGTCGTGTGCCCCAGCTGCGGTGCCCCGGCGGCCAAGACATTCTCGGCCAGCGGCATTAAATTTGAGGGCAGCGGTTTCTACAACACCGACCAGCGAAGCGGCGGCTCCAGCACCAACGCCACGAGCGGCTGCTGCGCCAACTGCCCGCATAGCCACTAGAAACAACGCGGCCCCACGATCAACATCGATCGCGGGGCTATTTCTTTGCGCTAAAGGTGGCTCTATGAGTTGCGGTGAAATAAGGACTTTTTGGCGGGTAGATGCCGCTATTCAATCCCTATTTCACCGCAACTTAGTAGTTACTTGCGAATCAGGCGGGCGCAGAAGTGGCCGTCGTAGGAGTCGGCGTTTACCGGCACGCTTTGGAAGAGGCCTTGATCGTTCTGGCGTACGGATACGAGTTTCTTGGCCTGATCGAACTCAGGGAGTTGCAGAATCTGCGCCTCGGAGAGCGGCGCCACGCTAAAGCCGGCACCCTCGGGAGAAGCAAGGAACGCGTCCACCACCTGTGTGTTCTCCTCGTCGAAGACCGAGCACGTCGCATAGATGAGCTCGCCGCCGGCAGCTACGCGCGCAGCAGCCTCTTTGAGCATCGTCAGCTGCAGCTTGGGCAGCTCGCACGTGACGTCACGCTCGGTCAGGCGCCACGGGATCTCGGGATGACGACGCATGGTTCCGGTGCCAGAGCACGGTGCATCGATAAAGACCGTGTCGAACTTAACCGGCTTGCCAAGCATGGCATCAAACGATGTGAGCACCTCATCAAGCTCGCAGGCATCACCCGAAACCGTACGAACGCCCTGAATACCGGCCTTATGAAGGCGAGCGAGATTCAGATCGCACTTGCGATCATGCAGATCGAGCGCCGTATGCTGACGCTCATAGCCGGCGCGCTTGGCCTGGCACATCATCACATAGGTCTTGGTACCGCGACCGGCACCAATCTCAAGGCAGCTTCCGGGGCGCGTGGCTGCCGTGGCGATGAGCTGGGCGTTGAGATCAGATGCCACCGCGGCAGCACGCTCAAACACACCCGAAGCAACGGTAACCTGGGCATCAACCGGGGCATGGCAGCCCGGGAAGACAGGCGCCACAAGCTGCGAGATATACGGATCGGTCTTGGTCGCAAAGGCGTTCTCATGCAGGGCCAGCGGCGCGGGGGCCAGATTGCCGGCAAAGTTAAGCGCACCCTCAGGCGTGTCGAACGATGCCATAATGCGAGCGCACAGCCAACGCGGTAAACCCATCAGGCGCGACAGACGAACCAAGCGTCGTCGAGACTCATCCACATCGGACGCAGTGGCAAAGTCCTCAACGTTATCCGCGACCTTATGCAGCACGGCATTGGCCAAACCGGCGGCGGACTTAGCACCGCTGCGTACCAGCTCAACACCCTGACTTACGGCAACGCGACCAGGCGTATGCAGGTAAAGCATCTCGAAGGCCGAGATACGAAGCGCCATGCGCACACGCGGCGCAACCTTTTTAGGCTTATCGAGAAACTGATCGAGCAGTTCGTCCAAAATACCTTGTGTGGCGGCCACGCCAAGCGCCAAGCGAGCTGCAAAAGCGGAATCACGCTGGTCAATAGCCTTGGCCGAAGCACGGGACGAGAGCACGTCACGCGCGTACATGCCGCGGCGATCGGCCTCCATCAGCACATCGAGCGCAAGCTTGCGCGCGGGAGACAGCTTGCTCATGACAGAACACCCCACGAAAGATTGGCGCCTTGCAGCCCAGCAGCCCAAGCAGAAGCGGCCATAGCACGCTTGCCATCGGGCTTAACCTCGAGCAACTCAACCGTGCCATCGGAAAGACCAAGGTAAACACGCTTGGCCTTAACGAGAACCTGACCCTCGCCAAGCGACACATCAGCCGGCGCAGCATCGAGCACGCGCACGGTCTTGCCGGCAATCACGCAACGAGCAGGCGCGGTATCGGACGAGGCCAGCACATGACGCACGCAATCAAGCGCCGCCATTTGCGGATCCAGGCGCATCTCCTGCTTGGAAATCTTGGCAGCATGAGTGACGAGCGACTCATCCTGCTCAGTCCAAACAGCCGAGCCATCGGCAAGCGAGGGAAGAGTATCGGCAAGCAGTTTGCCGCCAAGCTCACCAAGCTCCATGGTCAGCGCCTCGGCATGCTTACCGGCAACCGAGATCGAGGCCTGGGCACAATAAGCGCCGGTATCAACGCCATGTCCAATACGCATAATAGAAACGCCAGCAACCTCATCACCAGCGAGAATCGCACGCTGAATAGGAGCAGCCCCACGCCAACGAGGCAGCAAGGACGCATGAACATTCACGATACCGAGCGGCGCCATATGCAGCACCTCATCGGGCAAAATGCAGCCATAGGCAGCCACGCAGAAAATATCCGCCTGGGCAGCCTGAAGCGCCTCAACAACCTCAGGCGTCATACGATTAGCCTCAATGACCGGCAACCCAAGCTCAAGCGCCTTGGCTTTAACAGGAGACGACTCCAGCTTCTTACCACGCCCACGAACAGCATCAGGACGAGTAACAACAAGCGCAATCTCGTTCCCAGCCTCAACAAGCGAAGTCAGCGAAGGCACAGCAAAATCAGGCGTACCCATAAACACAATACGCATAAAAGTTAGTCTCCTCTCAATAACGAGCCGAGACGGCTACAAAAGAAGCGCTCCAGGTCGCAAACGCACCCAGCCGCCAGAACAGTCCAACAAAAACAAATATACCCAAAACCAAAGAAAGAGCCGCAATAAAAGCAGCTCCCTCTCAACAAAGACTATCAGCGAAGACGCCCCTCCCTGGCCCAACGGCACCCGGGCGAACCGAGCCAGAACAACGCAGTCCCCGGTGCTGAGCGCCCACATATCGTCCCGCGCGCAGTTTCGCAGCAAAGCGAGAATGTTTGAGCACGGGATGATATGTGGGCGCTCAGCACCGGGGACGGTGGGACCTACTCCGTCTCACCCGGTCGAGCGCCGCGGGCCAGGGCGTCCTGGTACTCCTTGACTGCCTTGATCCTCTGCATCGGCTTCAGTCGCTCAAACATGGTATTGCCATGCAGGTGATCGATCTCGTGCTGCAAGCACACGCAGAACAGATCGCCCGTAGCCTCATAGCGAATCAGGTTGGCGTCAAGGTCGTACGCCTCGACGACGACATGGTCGGGACGCTCGATCTCGCAGCTAATGCCGGGGATGGACAGGCAGCCCTCGCTAAACGGCACCAGATGGTCGCTCTGCTCAACAATGACGGGGTTAATGAGCACGTAGGGGTCATAGTCGTTCTTGTCGCTGTAGTCGCAGTCGATGGTGACGAGCTGAATGAGCTCGCCGATCTGCGGGGCAGCTAGGCCGCAACCGCCGTTCTCGAACATCATCTTCTTCATCTTCTCGGCAAGCGCCTCGATCGCCGGGGTGATCTCCTCAATGACAGCGCACTCCTGGCGCAGACGAGGGTCGGGCGACAGTACGATTCCGTTGGCTTCCATGGCCATCCTTTCGGGTTGTTACATCAAATCATAGGCGTCGACGTCAACGCTCACGCTCACGCCGCGCACGGAGCCCACCTCTTTGAGGCAGGCGTCGATATCATCAGAGACATGGTACCCTACCGGCGACTTTACAAGCAGATGGAAGCGGTAACGGTCCTTGGCTCTCTCGATTACACACGAAGCCGGGCCCAGCACCTGCGGCACGGCGCTCCCTGCCCGTAAAAAGTCGGGCCCGGCGGCATGCCAGCGGCGCTTGAGGAGCTTCCCGATGCGCCCGATGTAGTCCTGCGCGTCATCCGCGTTCGCCGACCACACCAGGATGTTGACCAGACGCACGAATGGCGGATACAGAGCGTCACGACGTTGGTCCAGGTCGTAGTCGGTAAAGATCGAGCGGTCGTGCTCGGCGACGGCGCGAATGACCGGGTCCTCGGGCAGGTAGGTCTGGATGATGACCTCGCCGGGGCGATCACCGCGACCGGCGCGGCCCGCCACTTGTTCCAGCAGATCGTAAGCGCGCTCCCCTGCCCTAAAATCGGGCAGCTTGAGGGCAAAGTCGGCATTGACTACGCCTACCAGCGTAACCTCGGGAAAATCGAGACCTTTGGCGATCATTTGCGTGCCCAGCAGCACGGCGCAATCGGCGGCGTCGAACTGCTCGAGCAGCTTTTTGTGCGCGTCCTTGCCGCGCGTGGAATCGGCATCCATGCGAATAATGGCGACGTCCTCGGGCAGCATCTGATGAAGCGCGTCCTCGATCTGCTGGGTGCCCAGGCCCATTTTTGCCAGGTAACGGCTACCGCATTTGGGGCAGCGACTCGTGGGCGCCGGATACGGTTGTACGCGCCACGACGAGCCGCAGGTGTGGCACTGCAGCGTGTGCGTGCGCTCGTGGTACGTGAGCGCGGTGGAGCAGTGGTTGCAGGTGGGCACGCAGCCGCACTCGCGGCACATCAGGAAGGGAGCAAAGCCGCGACGATTATGCAGGAGCACGGCCTTCTCGCGACGCTCGACCACGCGCTCGAGGCCTTCCATCAGGGGTTTTGAGAACATGGAGCGGCTGCCGTGCGAAAACTCGCGGCGCAGGTCGGCGATTCGGACCGTAGGTAGGACGGCGTGTCCCGGGCGCTCGGGCATCTCGACACGCGTCCAGGTGGCGCCGTTGTACGTGCCGTGGCAGCAGCGGTCGAGGGCCTCGGCTGAGGGCGTGGCCGACCCCAGCACAAGCGGACAACGATAGCGGCGCGCCATCTCCGCCGCCACCTCACGCGCATGGTAGCGCGGGCTGGAGCCCTGTTTGTAGCTGGTCTCGTGCTCCTCGTCGATAATGATGAGGCCCAGGTCGCTGAGCGGGCAAAAGAGCGCCGAACGCGCACCGACAACCACGCGGGCCGCACCGCTCGCAACCATGTCCCACTGGTCCAGACGCTCACCGGCCGAAAGACGCGAATGGAACACCGCGACTGTCTCGCCAAAGCGCGAGCGGAAGCGGCCGACGGTCTGGGCCGTCAGCGAGATCTCGGGGACGAGCACACAGGCCGAACGGCCGGCTGCCAACACGCGCTCGATGGCAGAGAGGTAGACCTCGGTTTTGCCGGAACCGGTGACGCCATCGACGAGCACCACATCGCCATGGGCGTCCAGACGGGCGCGCTCAATCTGCGCGAGCGCCCGCTGCTGACCGTTGGTGAGCGCCACCGGTGCTTTACCACTAGCAGAAGATAGCGTGGTCTGCTCGCTGCAGCCACGCCATGCACGGCGCTCCTCCACCACTACGACGCCGCGTTTTTCGAGCGCCTTGATAGTCGCCGACATGCTGTTGTAAAGCAGGTTGAGGTCGCGTGTCGTGACCGGACCGCACTGGAGCGCCTCGATAAGCTGACGCTGACGAACCGCGGTTTTGGGCGGCGTATAGTCGAAGCCCTCGGGCGTAAGCATGACCCAACGGTTTTGGATGGGTTTGACGGCAGGGCGCTCGACAGTCCACACGCCGTCGTCGCTTTTGACCACGCGCGGGCTTCCACCCGGTGGCAAGAACAGGCGCAGGCACTCGGAAAGCGTCGCGACGTACTCGCGGCTCATCCAGCGCGCAATACGGGCAGCCTCGGCACTAAAAAGCGGTTTGCTGAGAATCGCCTCGACGGGCTTGATGCGCGCAGGATCGAGGGCGTTGTTGCCTTGCAGGTCGCTCAACTCGGGCGCTATATCGACGATATAGCCCGCGGCCGCGCGGTTGCCAAAGTGGACCAGGACCGTGGATCCGATCTGCGCCTCGTTGGCAAGGGGTTGAGGAATGCCGTAGGCAAACGGCTCGGACAGTGCACGCGTCGGGATGTCGAGGACTACGTTCGCATAGGCGGCGACGGGTTCGGGTGCGGGCTCGGGCTGCGCCGAGGCGGCGGCAGGAGCCGCGGATTTCGGAGCTTCCTCCGGATCCGGCGAACCAAACAGCGAAAGTTGCTCGGCCATGGCCCCAGCACCTCCCATCCCATTCGTCTACAGAAACAAGAACCCCGCTCAGGATGAACGGGGCTCGGATACAAACGTTTGCGCAGCTGCTACAGCGCCATCGTGCGGGCGCGATCGATGCGCGCCAGGCAGTCGTCGCGGCCGACGAGCGCCATGGTCTCGCCCAGCGGAGGGCTCACCATGTTGCCGCAGACGGCGACGCGCACGGCCTGGAACACCACGCGCTTCTTAAGGTCCATCTGCTCGGGCAGCGGCTCAAGCGCGGCGTCGATGTTGGCGGCCGTCCACTCGTCCACGCCCTCGAGCGCGGCCTTGGCGGCGTCCAGAATGGCACCCATGCCCTCCTTGGCCAGGCCCTTGTTGACGGACTTCTCGTCATACTCGAGCGTCTCGGCCGTGGCAAAGATGGGAGCGGCGACGGTCACGGCGTCGGCCGGCATCTTGGTGCGCGGCTTGACGATGGCAGCGAGCGCGTCGATCCAATCCTCGCCGTACTCGACATTGCCCTCGATGAGGCCCGCCTCGTGCAGCTCGGGGACCATGACCTCGTCGGCAAACTGGGCGTCGGACATGCCGTTGATGTACTCGGCATTGACCCAGTCGAGCTTCTTGGGGTCGAAAGTCGCCGGGTTCTTGGAGATGCGGTCGAGCGAGAACTTGCTGGCCAGGACATCGCGCGGGATGATCGTGGTCTCGCCGTCGAGCGACCAGCCGAGCAGCGCCAGGTAATTGACGAAGGCGTCGGACAGGTAGCCGGCGTCGCGGTACTCCTCCACCGAGGTGGCGCCGTGGCGCTTGGAGAGCTTCTTGCCGTCGGCGCCCAGAATCATGGAGATGTGGGCGAACGTGGGCACGGGCGCGCCGAGGGCCTCGTAGACCATGACCTGACGCGGGGTGTTGGAAAGGTGGTCGTCGCCGCGGATGACGTGGGTGATCTTCATCATGGCGTCGTCGACGACGGTCGCGAAGTTATACGTGGGCGTGCCGTCGGAGCGGAAGATGACGAAGTCATCGAGCTCCTTGGCGTCGAAGGTCACCTCGCCGTGGACGGCGTCGTGGATGACGACGTCGCCGCGGTCCTCGGGCACCTTGATGCGCAGGACGTAGGACTCGCCGGCCTCGATGCGGCGGCGGGCCTCCTCGGGATCAAGATCGCGGCAGCGGCGCTGATAGCCCTGGAAGGGGTCCTTGCGCTCCTGCGCGGCCTTGCGGTCGGCGTCGAGCTGCTCCTTGGTGCAGAAGCAGGGATAGGCCTTGCCCTCGTCCCAGAGCTTCTGGGCGGCCTGCTTGTACAGGTCCAGGCGCTCGGTCTGCGCGTAGGGGCCATAGTCGCCACCCACCTCGGGACCCTCGTCCCAATCCAGGCCCAGCCAACGCATGGCGCGCAGGATGATCTGCGTGTTCTCGTCGGTGGAGCGGGTGGGGTCGGTGTCGTCGATGCGCAGGATGAACGTGCCGCCGTTTGCACGGGCGAAAGCCCAGTTATAGATAGCGGTGCGGGCGCCGCCAATGTGCAGCTTGCCCGTCGGTGAGGGTGCAAAGCGGACGCGAACGTCTGATGCCATGGAAATCTCCTCGATTGCAGGATGGATGTCTAACCGCACCAGTATAAAGCATCAAAGCAACCTCCGCACAAAGGGCACCGACCTACTCATTGGGGACAGACTTAAATGATCAGTCTTTGGGCAACCTGTCGACACTTAGGTAAGGCCGATCATTTAAGTCTGTCCCCAATGAGTAGGTGCGGAAAGGGTGTGAATGTTTGATTTACGCGCTATGATGTGCCCTTGCATAGAGAGCCCGGCGGAATGGTAACGGTCGCCGGGACACGTTTTTGAAAGGACAATCATGTCAGAAGAACTTCGTTCCATCCCGCCCCAACACGGGTCCTTTGTTTTTACGTCGGAGTCGGTGACCGAAGGTCATCCCGATAAGATCGCTGACCAGATCAGCGACGCCGTCCTCGACGCAATCCTCGCCAAAGAAATAGAGCTGCAGGAGCAGGGCTACATCGCCCCCAACGGCGTGCCGGCCAACGTGGAGAACGTCCGCTGCGCATGCGAGACACTCGTGACCACCGGCACCGTCATCGTCGCCGGCGAGATTCGCACCCAGGCCTACGTCGACGTACAGGAAATCGCCCGCGGCGTTATCCGACGCATTGGCTATAACCGTGCCAAGTTCGGTTTTGACTGCGACACCTGCGGCGTTATGAGCCTCATCCACGAGCAGTCGCCCGATATCGCCCAGGGCGTCGACGAGTCCTTCGAGACCCAGACCGGCGCTACCACCGACCCGATCGACCTGATCGGTGCCGGCGACCAGGGCATGATGTTCGGTTATGCCTCCAACGAGACCAAGACCCTCATGCCCATGCCGCACTACCTGGCGAGCCGCCTGGCCGAGCGCCTGGCCGCCGTGCGTCACGACGGCACCCTCGCCTATCTGCGTCCCGACGGCAAGACCCAGGTCACCGTGCGCTACGAGGAAGGCAAACCCGTCGAGGTCACGACCATCGTCATCTCCACGCAGCACGCCGCCGAGATCGAGGACATGGGCAAGATCAAGGCCGACCTCATCGAGCACGTCATCACCCCGGTCATGGCCGCAGAGAACATGCCGTGGGACAACGCGGACATCTACGTGAACCCCACCGGTCGCTTTGTCGTGGGCGGCCCCATGGGCGACACGGGCCTCACCGGCCGCAAGATCATCGTCGACACCTACGGCGGCTACGGCCGTCACGGCGGCGGTGCCTTTAGCGGCAAGGACTGCACCAAGGTCGACCGCTCTGCCGCGTATGCCGCGCGCTGGGTCGCCAAGAACGTGGTCGCCGCCGGCCTAGCCGACCGCTGCGAAGTCGAGCTTGCCTACGCCATCGGCGTTTCCAAGCCCCTCTCAATCATGGTCGACACCTTCGGTACCGCACATGTTGCCGAGGACAAGATCGTTGAAGCCGTAGAGAAGACCTTCGACCTACGTCCGGGCGCAATCATCCGCGACTTAGACCTGCGTCGCCCCATCTACGAAAAGACGGCAGCCTACGGTCACTTCGGCCGAGAAGACGCCGACTTCACCTGGGAGAAGACCGACCGAGTCGAAGAACTCAAAGCATCCTGCGGCCTGTAAGCCAGCGGCAAAAGCTGCAGCCAAATAGAAACGCACCAAATAGAGGTACCGGCTCCAACCGGTACCTCTATTTTATTAATCCAGTGGTGAAGATGCTTCGATATGATCCTACGCTGCGTCACCAGCTAATGAATTTTGAAGCACACGCGCCTCTACCATGTATCCTTAGTTCCGAGGGCTTTGGTATTTGGTCGGTCGCGAGTTCCGCACGAGCCGGAGGCCACTTAATGTGGCCTCAGTGCGAGCCAGGACTGTAGAGCAGGCGACCAAATACCAAAGCCCTCGGAACGACGGGATAGAAAAGGAGCACCCATGGCAGGCAAGCCGCAAACACTAGCTACGACCTCGGCATTCGAGATCTTGGGCCCCGTCATGGTCGGCCCCAGCTCATCGCACACCGCCGGCGCCCTGCGGTGCGCCCAAGTTGCCGCCAGCCTGCTGGAAGGCCGCATCACCAAAGCCACCTTTGGCCTGTGGAACTCCTTCGCCCACACCTACCGCGGCCACGGCACCGATCGTGCGCTCGTCGCGGGCATCCTAGGCCTCGACACCGATGACGAGAATATCAAGCAGGCCTTCGACCTCGCTCGCGAGCAGGGCCTCGAATATCACTTTGACATCAAGGGCGACGACGCCTCCATCCACCCCAATACCGTCGACATTGACATGGTAGACGACACGGGCGCCACGGCACAGGTCCGCGGCGAGAGCCTGGGCGGCGGCAAGATGCGCATCAGCCGCATTAACGGCGTCGGCGTCGACATCTCGGGCATGTATTCCACGCTCTTCGTGGCGCACAAGGACGTCCCCGGCGTGCTCGCCGCGCTCACGAACCTGCTCGCCTACGCCCATGTAAACATCGCGTTTTGCCGTACCTACCGCACCGAGGTGGGCGGCCAGGCCTACTCCGTCTTTGAGACCGACGGCGCGCCCGACGACACCGTCGTCCCCATGCTACGCAAGCTCGACAATGTCGATTACGCAACGTTTATCGAGCTCCCCGGTTCTGCCTCGTCGCTCTCTCCCGGCGTCTCGGCCAAGGAGATCTTCGACGACGGTGAGCAGCTGCTCGATGCGTGCGAGGAACTGGGGCTCAGCATCGGCGCCGTTATGGCCGTGCGCGAGGCGCGCCTGACCGGCGAGGCGCACGCCGTCGCCGCCATGCGCCGCGTGCTCGACGTCATGCGCGAGGAGACCACGGCCCCCATCGCCAATCCGCAGCGTTCGCTCGGCGGGCTTATCGGCGGCGAGGCCAAGCTCGTCGAAGCCACCGGCCGCAACGATTTGAGTGCAAGCCTGATGGGCCCCGTTCAGACCGAAGCTGTGGCCCGCGCGATGGCCGTGCTCGAACGCTCCGCCACCATGGGCGTAATCGTCGCAGCTCCGACGGCAGGATCCGCGGGTGTTGTGCCCGGCTGCGTGCTGGCGCTCGCCGATCACCTTCAGCTCGACGACGAGCAAGTCATGGACGCGCTCTACTGCGCAGCCGCCATCGGCCTCAACCTCACCACGAGCGCCTGCGTTGCCGGCGCCGAGGGCGGCTGCCAAGCCGAGGTCGGAAGCGCCGCCGCCATGGCAGCCGCCGCGCTGGTGCAGATGCTCGGCGGCACGCCCGAGCAGGCGCTTGACGCCAGTTCCATCGCGCTGAGTAACCTGCTGGGCCTCGTTTGTGACCCCGTCGGTGGCCTCGTGGAGGTGCCCTGCCAAAACCGCAACGCCATCGGCGTAGCAGCGGCCTTTAGCTCGGCACAACTCGCCCTCGCAGGCATTAAGAGCCTGGTGCCGTTTGACCAGATGGCACATGTCATGCTCTCGGTGGGTCACGCGTTGCCGGCCACGCTGCGCGAGACGGCAAAGGGCGGCATCGCGCAGGCTCCGGCCGCACTTTCGGCCTGTGCAAAATGCGGTGTGTGCGGATAGCGGCAAAGAACGACTCAAAGGTGGGACATTTGTCCCACCTCTTTTGAATGCCACCGTTTCCGTACCACAAACAGCAGGGCAATCGCTATAATGCAAGCCCAGTAAAAACACGATGAACCGCAAGGCGAAAATCGAAGGATATGCATACGATGTCGCAAAACGATCGAACTCAACTGATTCCCGATCCGCAGCAGCCGAGCAGGCACACCGGCAGCGTTCAGTCGCCGCGTCCTATCGCGCCGAGCCACGGTCAGCAGCGTAGTGCAGCAAACGCTTCCCAACACCCGAACCAACAGCGACAGCAGCGTCAACAACGTCAGCAGCGCCGGGCAAACGGCAATGCGCCCAAGCAGCCCCCCACGCACGCTCGAGGCGATCGCGGCCCCGCGCGCAAACCCGCCGAGAACAATAAGTCGGGCAAAAAGACGACGCTCTTTGTCGTCCTGGGTCTTATCGTCATTGTCTATATCGTAGGCGTCGTAGCGTTTTCGCAGGTAGCCTACCCCAACACCACCATCGCCGGCGTCGACGTCTCGTTCTCCAACGCTTCGTCTGCCGCCACCAAGGTCAATTCGGCATGGAAGCACTATAAGCTCACCGTGACAGGCGATGACTTTAACTGGACCTATCAGCCCGAGTCCGATGAGCCCATCGTCGACGGTGAAGCTGCCGCAAAAGAGATTATCAGCCACAACGAAGCCTTTGTATGGCCGGTCCGCCTTGTGGAATCCTTAAGCGGCAAGACCAAAACAACCGCTACCTCCAACGAAGTCGATCTTGATCAAGACGTCGACCTGTCCATGCTCTCCGACACCTTTGACCAAAAGAAGTTTGAGAAGGATCTGGGCGCCGCCATCGACGAGTTTAACGAGGGCCGTTCGGGCACGTTCGAGGCAAATAGCTCCTATGACGAGCAGGCCGGCAAGTTTACCGTCGAGAAGGCGCGCTCCAACGAAAAACTCAACCGCGAGCATGTCATTAAATATGCCGAGCTCGAGCTTGCCTCGCTGGCCGAGACCGTAGATCTTTCCAAGCTCGGCAACGATGCCTATGAGCCGCTCAATGGAACGCTGACCGATGATCAGATTCAGGCCGCATGCGATGCCGCCAACAACTTCCTGGGCGTCAACGTGACCCTCAAGCTCAACGGCGAGGATGCTGGCAAGGTTGATGGCAGCTCCGTATTGCAGTGGATCAGCTTTGCCGATCCGGCCAACCCAACGCTCGATACGACGCAGATCAGCAGCTGGGCAGCCGAGCTCGCTAACGGCTTTAATACCGTGGGCTCCACTCGCTGGTGGACGCGCGCCGATAGCAAGCAGTGCGCCGTCGAAGGCGGTGACTTTGGTTGGTCCATCGACAGCAGCTCGCTCGCCAAGCAGGTCGAGGACGCCATTAACAACAAGCAGACTGGCGAAATCGAGATCAAGTACTCCCAGAAGGCCGACACCTTTACCGCAAAGGGAGAGCCCGACTGGAAGGCGTATATCGACGTCGACTTGTCCGAACAGCACGCGCGCTACTATGACGAGAGCGGAAATATCGTTTGGGAGGCCAACTTTATCTCGGGCAAGCCGGGCGAGGACGCCACGCCCGAGGGCGTCTGGCAGATCAACAGCAACGACGGCGGCAGCACCCTGATCGGAGCCAAGGACCCCGAGACCGGCAAGCCCAAATACGAGAGTCCGGTGAGCTACTGGATGCCGTTTGAGGGCAACATGATCGGCTTCCATGATGCCACCTGGCAAAACGACAAGAGCTTCGATAACGCCGAGTCGTACAAATGGTGCGGCAGCCACGGCTGCATCAACCTGCGCCTGGCAGACGCCAAGGCACTTCACGACTGCATCAAAGTCGGCCTGTGTGTGGTTGTCCACTCGTAGTGCAACGCGCACATTCATACAATGTGGAACCGCTGCGACCAATCTAACAGTTCCGAAAGAAACCGTCTTATGCGCCCGCCTCAACCGGTGGGCGCATATACTTATCGAGGTACTTTCTATAAAGGAGACGCTATGCCGAATGTCCCCACGACCACCCCGGGCCCGGATGATACCGAGCACACGCTCGAAGATGTCACCGAAACGATTCCTCTGATTACAAACGTACATGCCGATAAGCAGAGCGGACGCGCGAACGATGCGACCGAGATTTCCGATGAAGAGGCATATGCCAAGCTCAAGGCAAAACGTGCCGAACGTCGACGCAAAAAGCTCATCCGACGCGGCATTGCGGCCGGCGTCGTGGCCGCCATTGTGCTCATCGCCATTGTCGCAACCCTGGTTATCAATGCGCAGCCGCAGGGCGCCAGCGGGCCTGTGACCGACATGGTGACCGAGGGCACGTTTACCACAACGGTCGAGGCGAAAGGCCAGCTCAAACCCATTTCGTCCTCAGTGGTCTCCCCTTCTGTCGACGGCACGGTCGATTCGATCAACGTGCAGGCAGGCCAATCCGTCAACGAGGGCGACGTGCTCATGACCATTAAAAACGACGAGCTCGATCGCAACGTTGCCGAGGCGCAGCGTGCAGTAGCAGCCGCTCAGGAAGACCTCGCCAACGCGCAGAAAGCCCTCGCTTCCGCGCAGGCCACCCCAACGACGGACGTCGATGGAGCTTCCGCCGCAGCGGCAGGCGCCTCCGCTGGGTACGCCGACACGAACACCGTATCGGCCGCACAGCGCAGCCTCGCATCAGCCCAAGCAAACCTCGATCAGGCGAACGCCAAGGCCGCCGGGCGCACGGTTACGGCGCCGAGCTCGGGCAGCATCGTGGAGCTTAACGCCAAGGTGGGCGCTACGGTAACAGGCGGCATGATCATGGGCGAAAGCGATACGAGCGGCGGCAAGCAGTGCATGCAGATCGCCGACCTCTCCAAGATGAAGGTAACGGTTCAGGTGGGCGAAAAGGATATCGCCAAGATCGCCGTGGGCCAGAGCGCCAACGTGACCTATCCCGCGTTTCCCGATATTGTGAGCCAAGGCACCGTCACGGCTATCGCCTCGGTGGCAAACTCCGACACCGCCAACGGTGGCGGCGGGAGCGCAACCTTTAACGTCGACATCCTCATCGAAGCGCCCGACGCTCGCCTTAAGCCTGGCATGACTGCCGAGGTATCGGTGGTGACCGAGCAGCTCGACGACGTGGTGATGGTGCCGACGATGGCGCTCATGACCGAAGACGGCGAACACTATTACGTCAACGTGGCAACCGATGACGAGGGCAAGCAAACCCGTCGCGTGAAGGTGACCGTCGTGACACAAAACGATGACGAAGCCGTGGTCGGCAAGACACAGGTCAAGCACGATGAACAGGGCAACGAGATCAACCCTAACGTGCCGGTTACCAAGCTGCGCGATGGCGACACCCTCGTCATGGACACCGGAGCGGGCGCAACGGCTGACGGCGGCTACAGCGCGGATTCGGGCAGCATGTCTGCCGACGAGGGTATGTAATGCGTCCCGTCATCGACATCCGCAACGTGCACCGCATCTTTGAGAGCGAAGCGGGTTGCGCCCACATCTTGCACAACGTGAGCCTGGCGGTAGATCCCGGCGAGTTCGTCGCCATTACCGGCCCCTCGGGCTCGGGCAAATCAACGCTCATGAACATCCTAGGTTGCCTGGATAAGCCGACGGCGGGCGACTACTACCTGCAAGGGCTCAACGTGGCCGAGCTCGATGATGACGAGCTCACCGAAGTCCGCGCCCTGAGCATCGGCTTTGTCTTTCAGAGCTTCAACCTGCTGCCGCGCCTGTCGGTTATCGAAAACGTCATGCTGCCGCTGGCCTACACCAACGTACCCTGTAGCCAGCGCGAAATGCGCGCCGTGCACGCGCTGCAGGCCGTCACGCTGCCCGTCGACCACTGGGACCACCGCATATCCGAGCTCTCGGGCGGCCAGATGCAGCGTGTCGCCATCGCACGTGCCCTCGTCAACGATCCGCCTATCATTTTGGCTGACGAGCCGACGGGAAACCTGGACTCCGCCACTGGAGCGCTCGTCATGGAAACCTTCCATAAGCTCCAGGAGCGCGGCAAGACCATCATACTCATCACGCACGACCCCGGCATCGCCGCCGAGGCCGACCGTGCCGTGACCATCCGCGACGGTCGTATACACGACGGCGCGTATATTCCACATACACCGCGGACCCTGCGCAGCGCCGTAGATAGCCTGCCCATGATTTCCGCCTCCGCCAACCCGCCGAAAGGAGTGGTGGCATGAGCGCCCGCGATCTCATCCAGGAAGCACTTCACTCGCTCGAGGCCAACAAGGGGCGCAGCCTGCTCACCATCCTGGGCATCGTCATTGGCATCGCATCGGTCATCGCCATGACTTCGCTCATCGGCGGCATCCAAAACAGCCTGGTCAACAGCCTGGGGCTCAATGCAGCCCGCATGGTGCAGATCTATTCGTCCCAAGAACTCACTGATTCTGACGTCCAGAAGCTTCAAAAACTGGTGCCGCAGATAGAGCAGATCGGCATTGTCGACAGCGCGTATACCGAGTATAAGACCGGCGATAAAAGCTATACCGTCATGGCACAGGGTGTCGACAGCGACATGCTCGACGCCGTGGGTGCCAGCAAGCTCGTTGCGGGACGTGTCTATTCACAGGCCGAGTCTCAATCAGGCTCGCGCGTGGCGCTCATCAGCCGTGGCGGCGCCGATCAGCTTTACGGCAACGAGCAGGACGCACTGGGGAAAACCATCAAGGTGTCCAACGGCGAGGTGCAGATTGTAGGCGTGATTGATGGCGGCAGCGACTCCATGGGCTCGCTCACGTTGTATATGCCACGCGAAACCATCTCCGGCCTGTTTGGCGACGAGAATCCTTCATTCCCCAGCGTGACGGCACTTGCTGCCGAGGGCACGGACATGGACGAGCTCTGCAAGACCATCGAGTCTAAGGTGCGCGCGATGAAGGGCATCTCGGAGGATGATGAGTACGACAGCGTATCGGCGACCTCCATGAAAAGCGCCATCGATGCGCTCAACTCGTTTATGGGCGCCTTCTCGCTCATCATGGGCGCTGTCGCCAGTATCTCACTGCTTGTCGGCGGAATCGGCATTATGAATATGATGCTTACCAACGTGACTGAGCGCATCCGCGAGATCGGTATTCGCCGTGCCTTGGGCGCCAGTCGTCGCGATATCACCGCGCAGTTTTTGGCCGAGTCCTCGGCGCTGTGCGTCACCGGTGGCCTACTGGGTGTCCTGATTGGCTATCTGCTGGCCTGGGGCCTTGCGATGTTTGCTGCAGGATCAGGGGTTCTCAGCGAGCTCGGTGCCAGCGGGCAAATCACACCGAGCTTTTCAATCGCCACGGTGCTGCTGGCCTTCGGCGTCTCCGTCGGCATCGGCGTAATCTTTGGCTTCTACCCCGCTCGCCGCGCGGCAAAGCTCAACCCGGTGGAGTGCCTACGCTACCAGTAAGCCACCACCAGCTACCAGTAAGCCACCACCAACAAGTTGCGGTGAATCAGGGACTGAATATGCTATCTAGCAGCTAAAACAGACACTATTTCACCGCAACTTATTGAAGGGTGTTTGCGCCAGTTCTGGGCGTCGTCCTCGAGCTATCGATGGATGACGGGCTTGTACGGGTCGAGCTTGCTCGGGGCGCTCCTCCTCGCGGGCGAGAGGGCGCGCAGGCGCGGCGAGCGCCTAGCGCGCGAACTCCCGTAAGAGCGCGTCTTCCACTTCCCGAAGCGAAAGGGCCCCGCCTCCCTCGGCGGGACGGGCGACCACGATGCAGCGCGCTCCCACGCCGCGCGCGGAGGCGATCTTCTCGGCCGTGCCGCCTACGGTTCCCGAGTCCTTGGTCACAAGCCACTGGGCGCCCACCTGCCGAAGCATCGCCTCGTTGAGCTCGCGGGTGAAGGGCCCCTGCATGCCGATGACGTGCGATGGCGAAAACCCCGCGTCGATGCACTTCGTTATAGCACCGGGCAGCGGGAGCACACGCACGAAGAAGCGCTCCGCGAAATCGGCGACGCGCGTGTAGGGAGCAAGCTCCTTGCTCCCCGTCGTGAGAAGCGCGCGACCCGGGTTCTCGGAGAGAAAGCGCGCCGCGCAGGCGATCGACGCGACCGAGACGACGCCTTTGGGCAGCGCCTCGACCGGGCGCGCAAGGCGCAGGCATTGTGCGCCCACGGCGAGCGAAGCGGCCCGGATGTTGCCGCTTGCGAGCGTAGCGAAGGGGTGCGTGGCGTCGACGACGATGCGCGCGCCGGAAAGCTCGCACTCCATGTCGGCCTCGTCGAGCCTGCCCGCATGCACCTCGATGCCCGGAAGCTCGCCCAAAAGCTCGCCTCCGTACTCGGTTGCCGCGTAGGCACGGGCGGGGATGCCCGCCCCGCTCGCCCATTCGCACAGAAGGCGGCCCTCGGTGGTGCCGGCGAAGATGCGCAGCGCCGGCGCGGATGCGGGGGCCGTCACTTCGGGCCGCCTGGGCGCGTGATCTGGTAGAGCAGCGCGTTCATAATGGCAGCCGCCACGGTCGAGCCGCCCTTGCGACCCCTCGCGACGATGGCCGGCACGCGTCGCGCGAGTAGCTCCTCTTTCGCCTCGACCACGTTCACAAACCCGACCGGCACCCCAACGACGAGCGCGGGCGCGATCTTCCCCACGTCCATGAGCTCGGCGAGGCGCAGAAGTGCTGTGGGAGCGTTGCCGACGGCCACGATGAGCGGACCCTCGATGCCGCAAGCTTTGTCCATGCTCGCAACGGCGCGAGTCGTGCCCGCGGCGCGCGCCGTTGCGGCGACATCAGGGTCGGCCATGTAGCACACGGCCTTGCAGCCGATCTTCGCGAGCGCGGGCTTGCTTATGCCTGCGAGCGCCATGTTCGTATCGGTGAGCACCGTGGCCCCTGCGCGCAGTGCGTCGAGCGCACAGTGCGCGGCGTCATGGGAGAACACGAGGGAATCGGCGTACGAGAAGTCAGCAGTGGTGTGGATGACGCGCTTCACGACGGGCTCTTCGAGCGGCGGGAACGTGCGGCCGCTGAGCTCTTCGGTGATGATCTCAAAGCTGCGCCGCTCGATGTCGCCGGGCGCCATCTCCTTGGAATCCATCTAGTACTCCACTCCTTCCCTTGCACATATCCCCTGCTCGTAGGGGTGTTTCTCGCACCGCATCTCGGTTATGTAGTCGGCCTTCTCCACGATCTTGCGGGAAGGCGCGCGCCCGGTGAGCGCCACTTCGACGCCGCGCGCGGACATATCGAGCGCGCGGTCCACGAGCACCTCGTCGACAAACCCCTTCGAAAGCGCGTCGAGCGCCTCGTCGAGCACGAGCAGCCCCTCCTGCGCGCCCTCGAGCTCGGCGAGCGCGGAAGCGAGGTTCCTATCGTGCAGCTCGCGCGTCGCGGCAAGTTCTTCCGACGTCATGGACCAGGTAAACTTGTCCGACGCCTTCCCCGCGAACACGGGCACGCCGAAATGCTCGGCGAGCAGGCGCACCTCCCCGCTTTCGCCGTCTTTCAGGAACTGCACGACGACGACGCGGCGGCCTGCGGCGAGCATGCGAAGGGCGAGGCCCATCGCCGCCGTGGTCTTGCCTTTGCCGTCGCCATGATACACGTGGATCATACGCCCTCCTCGATAATGCGGTAGACATACTCCATGTCGAGCGCCCCGCGCACGGAGTCGGCCAGGCGGTCGAACTCGCGCGCACGGTGATTGGCCGCGGACACCGCGCCCTCAGCACCCACGACGCTCTCGGGCAGGCCGCGCATACGCGCGAGCGAGCGCGCGAGGGCGAGCGCCACCCCCGGTTCGTCGAACAGGCCGTGGAGATAGGTTCCGAACACGTTTCCGCAGGCCGCGCCTTCTGGTTTGCCGCCAATCGTGCCCGCAGGGGCGCAGGAGACGGTCGTTTCGCCGTCGTGAATCTCGTACCCGCGCGCCGTCATGCCGTTCCACACCGAGAACGCGCCTTGGGCGCCCGTGATGCGCAGCTCCGACTGGGCGAGGCGCTTTTCCTCCTTGAACACCGTACTTGCAGGGATGAGCCCGAGCCCGCGCGCGGTGCCAGCGCCTTCCCTGCCGTGAGGGTCGGAAAGCTCGTCTCCCAAAAGCTGGAAGCCTCCGCATATGCCGAGCACCGGCGTGCCCGCGCCCGAAAGCGCGCGTACACAGGCTCCGATGCCGCTAGCCGCAAGCCAGCGCGCGTCGTCGAGCGTGGTCTTCGAGCCAGGGAGCACCACCAGGTCGGGTCGGCCCAGATCGGTCGTCGAGGAAACGTAGCGCACGCCCACGCCGGGCACGCGCGAAAGCGGGTCGAAGTCGGTGAAGTTCGATAGATGCGGAAGGCGCACGACGGCGACGTCGATGACGCCGCGCGCCTCGCGGGCGGATAGGCGCGGCGCGAGCGAGTCCTCGTCGTCCAGGTCGAGCGTAAGATACGGCACGACCCCCACGACGGGAACCCCGCACATCTTCTCGAGCGGGGCCAAACCCGGGCGCAGGATTTCCACATCGCCGCGGAACTTGTTCACCACAAGCCCCCGCAAAAGCGCGCGGTCCTCGGGCGCAAGGAGCGCGACCGTGCCGTAGAGCTGGGCAAACACCCCGCCTGGGTTGATGTCGCCCGCGAGCAGCACGGGAGAGGACACGGCGCGCGCGAGCCCCATGTTGACGATGTCGTTTTCGGCAAGGTTGATTTCGACGGGGCTGCCGGCGCCCTCGATGACGATGACGTCGTTTTCCTCCGCGAGCGAATCGAACGCCTCCAAAATCTGCGGCATGAGTGCCTTCTTTCGCGCGAAGTAGTCCCTCGCAGCGAAGGCTCCCTGCGCCTTGCCGGCCACGATGAGCTGGCTTCGGTGGTCGCTTTCGGGCTTGAGCAGGATGGGGTTCATGCGCACGTCGGGCGCGATGCCGCATGCCTCGGCCTGCATGATCTGGGCGCGCCCCATCTCGAGCCCGTCGGCCGTGACACCGCTGTTGAGCGCCATGTTCTGGCTCTTGAAGGGAGTCACGCGCAGGCCGTCCTGCGAAAGCACGCGGCACAGCCCCGCCGCAAGCAGGCTCTTCCCCGCGTTCGACATGGTGCCCTGGATCATGATGGGCTTCGCCCTACCCACGGGTATCGACCTCCTTCGCCGAGCCCCGGCCATCTGCGCCCGCCATAGCGCCGCTGCAAGAAGCGCCGCCCCGTTCGTCGGGTTCGCCTTCGCCCGATGCGCCTTCCGCCCGAAGCGCGCGGCTGAACGCCATCGCAAGCCGAGCGTTCTCCTTGCGCGTGCGCACCGCGACGCGGCACCAGAAACGGGACAGTACCGAAAACGAGTCGCACGTGCGGACCAAAACGCCCTGATTATACAGGCGCTCGGGGAAGTCTTTCGCCGGCGTGCGGACTAAAAGGAAGTTCGCATCCGACGGCACGACGGAAAGCCCGAGCGAGGAGAGCTCGTGGGAAAGCCACGCTCGCTCGCCCGCCAATACATCGCGCGTGCGTGAGACGTATTCGACGTCTTCCAGGGCGGCGATGCCCGCGGCCTCGGCGACCGAGGAGACGGGCCACGCCTGCCCCGCCCGGCGAATCCCCTCGATGAGTTGGGCGTTTCCACTGATCAGATATCCCAACCGCAACCCCGCCATTCCGTAGAGCTTGGTGAACGCGGAGAGCACGGCCACATGGCGCGAACACGCGGCGCGTGCGGCCACGCTCCTTTCGCGGGCGTCGGGCGCGAATCCGAGGAAGCACTCATCCACGACGAGCAGCGCGCCCGCCTGCTCGCAGCGGCAAGCCACGGCATCGATCACGCGGGGGTCGACGAGGCGCCCCGTCGGGTTGTTCGGATTGCAGAGGTACGCCACGTCTCCCGGCCCCTCGATCGCGTGGGCGAAGGAGGCGGGCACGTCGAAGTCGTCCGCTTCGGAGAGCGGGAACTCCTGCACGCATGCGCCGTAGTACGATGCCGCCTCCGCATATTCAGAGAACGTCGGCGCGCACACGACGAGGCGTTTCGGGCGCACCGCCACGGCGAGCCGCCAGATGATATCGGACGCGCCCGCGCCGCAGACGATAGTATCTTCGGGAATGCCCTGGGCGCGCGCTAGGGCGCGAACGAGGGCAAGACTTTCCCTATCGGGGTAGGCGTCGATTCGAGAAAGCGCCTTGCAAGCTGCGGCGACGGCGCGCGGCGAAGGGCCTGCCGGATTCACGTTCACCGAGAAGTCGATGAGATCGGAGGCGCCCCCTTCGCAACCGATGCCGAGCGATTGCGCGCTGCCCCCATGCGTACGGGCGCGCAGGATTCCCCCGGCAGCCCGGGACGCAGCGTGGTCTTCCCTCATGCCATCGCCCCCACGGCGAGCACGACCGCCGCGCGCGCGGCGCCGAACAAGACGAGCGCGCATACGGACGCGGCGAGCATGAGCCTTGTCGCCCGGGCGATGTCGCCCCACTCGATTTCGCGGGACGCGTCGCCTATCGTCGGTTTCTCAACGAGCTTGCCAAAATACACCGCGGGTCCTGCCAGGCGCAGCCCGAGCGCGCCCGCGCACGCTGACTCGGTCTGCGCCGAGTTGGGGCTCGCATGGCGACGCCTGTCGCGGCGCCAGATGCGCGCCGCCCCGCGCGCGTCGAGCCCGACGATCGGGCACACGGCGATCATGAGCAGGGCCGATAAGCGCGAGGGAATCCAGTTCAGCACATCGTCGAGGCGCGCCGAGGCGCAGCCGAAGTCGATGTAGCGCTCGTTTTTGTAGCCCACCATGCTGTCGAGCGTGTTCACCGCCTTGTACGCCATGCCCAAGGGCGCACCCCCGATCATAAGGTAGAAAAGCGGCGCGATGACGCCGTCGCTCGCGTTCTCCGCCACCGTTTCCACGGCGGCGCGCGCAACGCCCTGCTCGTCGAGAACAGACGTGTCGCGTCCCACGATGAGCCCGACTGTTTCGCGCGCCGCGACAAGGCCGCCCTTCGAGAACGCGCGGGCCACGGCCAGGCTCTGGCGGCGCAGCTCGCATGCCGCAAGAATCTGATAGCTCGCCCATGCCTCGGCCACGAAGCGCAAGCCGGGGTGAACCATGCCGCAAAGATGCAGGATTCCCCAGGTCAAAAGCCCACACGCAAGCGGAAGCGCCACGGCGAGCACAAGCCCTGCGGCGCGCGTGCCCGCGGACGTTTGCGGGAATGCGCCCCGCAGGCGGCCTTCGGCCCACGTGATCGCGCGCCCCATGGCGACGACGGGATGGGGAAGCCAGCGCGGGTCGCCGAAGGCAAGGTCGGCCGCGAACCCGGCGGCGACGGCAAGAATCGTCATCACCGGGCATCGCCCCCCGAAGCGGGGCGAACGTCGCGAAGGCAGCGCCCATCCCAAGTGGCGGCCCATGCGCCGCCCGGCTCGGTATGCACGTCGAAGTATTCCATTTTCGGGACAGCAAGCTCGGAAAGCAGCGCTTTCACGGTACCCGCGTGAACGACGAAGACGGCGCGCCCACTCCCCTGGGCGCGCTCCGATTCGCACGCCTCCCGAAACGCCGCGACGACGCGGCGGGTGAAATCGCTCTTGCACTCGCCATGCGGGCAGCGCGTCTCGCACCAGGAGTCTACCCAGGCGCGGTAGCGCGCATCCTCTTTAAGCTCGGCGGCGCTTCGCCCCTCGAAATCACCGAAATCCATCTCGCGCAGACCGAGGCATGCCATAAGCTCCGCATTCGGGAAGAGGATGCGTGCCGTCTGGTCGGTGCGGGCCATGCCACTCGTGATAACACGGAACACGTCACGATCGCACGCGAGCTCGCGCAAAGCGCGCTCGCCCGCACTCGACAGGGGCTCGTCGGTGCCCGCCCCGCTGTAGCGATGGTCTTCCGTGCCCGCCGTGGCACCATGGCGCACGAAGACGACTTCCAAAGGCGCGCCCGCGCCCTGCGTCCCTCGAGGCGCATCGGTAAGGTTTCCTTTGATGACCTGGGGAATCCCGCACGTCATGCGCACGACGACGTCGGCGCGCGCAGCGAGCGCGCATCCCAGACGCCCCGCGCGCTCGCGCCATTGGGCGTCTTCCGCACGCATGGGGACGACCCCCGAGCCGACCAAGGACAGAATCACTGCGTCGAAGCCGATCAGCCGCTCGAGCGCCCGGTCAGCGTCGAGCGCGCGTACGAGTTCCTCAACACTGTACGCGACGCGGCCGGCAAAAGCCGCGGGCACGCCGCCCTCCGCAAGCTGCGCCGCGTCGACGAAATCGTCCGCCGCGAACCCGAGCTTTTCGCGCACGAAGGTCCTCTTCCCCGAATGCGCACCACCTACCACGAGAATCATAGGAGCATACCCCCCGCCACCAGCATGGCAAGCATCGCGAGCTCGGCCCATTGCAGAAACCATCCGGCCAAATCCCCCGTCACCCCGCCGAAGCGGGACAGGGCAACATGGTGGTACCACGCGAGCGCCAAAAGCCCCGCCACCGCCATAAGGGCGCCGACGGCCTGAGCGCACGCGACCATCCCTGCAGCCGAAGCCGCAGCGAAAGCGCAGAGCGGCACGACGATCGCCGCGCGCTTCTTCGAAGGCGAGAGCCCCGCGGCCATGCCGTCCGCCCGCGCGGCAGGCCAGCATTCTACGGCGAGCCCCGAAAGCGCGCGGGAGAACACGAGCGAGCACAGAAGCGCGAGGAACGCCCCCGCCGTAAGCGGCAGCGCGGTGAACAGGGAAAACTGCAGAATAAGGTACACAACAACACCAATGACCCCGAAGGCGCCCGCCCGCGGGTCGTGCATGATCTCGAGCTTTCGCTCGCGTGGGGCCCAACTTGCAAGCGCATCGGAGGTGTCGCAGAGCCCGTCTAGGTGGATGCCTCCCGTCACCGCCACAGGCAGCGCCACGAGCACGGCCGCGACGATGGTCGCGGGCACGCCGAACAGGTTCGCCATGTACCCCCACGCCGTCATGAGGAAGCCTTCCGCAAGGCCCACCAGGGGAAACGCGGCAAGCGCATGGGTTGACCCGAAATCGGTCCAGGCCGATTTCGGGACGGGGATGCGCGAGAACGTTCCGAACGCCGCGCCGATTGCCTCTGCTATCTTCACCTTGTAGGTCCTTCGCCTTTCATCCACACGGGAATCCCGCATACCACTTCGACTGCGCGGTCGGCCAGCGCCGCCACGCCCGCGTTCACGCGCGCGAGCGCGCGCCTCCATACCTCGGTCCCCTCATCGTAGCGCATCCCATCGGCGAACACGTCGACGGTGACAACCACCGTATACGCAGCGGCCTGAGCGAGCCGTTCAATGCCTCCGAGCACCTCGCGCGCCACTGCGTCGGGGTCACGTGGGGACAAGCCGCCTTCCGCGAAAAGCTCGTTTGCAACCAGGTTGCCCACGTCCTCCAAAAGAAGCGTGCAGCCGCGCGGAAGCCCGGGCACTGCGGCGCCCACGTCACGCGTGCGCTCGAGGGTGGAAAACCCCTTGCCCTCGCGCAGCGCCCGATGGCGCGCGATGCGGCGGGCGCCCTCTTCCCCGAAGGGCCCCATCGTTGCCAGGTACACGCGAGGGCAGTCGTGCCCGAGGCACAGGGACTCGGCGTAGGCGCTCTTGCCGCTCGCGGCGGCGCCGATGACGAGCGTCACCGTCATTTCCCGGCCTCGAAATGCTCGTAAGCAGCCATGCCAGTCGCCGTGAACGTCTTCCCATCCCGGTACACGCGCAGCGCCGAATCCAGAAGGGGCAGATACGCCATGGCGCCCGCGCCCTCGCCCAAGTGCATGCCTGCGTCGAGGGGTGCCTTTATGCCGAGCTCGCGAAGGAGCTCCTGGCTTGCGGGTTCGCTTGATGCGTGGGTGCCCACGAGGTAGCCCAAGGCGTTGGGGCACAGGCGCGCCGCGCACAAGGCCGCCGTGCAGGATATGACCCCGTCGAGGAGCGCCGGCGCCTTCGAGGCCGCGGCCCCCAGGTAGAAGCCGCACATCGCCGCGATGTCGAAGCCGCCCACCTTCGAGAGCACGTCGATCGGGTCGGCAGGATCGGGCGAGTTCGCGTCGATAGCGCGCTCGACCACGTCGCGCTTACGCGCGAGCGAGGCGTCCGAGAGCCCCGCGCCGCGCCCGACGAGGCTCCGCGCGTCCGCCCGGATGAGCACTGCGGCCACCGCCGCCGAGGTGGTCGTGTTGCCGATGCCCATCTCGCCCGCGGCGAGAAGGCGCACGCCGGCGCGGACAAGCCCGCACGCGACGGCGATTCCGACATCGATCGCGCGCACGGCCTCATCGCGAGACATAGCGGAGCCGTGCGCGATGTTGCCGCTCCCCCGCCGTACGTTCGCGCGCACCATGCGCGCGTCTTCTATGCCCCGGGCCATACCCACGTCGACGGGCACGACCTCGGCACACGCGAACGCCGCCATACGGCAGGCGCTCGTGGCCCCCTCGCACATGTTGCGCGCGACGGCTCGCGTCACGTCTTGCCCGCTTTGCGACACGCCTTCGGCAACGACCCCGTTGTCGGAGAAGAATACCGCGAGCGCACGGGGAAACTCGGCCACCTCGGAGCTCCCCTGAGCTGCGGCGATACACGCGACGGCGTCTTCAAAGTCGCCCAATCCCCCCAAGGGGTGCGCGATGGAGTCCCACGCGGCGTACGCGGCGGCGCGGGCGCACTCGTCTGCGGGCGTGATCCGGGAGAGCGCGGCTTCGAGCACGGCGCCCGGCGCCGACGAGAACGTGCGCTCAACTTCCTCGCGGATGCAGGCAAGCGCGGTTTCGGTTGCTTCAGCCATGCCGTCTCCTCTCTGCGAACGACGCTGCGGCAGACGCGAACGCGCGCGCAACGTCGGGGTTCGCAGGATAGTACACATGCGGGAAGCCCGCAACCAGGGACGGGGTTGTCGTCATGCACGGCCAGCCCTTGTCGCGCCGGGGCTTCTGCGCCCAGAAGTCGCCGCCCGGGCAGGTGGACTGCCAGTAGTGGAACTCGTGCGCGCGGATGCGTGTGCCGCACGGCCCGTAGAGCCCGTCGCGTTGGGAAGTGAGCTCCACGTACCCGAAATGGGACAGCCTTCCCCCGTTCTCGCTTGCGCCCTCAAGGGCGCCCGCAACAGGCCAGCGCCGCCCCTCGCTATCGGAGATTTCGCGCTGCAGGTACAGAAACCCACCACATTCGGCGACCGTCGGCATGCCGGATTCCACCGCGCGCCGCACCGCCTCGCGCATCGGTGCGTTCTCGGAGAGCTGCCGTACATGGAGCTCCGGGTAGCCGCCCCCCAGATAGAGGGCGCTTGTCCCCCGGGGCAACTCGCTATCACACAGGGGGCTGAAAAAGGCCAGCTCGCAACCCAGGTCCTCGAGCGCGCGCAGGTTCTCCTCGTAGTAGAACGAGAACGCCTCGTCACGCGCGACGGCGACGATGGGCCGCGCTCCCGCGATCGGCTCCAACCGGTAAGGTTCCTCGCGGATATCGGGTGCCGTCGCCGCTATTTCGAGCAAGCGGTCAATGTCGACGCTCTTTTCCACCAGCTCGGCCATCTTGTCGATGCGCGCGGAGAGCTGCTCGACCTCGTCGGCGGTCACAAGCCCCAGATGCCGGCTTTCGAGCGAGAACGCCTCGTCGGCGGGAATATTACCCAAAACCGCGACGCCCGTGTGCTTCTCGATCGCAGGCGCCGCGTAGGCGCAGGCAGCGGCGCTCGTCTTGTTCAGCACGACGCCGCGCACGTTCGCACAAGGCAGGAACTCGGCGATGCCGCGAATTACGGCGGCGAGCGATAAAGACGCCCCGCGCCCGTTCACCACTAAAACGACCGGCGTTTCCGTGTCGCGCGCAACCTGGTAGCTGCTCGCGTCGGCCACGCCGGGCGCCATGCCGTCGTAGAAGCCCATGACCCCCTCGAGCACCGCGACATCCGCGCCCGCGGCGCCGCGTGCGAGCAGGGCGCGCAGCGTCCGGGCGTCGGTGAAGAAGCCGTCTAAGTTGCCCGAGCGCGCGCCCACGACGCGGCGATGAAAGAGCGGGTCAATGTAGTCGGGGCCGCATTTGAAGGCCGCGCATGCGAGGCCGCGGCGCGCAAGCGCGCGCAGGAGCGCGCACGTAACGACCGTCTTGCCGCTCCCGCTCGAGGGCGCAGCGACCATGAAACGCGGGATGGTCGTGCTCACCGGGCGCCGCCTTCCCCACCCGCACCACGCGCGCTGACGAGGAACACGGGGTTTTGCGCCTTCATAAGATGGTGCGAGCCTACAGCCTCGGCGCGGGCGGCCGACACCTGGCACGCCTCGAACCCCTTAAAGCGCGAACCCGAGAGAAGCGCGCACGCCTCGGTGAGCGTCTCAACGGTGACGCATGGCACGCACAGGCGAACCTGCGAGTTCTTCTCGAGCGCCGCCTCCACGATAGAGGGAAGCTCGCCCGCGCTCCCGCCGACGAACACGGCGTCGGGGACGGGCAGTTTCGCGAGCGCTTCGGGGGCGACACCGGGGACCGCATGCACGTTGCCGCACCCGAATGCATCCGCGTTCTCTCGGATGAGCCGCACGCCGGCCGCGTTGCGCTCGACCGCCCATACCGACCCCGCTCGCGCGACGAGCGCCGCCTCAATCGACACGCTCCCCGTGCCGGCTCCGACGTCCCACACGGTGTCGGTCGCGGTAAGGCGCAGCTTCGCGAGCGCGACGGCGCGCACCTCCTGCTTGGTCATGGGAACGTCGCCGCGGATGAAGAGCTCGTCGGGAATGCCCGAGGAAGCGTACGGCCAGCGGGAGCTCGCGGCGCGGGATGCGCCCGCAGGGTCCGCCGCGGAAGAAGCCGCCGCGGGCGATGACGCGCCGGCCGGCGCCTCGGAGGCTGCGCTAGAGCCCGCAGGCGACCCGGCGCCGCCTGCGAACTCGATAAGCATCACGTTCAAGTCGTCAAACGTCTGACCTGCGATTTCACTTGCGGTCGCGCAGGTGATGCGCTCGTCAGGGTACGACAGGCGCTCGGCCACCGTCACGCGCGCGTCCCCGAAGCCCGCTTGCGCAAGCTCGCACGAAAGCCGCGAGGGGTCTTCCCCGCCCGACGTGACGAGGAAGAGCTCACCTGCGCGCTCGGCCTCGGCCACGATGTCGCACGCCACGCCGTGAGCGCTCGCAAAGCGCCAATCCTGCCATGGACGCGCGAGGCGCGCGGCGAGATACGACGCTGAGCTTATGCCGGGAATGACGCGCACGTCCACCTGCGCGTTGCCGGAGAGCGCCTCCACCAGGCGGCGCGCGCCGCTGAACAGCCCCACATCGCCCGTCATCACGACCACGGCGCGCTGCCACGACGCCGCATCGGTGAGCGCGGCGGCGATGTCCGCCGTCTTCACGAGCTCGCATCTCACCACGTCGGGCGGCACGTCGATGCCGGCAAGCGCGCGATGAGCGCCGATGACCACGTCGGCGATGTCGATCGCGTCGAGCGCCGCGCGCGAGAGCAAGTCGGGGTTTCCGGGCCCCGCCCCGATGATCGTTACCTTTCGCATGAAATCTCCCGATACCCGCGCGGCGTGACCATACGGCCGCCTACGAGCCTCGTGTCCGCGTTGCCGACGAACACGGTGGTGAACATGTCGGCGTCGATCTCCCCCAGCTCGGAGAGCCTGCACATGCCCGACTGCTGCCCCTCGCGCCCGATGTTGCGTACCCAGCCGCAGAGCGTGTCGGGGGCCTTCCATTCGAGCATAATCTTCGCCGCGCGTGAGAGCCTGTCGGCGCGCTTTCTGCTGCGCGGGTTGTACAAACAGATGCAGAAGTCGGCGCTCGCCACGGCGGCGAGCCTGCGCTCGATGACCTCCCATGGCGTGAGCAGGTCGGAGAGCGACACGACCGCGAAGTCGTGGGCAAGCGGGGCGCCGAGCACCGCCGACCCGCTCTGAGCCGCGGTGGCCCCGGCGATAACTTCCACGTCTACATCGGGGTAGTCCTCCGCAAGCTCCAGCACAGGGCTCGCCATGCCGTACACGCCCGCGTCACCGCTGCACACGAGCGCCACGGCTTCTCCGCTCTGCGCGCGCGAAAGCGCCAGGCGGCACCGTTCGACCTCGTGCATCATCGGCGTCGCGAGATGCGCCGCGTCAGGCACGGCGGCGAGCGCGAGCTCCACGTATTTCGTGTACCCCACAACGATGTCGGCCGCCTCCAGCGCGCGCCGAGCCGCAATCGTCATGCCGTCGGGGCCGCCCGGGCCGATCCCCACCACGAAGAGCTTTCCCATCACCGCTCCTTAAACGAAAGTTCGATAGTTACCCTGGAAAACGCGACGGTCACGCCGCCGTGAGCAAGCTTCGGGAAGATCAGTTTACCCCCGTCCGCGAGCGCCGCGCGCTCGCACACGTTGTCGACCCCCACCGTCGCGCGCACGAAATCAGATGGCGAAACGCTGCCTTCGACCTGCGACAACTCCTCTGCGGAATACGTCGTAAGCGGGATATTGCGCGCGCGGCAGAAGGCGAGCAGACCCTTCTCGTGCGCCTTCACGTCGATCGTCGCCGCCTCGCGCACGGCCGAAGGCGAGATGCCCGCCTGCCCGCACGCGAGAAGAAACGCCTCCCCGATCGCTTCGGCGCACGCACCGCGACGGCACCCTATGCCCGCAACGATGCAGGGCACGACAAGGCGAAGCGGCTCGGGCGCAGGCGCCTGCGCCCGCACGCACGCTGGCTTCCCAGTTTCACCGTCGGGCACGACCTCGCCCGTTGTCTCCGCCGCGCGAACGAACGCACCTGCATTCGCGCCAGCGAACGGTGACACGACGATATCGGCCCGAGCGCGGTCGGACGCAATGTCAACCCCCTCAGGCGGCTGTCCCGAAATCGGCATGTCGGAATAGAGCGCCACGCGCCCGCCCGAAAGCAGCCTCGCCGACACTCGCTTGATAGCCTCGGGATTCGAAACGGCGAGCCCCTCACAGCGCGCCCACGTATCCACCGCCCACACGCCGCGGACGTCGGTCGCCGTTGTGATGACGGGGATGGCCCCTGCCGCGCGTGCCACAGTTTGCGCAAGCTCGTTCGCACCGCCCAAATGCCCCGACAAAAGCGGGACGGCAAAGCGCCCCGCCTCGTCGATCACCACAACCGCGGGATCTTTTGCCTTCGAGGCGACATGCGGCGCGATCGCCCGCACGGCGATGCCCGCCGCGCCGACGAACAGAAGCGCGTCCGACGCTTCCCACGCGAGCGCCGTCCATGCGCGCAGGTCGGCCTTCCCCTCGCCGAACCCGCGCGAAACGGAAACGTTCCAGCCAGGGTCATCTTCACCTGTCTGCGCGCAATCGGAAAGCGCGCGTGCGGTGCGCTCCGCCAACGCATACCCCCTCTCAGTGAACGCTATGCAGGAAATCCTCATCTAGCGCACTACCATCGTCGAGAAGTAGCTGCCCCGATCGGGCACATCGTCGAGCGAGCGGTACACGCGCTCGCCCGGAAGACCACAGTCCTCTACGAGCTCGGCACCGTCGAAGGCGCCCTCCTCGCGAAGGATGCGCTTCGTGTCCGCAAGCGAGCGGCGCGCCTTCATGACCACCTTCGTCCCCGACCAGCCGATCACGCGGGGCACCCCGTACAGAACGCCTTTACTCATACGTCGCCCCCAATTCCCCGATAACTGCATCGGCGCCCGACGTGCGGAAAAGCTCGCGGCGCTCGGCGTCGAACACGACCGCGGCGATGTCGCATGCGCCCGCCGCGCGGCGGCGCAACCTGTCCTCGATTGCCGCAGCGAGCGAGGCGCGCGCAGCGTCCCCCACGCCGGCGGCCTCGATTACCTCGAGCGCCACCGTGGTCGTGACGGACGTCATGATCTCGCGCACGGTCTTCGCGCCCGCGCCGGCCATGGCCGCGTGGGCGGCCAGAATCTCCGCGCGGCAGTCGGCGGTACGCGAATGGGTGTCCATGATGCCGCCCGCGACCTTCACCAGCTTGCCGATGTGTCCCACAAGAAGGACATTGGTGAATCCCTCGCGAACGCAGCAATCAATCGCATCGCCTACAAAGTTGGAGATAAAGACCACCGGCGCACCGTTTAGGTGGAAATGCCCCGAGATGAACTGCGCGCCGTAGTTGCCGGGCGTGAGCACGACTCCGCGCCGCCCCATAGCCGCATGCTGCCGAATCTCGAGCACGATGCTGTCGCGCAAGGCAGCGAGGCTGCGCGGCTCGACGATGCCCGTCGTGCCCAGGATGGAGATGCCGTCCTTTATCCCCAGGTGCGGGTTGAAGGTCTTTTCGGCAAGGGCAACGCCCTCGGGTACAGAAATCGTCACAGCAATATTTCCAGAAAAGACGTGCGCGGCGCACACCTCGCGAACCGCCGAAGTGATCATCGCGCGCGGCGTCGCGTTGATGGCGGCCGCCCCCACCGGCTGCTCGAGCCCGGGCAACGTCACGCGCCCCACGCCCACGCCGCCATCGACGGAAACTTCCGATTCGCGCGCGGGCACGCCCTTGCTGCCCGCAGCACCCGTGCCCGACCCCGCATGTTCCACGCGCGCGTACACGAGCACGCCGTCGGTCACATCGGCATCGTCGCCTGCGTCCTTTCGCACGGCGCACTGGGCGCACCCCTCGCCGATGCATGCGTCGACCACGTTCGCTTCGACGGGCAGCCCGCCGGGGGTGACGATCGACACGAGGCCGACGGGCTTTCGTGACAAGAGCATCTCGCAGGCCGCCTTCGCCGCGAGCGCGGCGCAGCTCCCCGTGGTGTAGCCGCAGCGCAGGCGGGTCGTCCCGGTATATATGTAGTGCTCGAAGGCCACGCTAGCTGCTCGCCTTCCGATACCCCGTGGCAAAAGAAGGGTCGTAAAGCTTGCTGCGCTCGTACGACTCCGCTTGCGCGCCGTTGTGCGCAAGCCCGCCGCGAGCTCCGAGCACGCGGCCCACCACCACGAGCGCCGTGCGGTCGATGCCCTCTCGCGCGCCCGCATCGGCGAGCGTGCCCACTGTGCATCGCACCACGCGCTCCTCAGGCCAGGTCGCCTTGTACACGAGCGCCGCCGGCTCGTCGGAACTGCGGCCCGCGGCCAAAAGCTCGGCGGAAAGCTCGGCGAGCATACCCGAGCTCAGGAAGATGACCATGGTCGAGCCGCTTTCCGCCATGGTGCGCATGCCCTCGCCCGCGGGCATGGGGGTGCGTCCGGAAAGCCGCGTGATCACGACCGACTGGCTGATTCCCGGCAGCGTGTATTCCTGGCGAAGTGCCGCCGCGGCACCGCAAAAGCTCGACACGCCGGGCACCACCTCGTAGTCCACGCCGTGCGCGTCGAGCGCGTCCATCTGCTCCTGGATGGCGCCGTACAGGCACGGGTCGCCCGTGTGCAGGCGCACCACTTCCTCGCCCCGCGCGTCTGCCGCGCACATCACGTCGAGCACTTCCTCCAAGGTCATGTGCGCGCTGTCGTAGACGATGCAGGATTCCTTGCACTCAGCGAGCAGCTCGGGGTTCACAAGGCTTCCCGCCCAAACGACCACGTCGGCTGCGCGCAGAAGGCGCGCCCCGCGCAGCGTGATAAGGTCGGTGGCGCCCGAGCCTGCGCCAACGATATGAATCATCCGAGCCTTCCCTTCCCGTTTCTCATCGCAACCGTTTACGCCGCCATTCGCGCAGCGGGCAAAACACGGCGCCTGCGGCGGCAATCGGCGCAAATACGCAGGCAGGAGGCGCAATGCAGCCCGCCCTGGCTTTGACACGTTCACAAGTGCCCACTATCATAGTAAAAGTTTCGGCAACGAGCATATGACAATCGGATAAAAGGAAATGACCGGCGCGGCGCCCGCACAGCCCGCGCTGGCTTGCGGAGGGAACCAGGTGGGAATCCTGGGCAAGGGACATTACTGTATAGGACGCGCGGGCGAACCGCCTCGCGCCCCAAGCCAGACTGCTTCGCCTTTTCCTCACGGCATCGCCGTGGCGTTAGCTCCTTGTGAACCCCGAGGGGTGCGCTTTTCTTTCGCTTGTGCCGACAAGCAACTGTCGCCGGGGGACCGGCAAACCGAGGAAAGGAAAAACCATGTCCGACCAGATGTCACGCCGCGGCTTCATGGGCGCCGCAGCAACCGGAGCCGTCGCGCTCGCCGGAGTCGCGCTCGCGGGCTGCTCCAACACCTCCGCGAGTTCCGAGAAATCGAGTGAAAAGGAGAAGGCCGTGAAGCCGGTCATCCTCGTCACGAGCTTCGGCACGAGCTACAACGACTCGCGCCACATCACCATCGGCGCCATCGAAGACGCTATCCGCGAGAAGTACTGGCAGGACTACGACATCCGCCGCGCCTTCACCGCGCAGATCATCATCGACAAGCTGAAGAAGCGCGACGGCATCACGATCGACAACATGACCGAGGCGCTCGACCGCTGCGTGGAAGACGGCGTGAAGGAAATCGTCGTGCAGCCGACGCATCTCATGGGTGGCCTGGAATACACCGACGTGAAAGACGAGCTCGACAAGTACGCCGACAAGTTCGACAAAATCTCGCTCGGCGACCCGCTGCTCACCTCCGACGACGACTACAAGAAGGTGGCCGCAGCCATTAAGGAGAACATGGCGTCCTTCGACGACGGCAAGACGGCGCTGTGCCTCATGGGCCACGGCACCGAAGCCGATTCCAACGCCGACTATGCCAAGATGCAGGAAGTGTTCAAGAACGAGGGCTTGACGCAGTTCTTCGTCGGCACCGTCGAGGCTGAACCGACCTGCGAGGATGTTATCGCCGCCGCGAGCGCCGCAGGCTACAAGAAGGCCGTGCTCGCGCCGTTCATGGTGGTCGCGGGCGACCACGCGAACAACGACATGGCAGACGAGACCGACCCCGACAGCTGGGCTGCGAAGTTCGTGGCCGCCGGCTTCGAAGTGACGTGCCTGCTCCAGGGTCTGGGACAGAACGTCGCGGTCGACGACATCTACGTCTCGCACGTGGACGACGCCATCGCCAAGCTGTAAACTCGCCGCGCACGGGGGCGCCGGTCGCGTCCCCGTGCAACGGGCATGCGCCTTCCCCGACTGACGGCGCATGCCCGTTGCATTCGCATCCCGCCCGCCCACCGCACGGCGCGGGCGGTCGAAGCGATTGAAAGGAACCCCTCCATGTTGAAGAAAACCCTCGCCTTCGCCCTGTCGGCGGCGCTTTTCGCGTTCTCGCTCGCCGGCTGCGGCGGAAATTCAATCGACAGCGCAAAGGCAAGCGATGCCGATTCCCAGGAAAAGACCGAACAGGTGGCCGATGCGCCCGAGGGCGCAAGCGCTGCCCCCATCACCGCCGACAAGGTGGCCGACGGCACCTATCCGATCACCGTAGATTCCAGCTCGAGCATGTTCAGGATTGTGGACGCCCAGCTCATCGTGGAAAACGGCTCCATGCACTGCGTGATGACACTTTCCGGCACGGGCTACGGCAAGCTCTTCATGGGCACGGGCGACGAGGCTGCCGCCGCGAGCGAGGCCGACTTCATCCCCTATGCGGAAAACGCGGAAGGCAAGTACACCTACGACGTGCCCGTCGAAGCGCTCGACGAGGACACCGCCTGTGCCGCGTGGAGTATTAGAAAAGAGCGGTGGTACGACCGCACGCTCGTATTCGAATCCGCCGGCGTCGATCTGCGCGCCGACGCGCTGAAGTAACGCCATGCGGTCGATTCTTCCCAAGGGGGAAAGCAGGAAGCGTCGCAGCATCGCGGTGCGCGTGATCGCCTGCATTCTCGTCGCCCTGCTCGCGCTTCCTTTCGCGGGGTGCAGTGCGAGCCCGAACGCGACCGGTGGCACGGCAGGCTCTCAGGAATACACTGTGAGCGTCTCGCTTTCCGGCGGGTCAGGGCGCGCAAGCATCGCCTCACCCACCGCAATTGTGAAGGATGGCGACACCTACACCGCGACCATCACCTGGTCGAGTTCGAACTACGACAAGATGACCGTCGACGGCGTGGACTACGCGCCCGTAAACGACGGCAGCAACTCCACGTTCGAGATACCCGTCACGCTCGACGAGGACATGGCCGTGTCGGCCGAGACCGTCGCCATGTCGACGCCGCACACCATCGACTACACGATCCACTTCGACTCATCCACCATGAAGGAGAAATCGGGCGACGATGCAAGCGGCGGCTCCCCTGCGGGAACGGCTTCAAGCGCCGCGGCCGACTTCCACAACGCAGATTTGGGCTGCGGCTGGGAGCCGACGGGGACGCTTCAGCTAGAATACGCCAAGCACTTCACTATCGACGAGTACGAAGGCGGCCTGCGGCTTATCTGCATTTCGAACGGGGAGCGCTTCCTCGTGGTGCCGCAAGATGCGAAGGTACCTGATGGGTTGAGCTCCGACATCGCGGTCATAAGGCGCCCCACCGACAAGGTGTACCTCGTGTCGTCGGCGACGATGTGCCTGGTCGACGCGCTCGATGCGAACGACAATATCATCATGTCGGGCACGAAGGCCGACGATTGCTCGGTCGCGGGCTTCAAAAGCGCACTCGAAAGTGGGGAGATCGCCTACGGCGGCAAGTACAGCGCGCCCGACTACGAGCGAATATCGGCCTCGGGCTGCACGCTCGCCATCGAGAACACCATGATCAACCACACACCCGATGTGAAGGAAAAGCTGCAGAAACTCGGGCTCGTCGTGCTCACCGAACAGTCGTCGAGCGAGCCCGAAGCACTCGGGCGCGTCGAGTGGATTAAGCTTTTCGGCGTCCTGTTCGACAAGGAAGACGAGGCCGCGCACCTGTTCAACGAGCAGAAGGCCCGCGTCGAGCAAACGTCGGGGCTCGCGTCGTCAGGTAAAACCGTGGCGTATTTCTACATTAACTCGAACGGGGCCGCCGTCACGCGGCGGGCGGGCGACTACGTGGCGCAGATAATCGAGCTTGCAGGCGGCAGCTACGCGCTCGATGACGCGCAGACGGCGTCGACGTCAGGTTCGTCAGTAACGCTCGAAATGGAGCGCTTCTACGCGACGGCGAAGGATGCCGACATCATCGTCTACAACGGCACCATCGACGAATCGGTTGCCACCTTGAACGACTTCGTAGGCAAAAACGCGCTATTGTCGCAGTTCAAAGCCGTGAAGAACGGCAACGTCTGGGTCACAAGCGCCGACATGTACCAGCAGATGACTTCTACCGCCGACATTATCGACGAACTGCACGGGGCGTTCACCGGCGATGACGCGAGCGACTTCCATTATCTGAGGAAGCTCGGCTAGCACCATGAAAAGCCGACTTTCCATGACATACGACGAATCGGGGCGCGCCGCGCGGTGTCGCGTCGTGACGGCGCTGCTCGCTGTTGCCCTCATCGTGCTCGTCGGGGCCAACCTGTGCATCGGGAGCGTGCTCGTGCCAGCAGACCACATCCCCGGCATCCTTTCGGGCGGCGCGGCCAATTCCATGGAAAGCCAGGTCATCTGGGAGATTCGCCTGCCGCGCGTGCTTTCAGCCGTGCTTCTCGGCGGGGCGCTTTCCCTCTCCGGGTTCCTGCTGCAGACGTTTTTCAACAACCCCATCGCCGACCCGTTCATCTTGGGCGTCTCCTCGGGTGCAAAGTTCGTCGTAGCGCTTACGATGATTGTACTTCTGGGCGCGAACCAGGCCATGTCCTCCCCGGCCATGGTGGCCGCAGCGTTTCTGGGCTCGCTTATCACCATCGGCTTCGTGCTCCTCATCGCACGGCGCATAAGTTCCATGGCCATACTCATCGTGGCGGGCGTCATGGTGGGATACATCTGCTCGGCGGCGACGAACTTCCTCATCGCCTTCGCCGACGACCAGTCCATCGTGAACCTGCACAACTGGTCTTTGGGTAGCTTCTCGGGTTCGAGCTGGGACGACATCGCGGTCATCGCGGTCGTGGTGATCACCGTGAGCGCATGCGTATTCGCGATATCGAAGCCCCTTTCCGCCTTCCAGCTGGGAGAAGCCTACGCGAAAAGCGTCGGCGTGAACGTCGCACGCTTCCGCGTGGTGCTCGTCCTTCTAGCGAGCATGCTCTCCGCCTGCGTGACCGCGTTCGCTGGTCCGGTGTCGTTCGTAGGCATCGCGGTTCCGCATCTCGTTAAGTCGGCGCTGAAGTCGTCGAAGCCTATCCGCGTGATTCCTGCGTGCTTCTTGGGAGGCGCCATCTTTTGCGCGGGCTGCGATTTGATCGCGCGCACGCTGTTCTCCCCCGTCGAGCTTTCCATCAGCGCCGTCACCGCCATCTTCGGCGCGCCGGTGGTTATTGCACTCATGTTGAAGAAGCGGGTGAGGTAGATGGGGGAATTCGTGCCGCGGACCAAAACGCTCGGAGGGAACATTCCATGCTTGGCCAGTTCTGAGCTCGCACGAAAGCGCCAGAAGGCACTTTCGGCTCGTGCGGAACTGCGCGCGGAACGCCTCCTTCGAGCGGAGTCGAACCTCGAAACCCCGGTAAAAACGCAGGCTGACGGAGCGCCGCTTTTCCGCATAAGCGACCTGTCGGCGGGCTACGACAAGAAGGTCGTAGTCGAAGGCGTCGATCTGGAGGTTCGCGCGGGCGACGTCGTGGCACTCATCGGGCCGAACGGCTCGGGCAAGTCGACCATCTTGAAAACCATCACACGCCATCTGGCACCGCTTGCCGGCGCGGTCGAGCTCGACGGGCGGGAGATTTCCCGATGGAAGACGGCGGAGTTCGCAAGGAACCTTGCCGTTATGCTGACAGATCGCCCCCGAACCGAGCTCCTCACCTGCCGCGATATCGTAGAGGCGGGAAGGCATCCCTACACCGGGCGAATGGGCGCACTCACGCCCGACGACCATAATCGGGTCGACGAGGCCATGAAAACCGCACATGTGGAAAAGCTTGCCGAGCGCGACTTCATGCAGATAAGCGACGGGCAACGCCAGCGCGTCATGCTCGCACGCGCCATCGCGCAGGATCCGCGCGTGCTCGTGCTCGACGAGCCCACGTCGTATCTCGATATCCGCTACCAGATCGACCTGCTGCGAATACTTCGCCACCTTGCGAAATCGCGGAATGTTGCTGTCATCATGTCCATCCACGAACTCGAGCTCGCGCAGAAAAGCGCCGACAAGGTGATTTGCGTGAAGGACGGCCGGGTCTTCCGCGCCGGCGCACCCGAGGACATATTCACGCGCGAGACGATTGGCGAGCTCTACGGCCTGCAACATGGCACCTTCAACGAGCGCTTCGGCAGCGTGGAAATTGGGCGCCCGCACGGCGATGCGCACACGTTCGTCATCGCCGGCGCAGGTACGGGGTCGGCTGTGTTTCGCCAGCTCATCCGGCAGGGCAAGGCGTTCTACGCGGGCGTTCTGCACGAAGGGGACATCGACTGCGAGCTCGCGCGCGACCTGGCGACGGAATGCGTGGCCGAGCGCGCCTTCGAGCCGATCGGGGATAAAACCATAGCCCGCGCCAAAGAGCTCCTCGTCCACTGCACGCGCCTTATCGTGTGCCCCGCCGCCTTCGGCACCATAAACGCCCGCAACGCAGAGCTCGTCGAGTTCGCACGCTCGCATGGTATCGAGGTCATGCGAGCGTGCGAAGGCGCATCGGAGGATTCCCAATTGGAGTGGGAAGGATAAACTGGACTTTTTTTAAGGATCCTCAGGCTACAGCTCCTACGCCGGCGAGGTCTCCAAGGCGCCGGAGAACCTCGTGAACAGGAATTTCCACGCCGACGAGCCCAACTAGGCCTAATCCAAGCGAGATTCCAGGCTCGACAGGCCGTTGAGCGTGAGGTCGTTGGCGACCTCCGAGACGCGCTCGATAGGAACCGAGCCATCAGACAGTGCCCACGTGCGATAGATACCGATAATACCCGACAGCAAAAACGCCAGATAGTAGTCGAACATCTCGTCCTTGAGACCTTGGGGCAGCAGATCGCGTTCGGCAATCTCGTGCTCGAGCGGCGCACGAAGACGAGCCATAAAATCATCGAGCGGAATGTTCTCGATCAGCTGACGATTGAGCACCAAGTTGTTGCACAGTGCCTCGTTAACGGTTTTAAAGAAGGTCGCCGCCGCGCCCAGGGCGCGCTCGTTGGTGTCGCCGTCCATGGAAGCAAGCGTTTTCTCGACCGAGTCGACAATCATCTCCACCACATCGACGGCAATGGCATCGAGCAGGCCGTCAACCGTGCCAAAGTGAACGTAAAAGGTCTTGCGGTCGACATTGGCCTCGCGCGCGATGGCACTCACCGTAATGTCTGCCAGCGGCTTTTCCATGAGCAGGCGCTCGAAAGCGGAAAGGATGGCATTGCGGCTGCGAACGATGCGGCGGTCAAGACGCGGTTTGCTGGTTGCCATGGGCATGTCCCTTCGATATGCGAGCATTCATCAACAGATGAGAGATAATCTACGTAAGAGGATTATCCCCCATACAGCACAAATATGCCCCGCATCATGAAGAACGCACGACTACCCTACTGCGACTTAGGGTGCTTCTTCTTATTGAGTGCCGACGGAGATACGCGAATACCGTCGCCTGTCTGGCGCACATAGGCTTTATGAGCCGGCTTAGCGGTCCCAGAAGCCTTCTGAGCCTGCTTCTTGGGATCAACGGTAACAGCATTCGTGGGGTGGGGCTTTGTGGGCGCAGAGGGCGTTTGAGGCGTGCGACCGAGCTTGCGCATCACGCGATCCCAGCGCGCATGGATGCTCTCGTTGTGGGCACTCTTAAGGCCCAGCAGGGGCGCAGCCAAAATGGTCGGCGCAATAAACGTAATGAGGCGCCACAGCAGATAGCCGGCGGTCGAAGCCGACCCAAAGAAATGACCCAAGAACAATGCAAAGCCGCCCTCAGCGCCACCAGTTCCACCGGGCAGGGGGACCGCAGAGCTCAACAGCTGGACAAAGGCGCTCGCGGCCATGACCGAGAAAAAGTCGACCTCGTGGTGGCCAAAGGCAAGCATCAGGAAATACGGCACGAGGTAGAAAAACGCGAGCTGTAGCATGGTGATGACCACCGTGAGCAGCATGGACGAAAAGTGGCCAGCCGAAAGCTTGAACTTCTCGGAGAACGAGTAGATCTCGCCATCGACAAACGTGCGCCATCCCTCGATCTTAGTGGACGAGACGCCTATGCGCTCGAGCCAATTAATGATGCAATGGGCGACGCGCGTGACGGTCTTAGGCATGAGCGCGACGGCGAAGATGCCAAGCAAGATGCAGCAGTGCCCACCAAAGCTAAAGACGCACAGCAGCGTCATGTCGCCATAGCGCTCGGCAAAAAACGGCATGCGAGCAAGCAGGAGGATAGCGCCCCAGGCAACGAGGCCAAACTGGTACACGATAAAGCGCGTGAACTGCGTGGCTCCGGCCTCGCCGACATTTTGGCCCGCTTTGGTCAGGCGGTAGATCTGGGCGGGAGTCGAGCCCATCATCATAGGCGTCAAGTTGCCAAAGAAGATGCCACTCGCCTCGACCGAAATGAGGTCGCGAATACCGACGGGCGAATATGGGTCGAGCCAGACGGCGATCGCATAGGCCACAATGCCAAAGAACAGATACATGAACATGCAAAGACACGCGACAACGAGCCATGGCGCCTGGACGCTCGACATAGCGGCCCAGAACTGCCCCATCTGCCCGGTAACCACCAGATAGACGATATAACCCACCAGCACGACGCCGATAAAGATGGCGCCACGGCGTGCACTCTTATTGTCATCTCCGCCCGAGGCCTCAACCTCGACCTGGGGCTTAGACGTATGCTGAGAGGACTCCGTCATGAGACTCCTTCTAACAGTCAAAATATCTTGGATATTGTACCCGTAAGGGCCATAAGCAGAACGCAAAGCTCTGGTTCAAACGGGAATTGCAGACGGTTGTTTGAAAATAAAAAACCCGGCCTTCCATGGGAAGTCCGGGTATCAGATGCGTGGTAGCCCGTACCAGATTCGAACTGGTGATCTCCGCCTTGAGAGGGCGGCGTCCTAAACCGCTAGACGAACGGGCCATAAGCCTCAGCAGAAAAGAAGTGGTAGCCCGTACCAGATTCGAACTGGTGATCTCCGCCTTGAGAGGGCGGCGTCCTAAACCGCTAGACGAACGGGCCACATGACATCTGCACTGCCGTGCTGCGAGGAAATATATTACGGGACAAAAAACGTCAGCGCAAGAAGAAATTCCAAATTGCCGAAAAATTGTCGGCAGGTTATGGAACACACAGGTAAACTGGGTAGCTAATTCAAGTTGAGATGGACCAAAAGAGCTTCGCGCTCGTTGGGGATGTTGTCTTCGATCACGGCGTCGAGGGCGGAGTTGAGTAGCTGCCCCAGTTCCGGCCCGGGCTTGACTCCGGCACGAATCAGGTCGCCGCCGTTGATGGCGAGCATCTTGAGCGTATAGGGCTCCCCCGCCTTCAGCAGCTCGTGCGCCATCGCGCGCATCTCCTCAATCGTCTCAACGTAATAGAAGCACGACGGGGCCTTGCCGAGCGTGTCGGCACGCTTAAGATCCATGAGCTCGTCCATCAAACGCGGCGTGTCGACGCCCTCGCCCGAAAGCGCGCGCATCATATTGAGCAGGCAGGAGCGCTCGGGGCGCAGCGGCTTGTCGTGATATTTGATGAGCAGGCACACGTCGCGCACCAGGTCGTGCGAGAGCGCCAGGCGATCCATAATGACGCGCGCTTTCTTGGCGCCGAGCTCGGGATGACCGTAGAAGTGTCCGCTGCCGGCGTGATCGACCGTGAAACACTCGGGCTTGGACACATCGTGCAAAAACGCCGCCCACATAAGGCTCGACGAGGGCGCGACGCCGTCACACAGCGCGAGCTCCCCCGCCACCGTAAGCACACGGGCGATATGCTCGTAGACGTTAAACGCATGATAGACACTGCGCTGATCAAACCCGCGACCCGCTGCCAACTCGGGCACGGCGGCGCAGATGAGCTCGGGGTAGCGCAGCATCGCGTCTCCCCCATGACCGGTCGAAAGAATGCCCTCGAGCTCAATACCCACACGCTCGCGCGCCACGGCGTCGAGCAGCGGCGCGCACTCGGCAAGCGCTCGCTTAGTCTCGGGCTCAATCATAAAGTCCAGGCGGCAGGCAAAGCGCACCGCACGCAACATGCGCAGGGCGTCCTCGTTAAAGCGACGCTTGGGATCGCCGACAGCGCGAATCAGCTTGCGCTCCAAGTCACCCTGGCCGTCGTAGCGGTCGACAAGCCCGCGCTCGGGATGCCAGGCCATGGCGTTGACGGTAAAGTCGCGGCGCGCCAGATCGTCCTCGAGCGAGGCGGCACGCTCCACACTCTGGGGATGGCGACCATCGGTGTAAAAGCCATCCAAACGGTACGTGGTGACCTCGATACGCTCGCCATCGGAAATAGCCGTGATTCCGCCAAATTTAATGCCCGACTCCACAACCGCGATGCCGGCGGCCTCGAGCGCCGCCTTGGACTCCTGCCACAGGCCGCTACAGCACATATCAACATCGTGGCTGGGGCACCCCATCAGGGCGTCGCGCACCCAACCGCCCACGTACCAAGCCTCAAGACCAGCCGCCTCAAGCGCGCGCAGGACGCACAGGGACGCATCGGACGGTTGATTACCGTTGAGCGAAACATTGCACATGCCTATGGCCTCCTGCACTTGTGAGCGTTAATCGATGGTTCTCAAGAAGTCTAACAAGAAACGAGAAAGCGCGCACACGCAATCGCGTCGTCAATTCCATAAAACGAGACAGCAGACGCCATATGCGTTCAGCGAGCAAAAAACACCCGCCTCGGAGATCCAAAGCGGGTGTTCGGCAGCGATTTTTCGATGCGGCTAGCAGACCTGACGAACCTCGATGTGCTTCTTATATTCGTCCACCTTGGCAAAGTCGCCCAGGCCCGGGCACTCGACCACGTTGGCGCCGGTGGCCATCGACAGACGGAGGGCATCCTCGACGCGCTCGGGAGCGTCGTGCCATACGGACAGGAAGGCAGCGAGCGAGGAATCGCCGGCGCACACCGTCGACAGCAGCTTGACGTCGAAGGTGCGATTGGCAAACCAGATGTGCTCGCCGTTGGAGAAGTACGCACCGGCGCCACCGAGGGTCAGCAGCACGTTCTTGGCGCCCTTAGCGTGCAGCTCGGCCATAGCGCCCTTGACGGACTCATCGTCGCCACCGCTCACCTTAATGCCAAAGATGTCGAGCAGCTCGTCGTCATTGGGCTTGATCAGCAGCGGCTCCATGGCAATGAGGTCTGCCAGCTGATGGCTCGAGATGTCGAGGACGAACTCGGCCCCCTTGGCCTTGACGCGGCGCAGGACCTCGGCCAAGAAGCCCTCGGAAGTGTTGGGAGGCAGCGAGCCGCTGATGACCAGGCAGGTCATGTCATCGAGCGAATCGATGAGCTCAAACATCTCCTGCTCGTTGGCCTCGTTGATGGCGGCACCGGCGTTGACCATGTTGTACTCGGTGTCGGGTCCGGCATTGAGGAACACGTTGACGCGCGTGATGCCGTCGGTCCAAACGGGCTTGACGGGCACGCCCAGGGCCTCGGCGCCCTTAACGATAAACTCGCCCGAGAAGCCGGCGAAAAAGCCCAGGATCGTGGTGTCAACACCGTAGTGATCGAGGGTGAACGAGACGTTGAGACCCTTGCCGTTGGGCGTGTAGACGGCGTTACGGGTACGCGTGACGGTGTTGGCAGCAAGGCCGTCGCAGGCGATGTTGTAGTCAATGGCGGGATTTGCAGTGAGCGTGTAAATCATGAATGTTCCTTTCACGAAGTAACGTGTTAATGAAAGTATATTCCACCCAACGGTAAAAGGCTAGGACAACTCGGTGAACGGTGTGGAAGCGATGAAGTACGGCAGAGCATCTCTCTCCAATAACGGAACAAAAAAGGCGCCCCAGCCGAAACCGGGGCGCCGCATGCGCACGAATATGTCGCGTTTCGATTACTGACGATCGAGCTTGCGGACAGCAACGCGCTTGCTGTACTCGTCGACGTGACCGAAGTCGCCGATGCCGACGGACTCGGCAACGTTGGCGCCGGTGGCCATAGCGAGCTTCATGGCCTCCTCGACGTTGTCGCGATCCCTGTACCACTTGTGCAGGAACGCAGCGAGGGTGCAGTCGCCGGCGCAGACAGAAGAAACCAGCTTGATGTTGAACTCACGCTTGGCGTACCAAATATCCTCGCCGTTGGAGAAGTAAGCGTCGCCGCGGCTACCACGGGTGAGCAGCACGTTCTGAACGCCAGCGTCGTGAGCCATCTTCATGGCAACGCGGACCTCGTCGTCGGTGTCGACCGGCACGCCGAAGATGGCCTTCATCTCGTGATGGTTCGGCTTGATGAGCAGCGGCTTCTTGTGAGCGAGCTCCTTGAGCTTGTCGGAGGACAGGTCCAGGACGACGTCGGCGCCACGAGCCTGAGCGTGCTCCATGACCTGAGCCAGGAAGTCGGGCGTAGCTTTGGGAGGCACGGAGCCGGAAACGATCAGGCACTCGAGATCGCCCGCGGTGTCCAGGATGTTGTAGAGCTCCTCCTGGTGCTGCGGCGTAATAGGAGCGCCGGGGTTCAGGATGCCGTACTCGTGCTGGCCATCGTTGACGTAGGTGTTGATGCGCGTGATACCGTCGGTCCAGACCGGGCGGCACAGGCAGCCCAGGTTCATGACCTCCTCGACGATAAACTTGCCCGTGAAGCCAGCGAAGAAGCCGAGTGCGACGGTGTCAACGCCCATCTTCTTAAAGGCGAAGGACACGTCGAGGCCCTTGCCGTTAGCCGTGTAGCTGGCCGAGCCGGTGCGGACGTTCTCGTCGGGCTCGAGCGGAGAGCTCGAAACCGTCATGTCGACAGCCGGGTTAGCGGTTAGCGTGTAGAACATTTACAGTACCCCCTGTATATGTGAGGGCCGCGTGGCCGGCCCATTCCAACCACGCGGTTACCTCTGATACCAAATTAGCGAGCTGCGGACTCGAGCAGTGCCTTGACCTCGGCGGCGGTGTTGCAGGCGAGCGCCTTCTCGGCGAGCTCGTCGCACTCGGCCTTGGTCCACTGGCTGATGGTCTTGCGGGCGCGCAGGATCGACGGAGCGCTCATCGAGAACTCCTCCAGGCCCCAGCTGATCAGCAGCGGCTCGAGCAGCGGATCGGCAGCGGCCTCGCCGCACATACCGACCATGATACCGGCCTTAACGCCGCTCTCGATGATGTTCTTGAGCGAGCGGAGCACGGCGGGATAGTACACCTGGTACAGGTTGGAGATGGTGTCGTTACCACGGTCGGCGCACATGGTGTAGCCGATCAGGTCGTTGGTGCCGATGGAGAAGAAGTCGGCAACCTCGGCAAGACGGTCTGCGAGCAGCGAAGCGGCGGGCGTCTCGACCATGATGCCGACCTCGATGTTCTCGTTGAACTTGCGACCCTCTTCGGTCAGCTCGGCCTTGCACTGCTCGACGAGCTCCTTGACAGCCAAGACCTCCTCGACGCAGGTGACGAGCGGGATCATGATCTTGACGTCACCGAAGGCGCTAGCGCGCAGCAGAGCGCGGAGCTGGACCTTGTACTGGTCGGGATTGGCCAGGCAGTAACGCACGGCGCGGAAGCCCATGAAGGGGTTATCTTCCTTGACCATGTGCAGATACGGAATCTCCTTGTCGCCGCCAACATCGAGCGTGCGGATGATGACCGGAGCACCCTTGAGCGCGCTGGCGACCTTACGGTAGGCGTTGAACTGCTCCTCCTCGGAAGGAAGCTCAGCAGAGTCCATGAACAGGAACTCGGAGCGGAACAGACCGATGGCCTCGGCGTCGTGATCGAGCGCGTTGGGCACGTCATCGGGGTTACCGATGTTGCAGGCGATGATCTTCTTGATGCCATCGGCAGTCACGGACGGCTTGCCGCGGAAGGCCTCGAGGGCTGCCTTCTCGGCAGCGAAGGCCTCGGCCTTGGCGGTGTAGGCGGCGAGCGTCTCCTCGTCGGGATCGGCCTCAACGATACCCTTGCCACCGTCGACGACAACGGTCATACCGTTGCGCAGCGCGGTGCAGCTATTGGAAACCGAAAGGACAGCCGGGATCTCGAGGGCGCGCGCAATAATCGCGGAGTGCGACGTGCGGCCACCGGTCTCGGTGACGATACCGGCAACGTGGGCCTTATCGATCGTGGCGGTCATGGACGGCGTGAGGTCGTGAACGACAACGACAGTATTCTCGGGCAGGACGGAAAGGTCGACGACCTCCTTGCCCAGCAGCTCGGCCAGAATACCGGTGCGGATGTCGGCGATGTCGGCCGCGCGCAGACGAAACATCTCGTCGTCCATGGACAGGAACATGTTCTCGAACATGGTCGAGGTGTCCATGAGCGCCTGCTCGGCGCAGGTACCGCCGTCAATGGCGGCGTTGATGGCGTCGGTCATGCCCGGGTCCTGAGCCAGGACAATGTGTCCGCTCATGATCTCGGCCTCGGCCTCGCCCACCGTCTCCTTCATGTGGTCGGCCTGAGCCTGGGTCTTCTCGCAGAAGACCGAAAGAGCGGACTGATAGCGCTCCTTCTCTGCTGCCGAATCGGCAACCTCGTGCGGCTCAAACGTCAAGTCGGGATCGACGGCGACCATGACGGTGCCGATACCGATGCCCTCGGAAGCGTTGACTCCCTGATACATTCCCATTCCTCTCTCCGTGTCATGTGATAAAGCGTTTTGCCATATCCATGACAAAAGAGCGCAGCTACCTTACAACAGGTCACTGCGCCCCCAAATATGAACTTAGTTGTTCAACATGCGACCCGTTTGAGTTCTACTCGCCAAGACCGCTCTTGATGAGCTCGATGGCAGCAGCCAGAGCCTCGGCCTCGTCAGCGCCGTCGCACTTGACCTCGACCTCGGTACCGCAGGGGATACCAGCAGCCATGAGGGCCATCGGGGACTTGCCGTTGACCTCCTTCTCGGGGGTGACGACCGTCACGTCACAGGCGTACTTGCCCATGGTGGAGGCGAACAGACCAGCCGGACGCATGTGCAGACCCTGAGGATTAACGAGGGTAGCCTTCTCAGAAACCATAATTGACTCCTTTTTGTGTTTAACCCCTGTCATGCATGTGGCAGGAGTCAGATTCACGACGTTGTTTATATTAACTCACATCAAACGGTTTTTCATTGTGTTTCAGACGAATTATTGGACAGATGTGTTTGTCGTCCGCTTGCTCGCCCACAGGGGCCCGTGCGCGGCCTGTGAGATTTCCTGCTCTACAGTCCTGCTCGCACGAAGAGCACATTAAGTGCTCTTCGGCTCGTGCGGAACTCGCGATAAATCTCACAGGCCGCGCACGGGCCCCTGTGGGCGAGCAAGCTGCGGAAACCCAGTCGGACCAGAGTAATGTCGGCTGAAAGGAATTCTGGCTGATAACCTGTTCGCGACAAAGACTCGATAGGCAGCCCCCTCTATGCCCTTTTGTAAGTTGCGGTGAAATAGGGACTGAATTTGGGGTTGAAACGGTTAAACAGTCCCAATTTCACCGCAACTTATGGGAGGGGCAAGAAAAAAGGCGGGGGCTCCTGGTGGAGTCCTCGCCTTTTGTACAGGGGGCGATGTTAATCGCTAGCCGTGGGGTTAGACCAGACGGGCGTTGATCGTCTTGGCGATCTCGGCGGCGTTGGTGGAACCCTTGACGGTGGCACGGAAGTCCTCGTCCATGAGCGCCTCGGCGACCTTGGACAGAATCTTGAGATGCGTGGTGCCAGCCTGGGCACCGGGGATGAGCAGGGCGATAGCCACGTTGACGGGAGCGCCGTCCATGGTGTCCCAACCGGTGACGCCGGAGTCGTCCTTGACGACGATAACGGCGGCCTCGGTAATGGCATCGGACTTGGCATGCGGAATGGCGAAGCCCTCCATCATGCCCGTGGTACCCTCGGCCTCGCGGGCCAGGAAGGCGTTCATCACGGCATCGGCGTCGCTCGCGACACCGGCCTTGACGGCCTGGTTGGAGACAAAGCTCAGAGCCTCGTCACGAGAAGCGAAGTCCTCGGCGACAAAGACGTTCTCGACCTTCACGAAGTCGGCAGCCTCGGCCTTGGGGGCCTCGACGGCAGCGGCCTTGGGGGCCTCGACCGGCTGAGCAGCGGCGGCGGGAGCTGCCTTCTGGTTCTTCTCGAAGTCGTACTTCTTGAAGGCCACGAACAGGATGCCACCGACCACAGCGCCGATGAGGATCGCGAGGACCCACAGCGGACCATTCTCGACAACGGGCAGGACCAGGAAGCCACCATGAGGCGCCGGATCGTGAACGTTGAACATAATGGTCAGGATCGAGGCGATAGAGGAACCGAGCATCATGATGGGCATGACGGGCCAGATGTTCTTGGTCATGAACGGAATGGCGCCCTCGGTGATGTGGGTGCAACCAAGGATGAGGTTGACGATACCGGCGTCGTGATCCTCCTGGCTGAAGTACTTCTTGCCGACAACGACGGCGAAGGTGGTGATCAGCGGCGGAACGATGCAAGCTGCGGAGACGGCAGCCATGAAGTTGGTGCCGAAGTTGTAGGTGTCGGTGCCGACACCGGCGGCCAGGGCCTCGGTGAGCATAGCGGTACCGGTGACGTAAGCAGCCTTGTTGACCGGGCCGCCCATGTCAACGGCGCACATGCAGCCGATGGCAAGGCCCAGAACAATGGCGCCAGAGGCAGACAGACCCTTGAGGAAGTCCATCATGGCGGTGTTGATGGCAGCCATGGGGCCGGAGATGCCGAGCATGACCAGGCCGACGATAGCAGTCGAGAACAGCGGGTACAGGAAGATAGCCTTGAGGCCGTCCAGATTCTTGGGCAGCTTGGAGAAGACCTTCTCGAGCAGCAAGATGACATAGCCAGCGAGGAAACCGCCGACGATGCCGCCCAGGAAGCCGAAGCCCACGCCGGCGCCGCCGGCGTCGATCATGCCGGTCTCGGCGTTAACGGGCAGGCCCTGGATGGCGATCATACCGGCAACAAAACCGGGGACGAGCGCCGGGCGCTTGCCGATGGACTCGGCGATGTAGGCGGAAAGCACGGGAACCATGAGGTTCATGGCGATGCCGCCGATGATCTTGAGCATAGCGGCAAGGCTGTTGTAGTCAGACGCCGTCGAATCGAAGGACGTGATGCCCCACAGGAACGAGACGGCGGTCAGGACACCACCAGCGACGACGAAGACCAGCATGTGGCTGACGCCGTTCATGAGGTGCTTGTAGATGATGTGGCCGATGGACTCCTTCTCCTCGACCTCATCCTCGACATCGGCAGCAGCCGCAACCGACTCGTCACCCTTGGCGGCGAGCGCGCGGTCGATCAGCTTACCGGCGGCCTCGACGGACAGGGCTTTGGAAACACCAACGGAAACCATGCGCTTGCCGGCGAAACGCTCCGCCTGGACATCCTTATCGGCCGCGACGACGACGGCCTTGGCACCAGCGATCTCGCTCTTGGTGAGTTCGTTCTCGACACCGACCTGGCCATGGGTCTCGACCTTAATAGTCAGACCTCGCTCGGCAGCTGCCTTCTCCAGCGCCTCCTTCGCCATGAAGGTGTGCGCAATGCCGGTCGGGCAACCGGTGGCGGCGATGATGTCAAACTTAGCCATGTGTCCCTCCTTTTTAAGTTTTGCGCCCGCAGGCGCTCCCCTACACGCGCGTCCTTGCGCGCTTTTCCACAACTGAAAGATACCAACCTACCGTCCGCGTGAGAAGAGACAAGGCGCAATTCTCCGGTGAAAGGTTCTTTCATAACCGTAAACGGTAAGTGAAAGTTTACCATCAACACTTGAAACGGCAAGGTGTATCTTGTAATTGAAAATCCCCCTATACTATGACATTACAAAACGAGTCCGATTTTCATGCCAACCAGGAGCCATCCATGACCGATAGTAGCAAGAGCGCACTTTCCCTCATTAGTACCCATCAGGGATACAGCGAGTCCGAGCAGCGCATTGTCGACTATATATTGGAGCACCAGTCCGAGGCGCCACGCCTCACGGCGGCTCAGCTCTCGCGCGCCGCCGCCACGTCCGAGGCGACCGTTTCGCGCTTCTGCCGCAAGCTTGGCTTTGGCAGCTTCCGCAGCTTTCAGTTTTCGTTGGCGCGCGACTTGGAGAGTCAGCGCAACGAGGGCCTGACCGACGAGGTATCGCTCGACAACATGGAGCAGAGCCTTAAGAACATCCTGGCTGCCAAGGTGAGCGAGCTTAATGCGACCATCGACGGGATCGACCACGATACGCTGGCGGCTGTTGTGCATGCCCTTAAGCATGCAGGGGTTATTGAGTTTGCAGCTGTGGGCAATACGAACGCGGTCGCGCTCGATGCGACGTTTAAGTTTTCGCAGCTGGGCCTGCGCTGCATGGCGAGCACCATTAGCGAGACATCAATCGGCTTTGCGCTCACGTTGCGCCCGGGTGACGTCATCGTGCTAATCTCAAACTCCGGCAAATCGCGCCGACTGAATCGCATGGCAAAAGCGGCTCGCAACTGCGGCGCAACCGTAGTCGTCATCAGCAGCGACAGCAAATCCCCGCTCGCGCGTCTGGCAGACTACACTTTTAATACCGTCAACCACGAAGCGCTGCTGACGACAGGCGACTTTGCGTTCTCTAAGATCAGTGCCACGATGATCATCGAAGTCATCTACAACTTCCTGCTGCCCGAGATTGAAGACGCTCGCGAACATATCAGCTACTACGAGGAGCTCATCCAGCCGGATAAGGTCGTTGAGTAAAACGCGTAGTGGGACAAAAATTTCAGTCTATTTTGTCCCATCAACACCGCTGATACGACCTAACCTCGAGCTTCTTTGAGCATCTGCTTTGCGTGGGCCAAGCTTGCCTCCGATTGATCGCCGCTCAACATGCGGGCGATCTCGGCGGTACGCGCTTCGCCGGTTACCTCGTCCAAATGCGTCTGGGGAACATCGCCTGGCTCCTTACTGACCACGTAATGCTTGTCAGCCATGACGGCGACCTGCGCCAAGTGGGTTACGACAATCACCTGATGCGTAGCGGCGAGATCTGCCAGCACGCCCGCGAGTGCACGCGCCGTGGAGCCACCGACACCAGCATCGACCTCGTCAAACACCAGTGTATCGACACCATCCGCGTTACCGAGGACAACCTTGCTTGCCAGCATGACGCGGCTGAGCTCGCCGCCCGACGCAATGCGGCGCAGGGGGCGCGGCGTCAAACCGGCACCGCTGCGGTATAGCAGCTCGTAGCTCGAAGGACCAGCGGGCGTCCACTCAGCACGAGGAAGATCGCGCGACTCCCAGACGAGCTCGGCGCCGCCCATCTCCAGGCGAGCCATCTGGCGGCCCACCTCATGGCAGAAGCGCGGGGCCGCCGTATTGCGGGCGCGCTTAAGTGCCTTGGCAGCGGCAAACAACTCGCGCTCGGCGCTCCCGAGTGCCTCACGCGCCTTTTTGATCTGTTCATCGCCATCATCGACCAGGGACAGCAGCTCTTGCGAGCGATCGCGCATGGCAAAAACATCGTCCATGGTGGGACCCCACTGACGCAACAGGCCCTTGAGGTCGGAATACCGATCACGCATGCGAGCGAGCTCGCGCGGGTCGAAGGCGACGCCATCGCGATAGGCACGAAGCTCGTTCGCGCAATCCTCAAGGGAGATACAGGCATCCGAAAGCGCATCGGCAATGTCGCCCAGTTTGCGATCGACGGTAGCCATACGGGAAAGCTCTGCCACGGCGTTGTTCACGGCATCGAGCGCTCCCCCTTCGGCGACAAGCGATGCATGGGCATCGCTAGCAGTGGCAACCAGTACCTCGGCATGTTCGGAGCGCGGCAGCAGTTCCTCGAGTTCCTCATACTCGCCCGGCCTGGGGTCGACCTCGGCAATGCGCTCGAGCGCAAAGCGCGCTTCCTCGACGCGACTCCCCCGCGCACGTGAGGCCTCCTCGACGCGACGGACCTCCTTGGCAGCCGCGCGCGAGGCTTTAAAGCAAGCACGGTAGTGCTCGAGCGCCTCGGGCGCAGAGCGTCCCGCCCAGGCATCGACCATCGCAACGTGATGCGCCGGATCGAGCAAGCGCTGGTGCTCGTGCTGGCCGCACAGATCCATCATCACGCCGACGCGCTCCGAAAGCTCGCGCACACTGGCAATGCGACCGTCAATCTTCACGCGGCTGCGGCCCTCGGCAGAAAGACTGCGCTGCACGGTGAAGCCCTCCGTGTCGTGCGGCCCGTCGAAGAGTCGCGCCTCGACGCTCGCCAGTGCCTCGCCCTCGCGCACCGTCGACGAATCCGCACGCTCGCCCAAAATTAGCTTGAGGGCCGAGAGCAGCGCGGTCTTGCCGGCGCCAGTCTCGCCAGTCAGGACAGTCAGGCCGGCACTCGGCACCAGCGTCGCCTCGCGAATGAGTGCAATGTTATAAACCTGCAGCTCATCGATCATGACGGACTCCGTAGAATACGCGGCTCACCGAGTTATAGAAGCTCTCGGGGCCGTAATCCAGCAGCAACACATCTCCGGGCCCGCGGCGCACCGCCACGCTCTCAACGGTGCCATCGCAGGTAATAAACTGTCCATCGATAGCGATCGCCGGAACGCTCGGGCGATCATCGGACATAAAGATTTCGACGACATCACTCGGCGAGGTCAAAAAGGCACGAGCCTGAATGGTGTGCGGCGCAATGGGTGCGCAGACCATGCCCGTATAGTCGGGGCTCACGATGGGGCCACCGGCACTGAGCGCGTAACCCGTAGAACCAGTCGCCGTGGACACGACCACGCCGTCGCCACGCAGACGGTCGATATGATGGCCGGACACCGTGATGTCGAACTCGACCATATCGGACAGCGGACCGCGGGTAAGCGCCATGTCGTTGAGGGCGAAGGTGCGCACGACATCCTTCATACCGTCTTCGCGCACGGACACGATATCCGCGGCGATGGTGGCGCGACGGCTCACGTGCAGCTCACCGGACAGGGCGTCGCTCACGACCTGCAGGATGTCGCGCTCCTCGGGGCTCGCAGCAGTTAGAAAGCCCAGGTGACCATAGGAAAGACCGAGGATAGGAATCTCACGATGGTTGAGGATGCGGGCAGCGCGCAGCAACGTACCGTCGCCGCCGAGCGTAATGACCAGATCGGAGCCGTCAATATCAGGCGTGCTCTGAATCTTGGATCGCTGGTCGGCAGCCCATGCGACCTCATAGCCCTGGCGAGTCAGCCAAAGCTCGAGCATCAGGCCGCTCTCGACCGCCTCTTGCTTGTAGTAATTGGGAACCAGAAAGACCTTCATAGCGTTGCAGCTTTCTCGCTCATAACCGATACCTGGGATTGCAGCTCGTCTTGCGAGCGATCGCCGGGGTCAAATCTCGTGCCGTACAGGAAAAACTCAACGTTGCCCTTGGCACCATGAATGGGCGACACGCACACATCGACCGGGAACAGGCCCTTGGCAGCAAAGAGTTCAACCGCCGCCACGAGTGTATCGCGGCGCACGGCGGGATCGGTCACAATGCCGCCCTCGCCCACCAGCGCCGCCGGAGCCTCAAACTGCGGCTTTACGAGCGTGCAGAATGCACCCGTAGGCGCCAGGCACGCCAGTACCGCATCGATAATGTTCGCGATGCTGGTAAACGAGACATCACACACAGCCAGGTCGATAGTGCCGGCATAGCCAAGCTCAGGCAGCTGCGTCACGTTTGTGCGCTCATGCAGCGTCACGCGATCGTCCTGGCGCAACGACCAATCGAACTGGGCGCGACCCACGTCCACCGAGACAACGGTCGCAGCTCCGCGCTTGAGCAGACAATCGGTAAAGCCGCCGGTAGAGCAGCCCACATCCAGACAGGCAAGGCCCGTCGGATTGATGCCAAACGCATCAAGCGCGCCTTCGAGCTTAAGACCGCCGCGGCCAACATAGGGAATGCGCCCCTTCACATGCAGCGGCAGCCCCGGGATCACCTTAAGGCCCGGCGAAGTCAAGCGCTCACCGCCACTCGAGACCAAGCCGGCCATAAGAGTGCGAAGGGCATCCGCGCGATCGGCGCAGATGCCCTGTGAAATCAGTTCGTCATCAAGACGCACGCGTTTCATGAATGCCATCAACCATTCGTATCCGGAGATGCGGCCTAGCTATCCTGGGATTCGTTTGCCGCATCCTCATCGTATTCCTGCTCGAGCTTGTCGGCCTCACGCGGCGTCAACTCAAACTTGTCGACCATATCGACCGCGCGGGAGCCCAGCTCAATCGCTTCGTCAAACAAATCGAGCGAACGCTCCAAGGAGGTATCCTTGGAGCGAACGGTAGCGATGATCTGATCCAGACGGTCCGAAATCTCATCAAAGTTACGGACAGAACCCTCTGGCATGGCTACTCCTCGACGGAGTCGGCCTCGACGGCCTCAGCAGCGTCCGCATCCTCGGCCAGCACACCAGCCTCAGCCTGGGCAACCGCAACCTTAGCGGCAGCCTCGGCAGCCTGTGCCTCCTCGCGAGCGCGATCCTCGGCCAGCAGCTCCTGGTATAGGTCCTCGCCCGGCAGCTCCTCGCTGCGAGCGATCTTGCCCAGCACGCCGTTGACGAACGACGCGGACTGGTCGGTGCCATAGGCCTTGGCAAGCTCGACGGCCTCGTTGATCACGATGGCGTCCGAGACCTCCTCGTCGGTGAGGAAACGCATCTCGTAAACGGCGATACGCAGCAGATTGCGGTCGGCACCGGGCATGCGCATAAGATCCCAGTTCTTGGCAACGGAGCGCAGAGCGCAGTCGATGCGGTCGATATGCTCGTAGGCACCGCGGCACAGCTCCAGCGCATAGGGGTCGAGGGGACCCTTCGAGATCAGGAAATCACCCTCGAGGACGCGCTCGAGCGGGCTGTCCGTGGCCTCGGCCTGGAACAGCAGCTGCAGCGCCTGACTGCGGGCAAGCGTACGCCCGCGATAAACCTTAAGGCTCAAAGGTTACTCCTTGGGGAAAACGAGGCCGTCGATGCAAACGTCAACACGCTCAACCTCAACGCCAACCTGGGCATCGATGGCAGCGACCACGGCAGCGCGAACGGCCTCGGCGAGTTTCTTGAACGGATAGCCAAAGAACACCACGACACGCACGGTGAGTGCGAGCTTGTCGCCAACGACCTCGGCCTCGACAGCCGGCTCGGAAGCCGGGGCCTTGGACGAGAGCATCATGGAGACAAGATTAGTGGCAAGGTCCTTGACGCCAACGGAGGCGATGCCCTCGACATCGGACACGGCGCGCGAGACGATGGCGGTCAGAACATCGGGCGAAATGCCGATGCCGTCAATCTTGATTTCTTGGGGCATGAGTCCTCCTAGAAGAGTTGGTTGCTAGACGCGGGAGACGAACTTGCCGTCGCGGGTGTCAACCTTGATGACCTCGCCCTCGTTGAGGTACATGGGGACCTGGATGACAGCGCCGGTGTCGATCGTGGCCGGCTTGGTGGAACCCTGGACGGTATCGCCCTTAAAGCCCGGGTCGGTCTGGACGATGGTGGTCTCGATGAACATCGGCGGGGTCACGCCCATGAGCTCATCGTCGGCGAAGAGCAGCTGGCAGATGTCGTTCTCGCGCAGCCACTTGGAGTTCTCGCCCACCATGTCCTCGGGAACGGGAACCTGCTCATAGGACTCGTTGTCCATGAAGATGTAGTCGGTGCCATCGTTGTAGAGGTACTGGAACTCACGGGTGGTGAGCATGACGCTCTCGAACTTGGTGCCGGCGTTGCAGGTGTTCTCGACGACGCGGCCGCTCTTGATGTCGCGGGTCTTGTAGCGCACAAACGCGCCGCCCTTGCCCGGCTTGACATGCTGGAACTCGACGATGGTGTAGACCTTGTCCTTGATACGGAGACCGAGGCCGTTCTTGAAGTCGGCGGTAGAAATGGTAGGCATAGCGACCTTTCTTGTTATGGGCAGAACGCACAAGCGTCCAAATTACATACGACAGAAATTATACACTTGCAGACGGCGCCTGCGGCGAGCGCATAAAAAGAGAACGCGGGGCGTCCGAATCGATTCGGACGCCCCGCCCCAAAAATCTATCGAAATGGGCTAGCAATCGATGACGTGCAGGTCGTGCGGGGTCTTGGTGAAAGGCTCGTAGCCGTTCTCGGTGACCACGCCGTAATCCTCCAGGCGCACGCCGCCCACGCCGGGCAGGTAAACGCCGGGCTCCATGGTGACAACCGAGCCGATCACGATGGTGTTCTTGCTGCGGTTGAAGTTGGGCAGCTCGTGGATGTCGATACCGACGCCGTGGCCCAGGCCATGATTGTAGTAATCGCCATAGCCGGCATCGCCGATGATCTTCTTGGAAAGCTTGAAGATGTCGTTACCCTCAACGCCCGGATGGATGGCGGCGACGCACTCCTCGTGCGTGCGGCGCACGAGCGCGTACAGGTCGAGCTGCTCCTGCGTGGGCTCGCCCATCACGACGGTGCGCGTCATGTCGGAGCGGTAATCGCAGTAGCCCGCGCCGTAATCCATGAGAACGAAATCGCCCTTCTCGATCACGCGATCGCTCGGCACGGCATGCGGGTTGGCGGTGTTGGGACCGCTCGCCACGATGGAGCCGAAGGCAAGGCTGTCGGCGCCGTTGGCGAACATAAAGTTCTCGAGCTCGTTGCGAACCTGCTTCTCGGTCATACCGGGCTTAATAAAGCCGAGCATATGCTGGAAAGCGGCATCGGTGATCGACTGCGCATGGCGCATAAGCTCAATCTCCTCGGCATCCTTGATGGCGCGCATCTTGCGGATGTCGTCGTGCATCAGCGGTAGGATGCAGGCGACGGAACGGTCCTCCAGGCCGCGCTGAATACCCTGGTAGAAGTTAATCTGCATATCGTCCTCGACAGCACAGACACGGCACTTGTTAGCCGCAATCTTGCCGGCGACCCAGCCGGGGATGGTACCCTCGTCCATGTCGTAAACCCAGGGGCTGCCGGCGGGCGTGTTCTCCTCAAAGCTGTTGAGGTAGCGCGAGTCGGTATGGAACAGGCACTGGTCGGCCGTAATAAACGCCGCGTGCGGGAATTCAAAGGTGTAGTCGAAGACGCCCTTCACGCCCGTAAGCCAACGAAGGTTGGCCTCGTCGCGCACCACGATGGCGTCGTAGCCACGCTCGGCCATCAGGGCACGGACACGCTCGATACGACCGGCAGGACCGGCAGCAAACTCAGACATGCAGATTCCTTTCTTGTTGTCTCTATAAAGACGGGACGGGTCTCAACCGAACGACGGAATCGCATGCGATCCGCAACCGATTGGAAACCCGCCCCTCAACATGATACGAAAGACGATGGATGTCAATAAAACTTAGAGAAGTTCTTTGCGAGAAGCCAAGTAGGCGTGAGCATGGCGCTCAAGAACCTCGTCCTCAACGCACGTTAGACGAATAGCGCCGAGTGCCGCGGGCAGCGGCAACATACTGCGGTTCGAGCGGACAAACTGCTGCCTGCGGAACTCCTCGATATATGCGGCAGGCTCCAGATCGAAGGCAAGTTCCTCGATGCCAAAGTCCTCCAGGCAGTCATCGACCTCAAAGACGTAATCGATATCAAAGTCGCAGGCATCATGTGCTAGGCGCGCCTCAAAGCGCATGCCCTCGGATAACAGCTGATAGGCAGGGACCTGCGAAGCGGCATCGCCCAAGCAGGCGCGCAGGGTGCGCTCCCCCGTCTTACCAAAATCGAGCGCATGACGTGCGCTCGGGTTCGTGGCCATCAGTACGTCCTTTCGGGCAGTCTGAGACCACTGAACGGCATTGACGAGCGCGACCTCCTCGCCCGCGAGAATCTCGGGGACGGTCTCGGTAAACTGATTCCAGCGGGACTTGCTGCTCGAAAGCATGGTGCCAACAAGTACCACATAGCCGAGCTTGAGGTCCTCGGGGTCCGCCTCGCGAACAAGGTCGAGGTCACACACGACCAGGCCCGGCTCGGGACGGAACGCGATAGCGGGAAGCGCATTCGCCGACGAGGCGACGAGCGGCTTCATGGTCGTCGCGACCGTAAGCATGGCATCGAACGTCGTCGGCAGCAGGGCGCACTCGGTGCGACCGCACCACTGATTGGCACACCAGCAAACGACCGAGCAGGTCGCCGTATCGCCGACAGCGACAACGAGATCGTCGCAGGTAATGCCGTTAGCCGACAGGGCGCCAAAGACGGTATCGGCATCGGCCAGCGTAGCACCGGCAGGCGAAACCTCGAGGACGAGCAGCGACACGGCAAAACCGGCGTCGACCAGCGCATGCTCGACAACCTCGCCTAAACGCTCTGACGTGGCGGTATTCCAAACCACCATCGCGCGCTTAGGCTTGCCCACGGCCGAGGCAAACATGCGCGAAAGCTCATCGAACGCACCCAATCCGACGCGAACATCGACACTGCGGTTTTGGAAATTGATCAGTTGACGGCGAATCATAGCAGTCCACGCTCCAAAAGCATCTCGGCACAAAGGTAGGAAACGTCCTCGAAGGACTTGTTGCGAATATCGAGGGTAAGGTCGGCGGCCTGTCGATACAGCGGACGGCGATGCTCAAACAGGCGCGCGGCATGCTCGGGAGAGCGGAAATCGGGGCGCGTGTCGGACCGACGAATCTGGCGAATCGAATCCTCGAAATCGCCCTCGAGGTACACGCACGTACCCATTTCGTGCATCAGCTCAATATTCACCGGCGTTTCTACGATACCGCCCCCGCACGAAACCAACAGGCTGCGCTCGCTTTGGAGCGAACGGAGCGCCGAGGTCTCGAGCTCGCGAAAACGATCCTCGCCCTCGGTCTTAAAAATCTCGGTTACCGACTTGCCGCAACGGCGCACGACCAGACGGTCGGTATCGATAAAACGCCGCTTGAACATAGTCCCGACGTTGCGCGCAAGCGTCGACTTGCCCGCGCCCAAAAAGCCGATAAAGAAGATATGGTCACAGCCGTGTTTGATGTGCTGAGACATGGCGAAACCTATTCCTCGCAGGGAAGGTCGCGAAGGGCCCGGCGCTCAAAGATACGGAAGATCTGCGTGTACCACAGGTCCTGGGTTGCCTGCGGCTTGACCAGAATAGTGTCAACGCCGGCAAAGTTTCCGCTCCATACGTCGGTGTACAGCTGGTCACCGATCAGTACGGCCTCGTCGGCTGTGGCGCCCAGACGCTTAAGACCCGCTTTCAGGGCAAACGGGGCGGGCTTCATGGCGTGGCTGATGGCCTCGAGCCCCAACTCGCGCGCCGACGCCATGACCTGGTCGCGATGCCAGTTATTGGACACCATGCACAGCTTAAAGCCCTTGGCATGGGCGGCCTCGAGCCAGGCGGAAACCGCGGTGGGAACCTGCTCGGTGTCGCGTGGCACCAGGGTGTTATCGCGATCGAGCAGAATGGCGCGTTTGCCGTCGGCCCACAGGGTATCAAGGTCGATGCGATCGACCGAGGCAACGTATCGTTTGGGGCTAAAAATCCTCATGTTAATTCCAAGACTGTTGATGCTCTTCGTAGGTTTGCGAGAAGTACTCCTCGTCCTGCGTAATGTAGAAATACAGGTCATCGGAGTCGGTCGGCTCAAGCGTGGCCTTGAGTGCCTCGAGCGACGGAGAACAGATGGGCGTGGGCGGCAGGCCCTCGTGCTTATAGGTGTTATACGGACTATCGCTCTGCAGGTCGTCGGCGGTAACCTCGCCACCGGTGACATACATCATGGTCGCATCGCTGTTGAGATAGCGCAGACCGTCGAGCTTGCCGGCAAGGCGGTTGTAAAAGACCGAGGCCACGTGCGCACGTTGATCGGCGTTGAGGCCCTCGCGCTCAACGATAGAGGCCAAGTTGACGATATCGTAGTCGGACATCTCCACACCGTAGCGCTCCTTGATCTTGGCTTCGCAGCTCGCAAAGTCTAGCGACTTATACTCGGTCTTAAACTGATCGAGCATAGCGCGAATCACGTCATCGGCCGTCGGCGAATCACCCAACGAATAGGTCTTGGGGAACAAGAAACCCTCGAGCGAGTCGTTGGCGGCGCCCTTAAGGAAGCTATAGTCGTCCACGTAGTTGGAGGCCTTGGCCTGGTTGAGGAAGTCTTCCTTAGAGATGCTGTCGTAGGCCTGGGCCACACGGTCGGCGACTTGATCGACCGTTAGGCCCTCAGGGATAGTCAGCGCATTGGAGCCCGCGTTGGGACCTTCCATGAGCTGCTGAACAACCTTGGTCGCATCCATGAGTGTGGTGAACGAATAGGTACCAGGCTTGAGCGACATATCGGCGTTGAGCTTTTTCACCGCCGCATAATAATCTTTGGGATTTTCGACGATATGGTTCTCGGAGAGAATCGAAGCGATCGTATCGCCCGAAGCACCATCGGGAATGGTCACCGTAACCTGCTGACCAGCCGTGACCTTCGTATCCTCACCGGCAAAGAAGCCCTTGACGGCCGGCACGACAAAGAAAGCGATCGCAGCAAGCGCAAGCACGGCGACGACGCCACCGATAATCATAGGCACCGGGGAGCTTTTCTTTTGTGTACCACGGCGGACGTGCGTGTTATAGCTCGAGCGCGTAGCCGGAGCAACGCCGTGGGAACCGAGAGCGTGATGCGAATGCGACTGGGGGGCCTGCACTCGCTGGGTAGATGCCTGCTGCTTAAAGCGGGTACCGCCTGCAGGCTGGGCCGAACGAGCAGAAGGCTGCTGAGCCGTCCGCTGAGCAGGCTGGGCCGAACGAGAGGAGGACTGCACCGGACGAGCGGCAGGCTGAGCTGCGCGCTGCGTCGGCTGCGCAGGGCGCTGACCAGGCTGAGTAGGGCGCGACGAGGGCTGACCCTGACGACTCTGCCGGCGCGGATCGGAAGCGCTAGGCATGCGAAACCTCCTCGTTTTTACGATCGAGCCATGTCTGCAAGAACAGGCTGGCGGCGATCATGTCAATCTTGCCCCTCATCTGCTTTTCGTTGAGTCCCTGCTCTCGCAGGATTCGCTTGGCCTCCTGCGAGGACAGACGCTCGTCCTCAAACTCCAGAGGAAGTTCGAGCTCGTCGGCAATCTTTTGGGCCACGGCGGCGACGCGCTCGGCCTGGGGGCCGGGCTCACCGGCCATGGTCAAGGGACGTCCGCTTACCAGGATATCGGGCTCATAGTCCTCCACCAGGTAGCGAAACGTCTTTGCCATGCCAGTGACCTCGGCAGCCGGAAGCACCTTGACAGGCATCGCCATCTTGCCATCACGGCTCGAGACGGCGATGCCAATCCTGGTCTCCCCTATGTCCAGCGCAAGCGCGACCACAGCGACTACTTAGGTTCTTAGGCGCCGAGCGCGGTCTTGGCGGCCGCAAGGGCATCGGCGATACCGGCAGCGTTCTTGCCACCGGCCTGGGCCATGTTGGGACGGCCGCCACCGCGACCATCGACCAGGCACGCGATCTGCTTGATCACGTTGCCGGCGTGGAAACCGGCCTTCACGGCGTCATCGGAGCCGGCGGCGAGCAGGGCCGGGGTGCCCTTCTCGGTCACGCTGGCAACAACGCAGGCGACAGGGCCGGCGACCTTCTGGTGCACGGTATCCCAAACGTTGCGCAGGTCAGCGGCCTCGAGACCCTGAAGCTCAGCAACAACGAGCTTGTAGCCATTCAGCTCGACAGCACCCTCGATGGCGTTGGAGATCGCATCGGAGGAGCCACCAGTGAGCGCCTTCTTGAGCTTGTTGGACGTCTCGCGCAGCTCGGCCTGCAGGTTCTCCACGCGGGCGGGAACCTCGTCGACGCGGCACTTGAGCGCAGCGGCGGCGGCGTCAACGAGCGCCAGGCGGTCGGCCATGTAGTCGAGGGCACCCTTAGAGGTCACGGCCTCGATACGGCGGACATTGGAGCCCGTGGAGGACTCGGAAATGATCTTGAAGAGGCCAATCTCGGCGGTATTGGCGGCATGAGTGCCACCACAGAGCTCGCGGGAGAACGGCTGGTCCTCGGCGCCCACGGAGACGACGCGGACAACATCGCCGTACTTCTCTCCAAACAGAGCGACAGCGCCGGCAGCCTTAGCCTCGTCGATGCCCATGACACGGGTCACAACCGGCTTGGAAGCGAAGATCTGCTGGTTGACCAGGTCCTCGACAGCCTTGAGCTGCTCGGAGGACAGGGCCTCGAAGTGCGTGAAGTCAAAGCGCAGGTGCTCGGGCGTCACCAGCGAACCGGCCTGGGAGACATGCTCGCCCAGGACCTGCTTAAGGGCGGCGTCGAGCAGGTGCGTGGCGGTGTGGTTGCGGCGCAGGAAGCCACGGCGCTCGGCGTCGAGCGCGGCGGTAACAGCGGCACCGACAGTCAGCGTGCCCTCGGCAACGTGCGCGACGTGGGCATACAGGCCGTTGTGGTTCTTGGTGTCGGCAACGGTCAGAACAACGCCCTCGGCGGAAAGCTTGCCGGCATCGCCCTGCTGGCCACCCATCTCGGCATAGAACGGGGTGCGGTCGAGCACAACCTCGACATCCTCGCCGGCGGCAGCAGACTCGACGGACTCGCCGTTGCGCACGATGGCGACAACCTTGGCGCCCTCGATCACATCGTTGTCATAGCCGTCGAACTCGGTCGCTGCGACCTTGTCCGAAAGCTCGACCCACACGTCGTTGAAGCTGCCCCAGGCGTCGCCCTTGGCATTGGCGCGGGCGCGGGCCTTCTGGTCCTCCATGCAGGCAGTGAAGCCGTCCATATCGACGTCGTGGCCAGCGGTGCCGGCGATCTCGACGGTCAGATCGATGGGGAAACCAAAGGTGTCGTGCAGTTTAAAGGCGACATCGCCCGGAAGCACGGCGCCCTCGGCAAGCGCTGCCAGGGCCTCGTCCAGATAGACGCGGCCGTTGTCGAGCGTCGTGGAGAAGCGCTCCTCCTCGGAGGCGACGATACCCTTGACGAGCGCGACATTCTTGAGCAGCTCGGGATAAGCCTCGCCCATCTGAGCGTTAACCTCGTCGATGAACTTGGTCAGGAAGGCGCCCTCGATGCCCAGCAGGCGACCGTGGAACACGGCACGACGGAGCAGGCGGCGAAGGACGTACTCGCGACCCTCGTTACCGGGAAGGATGCCGTCCGAGATCATAAAGTCGACGGCACGGGAGTGGTCGGCGATGATACGCAGGGAGCGGCTGGCGCCAGAGTAATCGTCGGCGTCATAGGTCTTGCCGCTAATCTTCTCGCCCAGCTTGATGAGGTGCTGCATCAGATCGCCGTCGTAGTTGGCGGTCTTGTGCTGCATGATGGCGGCCATGCGCTCCAGGCCCATGCCCGTATCGAGGTTGCGGTGCGGCAGCTCCGGCAAGGAGCCGTCCTCCTGGCAGTCGTACTGGGTAAAGACGAGGTTCCAGAACTCCAGGAAGCGGTCGCAGTCGCAGCCAGGCTTGCAGTCGGGGCTGCCGCAGCCGACCTCCTCGCCCATGTCAAAGTAGATCTCTGAGCACGGACCGCAGGGACCGGTGGGGCCAGCGGCCCAGAAGTTATCGTCCTCGCCCAGGCGGGAGATGTGGTCCTCAGCAACGCCCAGAGAACGCCACACGTCGTGGGTCTCGTCGTCCTCGGTAAAGACGGTGAAGTACAGGCGGTCGAGCGGCAGCTTGAACTCCTTGGTGATGAGCTCAAAGGCCCAGGCGCAAGCCTGCTCCTTGGAGACGCCGCCAAAAGAGAAGTCGCCGAGCATCTCGAAGAAGGACAGGTGACGGCCGTCCTCGCCGATGCAATCGATGTCGTTGGTGCGGACGCACTTCTGGCAAGAGATCGCGCCGATCTCCTTCATGGTCTTCTTGCCCTGGTAGTACTCCTTAAACTGGTTCATGCCGGCGTTGGCAAGCAGCAGCGAAGGATCGTCGGGAACAAGAGACGAAGAAGGATAGAGCTTAAGACCGCGCTCCTCAAAGAAGTTGAGGAACTTGGAGCGAATCTCGGCCGTAGTCATTGACGGGTAGTCAGCACTCATAGAGGGAATCTCCTCGGTTTCACATCGAAACAGTTCAAACGTAACGATATTACCATCCCGCCGCGCCTGTGCAAAAAAGAGGGCCGGCACAATGCCGGCCCTTCAGCGAAATTGCATGTTAGCGCGTATGAATATTAATCCGAATTACCCCGCTAGTTGTCGTCATCGTCCATGGAGCCGTCGATGCCGGTTTTGGTGTCGTCGTTCATATTGAAATCGTCGTCTTTGGCGAAGGGATTCTTGAAAAAGCCCGTAGCATCGGGCTGAAGGCCCGAGAGCTTCATCCAGGGATTATCGAGCTCGGGTTTGGGCATGGCCTGGGCCTCGGGCGCAGTCTCGTTACCGATGAGCTCGGACTCATAGATGAAGGTGTCGTCGCCGAGCGCGTCGTAGGCGGCGACCGGGTTGCCATCGGCATCGCGGTACGGCGTGCCCTTAAACACGGCTCCGTCATAGGCCACAAGCTGACGGCCGGTCTCATTCTCGAAGTAGTACACGAAGATGCCCTTGAGGGCCGCACAAAGCGGGATGGCAATAATCATGCCGATGGGCCCCATGAGTGCCGAACCAATAACGAGAGCCGTAAGGCTCATAATGGGATGCACCTGCACTGAGCTCTGCATGACCTTAGGCGAAATCACATTGTCGGTGACGTTTTGCGCGACCATCGTCACGATGAGCGTCCATAACGCCAACATGGGGCTGAACATGAAACCGAGTACCGTGGCGATTGCTGCGCTCACCCAGGGACCGACGACCGGAACCAAATGCATGATGCCGGTAAAGATAGCCATGAGCGCCGCATACGGATGACCGATGATCATAAAACCGATAAAGGCGAGGAAACCACCGCAGATGGACGTCACGACCATACCGCGCATGTAGCCGCCGACAGAGCGAGAAAGGATGGCGACCATAAAGCGGTACGAGGTCTCCTTCTCCTGACCGATGATGGTGCAAATCTCGTGATGCATGCGAGGGTAGTCGCAGGCCATCCAGTAGGCAAGCACCAGACCAAGGAAGATCACGAACAACTGCGAGGCCGTATTGGTGATGAGCGGGAACACACCGCGACCAAGCTCGGCAGCAATCTGAGACACATACTTCGATGCCACGGTAACCAGGGACGAAAGATTATCGTCCAAATACTCCTTGAGCGGCGTGTTGTTGAGCGTCTTGGCATGCGAGATCATCTCATTGAGATCGCCACCCGCAACACGAAGCTGCTCGGGCAGGCGGCTCAGGACTTCCATGATCTGACCAAAGAGAATCGGCGACAAGATGCAAACGACACCGACGAGCACGGCAACAACAACAATAAGCGCGACAAGCGAACCGATGCCGCGATTCACGCCATGGTGCTCGAGCCAGTTGGTGATCGGGGACATCACAAAAGCAATGATGGAACCGACGGCAAGAAACTCAATAACCGGTGCCAGGATGCCCATAAGGTTAAAGATGACAGCGGCGATGACAATGCAGCCGACAACAGCCCAAATGCGCAGCGTCAGAATGCGGGTGTCGCGCAGCACGCGATCGGTTTGTTGGGGGTGCTCACTCATGAACGAATCATCACTCCGTCGGGGTCGATCTTGTCCTGAATCTTCTTAAGCGTGCGGCGCAGCAGACGCGAAACCTGCACCTGCGAGATGCCCAGCTTCTTGGCAATCTCGATCTGGGTCATGCCCTTCACAAAGCGCAGCTCGATCACCTCGCGCTCGCGCGGCGAGAAATCGCGGATGGCTTCCTCGATCACCAGGCGGTCATCGGTAAAGTCGAGCTCGTTGTCATCGTCGGCGTAACGGTCGAGAATCGAGGGCGCATCGTCGGAATCGGACGCACCAGGAGCCTCGATGGGCACCGAGGTATAGGCCGAAGACGATTCCATAGCCTCGAGGACCTCATCGACAGTCACATCTAGATACTCAGCGATCTCCTCAACCTTGGGCGAACGCTGCAGCTCGTTGGTAAGTTTGTCAGTAGCCTGGTTGACCTTGGCCGAGAGCTCCTGCAGACGACGCGGTACGCGCACGCTCCAGCCCTTGTCGCGGAAATGGCGTTTGATCTCGCCCAGGATAGTGGGTGTCGCAAACGTCGTGAACTCGAGTCCGCGCTCGGGGTCAAAGCGGTCGATAGCCTTGAGCAAACCCAGATAGCCGACCTGCATGAGGTCGTCGAGCGGCTCGCCGCGATTCTTAAATTTGTTGGCAAGAAACCTTACCAGGTTCATATGGGACATGACGAGCTGTTCGCGGGCGTCCGGATCACCGGTCTCCTTGTAGCGACGAAACAGCTCGCGGGTTTTCTCCTTGTCCCAAGCGGTCTTGCCGCTCCGGGAACGTTCGGTCATATTAAATATCCGCCTTGAGGTCGAGGGAAAGCGTCAGGGGCGCCGCAGTCTTTTCGTAGGAGTCGCACACGCTCGCCAAAATAAGCTCGGCATAAACAGCAGCCTGGTCATCCTCGTCGACGGTGGCCTGATCGCCAAAGGTAAAGGTCATGCCAACGTGAGATTCATCGACATCGAATTTGATTGAGATGTCGTCGGAATCAACAGCCGTGCAGCCAAAGATAAAGGCTTCCTCGGCAGCCATGCGGATGTCCTCGATGCGATCGACAGACATAGAGCACAGGGCACCAACGTTGGCTGCCGTCATGCGCACAAGGCGAGCGAGACGCGGGTCACCGGCAACGGTCAGCGTGATAGGGCAGGTTGCTTCGCTACTCATCGCAGGACTCCTCAGAGGTCTCGGCGGGCGTATAGGTGTAATACTGAGCCGGCTTGGATACAGACTTCTGACCATCATCGTCGCCCGCGGCGGCCTCGTCCTCGCCAATTAGGACGCGCTCGGTAGGCTGCTCGGCCTCCGCAGCGGCAGCGGCGAGCTTGCGATCGGCGTCGGCTGCAGGAGCCTTCACCTTATTGAAGAGCTTCTGCACAGCACCGGCGGCAGAGTCGGTCACGCTCGACACAGCATTGCTGGCCTCGGCCATGCTGCCCGTAACCTCGGAAATGTCGCGAACCACGGCTTCGACCTCTACGAGATTGGAGGTAAGGGCATCAACTGCCGTCTTGCTCGACTTAAGCAGCGGCTCCATCTGGGCAAGCGCCGGCGTAAGCTCATCGACAGCGCCATCGAGCTTTGCCACCACAGGCTGAGCCTCGGCGATGGTATTGTTGAGGTCGTTCACGGTCTTATCGAGCGAGTCGACAACATTGCGTGTCTTGCGCAGGGTAAGCGCGAGCTCAGCGATGGCCCACACGCCGGCAACGGCGAGCAGCAGCAGGGCGATTTGAATGGGACTCATACAAGCCTCCCGGAAAAATCGAAATACAGACGCTTTTCATGGTACCCCAAAGGGGACCGAACATGCCAAGAGCAGCAACGTGGGACAAAATTATCAGCAGCTACTTCGGTGCATTCCCGCTGCGGTCGCGCTCGCTTTGCTCTACGCGCCACTCTTCCCAGCCGCGCCCGGCAGGCTGCCAGAACGCACCGCGCTCCAGCCCCTCGGGCAAATAGCGCTGATCGACCCAGCCTTCGGGATAATCGTGCGGGTATTTATACACACCGTAGTCGTCGCTGCCTGGGCGATGGCGATCGCGCAGATAACTCGGCACCTCGCGAAGCCCACTAGAATGGATATCGGCCAGCGCCGCATCAATCGAAGCCTCACACGCGTTGGATTTAGGGGCCAAACACACATAGAGTGCAGCCTGAGCCAGGTTAATGCGGCACTCGGGATAGCCAATGACCTCGGCAGACTTAAACGCGGCATGCGCCACCAAAAGCGCCTGCGGGTCGGCGTTGCCAACATCCTCAGAAGCCTGAATCATAATACGGCGAGCGATAAACTTGGGATCCTCCCCCGCATCAATCATGCGCGCGAGCCAATAGATCGTGGCATCGGGGTCGCTACCGCGCATGGACTTAATAAACGCACTGATGATGTCGTAGTGCATGTCGCCGTTTTTGTCATACGAAAATCCACGACGCGGATTGGCGATCTTCACGTCATCCACGGTGATGGGATAGCGCTCCCCCGCCGCGGGCGCTGGCGTTCCCTCGGTATCGGGACGCGTGACGGCAATCTCGCTCGCAAGTTCGAGCGTCGTGAGCGCCGAGCGAGCGTCACCCGCTGCCAGCGTGCAGATGGTCTTAACCGTATCCTCATCGGCCGAGAACTTGCCGTTCAAACCCTGCGGCGCCTCGAGCGCACGCTCGATAAGCGTGGCGATATCCTCGTCTTTAAGATGCTCAAGCTCCACCACGCGACCGCGCGAGAGCAATGCCGAGTTGACCTCGAAGTACGGATTCTCCGTCGTGGCGCCAATCATAATGACGGTACGGTTCTCAACCGCATGCAGCAAGGCATCCTGCTGAGACTTGGAGAAGCGGTGAATCTCGTCGATAAACAGGATGGTGCGGCGGTCGTACGTATTCAGGCGCGTCTTGGCCTCGTCAATCACGCGGCGAAGATCCTTTACGGTACCCGTCACGGCGCTGACCTCGACAAACTCGCTCTTGGTATGGTTGGCGATAATGTGGGCCAGCGTCGTCTTACCCGTACCTGCCGGCCCGTACAGAATCACGCTCGAAAGCACGTCGTGCTCGATCGCGGCACGCAACCATGAGCCCTTACCGACGGCCTTTTGCTGGCCCACGTACTCGTCGAGCGAATTGGGGCGCATGCGCACCGCAAGCGGCGCATTCTGAAAGGAACGCTCGCGCGTCGAAGCAGAAAAAAGGTCGTCCATAGCCATCCCGTGTATCAATCAAAAACGTTTTCCACTAACAGTATACCGAATTAATACGAACTACCGTTCGTTAATATAGGTACGGTGCGGAAACTCCAGACCAGGGAACAGCTTGCTCGTCAGCTCGCAGAAATAACCGTCCGTCATGCTCGCGATATAATCCACCACGGCTTGATCCTTGTCGTCCTGCCAGGCATAGGTGCGATCATAGTAGGAAAGCTGCTGCTCAATGCGCGAAATATGGTGCTTAAAGATGTAAGAGGACTCGTCGCCACTGTTTAGATCCCGCAGGCAACGGTCGTAGAGCTTTTCGAACGCCTCGCGCAGCTCCACCTCGGAATCGCCTTCGATACCGCCCTTGCTATAGATCTTCTCGTAGTTCTCCCGCTTGGCCCGGCGGATTTCCTCAAACAGGTCCTCGCTCATCTCGATACGCGGCTTACCATAGCTGTGCTCAACGATATCGATGGAGGCATGCGTGAGGATCCAACTGTTGTAGGCACCGCCCCGGCCATCATCAAAGGCGTCGGGTGACAGCAGGCCCGCCGCAATGGCGTCTTGGCGATCGCGCCCAACGTAGGCAAGAATATCCGAGATGCGAACGACGCAGCCCTCGAGCGTCATGGGACGCAGATGCTCAATTGCGCTATAGCCCGTGGCAATGCAATCTTCAACCGTCAGGTCAAACTGGTCAAAGGAGCTCATGTCCGAGAGCTCAAACACACGCTGCTCGAACTCGCCGTTATGGCATAGCACGCCGTCGAGCGTCTGGAGCGACACGTTGCGGCCATACAACGCGTCGAGCACGCGGACCGACTGCACATTATGGAAAAAATAACGCCCCGTGCGCTCATGATAGATATCGTTGAGGAAGCGCTCGCCGGCATGGCCGAAAGGCGTGTGTCCCAAGTCATGACCCAGGCCAATCGCCTCGATCAGATCGCAATTGAGCCCCAGGGCGCGACCGATATCGCGCGCAATGCGCGAGACAAGCTGCACGTGCAAACCGCGGCGTGACAGATCGTCATTGCTACGGAAGCTAAAGACCTGCGTTTTGCCTGCATAACGGGTGTACGCCGGAAGATGAAGTATCTTTTCGGTATCGCGCATAAACGCCGGACGCATAAGCGTGCCTTTGTCGGCAGCGCGATCAATACGACGAATGACCTGGTCGTCGTTACAACGATACGGGTTGACATAGCCCGAAGCACGATCAGCGGCAATGCGCTCGACAAGTTCGGGCGACAACGCCGAGGGAATACAGTCCATGCGCGCCTTAATGACGGCCGTTTCTTGATTAGTTGCCATGGCATGCTCCTTAAGAAGGATGCGCAATCGGTTACAATGTGCAGCCCACGACCTCGATTATGGCAAAAATCGGCACCAAAAACGGGAGCAATGGCAGGGAGCGCGATTTTGTGATGAGGCAGGAGACGGCAAGGACCAGGAGCGCAGTGGCAAATGCGACGATGCCGCCCATAGGGTCGAGCGTGCAAAGCGCAAAGAGTGCCTTGGCATCTCCCATGCCGATGCCCGGGGTTTGGCGAAAACGACGCCAGAGGGACTCAGTCAGCACGAGAGCAAAGTAGACGATGACCGCAAGACCGGCATGGTCAAGCGCCGTGTTAACGCCTTTGTCGAGCCAAACGCCCACTAACGCCGTCACCGCACACGCACCGGCAAGCTCATTGGGAAAACGTCGATGGCGGGCATCAATTGCCACGCCGGCAAAGATGCAAATCCAAAACGGGATATAGGCCATCGGACTCCTCCTCGAGCTGCATCGCAAAAGCAAAAACCACCACAAAGGTGCCTGTCCCCTTTGCGGTGGTTTTGGCGGTGATTATTTGGCGCCTTGCATGACCTCGTCGAGGGTAACGTTGACGGCATGCTGCGTCGGGACCCAGTCGACCTTTAGGAACAGAGCGGCCACCGTGATGGGGATATAGCTGAACATAAAGATCGGGAAGGTAAACAGGTTGGTCACCAAACGCCACTTTTGCGCGCAATGAATGTGCTTGTACTCGAAGATGGTCGTGAGTAGCGCCAGGATAAAGAAGGTCTGGTACATCATCACGAAGGTCATAATGAGCGAGGCGGCGCAAGCCTGCATCTCGACCTCGGTGGCCAAGAAGCCGTGCGAAAGCCCGCCCACGATGAGGAAGGTCGCGTTGGCGAGCATGGAGATCAGGGACAGCAGCATACCCGGAGCGATGGTCATAAACATGTCATAAGCGGCAAAGCGATGATAGCGGAAGGTCGACTTGACCAAGTGCTTACCATAAGTAAAGAACACCTGGTAGAAACCCTTGGTCCAGCGCATGCGCTGCTTCCAGGACGCCTTAAACGTCACGGGCTGCTCGTCAAAGAACTCCGCCGGCGCATAACCGATGCGGATGCCGTGAATGGCGCAGAACGTGGTGAACTGGATGTCCTCGGTCAGCGTATGAAACTGCCAACCGTGCATGCCCTCGATAACGCTGGCGGAGATGAGGTAGCCCGAACCCGAGACAGCGCAGGACGTCTTGCAGATATTACGCGCGTTGTTGAGGAAGCGGGCCTCACGCAGATACCAGGTGGCGTTGGCTGACGAAATCCACGAGCTGCCAAAGTTCTTGGAGTTACGATAGCTCGTGACCACATGGAAGCCCTGGTCAAAGGCATCATTCATCTTGGAGACGTAATCGCGGGAGATAACGTTGTCGGCATCGAAGATAAAGTAGCCCTCAAACGTATCGGGATACTCGTTGAGAATGCGATCGAAACCATAGTCCATGACCCAGCTCTTGCCCTTGCGGGCCAGGTCATTGCGCTCGTAAACAATGGCACCGGCCTCGCGCGCGAGCTGCGCGGTATTGTCGGTGCAAGCGTCGGCAACAACAAAGACCTCAATGAGCTCGGACGGATAGTCCTGATCCTTGATGGAGCGAACGAGGTTGGCGATCACGGCCTCCTCGTTATGCGCCGCAATAAAGAAGGCATAGCGGTGGAGTTTTTTGGCCTTGGGAGGCGCGACCTCGCCACGAAGAGCGCCGATGACAAAGAAGACCACCTGGTACAGAAAGCAGACCGTGAGCAGCGTGACGACAATCTGGTTGAAGATCACGATGGGCGTGTTGGTTTGTAAAAAGGCGAGCATGCAGGCTCCCAGGAACGCGTTACGTAAACAATCGTATATCTTACCGCAGGCTTACCGAGTTCAAGAAACCACCTAATACCGGCTAGGCTTCGAGCAGGCCAAGCTGCGGGACGATGTCGTCGCCGGCGGCGGTGCGACCAAGCGAGCGCGGGGCCAGGTCGTCAAGAACCGCAGCGAGATCCCACGGCAGCTCGTCGCGGCATTCGATGCGCTCGCCCGTCACGGGATGGTCGAATGCGACGCGCCAGGAATGAAGGAATTGCCTGGTCAGACCCTGATCGGCGCGTGCATCGCACTTGCCGTAGAGTTGATCGCCCACGCAGGCGTGGTTGATATGACGCATGTGTACGCGAATCTGATGCGTACGGCCCGTAAACAGGTGGCACTCGACGAGCGTATAGCCGTCGTCAAATCGCGTGGAATCAAAGCGCTCGAGGACCTTAAAGGTCGTAATGGCCTGGCGCGCGAAAGGATCGTCCGAAACCGCCATCTTGACACGGTCGCGCGTCGATCGGGCAATGCCGGTGTTGATGGTGCCCTCGTCCATGGCGATGTGCCCGTGAACAAGTGTGATATAGCGACGGTCGAGCGTACGCGTGCGGATGAGATTTTGGAGCGCGCGCTGGGTGTCGTCGTCCTTTGCCGCAAGCATGAGACCCGAGGTATCGCGATCCAGGCGATGCACAATACCGGGGCGGTCCTCGCCCTGCACGGTGCCCAGATGATCGATACCGCAGTGATAAACCAGGGCATTCGCGAGCGTACCGCTCTCATGGCCATGCGCAGGATGGCACACCAGGCCGCGCTGCTTGGAGAGCACGATAAGGTAGTCGTCCTCATAGCGGATATCGAGGGGAATGGCCTCGGGAATCACGTCGGTCGGGTCGTGCGGCTCGGGGAGGTCGACCGAAATACGGTCGCCGGCTCGCACGGCGTACTTTTTGGACAGGCAGGTCTCACCATTGACACATACGGCACCGCCCTCAATCAGATGCGCGCAGGCAGAGCGCGTGGGGCAGCCGTCGTTGGCACCCAGAAAGGCGTCGAGACGCTGGCCAGAGCAATCGTCGGCAACAAGAATATGGATGTCGGCCATTAACGCTCATTCCTTTCGCGAATCTTGCGGGCACGCTCCCCACGCTGCTTGGCTTTGCGCTTGGCGCGGGCCTCATCACGGGCATTGAGCTCGGCAGTCGCATCGACTTCGCGGGCCGCAGGGCTCAAGAACATGTAGCCGATGAGGGCAAGCACAACGCCTACGGTGATGCCGATATCGGCCACGTTAAAGACGGGAAAGTCGATGAAGGTGGTGGCAATAAAATCGGTCACAAAGCCAAAAGTCAGACGGTCGATCGCGTTGCCAATGGCGCCGCCCGCGACCATAGCCATGCCCACAACCTCCAAGCGAGCAAGCTGGGGCGCGCGAAGCAAGTACACGGCAATAGCGATAATGACCGCCAACGCCAGCACGGCAAACGCGATGCCATGCCCCTCGCCCATGCTAAAGGCAGCACCGATATTGCGGACAAACAGGAAGTCGATCACACCGGGGATAACAGTCACATGCAAAGCGTCGCCCACGGCACGAACCGCAAGCTTGGTCAGCTGATCAAAAAGCAGCACAACCAGCACCACCCCACCAGCAACACCTAACCGCCAGCGCAAAGGCGGCGTCATATCCCCAGCACGACCCAAAGAAATCCCCTACCCTCAAGATCATCGAATTACGTTTAATACAAAGAACTATCTTATATTGCCATACGCAGAATGCACGACATATCCACCAACGCAAGCGAAATAACCAGCTAAAAACGAAAGCGACATTCCGAATAACGGAATGTCGCTTAATAGCTTTCGACTAAAAACGCAAGTCGAAAGAAAGCCTCTAGCTCCAGCAATGGAAACGCCGCGTTATCGTCACCAACAGCGAAAACGTCCCTAAGCGAGCAAGGTGACGTGAAAGAGGAGGGAAGCGTACTTTGGTACGCGACCGACGATTGAACGTCAGATTGCCGCTTAGGGGCGTTTGCAGCGTCGGTAGGTTACGGCGTTCTACGAACGCCGCAACCTACAAAGCATCGGCGCAGCGCTTGCAAATATGCGCGTGGCCGTTGTACTCGCCGACGGTGGTGCGGTAGTTCCAGCAACGGTCACAGCACTCGCCCTCGGCAGCCTCAACAGCGACGAAGAGCTCCTCGCCCTGGGTCAGCTCAACATCGGAGACGATGTAGAACTCGGCCAGGTCGACGGCCTTGTCGCCGGTCAGCAGCGCATACATCTCGGCGGGAACGACCGCCTTGACGCGGACCTGCTGACTCTTGGTGAAGGTGCCGGCGGAGCGGGCATCCTCAAGGGCCTTGGTCACGGCGCTACGGAGCTCGAGTGAAGCCTCGAGCACGCCCTCGAACTCATTGGCCTCGTCGACCGTGATAGGCGACTTGTACCAATCGAGCAGCGCGGCGTACTTCTGATGATCGACGCAGCCGGCGGGCGCATAGGCCATGGCCTCATCGACGGTGTAGGACAGGATCGGCTGCAGGTCGCGCATGAGCATCGAGAAAAGCTCGGCGAGCACGGTCTGGGCGCTGCGGCGCTCGAGCGAGCCGGGCTTTTCGCAGTACAGACGGTCCTTCAGGGCGTCGAGGTACACGTTGGAAAGCTCGGTCACCACGAAGTCGTAGAGCGCACGGTAGGCGCGCGGGAACTCATAGCTGGCGTAGGCGTCGTCGACCTCGGCCTGGACCTGGGTCAGACGGGCAACCATGAGCTTGTCGAGCGGCAGCAAGTCAGCAAAGGCGACGCCGTCGGTCTCGGGTTCAAACTGACCCTCGAGCTCGGAGAGCAAGAAGCGCAGCGTGTTGCGGAAACGGCGATAGGCATCGGACGTACGAGCGAGAATCTCGTGGTCGATGGAGACGTCAGAGCTGGTGTCGACGGAGGCAACCCACAGACGGATGATATCAGCGCCCATCTCGTCGCAGACCTTATTGGGGTCGATAACATTGCCGAGCGACTTGGACATCTTGCGGCCCTGACCATCGAGTGTGAAGCCCTGCGAGACGACCGCCTTGTACGGAGCATGGCCGTTGGCACCCACCGAGGTGAGCAGCGAGCTCTGGAACCAACCGCGGTGCTGGTCGGAGCCCTCAAGATACACGTCCGCCGGGTACTCAAGCTCAGGGCGATACTCGCAGACGGCCTTCCAAGACACGCCGGAATCCCACCACACGTCGAGGATGTCCTTATCGGCCTTGAGGTGATGACCGCCGCACTTGGGGCAGACGCAGGCCTCGCCCAGGTAGCTCTCGGGAGCGTCGGTGAACCAGGCGTCAGAGCCCTTCTCGTGGAAGAGCTTGATGACGGCGTCGAGCGTAGCGTCGTTCATGACCTTCTCGCCGCAGTCGGCGCAGGTGTAGCTGGGGATAGGCACGCCCCAGTTGCGCTGACGGCTAATGCACCAGTCGGGACGCTGCTCGACCATGGCGCCGATGCGGTTGGCGGCGTGAGCCGGATACCACTTGACGTTCTCGCGAACCTCCTTGCCAGCCTGCTCACGCAAGCCGGTCTTGTCCATCGAGACAAACCACTGGTCAGTAGCACGGAAGAGCACCGGGTGTTTGCAGCGCCAGCAGTGCGGATAGCTGTGCGTGATCTTCTTCTCGAGGACCAGGGTGCCGCGCTCGCGCAGGAACTCGATGATGTGCGGGTTGGCCTCATCGGTATCCATGCCGCTGAAGGGACCACCGGTGCCAAACTCCTCGCCGGTGTAGAACTTGCCGTCATCATCGACCGGCATGCAGATGTCGGTAATGCCCTCCTTGAGGCAGGCAAAGTAGTCGTCGACGCCGTGGCCGGGCGAGTTGTGGACGATACCGGTACCGTCATCGACACCGACGTAATCGGCCAGCAGCGCCACGCCCTCAACACCGTCAAAGATCGGCTGCTTGTAGTGGATGTGGTGGAAGGTCTCGGCGGGAACCACATAGGGCTTACCGTCGACCATAACCGGGGTGTACTCCCAACCAAACTCCTCGCAGCACTTGGGAGCCAGGTCCTCGAGCATGACCTCGGCACGACCCTCGTGCTCAACGGCGACATAGGCGGCGCCGGGCTTGAGGGAAACTGCCTGGTCGGAGGGAATGGTCCACGGCGTGGTCGTCCAGATGATGAAGTCAACCGGGCCGTCGAAATTCTCGAGACCGGCGGGCTTGGAGGTCATCTCGAAGCGCACGAAGATGGACGGGCTCGTCTCATCGGAGTACTCGATCTCAGCCTCGGCCAGCGCGGTGTGGCAGTGCTTGCACCAGTGAACCGGCTTGTGGCCGCGATAAATCATGCCCTTATCGAACATGGCCTTGAAGACCTCGATATCGGCGGCGTCATGCTGGTGATAGAGCGTCAGATAGGGGTTGTCCCAGTCGCCGAGCACGCCCAGACGGCGGAAGCCAGCCTTCTGAAGCTCGATGTTCTCGACAGCGAACTCGTTGCAGAGCTCACGGATCTTGGCCGTGGGGGTCTGGTTGAACTTCTCGGTGCCGAGCTTCTCCTCGACCTTATGCTCGATCGGCTGACCATGGCAGTCCCAACCGGGGACATAGGGAACCTCATAGCCCTGCATCATCCAGTAGCGGTTGATCATGTCCTTGGAGATCTTGTTCATGGCATGGCCGATGTGGATCGGACCGTTGGCGTACGGAGGACCGTCGTGCAGCACGAACTTCTTGTGACCCTCGTTCTTCTTCAGAACCTGCTCGTAGACCTTGTTATCCTGCCAGTCCTTGAGTCGCTTGGGCTCGGACTTGGAAAGACCGGCACGCATGGGAAAACCGGTCTTGGGCAGATTCATCGTCTGCTTGTACTCGTTTGCCACGGTACCCCTTTCATGTCGTGGGCGCGCACGCCCGTTGGGCACCAAAAAAGCGCCCGTCCCTACAAGCTGGGACGAAGCGCCACAAAACGGGCAGCCTGCCCGTAAAAGCTCTTCGCTTAACCACCCAGCTTAGATGCCCTCGCCCGCATATTCGCGCGCTCGCATCCGTTACTCGGCTGGCCTGTATCGACGACCATCTCGGCGATGTCTACTAAGACGAACCTGCACGGCACGTCCGTTGGGACCGCAGCTCCGGGGTGATTTTCATCGGTCGCATGCGCGGGTTCTCAGCGCTCCCCGCTCTCTGTAGCATGCGGACGGCCGACTACTCGTCCCCATCAACGCTTATGCGCTGTATGGTAGCACGGTCGCCGCCGGCGAAAAACCCTCAACATTGGTTTTATACGTTCGAAATTTCTCGCTATTACAGCCTTTCTCTAGGAGCAAAATACCTGAAAGCACTCTATCGAACGAAAGAAGGCACCTATGCGTACGATTGGAATGAGCGACTATACCGTCGGCGAGGACTGCTTTGACGAGCTGCCCGGAGCACTGGCCGAGTACGGAGCGACCAAAGTCGCCATCATCGGCGGCAAGCGAGCCCTGGCTGCGGCGCTGCCGGGAATCGAGGCGGCACTTGAAGGTACCGATGTCGAGGTCCTGGAGACGCGCGTCTATGGCACCAACAGTACGCGTGCCAATATCGCCAAGGTCGTGAACTCCCCTGCCTGCCAGGAAGCCGACGTGCTCATCGCATGCGGCGGCGGCAAGGCGCTCGACACCGTGAAGACCGCAGCCATCGAGCTCAAGAAGATCGTCTTCACCGTCCCGACGATCTGTTCTAACTGCTCCGCCGCGACCGCCATTGCCGTTGTCTACAACGACGACGGCACGGTCAAGTCCATCACGGCAAACGAGGGCGCG
>UQPF01000006.1 GCA_900542905.1 uncultured Collinsella sp.
GTCGGAAAGACACGCCGAGGTCGCCGCGGAGGGGTTGATATAGGGAGAGGGCCTGACCCCATATCGTTGGGGCCAGGCCCGATTTTGCCTCTTGACAATGTCCTGCTCATATTAAAAGGAACGTCCCTAACTGCCGCATCCGGAGCAAGACAACGCCGCAGGCAGAGGACGGACAGCGAGCGGGTCGCATTTGAGGCAAGGTGACGTGAAACGAAAGGGCGCTGACCTTCTGGTCGCGCCCTTGAAGTTGAACGTCAGATTGTCCAAATGCGGCCCGCGCAGCGTCGGCCCGTTACGGCGTTTGGTAAAACGCCGTAACTAAAAACGGTTGCCGCGGAAGCCGCCACCGTTGCGGCCGCCACGGTCGCCACCGCGACCGCCGCGGTCGTTACCGCGGTTGCCGCCAAAGCCGCCACGGTTGCCGCCGCGGTCGCCATAGCCACCACGGTTGCCGCCAAAGCCGCCGCGACCGCCACGGTCGCCGCCACGGTCACCAAAGCCGCCACGGCCGCCGCGATCGCCACCGCGACCGCCACGGTCACCGCCACGGCCACCGCGATCGCCAAAGCCGCCGCGACCGCCACGGTCGCCGCCACGGCCACCGCGATCGTCACGGCCGCCGCGAGGACCGCGGTCCTCGTCCAGGCCCATGGCGACGAGCGGAGCAATGACCTTATCGAGAGCGGCCATCAGCTCGGTGGCCTCCTCGTAAGAAAGCTCGGGCAGGAGCTTCTCCTTCTTGTTGGCAAGCTCGACCAGGCCCTCAGCGGCATCCTCGGCAGCGAAGACGACGATCTTGCGCATATCGCCCTCGGCGTCGTCGATGCGGCCGACCAGATCGGCAGCCTCGGCCTCGGCCATCAGGCCATCGAGCTCACGAAGGCGCATGCCCAGCAGGTCGGACATTTCCTTCTGCTCCATCTTGGGCTTGAGGTCAAGAAGCTTGATGGCGCGCTCGATGTTCGCCATGCGCTCGGCCTTGGCCTCCTCCTCCTTGGAAATAGCAAAGCGACGGCTACGCAGCAGGCGGGCGGCCTTCTGCATCTTGTCCATCAGCTCTTCGTCATCGTAATCAACGGCGGCCTCGACAACCTCGGCCTCCTCCTTGGCGGAAACCTCGTCAGCAGCCTCAACCTCGGCAGCTTCGGTCTCCACGGTCTCGACTGCCTCAACCTCGGCAGCCATGGTCTCGTTCTCGGTCTCGTTCATGATCTCTTCGTTCTCGGACATGAGACTCCTTCTTAGCCCTCTCGGGCATCATCGCCCCATTCGCGGGGCCCGTCGCGCACTCTTTGCGCTTTAAACATTCATACCTCTCGGCAAAACGTCCATTAGTTTATGGTGTTGCCATCCAATCTAGCTGCAGAATCTATGTGCACACATTAATGCGACATGTGCGACTCGCGACGAGCGTACACCAGCGACGTCGCGAACCCGACCACGGCAATCACAGCCGCCACACGCACGGCAGTTGCAAATCCAATCGCCTGGGCAACGTCGGTCGCAGCGCCAGCCGCGCCGGCAGTCGCCGCAGAACTCGAGAGCAGACCGATAAACAGCGATGGGCCAAACGATGCGGCAATCATGTTCCACGTGTTAAGCAATGCCGTTCCGTGGGGATGCTCAGCGGCAGGCAGCGTCTCCAAGCCGGCCGTTTGCGAGGGGCTCAGCACCAAACCGACTCCGGCATACACCACAACGGTCAGCGCCACGACGACGCCGATGTTCATACTTGCCGCCGTCATCGAGATGGCAGTCTGCCCCACGGCAATCAGGGCAAAGCCGACCGGCAGCAGCGGCCATGCGCCACGGGCGTCCATCACGCGTCCGCCCACAATCGAGGTCACGGCGTTGCAGGCAATCGCCGGCAAAATGAGCAGGCCCGCAACAAGTGCGGTCATGCCGTATGCGCCCTCAAAATAGAGCGGCAACAAAACGCTCATCGAGAACGTCGTCATCATCGACACCACCACAAGCAGGCACGCAGGCCAAAAGCGAACGCTCGCCATGGGACGCACGTTAAGCACCGGATGCTCGAGCTTGAGCTGGCGGGCCGCAAATAGGCCGAGCAGCACAATGGCGGCGAAGAACGTCACGATACCGGCAATCAGATTGGTCGAGAACTCGCCTACGGAATACACAAAAGCCGTAATACCGGCGGCGAGCAAAACTACCGACAGAATATCGAGCGTGGTGTTCGAGCGCTCTCCGACATTCTGGACATGCTTTACGCCCGCCGCAGCGACCGCAATGCCGCCCACCAGCGGCACTACGAACACCGCCCTCCAGCCAAACAACGTACACATAAGACCGCTGATCACGGGTCCAAACGCCGGCCCCAGCGTAATGCAGGCACCGCCCAGGCTCAGATACAGACCGAGCTTCTCGCGCGGGGCGCAAGACAGCACCACGTTCATCATGAGCGGGAACAAGATGCCCGATCCCGCGGCCTGCAAAATACGGCTTGGCAGCAAAATGCTAAACGACGGAGCGACCAGACACAGAACTTCGCCGGCGACCATGCATCCGCATGCGAAAAACAGCAGCTTGCGCGTCGAGAAACGGCCGGACAGGAAGGCCATGATGGCCGTAAAGATCGACGTCACGATCATGTAGCCCGAGACGAGCCACTGCGCCGTGGTGGCACTCACCGAAAAGGCTGCCATAATGTCGTGCAACGCCACGTTAATGATGTTCTCGTTAAACGCGGCAACAAAGGCTGCAATATACATTACGACGAGAATCGCCGCAGTAGCCGATGGCGTTACTTGAACTTGTTGCTGAGATTTGCTCCCCATGCATTTCCTTCCTCTTGGAACGACAGTCGCATCGCCCCAGAGGAACGGTCCAGGGCGAAAAATGAGCCCTAGACTTACGCCAGACGCCGTACACGACGAATCTGGCAACATGGTCCAATATCGAAAGATTGTAACGCGGACGCACAGCTTTCCTTCCGCGCTATTATTAAAAGTCCACGAAAGCATAAGACATGAGGAGCCCGCCATGATTAAGCCCATCATGAAATCCGAGTTCTTTTTGCGTCTGCCTTCCGAAGACGCGGGACCCGACGATGTCGCAACCGGGCAGGATCTCCTGGATACACTCCACGAGCATGAGCGCGAGTGCGTGGGCCTCGCCGCCAACATGATCGGCGTGCGCAAACGCATCATCTGCGTAAAGGACGGCAACAGGACACTCCTGATGTACAACCCTCAAATTCTTGAGCAGGTCAATGCCTATCAGACGAGCGAAGGATGCCTCTCGCTGATCGGCGAGCGTCCCTGTACCCGCTATCGCCGCATTAAGGTTGAGTATTTGGACGAGAACTTCGTTCACCGCATCAAAAACTTCTCGGGCTACACCGCCGAGATCATCCAGCACGAAATCGACCACTGCAATGGCGTCGTGGTTTAGGCCACCTGCCAAAATGAGGGTACCGGAGGCCTCCCTATGGACATCAGCCGCTTTGGCGAATTCGCCATCTTAGCGCAGTCACGCACGTTTCTTGATGCGGCGGAACTGCTTTTCATGTCGCAATCAACCCCCTCCAAGCACATCATGGCAATGGAGCACGAACTCGGCTGCAAGCTCATCGATCGAAGCAAGCGCCACGTAACACTCACCGCGCAAGGTGAAGCGCTTCTCCCCTATGCTCAAAAAATTGCGACGCTTCAGCATCGCTATCTTGCCGCCATTCAAATAGGTGCAGGTGAGCCGCTCGAGCACCTCACCGTAGGTTCTATCCCCATTATGGCCCCTTATGGGATCACGGACGCCGTCATCGATTTTCAGCAGGCGAACCCCTCATATTCTGTCGAGCTCATCGAAGGCGAGGGCGACACACTCAAGCGCATGCTCCTGCACGAGGACATTGACCTGGCCTTCATCCGTGACAGCGGCGCCATCGAGCCAGAGTTCAAAAAGATTCCCTTTACGACCGACCGGCTCGTGGCCGTCCTTTCGCTCGACCATCCACTCGCCGAACGTGACACCGTCGAGATAGACGACCTTATCGACGAGAATTTCCTCATGCTTCCCCAAGGCTCGTTCGTAAGCGAGCTCGTCCTTTCCCTTTGTCGAGAAGCTGGATTTGGCCCACGTGTTACGTTCACCGGCAAACGAGCCGAGAACATCATCTCTCTTGTCGCACGCGGCGCCGGCGTCTCATTCCTCATGCGCAAGCCGGCGGAATCGCTCGCCAGCGGAAAGGTAGCCCTGGTGCCGCTCGAGCCCGCGACGACCTCCGAGGTCAGGCTCTACCTCAAGCGAAACGCCGCGCACTCGCAGGCGGTCGTCTCGTTCATCGGCTTCCTCCCCTACCGTCAGCTCCTGCAGGGCGACCGTGCGTCTTCCACCGCGACACGACCGTCATAATCCCTGCTGCTCCACAACCGCAGACTTGTGTCCGCAAACACGCTGACAACGGCACAAAACACAAATATGCCTCGGGCGGCACGTCGCCGTCCGAGGCATATTTAGTTAAAGTGCGCAGACAGACTAGTCCACCGAGATGTTGAGCGCCTTACCGCCCTCGTCCTTCCTGGTACCGATCACCATAGCGGCGACAAGAGCCAGAACGAAAGCGACCACACCGGAGATGACAAGGCCGATAAAGCCCATGTCGATGCCGGCAGGGTTAATAAAGCTCGGAAAACCGAGCGGGCCGGAGGCACCGAAGGCATAGAGTTTGGCACCCATGAGGCCGGCAATGGCGCCGCCTACACCAGCGGAAATAAAGGTTGCCCACATAAGACGCTTACGCGGCAGCAAGATGGCGTAAAGCGCAGGCTCGTTGACACCGAAAATCGAAGAGACAAGGGCGGGAATGTTGACGGCAGCATTTTCCTCGGAGTCCTTGGTTCGGATGACCATGCCAAGCACAGCACCGGCGATGGCACAACCGCCTGCATACACGAGTGGGTTAATAAGGTCATAGCCGTAGGTTGCGACATCGAGGAACCACAGCGGGATGATACCCCAGTGCAGGCCGAACATGACGAGCAGGCTCCAGAACGTGCCGATGACGAAGCCGGCGATGGCGGGCTGGAAGTTGATGAGCATCAAGATGATCTGGGCAACGATGTTGGAGAGGACCGTCATGACCGGACCGACCACAAGCAGGCCAAGGATGCCGCAAATGAGGAGCGTCAGGATGTTGGAGAAGAACGAGCTCACAAGCGCGGGCAGCGCGTTAGAAAGGGCCTTGTGCACCTTGGAGGCAATCCAGACGATAAAGATCGCAGGCAGAATCGTCGATGAGTAATTCTGCATGATTAGCGGGATGCCAAAAATATCACCGTAGACATTGGACTCGAAGACCGTACCGGCGCCGAGCGTGTAGAGCGGATCTCCACCCATAAGGGCAACGAGCGTCGGGTAGACGAGGATACCGCCGAGCGCCATTCCCATAACGGGCTTAAGTCCGAACTTCTTGGCCGACGTCCAGCCAATGATTAGCGGAAAGTAATAGAAGACCGAATCTCCGATTGCCGAGAGCGTCACATACGTATTGCTGTCCTTGGCAAGCCAACCGGCAACCGTGCAGAGCGCGAGCATCGACTTGATAAAGCCACCGGCCATAAGCACGCCAAGAACCGGTTGCAGAATCTCGGAGATGATGGCCAGCAGACGCGAGAATGGATCGCCCTTTTTGACGTCGTCGCCTTCATCGATATCGAGTGCGGGTTTGGAGTCGAACCCGCCAATCTGAACAAGGTCGTTGTAGACGGCCTCGACAGTGGCACCAATCACGACCTGATACTGTCCGCCGGCCTGGATGACGTCAACGACGCCCTTCGTCGCCTTAAGCTCATTGGTCTGGGCGAGCGATTCATCCTTGAGGCGGAAGCGGAGACGCGTAATGCAGTGGCTCACGTCTAACACATTGTCTCGACCACCGACCTTTGTGATGATTTCATCGCAAAGCTTCTGGTATTTCATGGAATTCTCCTTTTCTGAGCGGGGTATAGCATCGATTTCATGCCTCCGTAGTCGACGTGGGAGGGCAAGGAACCCGCTTCCCCCTTTGAAATCCGCGGACGCACGTACGCCCGGGATGGGGAACGGCAGAGAAGATGGAAGATGCCGATCACATGGCAATGAGCCTCATTGGCCCATATCACGCAATCAGGCCTACAGACGCGAATCTGCTGCGCCGAGAAGTCTCGTCGTCTGGCAGAACTTGTCACACAGACGTTCCGGTTCGCCCTGGGGAATCTGAGTACGCTCGGTCTCAAAGGAGAGGCCGTACTCGCGTGCCGGAAGGAAATACTCAAAATAGCCGTTGGTGTAACCGCAGACTATTCCCTCGACCGGACATTCGCGCTTCATGCGAATGCCCAGGTCGCTGCCGAGTTCACTCGGGAACACAAAGAGATGCAGGCCGCCCAGACTGATGACGGCGCACTTAAGCGTGAGTGAAAAGTCGTCATGGGCAACGGTGTGATAGAACGTCTGAGGCTCGATGCGGTCAAGAACGACCTCGCAATCGAGCTTGATCTGGGAAATCGCCTCGGCAAGACCGGTCGAAACACGCTCAACCTCGGGAATGCCGCGTCCCTGTCGAAAATTGCGGTCGCTACAGTCGCCAGCAGCACCGACGACCATGGCCGGATAGTAACCAAGACTCTGAGCGAGCTTTTTGCCGGTAAGACCGGCGAGTTCGCTCGTGAGCTCCGTGCAGTCGGGTCCGACGCAAGCGGAATGCACCGCCCAGTTCACAAAGCCCGCAAATGGCTTGCCTTCGGTATCGAAGAACGATACGACAATGACCTCATTGTCGGCGAGTTCACCTGGGATGATGCGGTTGTCGTAGAAACCGGTGATGACCTGCTTGCCCAAGCGACAAATCGCGGGCTGTGCGTTGGCACGGCACTCCTCAAAGCATTGGCAAATGGTATCGAGGAACCAGCGGTAGTAGTTCTCGTCGAATTTTCCCGTCCACCAGCTGCGGTGGTAAGCGACGATTGAAGTATGGTCGTGCGTCGCCGAGAGCAGGACGCAATCACGGTCAATGCCGTAGCGCTCGGCGAGCATTGTCTTGACCTCCTCGGCCATGCTTTCCTCGAACTCGAGGACATCGGCATTAAAGAGAAACACTTCACGTTCGCCTTGCTGGAAGAGGATGGCGTTGGCGAAGACGTCGTCATGGACGCCCGTCGCAGGTTCAAGACGGTTGGGAAGATTGCGGTAGCCAATCAGGTAGATGTCGCCCTGTGGGGTGATTTTGCGGCGCGCGTGTCCAATGTTCATGCACGTTCTCCTTCTGTGTCACGCCGCATTCAAGGCGGCAATGATGATTTCGACGAGGCGCTCATGGGATCCGGCGGCAAAACCGGAGTTCATGGCCTCATAGGTGATCTTTTCGTACGCGTCGGGAGCCGGTAGGTACTTCTGTCCGCCGTTGACGAGCGTGGCAAAGAACACAGAGCCGGACCGAGCGGCGCGCACAGTGGCGCCGAATGCACTCGAGACCTCGGGTTGTACGCCGACAAGCTCGACGTTTCCCAGCCGGAGCAGATAGACCCTCGTGCGCTGCTCGCCAGCGGCATGAAACTCATACGTTCGGTGCGGGGCCAAAGAGTGAAAATCGGCGCGTGTCTGAGCGGGCAGGAGAACGTCGACCGTGCGGGCATCGATGCCGGTAGCGTCATCCTCACGCGCCATGCGAGCGGCCTCGATTAAAGCATCGCCCAAGGCCTGCCCCTGCTGGTGCAGCATGCGGTATCCGTCCTCATGGGCATCGACCGTCTGCTTAACGCCGGCCGCATCGAACATGACGTTCATGGCGTGCTCCGCCGGACCTTGGTCGCCCGCGGCCCCTGGCAGCAACAGGGCAACGCCGCCCAGCTCGCGCTCGAGTGACATGGCGGCAAAACCAAAGAGGTCTCCGCTCGCCATGCGCCTCCCCTCGGAGTCGCGCGACCCGTCGAGCACGGAGGACTGAACGTCCGCCGTCGCGAGCACGGCAACATACTCGCCCCCGGCATCCCTTATGGCGAGTACGGGCATCGTGTGGTCGGCAAACCCCCTGGGATTCGAGCCCAACCACCAGCCGGCAGGCGTCTCAATGTCGCGATTAACGTTCACGGGGCATTCGCCCTCCACAGTGGCGAGCGTGGCAGAGCGAATGCCCGCAACAGCGCGCTCGACAGCCGTGCGGGCGGCAGCGACGAGCGCTGCGCGATAGCGCTCGTTGCGATTGCGGGCAGCATCGTCGGCAAGATGCCCGGGAGTGCGGACGTGAGGCATGGAAAACGTGTGGGTAGGAACCACCCAAGAATAAGCACCGCTGCAATTGGCGGCATCCTCAACAACCTCACGCAGATCGGCGAGTAGAGCCGGAGCGATCGAGGTGACCTCAAGCGAAAGGACGCAGGCGCGTCGCCCCGTCCCCTCGATGATAAGGGCACGGGCGAAGACCTCATGACGGAGTTCGTCGAAACCGTCGAACGGCAACACGTCCCCAAGATCGATGGCCACACGAGCGGCCCCAGCTCTCATCTCTCCTTCGTCCATGGCAGATACTCCCCTCTGATTGCCGCTCACTCGACACCGTACAGTTGCTGCGCCGTACCGCCAAGCACAAGGTCGCTGTCTGTATCGCTCAGATTTGCAGCGCGAACGCAGGCGACACCCTCGGTGAGCCACTCGCGTTTAACGGGATAGCTCGTGCCAAAAACAATATGGTCTGCACCCAGCACGTCAACCGCGCAGGCAAGGAGTGTCTTGCCCCAAGGCTGAGCATGGGACATGTCGAAATAGATGTTGTTCTCGAGGCGCCTGGAAACGGTCTCGGTATCGACCTGAAAACGGCCAGAAGCATCAGGGCGCTTGGGACCATGAGGCAGCAGCATCTCCTTGAACGCAAAGTATGCGCCGCCGAGCATGGAGTGGACCATCTTGATATTGGGGTAGAGCTCAAAGAAATCGCCAAAGATCTCTCGGCCGATCGCCGTAGTTTGGTCGACGCAGCGGCCATAAGAGCGGCGAAGGTTGTCGTACGCGAGAAGCGATTCGTTCTCGACCGGCACGGGAACATGGTGCACGTAAACGGTGACATGGCGTTCGTTCAGGTGCTCGAAAAAGCTCGAGAAGACCTGGTCGTCGAGATAGCGCTTGCCGTAGTGAGCGCAGAGTTGCACACCCGCAAAACCATCGTCGAGCCTGCGGTCGAGCTCCTCCAAATTCGCTTTGGTGCCAAAGGGCGGCACGGCGACAAGCGGAATCAGACGGCCACTTGACGCCTTCGCGTCAGCAGCCATACCGTCGTTGAAACGCCGGCACATCTCGAGCGACATCCACTCGTGACAGCCGGGGAGCTTGAGGATCGCCTTGTCGACCCCCGCCTCATCCATATCGGCCAAGCGCTTCTCGAGGGTGTAGTCGCCCTCAATGTAGTTAAGACCCGGAGAACCGGCGGGCATCTCGATCACGATCTGTCGTTTGCCGGCGGAATTCATGGTCAGATAGCCTTCGGTGTCATAGGCGCGGGGTACCTCGGCCAAAAACTGTTCGCAGAGCGTCTCGTCATGAAAGATGCGCTCGTCGAACCAGTAGGAATTTGCATCGATAATCATTGGTTGGAACCGCCTTTCATCTTGTTGAAAACATTCTAGAAAAGCAGGTACCCGGACATCAATTCCAGCTTAAGCCAACTGTATTCCATTTTGGAATAGAACTTACCGCTCACACGCGAACCTCGCTCGCTCAACGAGACAAGCGCTAACAGCACGGGCTTAGACAGAAAACGGTCGGCCCGCATCCGTTGCGGGCCGACCGTTTCATTACAGGCTACCTTTGCCGTTACGCCTGACGGTAATGGTCAAAGAAGTCGGCGAGGTCTTCGAGGGACTCTTTGAGCACTTCCATGCGCGGCAGGTACACGATGCGGAAGTGATCGGGCTCGGCCCAGTTAAAGCCGCCGCCGCGCGTGATCAGAATCTTCTTCTCGTGCAGCAGGTCGAGGGCAAACTGCTCGTCATCGGTGATGTTGAACTTCTTAACATCCATCTTGGGGAAGATGTAGAACGCCGCGCGCGGCTTGACCACCGAGATGCCGTCGATCTTGTTGAGCGCCTCATACACAAAGTTGCGCTGCTCGTAGACACGGCCGCCGGGACGGATGTAGTCGTTAACGGACTGATGGCCGCCGAGCGCCGTCTGGACGATCGACTGAGCCGGCACGTTGGAGCACAGGCGCATGTTGGAGAGCATGTTGATGCCCATGATGAAGTCGCTCATGCAGCGCTGGTTGCCCGAAAGCACCATCCAGCCAATGCGATAGCCCGCGATCATGTGCGACTTGGACAGACCGCTAAAGGTGACACAGGGCAGATCGGGGGCGAGCGAGGCAATCGAGACGTGCTCGTAGCCGTCCATGCACAGGCGGTCGTAGATCTCATCGGCAAAGATCATCAGCTGATGCCTGCGTGCAATCTCGACGATGCCCTCGAGCACCTCGCGCGGATAGACAGAACCCGTGGGGTTGTTGGGGTTGATGATGACGAGGGCTTTGGTCGCGCTCGTGATCTTGGACTCCATATCCTCCAGGTCGGGATACCAATCCGCCTGCTCATCGCACAGATAATGTACGGGATGACCGCCAGCAAGGGTTGCGCACGCCGTCCAGAGCGGATAGTCGGGGCTGGGGATCAGAATCTCGTCGCCATTGTCGAGCAGCGCGTTCATCGAAAGCTGAATGAGCTCGGACACGCCGTTGCCCGTGTAGATATGCTCCATCTGAACGTTGGGCAGGCCCTTGATCTGCGAATACTGCATGATCGCCTTGCGCGCGGAGAACAGGCCACGCGAGTTGGAATAGCCTTCGCAGTCGGGCAGCTGCTGGCGCATGTCCTTGATGACCTCATCGGGCGTGCGGAAACCGAAGGGCGCCGGGTTGCCGATATTGAGCTTGAGGATGCGCTCGCCCTCGTCCTCCATACGGGCGGCCTCGTCGACGACGGGACCGCGCACGTCATACAGGACGTTATCGAGCTTGGTGGATTTAGAAAAAGTACGCATGGTGGTGCTCCTTGCAATTTGAGCTGAGGGATGGGGTTCGGGCTTGGAATCGTTGCGGGGTGATGATGCCTCGCCTTGATCGGCGTCGCCGGCAAGCAGCCAGGTAACATCGACCTCCAAAATACGGGCGAGCAGCTCAGCCACATCGCGCCGCGGGATCGTCTTGCCGCTCACATATTGGCTCATCTGACTCTTGCCGAGTTTTTTGCCGAGCATCTCCGATGCGCGGATCACGTCCGACTGGCGAACGTCGCGATCGGACATAGCCTGTCGCAGGCGATCGCTAAACGTCTCTTGGGCCACTAGAACCTCCTTGCTGGCAAAGTTCAATTTATAGAACACGAATTGAACCATGGTTCAATTTAGCAAGCAGTATAACGCGGCGCTTCATTCGAAAGTTCAATTTCATAAGAAAATGTACCGGACTCCGAGATCTGCCCAAAGCAAACAATGGCGTGTACACGTTTAGAGGTATTCGAGAAAACGGGCGGCGGCAAGCGAAACATCGGCCGTTCGATATATGGCGTTGATCTGCCGATGGGGATGTCCCTCGAGCGAACGCACGGCAACATCGAACTGACAACGGCGCAAGATGAGCGCGGGAAGAATGCTCACGCCCAGGCCGTCCTCGACCATAGCCATAATCGCATAATCATCCCAGGTCGACAGCTTGGAGCGCACCGTCAGCCCCGCCCGACGGAACAGCGGCGTAATTTCGTCATCGGTGCCGCGTTCTAGCAGAATAAACTGCTCGTTGGCTAAATCGGCAAGAGAAACGACCTCCACCGTGGCAAGCAAAGAATCTGCCGGCACTACCGCCATCAACTCGTCGCGCACCAAAGACCGCGATGCCATGCCGTTTTCTCGGGGTTCACGCGGGATAAAGCCCAGGTCACAACGACCCTCAGCCACCCATTGTTCGATCTCTGAATAGTCGCCCATCAGCAACTCATAATCGACGTCCGGGTGATCGGCGCGAAAGCGCGCAATCACCGGCGGCAGCACGTGGGTCGCCACGCTCGAAAACGTACCGATGCAGATTTTGCCGCGCATGAGCCCACGCATCTCATCCACCCGTCGCTGCAAACGAACAAATTCCTCGCATAACGCCTCGACCGCCGGCATGACTTGCCGCCCATCGGCAGAAAGTACTACGCCCTCGCGGCTTCTATCGAGCACTTTAAAGCCCCAGTCTGCCTCAAGATCGGCCACCATACGGCTCACGCCCGACTGCGAATAGCTCAGCCGCTCGGCGGCGCGCGTAAAACTGCCGGCGTGCACGGTCTCGAGCAGCACCTGCATCTTTTGAATATTCGTTTCCACGGCACCCCTCCACCTTTGCATGAGTTTTTGTCATGTTATCCATGCATTATATTCGCTTTTCTTCTAAAGCCAGTTCACCCATAGTGAACATGCTCGGATATAGAAGGGATGTCAGCGCATGAACAACGGACTGTTTACGTACTTAGCAGCCTTGCTATTGTTTGGCTCCAACGGCATCATCGCCGCCGCCATCGCGCTGCCGAGCTCCGATATCGTGCTACTACGCACGTTTTTGGGCGCACTCTCGCTTGTCACCATCCTCGCCATCACCCAACGCCATAAGTTGCAGGCGCCATCTCGCCCCAGCGAAGCCGCAGCCCTCCTCCTCTCGGGAGCCGCGCTGGGCGCCAGCTGGATTTTTCTGTTCCGCGCCTACCAGACGATCGGCGTCGGCGTATCCTCGCTGCTGTACTACTGCGGCCCCATCATTGTCATGGCGCTCTCCCCACTCATCTTTGGCGAAAAACTGACCGGCGGCAAAATCGCCGGGTTTATCGCCGTCGCCTGCGGTGCTTTTCTCATTGCAGCACAAGGTCTAGGCGGCAACATGCCCATTGCGGGTATCGTCTGCGGTATCGCCTCGGCATTTTGTTATGCGCTGATGGTCATCGCTAGCAAGGGTGCGCCGCACATCGAAGGCCTCGAGAACTCCACGCTCCAGGTGAGCGCCGCCTTTGTGACCGTGCTGGTCCTCACGCTCATCACGCAGGGCGCTCCCTCATTCCTGTCCGCCGGCGTCGCCGCCAGTATTGATTGGCGCGCCGTCGTTATGCTCGGCGTCGTCAACACCGGCATCGGTTGCCTGCTCTACTTTAGTGCCGTCGCCAAGCTGCCCGTCCAGACCGTCGCGGTCGTCGGCTACCTCGAGCCGCTTTCGGCCGTCGTGTTTTCCGCCATCCTTTTAGATGAAGCCATAACACCGGTCCGCCTGATGGGTGCCGCACTTATCATCGGCGGCGCGATTTTTTGCGAACTCGCCGGCAAACGCGCAAGCGCCAAGGCTGGCATAGCCCAGACAGCACGTGCTTAAAAGCCCCTGTTTTAAAATGCTACCTACGTACATAAATAATCCCCAGCTGGGGATTATTGTCTAAAAGAACCTGATGTGCCAAACTGCTCTTGTATGTATAAAGACGGCATAAAGGTTATCTGTCCTAGACAGATAACCGGATGTCTAAGGGAGTCCACGTGGCACACAACAAACTGGAGGCAAGTCCCCAAGACCAGCGTGGTCAAGGCGGGCACGGAGCCATCCCCCTCTCCGCTGGCATGCTGCTTGTAACGCTCGGCGTCGTCTATGGCGACATCGGCACGAGCCCCATGTACACCATGAAATCAATCGTCGCCAACAACGGCGGCATCGGTACCGTCAGCGAGGACATGATCCTGGGCGCGCTTTCGCTCGTCATTTGGACCATGACGCTCGTGACCACGGTCAAGTACGTGGTAATCGCCATGAAGGCCGACAACCACAACGAAGGCGGCATCTTCGCCCTGTTCAGTCTCGTGCGCAAGGTGGCGCCATGGCTGATTCTCCCCGCCATGATCGGCGGCGCGGCACTGCTCGCCGACGGCATCCTCACCCCCGCGGTCACGGTCACCACGGCCATCGAGGGTCTGCGCACCATCGAATGGGGCCATGCGCTGCTGGGCGACGGCCAGACCAACGTCATCATCATCACCATCATCATTATCTGTGGCCTATTTGCCATGCAGCGCGCCGGTACCTCGTCGATCGGCAAGCTGTTCGGCCCGCTCATGACGCTGTGGTTCCTGTTCTTAGCTGGCGCCGGTCTGTTCAACATGCTCGGCAACCTGTCCATCTTGCGCGCGCTCAACCCCATCCGCGGCATTATGTTCCTGTTCTCGCCCATCAACCACTCGGGCATCATGGTGCTCGGCTTCGTCTTCCTGTCGACGACCGGCGCCGAGGCGCTCTATTCAGACATGGGCCACGTAGGCAAGGCCAACATCTACGCATCCTGGCCGTTTGTTAAGGCGGCGCTAATCCTTAACTACCTGGGTCAGGGCGCTTGGCTGCTCGCCAACAATTCCAATCCCCAGATGCTCGCGATGGATATCGTCAACCCGTTCTATATGATGCTTCCCGAGCCCCTGCGCCCCTTTGCCATCGTGCTTTCGGCCGTGGCAGCCATCATTGCCTCGCAGGCGCTCATCACCGGCTCCTTCTCGCTGGTATCCGAGGCAACGCGTCTCAACCTTATGCCGCATCTGCGCATCCACTACCCCAGCGACACCAAGGGTCAGCTCTATATTCCGCTCGTCAACAACATCATGTGGGTCGGCTGCATCTTCATCGTGCTGCTGTTCCAAAACTCCGAGCGCATGGAGAGCGCCTACGGCCTCGCCATTACCGTGACCATGCTCATGACCACGACGCTTTTGACGAGCTATATCGCTGGCATTCTCAAGCACAAGCTGGGCGCCTGCGTCTTCGCCCTGCTCTTCGGTGCCATTGAGCTGTGCTTCTTTGCCTCGTGCCTCACCATGTTCTTTGACGGCGGCTATGTGATGATCTTCCTGGCCGCACTGCTGTTTGGCCTTATGTACGTGTGGCGCCGTGGCACCGCCATCGAGCGCACGCAGACGATTCTGTTGCCCGTCTCCAAGTACATCGATCAGCTCAACCGCCTGCGCAACGACGAGACCTATCCCGTGCTCGCCGACAATCTGGTATTTCTCACCAACAGCCCCGACCCGCTCACGCTCGACCGCGACGTGCTCTATTCCATCCTGGATAAGCATCCCAAGCGCGCCAAGGCATATTGGTTCATTAACGTGCACGTTACCGACGAACCCTATACGCACGAGTATTCCGTCGAGACCTTTGGCACGGACTTCCTCTTCCGCGTTCGCCTGGACCTGGGCTTTAAAGTCAACCAGCGCGTCAACGCTTATCTGCGTCAGATCGTCGGCGACTTGATGGCATCGGGCGAGCTGCCGCCGCAACATCACACCTACTCCATCTACGAGACACGCGGCAACGTGGGTGACTTCCGCTTTTGTATGCTGCGCAAGATGCTTGCCCCCGAAACGGACATCAACCGCAATGACCACCGCGTGATGGCCATCAAGTACGCCGTCCGCCGCGCCTGCGGAAGCCCGGCACGCTGGTACGGTCTTGAGAACTCGGCCATCATCATCGAGTACGTGCCGCTGTTTGCCCGCATGCGCCCGGCCGTTAAGCTCGTGCGCACCCAGGTGCCGCTCGAGGTTCAGATCGAAGAGGCCGAGGAAATGGAAGTCGACATCTTCTCGGACGACTTGGTCAACGGCAACGAAGCCGGTAAGGACATGAACGTCGATCCCACCGAGTTGCTCGAGAGCGTCGCCGATACGCCCGAACAGCAACTCGACGGACTCGAGAGCACCCAGTTCAACGACGCCAACTTCTAACACGCCACCAGCCATTGACGACAACGGCCTCGCATCTCATAAGAGGTGCGAGGCCGTTTTATGTCGCAACGGACCAGTGAGCTACGAACGACGCGGCTCGGGAACCACGAGCCTATCGGGGCTTGCGCCCTCGGCATCCATCAGGCTCACGTAGCGAATCGACGGATCCCCATACATCGCGTAGTAATAATTGCCCGTGCGCGCGCTAAAGCATCCGGTGTAGATAGTCTTCTCGAACTTGCCATCGCCCATCCTGGACGCTCCCTCGATCATCACCACGCCCTCGAGCGAGCGGAACATGCGAACGACGTTTTCGGTCTCGCTCTCCTTTTGCGGGTAATTGGCATTGAGGTACGCCGCCTTTACAAAACGGCTCGGCGAATAGCAATCGCCCGGAATGCCGCGCATGCCGGCACCGGCTCCATAGGGCTTAAGCTCGGCGCCACGCCACGTCGCCGTTTGCGGAAAATCGCTTGTGGCGGTGATATAGGTGCGTAGGTTTTCCATATGCCACGGGAAGGTCGGCTGATTGGCAAGGGTGTCGACCGGATCGTCGTATACATGCAGGCCGTCAGCCATCATCTCGACCACGATGCTGCGCTGGCTGTCGCCGATAATCCAATGGAGCAGTGACACGCCCAGCCCCTCTCCGGCAGATTTGGCGACAATCACCGTGTCGCGCAGCGCGGCCTCGACCTCATCGACCGTCGAGAACGTCGCTGCCACCCACAGGGGAAACTCATAGGCCGCGATATTGGTCTTGCCGTCGACAGGGCCCTCGGCATACTCGGCATAGCCGGGAAAGTTGAGCCCCGCCACAGCCAGGCCCGCATCGTTGCCGCAATCGAAGAACATAGGGTAGTTCCTGTAATCGATGCACATACCGATCACCGCGTGCGCCGCTGTTGCGTCGTCGATAAACGAATACGGAATGTGAAACCCGCGCGGCATCACGCGAACCTGTTGGCCGTAGTCAAAGCTCCAGTCGAGATTGCGGCCCAGATACATGTGGCCAGAATTATCGGTAAATCGAATACTCGTACACATAGCGCCTCCTAGCTTTACGTTCTTGCTAATTTCATTGTCTCCAAACAAAAAGGCGCTAAACACAAAAGCCCGGACATGACAACAATGTCACGCCCGGACTATTCAAACAGGATAAACTCAACCAAGTTAACCCCGCAGGTCGTCTAAGGGGTCAAAGTGCCGCAGATTGCCACGAAAGAGGAGCGAAGCGTACTTAAGGTACGCGAGCGACGATTGAGCGGCAAGGTGCGGTGCTTTGGTCCCCTTAGACCAACTTTCCAAGACAGTGATCGATCATATGCTGGATCATCTGTGCCTCAAAGCCCGCGTAGTCGCGGCGGCACTCCTTCATCTTGCCGTCGACGATCTGGTCAAAGGCAACCTTGCACTTGATGTAGCGCGTGGACTTGGTGACCTCCTCGTGCGTCAGGCAGCTCTCCTCCATCTTGCTGGCACCCAGGCCAAACACCAGACGGGGGTTGTAGAGCACATGGGGCTCGCCGGCGTCGTCCAGATAGACGCAGACCTTCTTGGTGACGCCGATCTGGTTGGCGGCAAGGCAGCCGGCATCGTCGAGCGACTTGATGGTATCGATCAGGTCCTGTGCCACCGACTCGTCCTCGACGGTCGCGACCTCGCAACGCTGGGACAGAATAGCCTCGTCGTGGCAGAGCTCTTTAATCATACGTTCCTCCATAGGGGTCGTTGTAACTGCTTAAGTATACGGTACCCACACATTTTCATGCGAAAAATACCGTCCGTCTGCTACAAAGCGCCGAACATCAACATGCGAGAAACATCAATCTTTCAAAGGCGATATAGTAGTTAAGTTCGTGTCAATCGGCCTAAACTCGGGGCCGAACAAGGAAAGGGTATGCATGGACGAACTTTTTCACGTCAGTGAGCGCAAGTCCACAATCGGGACCGAACTTCGCGCTGGACTGACAACATTCCTGGCGATGGCCTACATCATCGCCGTCAACCCTGCGGTGCTCTCGGGCGCCGGCATCGATGCGGGAGCGCTCGCCTGCGCCACCTGCCTGGGCGCCGGCATCATGACCATCTGCATGGGCATCTTCGCCAACCGCCCGCTCGCCTGCGCGTCGGGCTTAGGCGTCAACGCGATGATCGCTGGAATCACCACCACCGTCTGCGGCGGTGACTGGCACGTGGCCATGAGCGTCATCTTCCTTGAGGGCGTCGTCATCTTGCTGCTCGTGCTTTGTGGCCTGCGCGAGGCCATCATGGACGCCATCCCGGTTGTCCTGCGTCACGCCATCTCGGTGGGTCTGGGCCTGTTCATCGCCATGATTGGCCTGTGCGATGCCGGCATTATCACCGCTGGCGCCGGTACACTCGTCGGTCTGGGCGACATCACCTCCCCCACCTTCATCGTCGGCATCATCTCCATCCTGGTGACAGTCGCCCTCGCCTGCCGCAACGTCCCCGGCTCGCTGCTCATCGGCATCGTCGTCGCCGTCATCGCCGGTATCCCCCTAGGTGTGACCCAGGCTCCGACCGGTATCATCGCCCCGCTCGACTTCTCGAGCATCGGTGGCCCCATCGCCGACGCCGGCGGCGTGCCTGCCATCGTCAAGGTCCTTACCGACCCCGCGCTCCTCGTCATCTCGTTCTCGTTGCTCATGAGTGACTTCTTCGACACCATGGGCACCGCGATGGCCGTGGCCAAGCAGGGCGAGTTCCTCACCGACGACGGCAACGTCGAGAATATCAAGGAGATTCTGATCGTCGACTCCGCCGCCGCTGCTGTGGGCGGTTTCATGGGCGTCTCCTCTATCACCACCTTCGTCGAGTCCACCTCTGGTGCTGCCGACGGTGGCCGCACGGGCCTCACCTCCGTCACCACCGGCGTGCTGTTCATTCTCGCCGCGTTCTTCTCCCCCATCGTCACCATCGTTTCCAGCGCCGCCACCTGCGGTGCTCTGGTCTACGTCGGCTACCTCATGATGAGCGAGGCCTCCGAGATCGGCTGGTCCGACGTGTCGCAGGGTTTCCCGGCGTTCATGATTGTCGCCGGCGTGCCCTTCACCTACTCCATCTCTGCCGGCATTGGCCTGGGCTTTATCGCCTACGTGATCGTCGCGCTCTTTAAGGGCGAGGCCTCCAAGATCAAGCCGCTCATGTGGATCGCAGCCCTTGCCTTCCTCGTCTACTTCTTCGTGGCGTAACGGCATATTCTGCTAAAGCAAAACAACAAGGCGCGGAGTCGCATCGAGCGGCTCCGCGCCTTTCTTTTAGAGTCTGCCCCCGTGCCAGCGTGCGACAATTGAGGCTGTCAATATCACAACACCGAGAGAAGCCTGCCTTGGAAGCGCATCATAAGCAGATAACCGTTTATTCAGAGTGTGCGGAAGGCGCGCCCGCCATCTATCTCCCCGTGGTTATGGGCGACGGTAGTGAAGTCTACGAGCGCTGCCAAGAGCTCGACTGCCCGCCGTTCACCCTTGTCGCCATTGGAGAGCTCGATTGGAATCGCGAGCTGAGCCCCTGGGAATGTGAGGGAACTATACGAGATGCCGAACCCTTTGGTGGACAGGCGTCTGAGTTTCTCGATGAACTGCTGAATCAGATAATCCCAGAGGCCGAATCATCACTCCCCTGCCCGCCCACCTGGCGCGGCATTGCCGGCTACTCGTTGGCGGGTCTTTTTTCCCTGTGGGCACTTTGGCAAACAGATGTCTTTGAGCGCGCGGCAAGTGCATCGGGGTCGCTGTGGTTCCCCGGCTTTATCGACTATGCGCGAGAGCGCACGATGACAGCCACGCCCGACGCCGCCTATCTGTCGCTCGGTAAAAAGGAAACCAAGACGCCCAACCGCATGATGCGGCACGTACTCGACGATACGCGTGCGATGGAAGAGCTGTTTATCGAGCATGACATTCCAACAACGCTGGAGCTCAACCCCGGCAATCACTTTGCCCAAACTGACCTGCGCATGGCGCGCGGCATCCACTGGATACTGACGCATTAAAAATGGCGTCCACGCGTACATACGCATGGACGCCATTTTTAATTTGGCTGAACGCAGCTACTATTCAGTAGTCTCCTCGAGTTCAGATACGGCGGGCGTCGAGGATTGGGACATGAAAGTCCTTTCATGATGGAAGGGCGATCAGGCATATCGGATAACCTGCCCGAACGATACGATCCGAACCATTGTACGCGATACGCAATGCCTCGCACGCGCCGCCACCTGCAAACGCTAGCGTTACTTCCAAACGCGCTCGGCAATGCGCTTGACCAGCGCGATCTTCGCCCATTGCTCGTCCTCGGTCAGCTTGTTGCCAATCTCGCAGCTGGCAAAGCCGCACTGGGGCGACAGGTACAGATTCTCGAGCGGCACGTACTTAGCGGCTTCGCGGATGCGCTCGACGATAACATCCTCGTTCTCGAGCTCTGCCGCCTTGGTGGTTACCAAGCCCAGCACGACCTTCTTGCCGGGAGCGACGTACTTGAGCGGCTCAAAGCCGCCGGCGCGCGGCGTGTCGAACTCCAGATAGAACGCATCGACATTCTCATGTGCGAACAGATACGGAGCGATAGGGTCGTAGCCGCCTTCAAAAGCGTAGGTGGAGTGGTAGTTGCCGCGGCACACGTGCGTGTTGATGACCAAATCGTCGGGCTTGCCCTCGATGGCGGCGTTGTTGAGCGCCACGCCCAGCTCGCTTACCTTTTGCAGGTCGACCGGGCTCATGCCGGTTTTGGCGACAAAATCGGTATCGCAGTAGATGCCCCAGGTGCAGTCATCAAACTGGATGTTGCGGCAGCCTGCTGCGTACAGGTCGGCGATCACCGTGCGATAAGCGGCTGCAATGGCGTCGGCAAGTTCCTCATCGGTCTTATAGACAGCGCGCAGGCTCTCCTGCTGGCCATCGCAGCGATCGAGCGTGACCTCAGAGAACGTCTGGATCGGCGCCGGAATGGTCTGGCGTGCGACCTGGCCCTCCTCCTCAAGCGCCTTGACGAACTTAAAATGCTCGACGAACGGGTGGTTCTCGCCGCTAATGGGACCGGTAACCACGGCGGTGTCGGCCGTCGTCTCCTCGTCATGGAACATATAACCCGTGCGTGAGGTGCGGCGCTCAATGCCGTTAAGGCCCCACATAAAATCGAGGTGCCAGTAGCTGCGGCGGAACTCGCCATCGGTGATCACCTGCAGGCCGGCGGCCTTCTGCTTGGCCACCAAATCGCGAATGGCATCGTCCTCGACGGCCTTAAGGCCGGAAGCGTCGAGTTTACCCGCGACATAGGCGGCACGGGCGTCCTTTACAGCCTGCGGACGAAGAAAGCTGCCGACGATATCGGCGCGAAACGGCGCGTTCGGTTGAATCGAAGTGCTCATAGATATCTCCCTTTGCATTGGTTGCTTTACTGGGACAGAGTATGAGCGCTCATATGACCATCGTAAAATATACGTTTATAACAGTTTGATATAGATGTTTCCTATATCAGTCTGGACTGTCATAAAGAGACTTGAACCGTGCGGAGCACAGCAGCCTAGATATGCTGACGAATCGCGTCGATATAGGCCCGACCGTAGCGCGTAAGCGTCGTGTTCTTGCGCGTGATGATGCCAATCTCCATGTACTCGTCCACGTCGAGCGGAATCGAGATAATGCCGGGGCCGTTGAGCTCGTGGCTGATCACGCCCGAGCATACCGTGTAGCCGTTGAGGCCCATGGCCAAATTGAACAACGTCGCACGGTCGCGCACGCGGATATTTTTGCGACGCTCGAACGTCGAGGTCAGCTCCTCGGAATAGTAAAACGAGTTGTAGCTGCCCTGCTCGTAGGACAGGAACGGGTAGTCTTCCAGATCCTCGAGCGTCACGCTGGAGCGGTCCGCCAGCGGATGGTCGGCGCAGACGAAGACATGCGGCGTGGCGCAGAAGAGTCCTTCGAACACGAGCTCGTTGGCCACCAGCATGCGCTCGATGACCTCGCGGTTATGCTCGGATAAGTACAGGATGCCCAGTTCGCTTTTCATATGCGCGACATCCTCGATAATCTCGTGAGTCTGCTCCTCGCGCAGGGTGAAGTCGTAACGCGCGGCATCGAACTCACGAATCACGTCAACAAACGCGTTAACGGCAAAGGAATAATGCTGGCAGCTCACACTAAAGTGCGGCACCTGCTCGGATGCGCCCTTGTACTTGCCCTCGAGCAGGTCGGCCTGGTCGAGTACCTGGCGCGCATAGCCCAAGAAGGTCTCGCCTTCCTCGGACACAATGACGCCCTTGTTGGTGCGCTCAAAGATGTGCACACCCATCTCGTTTTCGAGATCGCGAATCGACGCGGTAATCGAAGGCTGCGACACAAAGAGACGGCGCGAGGCCTCGGTAATGCTGCCGCATTCGGCAACTTTGACGACATATCTGAGCTGCTGGAGCTTCATGGCTGTCTCCTTAGCTGTTCGCGAAATTCGCGTCGGCTGCACCCTCCTGACGCATAAACGGCGGCATCTCCCCCGTCGCGGCGCAGGCGGCAATCTGATGCAGAGCCCCGGCGACCGCATCATCTGCCGCGGCGCCGATATGCCAGCGCGCGGCAGCCGTGACGGCCTCATTGGCATTGGCGACTGCAACGGAGTTGGGAACGGCATCGATCATGGGCAGATCGTTATCGGAATCGCCAAATACGGCCACCTCGTCGGGCGTCAGGCCCAAGGCGCGCGCCAGCTCCAGCGCAGCGCAGCCCTTGTCCCAACCATCCGGAAGGATGTCGAACAGGCGCACTCGGTTGTTGGGAAACACAAGCGAGAGTTCCGGCACCTCAACGGCAACGCGCTCGCGTAGCTCCGCGAGCTCCTCACGCGAACGGGCACTCCAGATATTCGCCTTAAACACCGGCGCGCCATCGACGACGGGACGACACGGGGCCTCTTCGCCTTTGAGCCACGCATTGCCGCCCGACTCCATAGCGCGACGCACACGCTCGGGATTGCTCGTCACGCAATAGGCATCGTTGCCCCAAAAGTCATCGCCCAGGCTGTAGACTTTTAGAAATGTATCGTCGGTCTCTTGCTCCAGATAGTCAGCCAAACGCATCAGAGCATCGTTGTCGATTGCGCGCGAAGCGACTACTTCGCCGTCGACAAACATCACCTGGCCGTTACAGAACGCACCGGTCGAAAAACACTCGGAACGGTTTTTGAACATCCAGCCCATCGCGGACGGCTGACGACCCGAAACCGGCCCAAAGTGCAGACCCGCCGCCTGCATGGCATGAACACCCTCAATGGCGTAGTCGCTGGCGCCGTCATGCCCGGCTGGAATCAGTGTATCGTCCATATCGGTCAGCACAAGTTTAATCATAAGGCCCCCATTCGTATCGGTCCTACCTATTGTAACGACCTGCCAAAATAAACCTGTCCCTTTTTGGCAGGTGCGCTAGTATAGGGAACAACAGATTCGATGCGGGAGTGCCGGCGGTGCAAACCACAAGGCTGAGAGGGCATGGGGCCCAATCCTTTGAACCTGTCAGTTAATGCTGGCGTAGGGAGCATGCCGCCTTTACAGGGGCGCTGTCTATGCACAGCGCCCCTTTTCTATGCCAAGGAGGCATGTGCAGTGATTGATTCGGAACAGCTTAAGCAACATATGGTCAAGGCCGTAGAGGAAATTCGCGCCACCAATCCGATGGCCGGCTCCATCACCAACACGGTGACGATCGACTTTGTCGCCAACGCACAGCTCGCCGTGGGCGGATCGGCCGCCATGGTCTATCTGCCCGACGAGGGCGAAGCGCTCGTTGCCGGCGGCGGCGCCATCTATCTCAACATGGGCACGCTCTTCCCTATCTACGAGCAGACGATTCCCCGCGCGGCGAAGGCGGCACACGACGCCGGCAAGCCCTGGGTGCTCGATCCGGTGGGCCTGGGTATCGGCAGCCTGCGCACCCAGCTGGTAAACGAGCTCAAGCAGTACAAGCCCGCCATCGTGCGCGGCAACGCCTCCGAGATTATCGCACTCGCCGGCCTGTGGGGTCTTGAGGGCGAGGCGGCTGATCTGAGCCGCGTGCGTGGTGTCGATACCACCGACACGGTCGACGCCGCCCGCGATGCCGCCGTGGCGCTCGCTCGCCACACCGGTGGCGCCGTTGTGGTCTCGGGCGAAGTCGACCTAATCACCGACGGCACGACGGTGGCCAAGTCTCACGGCGGCAGCCCGCTCATGTCCAAGATCACCGGCTGCGGCTGCTCGCAGGGCGGCGTGCTGGCCGTGTATGCCTGCGCCGCCGACCCGTTTACGGCAGCCGTCTGCGGCACCGCCGTCTACAACGTGGCCGGCACGCGTGCCGCCGCTGTCGCCGACGCCCCGGCAAGCTTTAAGGTCGCCTTTATCGACGAGCTCTACCGCGCAACCGCCCAAGACATCGCCGATAACCGACTCGAGCTCGAGGAGGCATAGGCCATGTCCGAGCCCGCAACCAATGCCGGCATGAACACGCTCGTCGCCGTGGCCATCGCCCCGTGCGGCACCGGCGATGAGCTATCCGCCGAGGTCGCCGAGGTCGTGCGTGTCATTCGCGAGAGCGGCCTGCCCAACCGCACCACCTCCATGTTCACCGAGATCGAGGGCGACTGGGACGAGGTCATGCAGGTCGTGCGCGACGCAACCTTTGTGTTGGCGAGCAAGGGCATCCGCACCGAAGTCGTGCTCAAAGCCGATATTCGACCCGGATTTACCGACACCATGACCGGCAAACTCGAGCGCATGGAAGCACAGATCAAAAAGCAGGAGGAAGCACGATGAGCATCCGCGACAACCTTGATATCTCGGCCTATCTGGTACTCGGCCCCGAAAACACGCTCGGGCGCCCCGTGGGCGATGTGGTGGCCCAGGCGCTCGACGCCGGCTTTACCTGCATCCAGGTGCGCTCCAAGGTGGCAAGCGCCCGCGAGATCATTGCGCTGACCGGCGACGCCGCGCAGGCAATCGCTCAGGCCGGCAAGACCGGTCAGGTCGCCTTGCTGATCGACGACCGTCTGGACTGTGTGCTTGCCGCGCGCGAGCAGGGTATTGCTGTCGACGGTGTGCACGTGGGCCAAAGCGATATTCCCGTCGAGGTCTGTCGCAAGTTGCTGGGCCCCGACGCCATCGTGGGCCTTTCGGCCCGTTGCGAGGAGATGCTCGAGTACGTCAAGACCGCCGATATGAGTTTGGTCGACTACCTTGGCATCGGCCCACTCCACGAGACCGAGACCAAGCGCGACTGCGGACGCGCGGCCGACGGCTCTATCATCACCAAGAGCTTTGAGGACCTGGCCGCGCTCCATGCGGCAAGCCCCGTGCCCATCGTGGTGGGCGGCGGCGTCAAGACGGCCGACCTTCCGCAGCTCAAGGCTACCGGCGTCGACGGCTTCTTTGTGGTGAGTGCCGTCTGCAGCGCCGATGACCCCTACGCCGCGGCCAAGGAGCTCGTAGACACCTGGCAGCAGGCATAGGCATAAGCCGAGCAGTTGCTCCGCGGCCCCATAACTTCAGCAATGGAAAACGCATCCCAGTTTGGACGTCCATTCTGGGATGCGCTTTCCGCTGAGCACGCGGCAGTTTGCCCTACTCTGCCAGATATGCCTCCAGTGCCGGCAAGGTCGCCTCCGCATCGCGGCGACCAATCTGGTAGATGCGTTCAAGTTCATCGGGCTCGCGGCACAGCGACGGCACCTTCACCGATTCGCTCGGCCGCACCACAAAGACCTCGCCGGCAGCCTCACGACGTGCCAAGTCATCGAGCGTGGCATTGTAGACCTCATGCCGATGCTCGAGCGCTGCAACAAACTCCGGGTAGTGACGGAACACGCGCCGCAGCATGGGCATCACGCTGTTGGGTTGCTTCACAAAGCCCGCCGGCTGCGTGAGTACCACGATATTGCGGTCATACCCCTGCGCAAACAACCAAGCGCTGGGAATGGAATCAGCCACGCCACCATCCAGATACTTATGCCCGCCAATAGCAACGGGACGCGTCGCCACGGGAATCGCCGATGACGCCCGAATCCACTCGATATCCCTCTCATCGCCATAGGGCAGGTCGTGGTAGACGGCCTTGCCCGTCTCGATATCGGTACACACGCACGTAAACCGCATAGGGCAGGCGCGATATGTCTCCAGGTCGATGGGATCGCGCTCGATGGGCACCTCGTGATAGGCAAAATCGGCATTGAACATGTCGCCGGTTCGCAACCAGCTGGTCACGCTCGCATAGCGCTTGTCGGCACAATAGGCCTTGTTGTAGCGAATGGCGCGCCCGATCTGGCGCGATTTAAAGTTGTAGCCAAACGCCGCGCCCGCCGAGACACCCACCATATGGTCGCAGGTCAAACCGTGCTCCATCCAAACGTCGAGCACGCCCGCCGTATACATACCGCGGTAGCCGCCTCCCTCGAGCGCAAGCCCCACCGTGTGCGTCGTATCCGGTTGTGCCATGCGACCATCTCCGTTCCTGCGTTTTAAACCGGGACAAGTATACCCGTCAACATATATCGTCCCAGTCGCATTTTTATCGAACATCGCATCGTCGCGCTACCGCTTGTCGAATAATAGCCGCCCACAGCATGTGCACCCATATCCCCGCACTCGAGGAAAGCGGCTTTATGGTGACGCTCGACAAGCACATTTGGCAGATTGCACCCGTCGACGGCGATCAAGGCCGCAGCACGCAGATCATTTCATCGATGCTCGAAATGGCGCAGTCGCTCCATCTGCCGGTCGTGGTCGAAGGCGTCGAGACAAATGAGCAGGCGAACGTGCTACGGCAAATGGGCGCCCGCGACGCCCAGGGCTTCCTCTACTACCGCCCCATGCCAGCGAAGGATTTTGAGGCATTGCTCGATGGTGGCAATAACAACTGATACGCTCGCGCGCAAAACACCACCGCCGAAGGGGGAATTTGCCTCCATTAGTTAACTTATATCCCCAATTCAAACCGAATTGGGGATATGATACAAACCGCTGTTCCACCCAAGGAGGTTATCCATCATGAACGAATCATATCGCCTGGGCGAGCAATCGATTATTGCCTATCTTCAGCGACTTGCGAATGGCATCTCGACCGCCGAACTCGATGTTGCCGCGCTGCCTGCTGAGCTACGCGCCGTTGGCGAGCAACTGCAAAAGACGCACGCCATCCTGCAGCAAGAGCGCCGGCTGCTTGAGAGCAACGCCTATATCGACCCGCTCACCAACTTGGGCAACCGCAACGGATTCGACCGTCACGTCGAGCAACTCTGGCACAAAGGCGACCCCTTCACCTGCGCCTATATTGACATCGACCATCTCAAACATTGCAATGATAGGTTTGGCCACGCCGAAGGCAATCGCTATATTCTGGGCATCTGCCGCACGCTCTCCGAAACCATGGAGCACGATGAGATGCTGTTCCGTATCGGTGGAGACGAGTTTGTGCTTATCTCGCTCTCCGCAAACGAGACTGAACTCGAGCAGCGCTTGGAGCAGGTACGTGCTGGGCTGATCGAGGCGAGCTCAGGTGGCAAGGCGCCCATGATCGGCAGCTTTAGTTTTGGCTGCTCGCGCGTCGATCCACTTGCCGGCGACACGCGTCGCCAGATGACGATGGATGCCGATCGCAAGATGTATCGCTATAAGCTTATGCATCGTGTGCAGCGACCGAAAGACGATGACGCGCCGCAACGCCCAATCGTCGATCAGCTTCCCTGCAACGACCGGGTGTTCCAAGCGATCTCCATGAGCTCCGAGACGCGCTATCCCTTTATCCTCAATCTCGATACGGGCGAATCGCAATGGTCGGTTAACGCCGTGCGCGATTTTGACCTGCCCTCCCAGCACCCTTTTAACTCACTCGACATGTGGCTCGCCCGCGTTCATCCCGAAGACCGCGACAACGTACGCGCCGAGCTCGACATGGTGATAAACAGCACGTGGCACTTCCACTACATGCAGTATCGCGTAATGGATGCCACCGGAACGTACGTGCTTTGTGACTGCACGGGCTACCGCTTGGACGGCACCGATACCGAGCCCAGCATGTATGTGGGCATTATCGTCAACCGAAGCCTAGCGGATACGACCGACTCGGTAACGGGCCTGGGCGATGTCCACGCACTGGTCAACGCTATTGGAGAGATGCGCCACGTGCCGCACGAGGCAGGCTTAATTGCCATTAAGGTCGACGATATCGCCGAGGTCAATGCCCGCTTTGGATTCGATGCAGGCGACCGCGTGCTCGCCGAAAGCGCCGCCTGCCTCATGGATTGTTCGCGCGGCAAGGGCCGCCTGTTCCGCTCGACGGGGCCGATGTTCGTGGCACTCTTCGATGAGCTCGGCCCCGAGGCGATCGACGAGATCGCAAGCGACATCGAACGGTTCCTGGGTTCTCCCGTGCTCATCGGCTCGCTTGAATATCAGCCGCCCATTCGCGTGGCCACGCTCCATCTGGACGGCGTCGACCGTCAGCCCGTTTCCATTTTGAACGAGCTCAAAGCGTTGCTCGGGAAAGCCGTGCAGGTGCCAGGTACCAAACTGGATTAACGCCGCGCCCGCGCCGCCTCCCCCATCGTGCGATAATCCTCTGCAGAAGTCACCAAAAGCAGAGGGAGTTTGTGATGAAGGTTCTTTTAGTCAATGGCAGCCCCAAGGCAAACGGCAACACTGCCCGCGCACTCGCCGAGATCGCAGAGCAGCTCAATGCCGAAGGCATTGATACCGAGGTGTTTCAGCTAGGCGCCAAGCCCATTCGCGATTGCATCGGTTGCGGCCAGTGTGGCAAACTTGGCGGTCGCTGCACCTTTGACGATGACGTGGTGAACGAGCTGATCGCTGCCGCCGAGCAGGCAGATGGCTTTGTCTTTGGCTCGCCCGTCTACTATGCGCACCCCAGCGGACGCATCCTTTCGGCCCTCGATCGCGCATTCTATGCCGGCAGCAAAGCCTTTGCACACAAGCCGGGTGCTGCCGTCGCCGTTGCCCGTCGCGGCGGCACGTCGACCACCTTCGACGTGCTCAATAAGTACTTCACCATCAACCAGATGCCCGTGGTTGCTTCCACGTACTGGAACAACGTGTTTGGCGCCATGCCGGGCGAGGCCGCCCAGGACGCCGAGGGCCTGGCCACCATGCGCAACATCGGCAAGAACATGGCCTGGCTCCTGCATTGTATCGAGGCAGGACAGGCCGCCGGCATCGAAGCCCCCGAAGCCGATCGCGAGCGCACCAACTTCATCAGGTAGAACGGCGGAACAAATACATGAACGTGCAAATTTTTGGCACCAAGAAGTCCTTCGACACCAAGAAGGCACAGCGTTATTTTAAGGAGCGCCGCATTAAGGTGCAGTTTATCGACCTTAAGGAAAAGGAGATGAGCAAGGGCGAGCTCACGAGCGTGATGCAGGCGGTCGGCGGTATCGACAAGCTGCTCAACCCCAAAGCCAAGGACGAGGAAACGCTCGCACTCATCCAGCACCTCACCTCTAGCCAGCGCTTCGACAAGCTACTCGAGAATCAGCAGGTCTTGGCCGAGCCCATCGTGCGCAACGGCAAAAAGGCCACCGTCGGTTATTGCCCCGATGTATGGGGAGCCTGGGAGTAGCCTGTGTTATTTGCCAGCGCGTGGGTATAAGAGCAGGCGTTTGGCATATGATTCAACTGTAAGCCATGTCTAACAAAGGAGGGCACATGCCCAACAAACCCGTAAAGATCATCATGCTTACCGGATACCTCGGTGCCGGCAAGACCACATTGCTCAACCACATCCTCGCCAACGACGGCGGCATCCGCGCCGCCGTGATCGTCAACGATATCGGCGAGATCAACGTCGATGCCAGCCTCATCGCCGACGGCGGCCTTTCCGAGACCGACGACCTCATCCCGCTCACCAACGGCTGCATCTGCTGCACGCTTTCGGACGACCTTGCCAACCAGCTGCAGGGCATCGCCGATTCGGGCGACTTCGATTACATCATCATCGAGGCCTCGGGCATTTGCGAGCCCATCCCCATCGCTTACACCATCTCGAGCTTCTGCGACGAGGCCAAGGTGGGCGGCGAGCCTAAACTTGCGCTCGACAACATCGTGGCCGTGGTCGACTGCGCCCGTATGTACGACGAGTTCAACGGCGGTCGCGACCTGCTGGCTGAGGATATCGACGAGGACGACATCGAAAGCCTGCTCATCCAGCAGATCGAGTTCTGCTCCACACTGATCCTCAACAAGACCGATACTGTGAGCCCCAAGCAGATCGCCGAGCTCAAGGCCATCGTGCGCAGCCTGCAGAAGGACGCCGTGATCGTCGAGGCCCAAAACGGCGAGGTCCCCATGGAGGAGCTGCTCGACACCGACCGCTTCGACTTTATGCGCGCCTACAACTCCGCCGCCTGGATCGAGGCCATGGAGCATCCCGAGGAGCACGACGACCCCGAGGTGCTCGAGTACGACATCGAGACCTTTGTTTACTCGCGCCGCAAGCCGTTTGACCTGCAGAAGTTCACCAATTTTGTTGAGCAGGAGTGGCCCGACGAGGTCATTCGCGTCAAGGGTCCGCTGTGGCAGACCGGCAATCCGGACATGTGTTACATGTTTGAGCAGGCCGGCCACCAGATGCGCCTGATGGAGAACGGCCTGTTCGTTGACTCGGCGCCCGAGGGCGAGAAGCAGAAGATCATCGACGAGAACCCCGAGATCATGCAGATTTGGGACGACGAGACGGGCGACCGCATGACGAGCCTGTGCATCATCGGCCGTCACATGGACAAGGATGCGCTCATCGCCTCCCTCGATGCCTGCCTGACCGACTGGCACCGCGCCTAGGTTTATCCAAGCGGGCATTTTTCCGCCTACGTAACCGCCAAACCACCACGAAGGTGCTCTTCGTGGTGGTTTTTCGTTCTGAGCCAAGGAGATTCATGTTCAACATTGTGCTGTATGCGCCCGAGATTCCGGCCAATACGGGCAATATCGGCCGCACCTGCGTGGTCACCGGCGCCCGCCTGCATCTGGTGGAGCCGCTGGGGTTTTCGCTCGATGACAAGACGGTACTTCGCGCCGGCCTGGGCTACTGGCAAAACTTGGACGTGACGACCTATGCCGGCTGGGAGGATTTCCTTGCGCGCAACGGCCTCTCCCCTGCCGACGAGCGCCTGCATCTGCTGACCAAAAAGGCACGCCGCACCTATGCGCAGAGTACCTACCGCGATGGAGACTACTTGGTCTTTGGCAGCGAGAGCTCGGGCATTCCCGAGCCACTGCTTGCCGCGGCGTCCGAGCGCTGCGAGCGCATCCCGATGCTGCGCGATTGTGACTCACTCGATAACGCCGAGGCCTGGGAAGCCCACGAGGAATCGCTGGGACATACCGAGGACAGCCACGAGGCCATCCTTCGGCAGGATATCTGCGGCAACTTCGTCAATCCCGACGACTACCGCATCAGTGCACTCAACCTCTCCAACAGCGCCGTCATCGTCCTCTACGAGGCGCTACGACAAACGGGCTTTGCAGGGATGTGACAAAGGAGCTGTCCCTTTGTCACATTCAAGCGCCACGCCGATGGCACACACGCCTAATTGTTGTTCTAGATAAAGAGCCCTCACTTTTAATCAGAATTAACTAAAGTAAAATGAAGTTAAACGGCGGTGTGAAAGGAGAGCTACGTGGAATATCTCGAGAACCCGTTTACCCCCAGTTTTGGTGAGGTTCCTGCCCATCTCGCTGGCAGACAACAGATTATTCGGGATTTGGACCGTGCCTTCTTGAGTCAGCGCAGGCGCCCAGAATTGACCTCGATCTTCTCAGGCGCGCGTGGAACCGGTAAAACCGCTCTCATGTCGTCGCTCGCGACAAGGGCGGAATCCCACGGCTGGATAGCCGTAAAGACGACCGCGCTCCCGGGAATGCTTGAGGAAATCGAGTTCGGGGCGAAACGTGCTGCCGGCCATCTTATCGACCCGTCTAAGAACTTCGAAGTCACCGGTCTCGGAATTGCACCGCTCGGCAGCGTCGAGGTCAATCGCGTTCACGATGCTTCAACCTGGCGTTATCGCATGAGCGACATCATCGACCAGCTCAACGAGGCGGGCACCGGTCTGCTCGTCACGGTTGACGAGGTGGATCCGACACTCGACGAGATGATCCAACTCGCAGCCACGTATCAGCACTTTGTGACCGATGGGAAACGCGTCGCCTTGCTTATGGCGGGACTTCCCAACAACGTCTCTACGTTGCTGAACCACAAGACGGTCTCGTTCCTTCGCCGCGCCCAACAATATCATCTGGGTCGCATTGCCGACTATGACGTACGCGAAGCCTTGATTCGCACAATCCAGGAAAACGATCGCCTGGCAGATGCTGAGGGAATCGATAGAGCCGTTCGCTCGATCTCTGGATTTCCCTTCCTATTGCAACTCGTAGGTTACCGTGCCTGGGATCTCACAAGCGATTCGAAGGAAATCTCGTCACGCGACTTTGACCTGGGAATCAAAATCGCGCACGACGAGATGGACGACCGAATCCTCGCGGCAACCTATCGGGAACTCACTGCAGAGGACAAGCGATTCCTCATCGCCATGCTCGATGACGAGGAAGAGTCCACCACCGCTGACCTTGTCGAGCGCCTTAAGCGTTCGCCGCAGCAGGTCTCCCGCTACCGACGCCGCATGATAGACGCCGGCATCATCGGGAAGCGAGGACGAGGGCTCGTCGCATTTGAATTGCCATTCTTCCGCGACTATCTCGCAGCCTAATGCGTGAAATAGGCATCAATGAGGCAAAGGGACTGTCCCTTTGCCTCATTGTCTATAGATAGCGGCCGGTGATGCTTGCGGAGCAAACTGCGATGTCGCCCGGAGTGCCGGCGCAGACGATTTGCCCGCCGGCGTCGCCACCGCCCGGGCCCATGTCGATCACGTAATCGGCGTTGCGGATAAGGTCGAGGTCATGCTCGATCACGACAACTGTGGCGCCCTTGGCAACGAGTCCGTCGAACACACTCAGCAACACCTGAACATCGAGCGGATGTAGTCCGATCGTGGGCTCGTCGAACACGAATACAGCATCATCCTGCACGCGGCCCATCTCGCTCGCAAGCTTAAGACGCTGTGCCTCACCGCCCGAAAGCGCCGGTGTGGGCTCGCCAAGCGTGAGATAACCCAGGCCCAGGTCGTGCAAGGTCTGCAAGCGCACCTGAACTTTCTTGAGTCCCACCGTAGCGTCGAGTGCCTCGTCCACGCTCATATCCATAAGCTGCGGCAACGTAAGCAGACTGCCATCCTTGCCTTCGCGATGGATATGCGAGGCGGCCTCGGCGTAGCGCGAGCCACGGCATGCCGGGCAGACGATCTCGACGTCGGGCAGAAACTGCACGTCAAGCGATATCGAGCCCGTGCCGTCGCACGTAGGGCAGCGCAGGGCACCGGTGTTGTAGCTAAAGGCGCCCGCCTTATATCCCGCCGCCTTGGCCTCGGGCGTACGTGCAAAGGCGCGGCGCAGCTCGTCATGAATGTCGGCATAGGTCGCTACCGTCGAGCGCACGTTGGCACCGATGGGCGTGGCGTCAATCAGGTTGGCACGGGCAATGCCCTCGGCATCGACCCAACGCACGTGCCCCGGCAAGCGTTCGCCGGCTGCCTGCGCCTTGAGCGCCGGGATGAGCGTCTCGAGCACCAACGTCGTCTTGCCCGAACCCGAAACGCCCGTCACCGCGACAAGGCGGCCGCGCGGGATATCGACTTCGAGCGGTTTGACGGTATGGATGGCCTCGGTTGCCATGCGGATATGGCCCTGGTCGAACATTTCCTCATCAGTCACCTGCGGACGCAAGCGCTTGGACTCTGAGCGCAAAAACGGCGCGATGCGACTGCCCTGCGATTGCTCGACCTCGTCTACCGTACCAGCGGCGATCACATTGCCGCCGCCTGCTCCGGCAACGGGACCCATCTCGACCAGATAGTCGGCATCCGCCAGTACGCGCGTATCGTGGTCGACAACAACCACGGTGTTACCGTCATCCACCAGATCTCGCATCACGCCTACCAGGCCGTCGACATTGGCAGGATGCAAGCCGATCGAAGGCTCGTCCAGCACATAAAGCACGCCTGTCGATCGGTTACGCACCACGCGAGCAAGCTGCACGCGTTGGCGCTCACCCGTGGAAAGCGTGGCGCCGGCGCGGTCGAGTGAAAGGTAGTCGAGACCCAAGTCGACCAGACGACGGGCCGCGCTCAAAAACGAATCGCAGATATCCGTCGCCATGGGCCGCATCTCGGGCGGCAAGAATGCGGGCACCCCGCGCACCCACTCAATCGCCTCGCCCAGCGTCATAGCCGCCGCCTGCGCCAGATTGATACCGCGCACCTGGGGCTGGCGCGCAGCCTCGGAGAGACGCGTGCCGCCGCAATCGCGGCATGGGCCCTCGCGCAAAAAGCGCGCAACGCGTTTTAAGCCCTTATCGTCCTTGACCTTGGCGAGCGCATTCTCGACGGTATAGACGGCGTTGTAATAGGTAAAGTCGAGCGGCGTGGCGCCCTCGCCGTTTTTGGGGACGTAGAGAATGTGCTTCTTAACCGCCGGACCATGAAACACGATGTCGCGCTCTTGAGGCGTGAGCTGGTTAAACGGCACGTCGGTGCGCACGCCCATCTCGCCGGCCACCTGCTTCATCAGATCCCACATGAGCGTGCCCCAAGGAAGCACCGCGCCCTCGTTGATAGTCTTTGACTCGTCGGGTACCAAGCTCGCCTCGTCCACCTCGCGCATGACACCGGTGCCGCCGCAGGTGGGACACGCACCGCCGCTGTTAAACGCAAGGTCCTCGGCGCTCGGCGCGTAGAACTCACGACCGCATGCAGGGCACGCGAGCGACAGGCCTGCGGCAACGTTAAGGCTCGGCTCCACACGCGCCCCGCAATGCGGGCACACATGATGGGCGCAACGGCTAAAGAGCAGACGCAGGCTATTGTTGAGTTCAGTCATGGTGCCAAAAGTGGACCGCACGCCCGGCACGCTGGGGCGCTGATGCAATGCGAGTGCCGCCGGCACGTGCAATACCTCATCCACCTGAGCGTGCTCGGCCTGCGTCAGGCGACGGCGGGTATAGGTGCTGAGCGCCTCCAGGTAACGGCGCGAGCCCTCGGCATAAAGAACCCCCAGCGCCAGCGAACTCTTGCCCGAACCCGACACGCCGGCAATGCCCACAAGCTTTCCCAGCGGAATATCGATATCGATGTCCTTAAGGTTATGGACGCGTGCGCCACGCACCTCGATAGCCTGCGGGCTCATCTTCTGTTCCGTCACCTTTATCACCCTACTCATGCCATAAAACTCGATCGCGAACGTACGCGCCCAGCATGGGCACGGTAAACCGGACGAGGCCGTATCCGGCAGCCTCGATGACGCGCTCGCGAATCAGGCTTGCGCGATATTTACTCGCCCAGCTCTGGGTACGATCACAACGCTCAATGATATCCGCCATGCGCGTCGGTTTGTTCTCGTCAACCGCCATAGCCTCGATAAAAAGGCGCTGTGGACTGCGCAGCCCGTAATACAGGGGCGCGTCAACCGCTTCGTAGAACTCGGAGACGGCATCCGCATGGCCATCCTCGACATCGCGCCTTTCGATGACCTGCGAGCCGCGTCGAACAGCAGACCGCCACATGTAATAGCCCACCAGCTGAACCATATATGGATGCCCCATGCTCTTGTGTGCCGCAAGGTCCGCCGTCTCCGCGTCAACGTAAAGACCAGCGTCTTTGACCGTCTGGATATACGAATCGCGTACCTTGGGCAAAGAGATCGCCCCCAACGTACGCTGCTGGGCACGCCGCAAAAATGTCACGCTCGGCTCTTCGAGCAGATCGTCAACCATACTGGGTAAGCCGGCGAACGCCAGCGCAAGACCGCGCTGGTCGCTATCGGACAAGCCCGTGGCATCCTGGTCTCCGAGCACCTGCTGATAGAGAACGGCAAGAGCCGCTAGTTCCTCGATAGACGCAGATTGCGCCTCGTCAATCGCAAACAGTATGCCCTTGCCTGGACCGAGCTTCTTGAGGCGCTCGTTGAGCAGCCCTCGCAGCGTTTCACCCTTTGCACGCGCCGCCTCGACCGACATGCGCCCGAATGATGGACCGAGTTCCATTGACGTCGCAACGGGTTTATTCGAGCGAAGTGCATCGGCCAAGCGGTCGCATAAGCCAAGCGAAGCGGAATCGGAGACAACCGCCCATCCGCGCCCGCTGGCCAGACGTTGCAGCTCCCACAGGAGAACCGTCTTGCCGCAGCCGCGGTTTCCCGTAATAAGCATGAGCCTGCCCGGCGCTCCAGCGCCGTTATCGAGCCCTTCCTCGAAATCTTCGATGACCGACTCGCGACCGATGAGTATCGGAGGCCGCTTACCAGCCGTGGGCTTAAAGGGATTTGGATTCATGTCGGCCTCCTCGGATTGGCAAACCCTGGTAATAGTTATACCAACTTGCACCGAGTTACACCAATAGCATACGACAAAGGAACTGACCCTCTATCACCTATGGCCGAAAAACTCGGCGTCTGCTGCTCGCCAGGGGCGAAAGGTGTCGGGATCGATCTTTACGTGCGCCGCGGCGGGTACGTCGCACCATTTGACCGTGTAACCGGCGCCGTGAGAGCAAAAGACCGAATCGGGCGTGTTGGGCAGATCGGCCTCGGGCTCATAGGCGGCCGTCTCGATTACGCGCTCGGCATCATGACAAGGCGCGTAGCCTGCAAACTCCAGGTACAGATGTCCGCGACCGCTCGTGTAGGCAGCCACCTCCAGCGCGTAATCCTGCACCTCGGATGCCGGCACGCGACCCACAAGCTTCGCCCGGTCTCCCGCCATCGTCGGCGGCTCGTACTCGGCACCCATGCGCGTGGCATCCGAGAGCGCCCGACCCACGCACTCCCCCGGCACCTCGAGCTCAAAGTGGTACCACGGCTCCAGCAGCACGGCTGCGCCGGCCTCACGCGCCTGCATCAAACCCTGGCGAATCGCGCGGTACGTGGCCTGGCGAAAATCGCCGCCCTCGGTGTGTTTGGCATGCGCGCGGCCGCCCGTGAGCGTAATGCGCACATCGGTGATGGGCGAGCCGGTCAGCACGCCCAGGTGATCGCGCTCCATGGCGTTGGTGAGCGCCAGACGCTGCCAGTTCAAGTCGAGCTCATCGGTCGAGGTCACGGTGCCAAACTGCACGCCCGAACCCGCTGGCAGCGGCTCCAAGCGCAGATGCACCTCGGCATAGTGGCGCAGTGGTTCAAAGTGGCCCACGCCCTCGACCGGCTGCGAAATAGTCTCCTTATAGAGAATGCCGCCGGGCTCAAACGCAATCGAAAGGCCAAAGCGATCGGCCAACACCCGCTGCACGACCTCGAGCTGCACGGCGCCCATCAACTGCAAATGAATCTGCTCAAGATGCGTATTCCAGCTTACGCCGAGCATAGGATCTTCGTCCGCCAACTCAGTCAGTGCTTTGAACACCGCGTGGACATCGTGTTCGCCCGGAAGCACTGTATAGGTAAGGACTGGCGCAATGACAGGCACATCGCCCGCAGGCTCCGCGCCCAGGGTGTCCCCTGGGCGGACGTGCGCAAGGCCCGTCACGGCACAAATACCGCCAGCAGCAACTTCTTGGGCCAGCTCGTATTTCTCGCCGTTATAGATGCGTACCTGATCGATCTTTTGCTCCCATGCCTCGGCACCGGAGCGTCCGTCAATCACCTGCTTGGCATGCAGCGTGCCGCCGGTCACTTTAACCCAAGCCAAGCGCTCGCCGCGATCCCCGCGGCTGACACGATAGACGCGCGCGGCAAACTCCGGGAGCCACGCCTGTTCGCGCATCAGCGCGCATATGCCGCCCAGCAGCTCGCCCACGCCTTGGTCCTTGAGCGCCGAGCCGGCAAAGCAGGGAAAGAGCTTGCGCTCGGCGACCATGCGCGACAGCGTTGCGACGGAAAGCTCACCCGCCTCAAGAAACTCGTCGAGCGCCGCCTCGTCTAACGCAGCGGCGTCCTCCTGAACGGCGCCGCCCGCCAACAATTCGTTGGCATCCAGGCAGCCCTCGGAAAGACGTTGCCCAAGTTGTGCCAGCAAAACATCGCGGCCGGGATTCTCCAAATCGATCTTGTTGATATAGATGAACGTCGGGATCTCATAGCGCGCAAGCAGGCGCCACAGGGTTTCGGTATGCCCCTGCACGCCGTCGTTGGCGCCCACAACCAAAATCGCGTAGTCGAGTGCGCGCAGCGTGCGCTCCGCCTCGGCTGAAAAATCGACATGCCCTGGTGCATCCACGAGCATGACGTGGGTATCGCCATGGTCGAGCACAGCCTGCGACGAGAAGATCGTAATACCGCGCTCGCGCTCAATCTCGTTCGTATCCAGATGCGAATCGCCATCGTCCACGCGGCCGCGCTTGCGAATGCGGCCCGCGTTGAATAGCATGGCCTCGGCCAACGTGGTCTTGCCGGCATCGACATGCGCCAAGATTCCAACGACCGCTTGCTTCGACATGGCTCTCCTCTTATTGCAAGCCCATCGCACGCGGCAACGGGCGTCCTCATTCCACACTGGATGATACAATTTACGGGCCGGCGGGCGAAGCGGGCCCTATCCCCCGACCGAGCTCATCGCCCTGCGTTGCCGCGCGGCGATTTTCGTAGGTTCGCGCCTTGCGAAAGCCGGCTTGCAAAACAGCCAGCGAACGAAAATGGCCCCACCCGGGGCCATTTTCGTTCGTGCAAATTGTTGATACGCGTCCCCGCTCTTATGCCTCGCGCAGCCAGTCAAACGCAACACGCGGTGTACCGTCGGACACATACACGATGCCGGCGCGCTCAAACCCCGCCTTGAGGCTCGCGCCCTGCATGGGCAGGTTGTCCTGATGCGTGTCGATGCGCAGGTGATCGGCACGCTCCTTGGCAAAGGCAAACATCGCAGCCGCGATACCGTGCACGGTGCCGTCGGATGCCACACGGTGCAGCACGGCGTACGGAGTGTCGCTACGCCATTGACCGTCCTCAATTACGTCATAGCACTCGTCCGGGCCCGGTAAAAAGGCAAACGTCGCCACCACGCGGCCGTCGACTTCACACACATAGCTGCCACCGGCAGCGATATCGGCAGCCAGCTGCTCGGCAGAAGGCGTGCCCTCGGGCCACTGCGTGGCGTTGCCATGCGCGCGCATAAAGGCGCGGGCCGCGTCATAGACAGCCATGACGGCGGGAATGTCGGTATCGAGGGTTTTTCTGATCATCACGCGGCGGCCTCACGTTTATTGGTATCACTTTGATTGAGCAATGATACCAACGTTTGGAGAGGGGCGCGAAGCAGATGGGGAGCAAAAAGCGAGCCGCTTGGTCAAAAGCCAAAAGCGAGTTTTTAGGCGCTGCCACGGGCGGCGATATGAGTGACCTGTTTGCGCGCGAAGACGAGCGCCGCGACGCCCTGAACGCCGAGCGCGATGAGGCCTGGCGCTACAAGTCGTGCGAGCGCAAAAACCGTTACGACACGCGCGCCGAGGCCGAGGCTGTTATGGCCGAATGTGAAAACCGCGGGCGGCGTGGCTTGGCCTGCTACAAATGCGAATACTGCGGCGGCTGGCATTTGACGTCGCACCCTTGGAAATAGACCCCACATTGGCACGGCACTGACGGAGCGCCAGCCATCGCACACAAGCTACGGGCGCGGCGGCACCAAAACATCGTAGCGAACGGCCTTGCCCGCAAGTTGATAGCTCGGCTTAACGCCGGCAAGCAGCGGGCCCTTTACCGGCCGCTTGATAACGACCTTGCGCGGATGCACAGCAAGCGCCGCCTCGACCAGCGATTCCTCGTCGGCGCATGGCTGCTCCAGATGATGTAGGAGCTGGAACTTCTTTTTGACCGCTGCACTCTTGGTGCGCTCGGGAAACATGGGATCCAGGTACACCACGTCGGGTGCTGCGAGCTCGCCCCGCCCGATCAGCTCAGCTACATGGCGAAGGCCGGCAATGCTGTCCTCGCCCGCGTGTAAGCGCATGCGCGCCACGGCTGTCGCAAGCGCCGGATCATCTGCCGCGCGATCCAGGGCATCCTTGAGGAGCGCCGCGATCACGCAATCCTGTTCATACAGATCGACGGTAAAGCCCGCGGCCGCCAACAGCAGTGAATCCTCGCCAAAGCCCGCCGTGGCATCAATCGCCCATGGGCTCTCGATGCCTTTTGCGCGCGCAGCCTTTACCAACAGCTCTTGCTGCAGACGGCCCTGCTTGAGCCGCGGAAGCATGCGGGTAAAATCGGCACGCAGTTCCATCGAGCCATCGGTGAGCGCGAGCCCCTCGGACGTCCCGGTCAGCTCAAGCCCCGCTGCCCGAGCAACAGAAAAGGGATCGACGACACCCATGGGTACTCCTTAACAAGCAAAACGAATACATGAGTGCCGTTTATGTCGGCACCCAACCGTCCGCTATTGTCCCACATGCGACATGGCCCACAGCATCCCAATGCAAAGCACCGCCATCAATACCGTGCACACGACAGCGATCACAGAATCACCCATGCGCCTTCCCAACGACCGCGGCTCACGCACTTGCCCTGCTCCGTACATCATGGCTCCTCCTTGAGACCAGCCCCTTGTTACGGCCTCATCATCGCAGCGCCGCACATGAGCTGCCATCGATTTGGCTTACGTCCAGCTTTCCTTTTTGAAAGGTTGGGTTGGGCCGCGCTGGCTCAAAGCGCTTTTAGGCGCATGCATCGCCGCGTTGAACTACAATGTGCTTCACCATATGTGCCACAACCTGGGTGCGACTGATTCTCCGCGCCCGCATCGAAAGGACCAGCCATGAGCAACGCCTGCAAATTACTCAAAATCCTATCGTTCTTCTTCTTTGTCGTCGGCATTCTAAGCGCAGGCATGGGTGCTACAGCGCTCTTTGCGGGCAGCGCGGCAGGCGATATCACGGGTACCATGATCGTTTCTTGCGTCGTCGTCATCGTATTGGGCGTCGTCGAAATTGTGACCGCCGTCTTTGGCATCCGCGCGGCAAATAATCCCGCCAAGGCTGGCGTTGTCTGGATTTGGTCCATCGTCTGCCTAGCATGTTCGGTCATCAGCCTGCTTCTCTCCCTGCCCCTCTTGGGTGGGACCGGCTCAAGCATCCCCGATTTTAGCGGCCTGATTGTCAGCATTATCTACTTTGTAGTCGCCAACCGCGTCAAGAAAGAGGGCATGGACCGTTTGAGCTAAACCGCATCCGTGTCAATCGCTCAGCGACTCTGGTATATACGCCAATAAAAAGGGCCGATCGCGTAGCAACGCGGTCGGCCCTTTACGTTTGCCCAGATAGAACCTACCAAAATAAACCTGTCCCTATTTGGCAGGTTGTTAGCTGTGACGGTACTCGGCGATGATGAAGTCGATATCGGTTTGAAGGGTGTCCAAATTTGCCAGGCGCTCTTTGTCGGCAGGGCGTGTGCGGTAGTAGTACGGCGTCATCTGGAACACCGCCTCGATGTCGTCCTGGGTCTGAAGCGTAATATTCGCAGACACCCGCTGCGTTCCGACCAACTCGAGCTCGGTGGTCTGCGGCAGCTTCTCGTCGTTAAGGTACGGCGTATCGTAAAGCACTTCCTTGAGCCCAAACAGATGACGGGCACCCGGCACCACGGTATAGAGCGAGCCCTCGGGCGCCAGCACGCGGGCAAACTCACGCTCGTTAAAGGGAGCGAAGAGCTCGGCCACCATATCGAAGGCGCCATCGGCCACGGGGATATCCTTCATGTTGGCCACAAAATAGGTCGCATCGCCGCGCTTGGCGGCAAGGCGCACCATCTCTTTGCCCAGGTCGAAACCATAAGCATCCACGCCCGGCACCGCGCCCATGGCACTGGTGTAATAGCCCTCGCCACAGCAAATATCGAGCAGCGTCATGGGGCCGTTCGCAGACGTAGCACGCCCAGACACCTGTTTGCGCACCAGCTCAACCATCGCATCGCGCAACGGCGCGTAGTATCCGCGGTTCAGAAAGTCACGACGACTGCGCGCCTGCGACTTGGGATCACCCATGGAGTCGCCGCTCTTGGACGAGCGCAGCAGATACAGATAGCCCTCGCGCGCACGGTCAAACCGGTGTCCGCCCGCGCATGCAGCACCGCGCTCGTTATCCACCAATGGCTCATGGCAAACGGGACACAACAACATGGCAACTCCTTAGCGCGAACAACACAACGCCCACCATTGTCGCACGCCTTCCCCACCTAGTCATTGGGGACGTTCTTGAATGACTAGTCGTTTAAGAACGTCCCCAATGACTAGTCGATTAGGAGTATCATCATCTGCGCAAATAAGCACGAAAGAGCATATTAGAGATTGAGAGCGTATGGCTGACACCGTATCTAAGCACATTGACATGACCACCGGCTCGCTGTGGCGCAATATTCCCCTGTTCGCCTTCCCCGTGGCCGCCACGAGCATCTTGGAGCAACTGTCGAACCTCATCGCCACGGTCATCATCGGTAACTTCTCGGGCGACCAGGGAACCCTCGCCATGGCGGCGGTCGGCTCCAATGTTCCGCTTACCAGTCTTATGCTCAACCTGTTTATTGGCATGTCGCTTGGCTCCAACGTGGTCATCGCCAACGCTATCGGCCGCAACGATCAGAACATGGTCAAACGCGCCGTCCATACCTCGATTTTAATGGCGCTCGTAGGCTTTGTCGTCATCGCCCTGGGCGAGATCTTTGCCGAGCCCATGCTCGCCGCGCTCAACGTTCCTGCCGAGACCATGCCGCTCGCTTCGCTCTACCTACGCGTCTTTTTGCTGAGCATGCCCTCGATCTTGCTTTACAACTTTGAGGCCGCGATCTTCCGCTCCGTCGGCATCACCCGCATGCCGCTGCAGGCGCTTGCCGTGTCCACCGTCCTCAACATTGGCCTGGACCTCATCTTTGTCCCCGTACTCCACTGGGGCGTCGCGGGCGTCGCCATCGCCACCGCCATCGCCTACACCGTCAGCGCAGCTACGCTCTTTATCCGCCTGCTCAAGACCGACTCCGTCGTCCGCGTCACCCCACGCGACCTGGCTATCGACCCCGTCGCCCTCAAGCGCATCGTCAAGATCGGCCTGCCCGCCGGCATCCAAAGCGCCGTCTTTGCTGTCGCCAACATCATCATCCAGTCTGCCATCAACAGTCTGGGCACCGAGGTCATGGCCGCATCGAGTGCCGCCATGAGCCTGGAGTACGTGTGCTACAACCTGCTCAACAGCTTTAGCCAGGCTTGCACCACCTTTGTGGGACAAAACCACGGTGCCCGCCAGATCGACCGCTGCACCAAGACGCTCAAGGTCTGCCTGGTCGAAGGCGGTATCGTTGCACTCACCACGATTATCGTTATTGTCGGCTTGGGGCGCGAGATCCTATCGCTGTTCAACAGCGATCCCAACATCGTCTCGATCGGCTATATCCGCGTATGCTCGATCTTCCCGGCGTACGCCTTTAGCATGTTCTACGAAAACATGTCCGGCTACCTGCGCGGCTTTGGTATCTCGCTCACCCCCGCCCTCATCACCATGATCTGCGTCTGCGGCATCCGCTTCTATTGGGTGTTCTGCGTGTTCCCGCACTTCCGCACCTTTGCGAACGTCATGATGGTCTACCCCATCAGCCTGGGCACCACGGCATTCTTTATGGTCGTGGCGGTACTACTCTGCCACCCGGCACGCACCTATCGCGCCACCCAAGCCAAAGCAACAGCCCGCTAAACACCGCACTCAACGCCACGCCAGTCATTAATTGACAATATGTGAGCTCATATAGTCGATAAAGCGCCTCGTGGCGATGGGCATGGTGTCCCAGCTGCGCCAGGCGGCCACCACGTCGCGCGAGGGGGCATGCACGATGGGCCGCACACGAATATCGGCTCGCATGCCCTCCACAGTACGACGATAGAGCATGCTCACGCCTAGGCCCTCCTCCACCATCGCCATGATGGTGTAGTCATCGGTCACCTCACTCGTCACGTGCGGCGACAGCCCATGCGTTGCGAATGCATCGAGCACCAGACTCTGTTCGCCCTCATCCAGCAGCACAAACGGCTCGGACGCCAGGTCGGCAAGTGTCACCTTTTCCTTTGCCGTCAGCGGATGCTCGGCCGGCAACAATGCTACCAACTCGTCGTGATAGACGACGCGCTTCTCGAGCCCAGCGGTAAATCCGCGTGCCGTAAAACAAAAATCAACCACGCCATCGTGCACCCATTGAGCGTTGCGCGTGTAATCGCCCTGTTTGAGGGTGAAGCGTACGCCCGGGTGCAGGGCCCCAAAGTCGCGGATCACACGCGGCAGCACGGTACGACTCACGTTAGTAAACGTCGCGATGCGAATATCGGTCGACGAAAGCCCCAGCAGCTCCTGGCGCTTGCCCTCGAGCTCGACCTCGGCGGTCACAATCTGGCGCAGGTACGGCAGATATTGTTTACCGTCGCGCGTAAGCGAAACGCCCTGCTTACCGCGCTCGATAAGTGTGGTGCCCAGCTCGCGCTCGAGCGCCTTGACGGCCTGGCTCACCGCACTTTGCGTATAGCCCAACTCGTCCGCCGCGGCCTTAAGACTGCCGCGATCGACCACCATACAAACAATCTGATACCGCGATGCCATCGTGCCTCCACATCAATGCAGCCGTAAAACGTTTTGCCAGGGTTTTTTCTGTCAACATTAGTATTTCTTAATCATACTGAAGATACATTCGCTTTACTACATCCAAATCTGGGAGCAGAATCCTTTGTGCGAAACCGTTCTGTAACAAAAGGAGTCCCATGGATCGCAAAAAAGCAATCGCGCTCTCATTTTCCGTTCCCGTCGCATGGGGCTTTTCGTATCCCCTCATGAAGATCGGCATGGACAGCATGAACGCCACGAGCATCGTCGCGCTGCGCTGTATCATCGCCTTTGCGGCTTGCCTGCTGCTCTTCCACAAGCACGCGTTGCGCATCAACCGTGACCTTATGGTCCGCGCCGCCATCATCGGCGCCATTATGGCAGCCGAGCTCACCTGCATGTGCCTGGGCTCCAGCCTCACCTCCGCCTCCACTGCCGGCTTTTTGCAGAGCCTGACGGTCGTGATCGTGCCGTTTGCCAACGCCGCCCTGCTGCGCCGCGCACCCGAACGCAAAGTGCTCGTCGGCACTGCCATCGTCACCTGCGGTATGTTGCTGCTCTCGGGCGCCGACTTCACCAGCCTGAACCCGGGCGCGCTCATCATGTTGTTCTCCGCCTTTGTCTACGCCGGGCACATCATTGTCGCCAAGCGGTTTGTCGAAGAAGTCAATCCGCTTGCTCTGGGCGTTTGGCAGCTGGGCTTTGGCGGCTTGTTCTCGGGCATCGCCGCATTCACCTTTGGCGGCTTCACGCTTCCCAGTACGCCCAGCGAGATCGTGGTCGTCGTTGCGCTCGCACTCATCTGCTCTGCCTACGGCTTTATCACCCAGACGCTCGTGCAGCCCCACGTGCCTGCCGAGACCACCGGCTTCGCCTTCTCGCTCGAGCCAGTCTGCTCCGCCGTCTTCTCGTTCTTCCTGGTCGGCGAGGTCCTGAGCCCCATCGCCTTCTTTGGTGCCGCTCTCATCCTCACCGGCGTCATGGCAGCAACCGTGCAGCTCCCGCGCCTTCGCGCGCATGGACAGGCTCGCATGGCAGGAGCGCCCGAGCGCGTCTCGTAGACCCCGCTCCTTATGCAGCCCCGACATAAAGGTCTCCGGACGCCTTTACAATAGATGCGAACAGAGCATCTGCCATAAAGGAGCCCCATGAACACCGCAACTCGCGACCGCAACATAACAACTTGGCTGGGCGATGCGCCGCAGCCGGTACGTGACACTACGAACCAGCTGCTCGGGCACATCGCCCTTTTGCGTGCCGAGCAGACTATCTACCCGGCACAAGACGACATCCTCAATGCCCTCGCCTACACCCCGGCCGACCAGGTCAAAGTTGTCATCTTGGGTCAGGACCCTTATCACGGACCCAACCAGGCCATGGGACTGTCGTTCTCGGTCCCCGCGACGCAAACCAAGTTGCCGCCGAGCCTGCGCAACATCTATAAGGAACTCAAAGCCGATCTGGGTTGCCCCATTCCCGCCACGGGAGACCTAACCCCATGGGCACAGCAGGGCGTCCTGCTCCTCAACACCACGCTCACCGTGCGCGAGCATGCCGCCAACTCGCACGCCAAACTGGGCTGGAGCACCCTGACCGACTACGTTATCGAACGCTGCTGCCAGCTGCCCCAACCGGCAATCTTTTTGGCATGGGGTCGCTTTGCCCAGCAGATGGTCGAAGGCAAGCTCGTCGCAACTGGCGCGGGCAAGGCAACCGGCAAGTTCTGCCTGGCCTCTACGCACCCCTCGCCGCTTTCAGCCAACCGTGCCACGGCAGAACTCCCCGCCTTTATGGGGTCGCGTCCCTTCTCCGCTGCCAATCGGCTACTCGAACAGCACGGCTCGACCCCCGTCAACTGGACTTGTCTCGGCTAAAAATCGATACATCAAAAACGCGCCCGACAGCTTTCCATCGGGCGCGTTTCCTATTCGGGCCAAATAAACTGCGTGCGGCCGGCCTCGCCGCCATCGATCAGCAGGCTCTGCCCGGTCATAAACCGGTTGGTCACGCCCACAAAGTAGATCCACTCGGCGATCTCTTGGGCAGTGGCCCAGCGCTTGAGCGGTGTGAGCTCCATAATTTGATTCCACAGGCGCTCGTCTTCCATCACGCAACGGTTGAGCGGCGTGATAACGCCGCCCGGGTCCACACTGTTGGCGATGGCCTGCGGTGCCAGGCGGTTTGCAAGGTTCTTGGTATAGGCGATAACGCCGCCCTTGCTGGCAGCATAGGCGGGAAACTCCGATCCCGTATGCCCGCTCGCCGAGCCCACATTGACCACGGATTTGATAGTCGGCGCCGGCTTGGCGGCAAGCCCCTCCCCCACAAAGGCGTAGCGCTCGGTCACGTTGATGGTGCCACGCAGGTTGGCGGCAATATCGTCGGCCGAATCCTGTGTACCGGCAACATTCACGATTACCTGGGGTTCAAGATCGTCTGGAAACGAGTCCGGCTCGCGGACATCGACGATCAGATGGCGGTAGCGCTCGTGTTCGACTGCCGCCGGCAGCAGATCAAAGCCCACGACCTCGTGGCCCTCGTCCAAAAAGCGCTGCACGCACGCGGCTCCGATACCGCCCGAAGCGCCCGTGATCAAAACCCGCATATCTGCTCCTTAGGCGGTTGCGTGGCGCTCGAGGTACTCGGCGCCCACATTCTCGCGCTCCCAGCCACGCACGACCTTGTAGCCCACGGGGCTCAGGAAGACCTCGCACAGCAGCTCGGCAACAGCGCCGGTCAGCGAGCACATAAGGACCTGCACCCAGGTCCAACCAAAGAACGTGTGGCTCACTACAATGGCAAAGACCAGGTTGTCGATAAACTGGCCAACACCCGTGGAGACATAGGAGCGGAAGGCAAAGCTCACAAAGTTATTCTTTTTGAGCATACGACCGAGCGACTGGTTGAGCGTGGAGTTAACCACGGCAGAAACGAGCATTGCCAGCGAAGAGCCAAGCACCACGTACCAGGTGCCACCGATGGTGGCGTTAAGGGCAGTGTTGACCTCAATCATGCCCGTGTCGTAGTAAGCGCCCCACATGCCGGGCGTGAGCGAGCATGCCCAAAAGCACAGGCTCACGGCCAGATTGACCAGCAGCGCGAGGATAGAGATTTTGATGGATGCCTTGGCGCCAAAGCGCTTGCAGATCATGTCCTGGCACAAAAACGAAACCCAGCTCACCACAAAGCCGCAATCGAGCGCCAGGTACGGCAGGCTGATAAGCTCTTTGTTGGCCAGCAGGTTCATCATGATAACGCTCACGATAAACAGCGAAACCGTTGCCGCGGGAATGCTCCGCAACAGGACCTTGTAGTCCTCCATGACCTTCTTGATCATTATGTACTCCTTTGGTTTTAGATTTAACGAGCAGGATATCGGACCCGAACTGCTCGGACGCCCCGGTCTTGAGACGACGGTGGGTATGATAGCCGCTCACGCGGCATCAGGCAAGCAAACGGCGCGGCAGCCCCGCAGGGCCACCGCGCCGATGCGTTAAAACGCTACGTTGCCAAACTCCGACAGGATAAGGTCGGGGTTGTGGTCGGTTGCCCAGTCCACGTTCCACGGACTCGTGAACAGCAGCAGCTTACCGCCGCGCATGTCCTCGACGCGCAGCGTGTCGCGCGTGAGCGAAAGGCCCGGGATATCGATGGTATCGGGGTCGTTTTGGATCCAGCGGATGTCCGTATAGGGCAGCGGCTGGCGACGGACCTCAACGCGGTACTCGGCCTTAAGGCGGCGCTCGAGCACCTCAAACTGCAGCACGCCGACCACGCCCACGATGACGCTCTCCATGCCGGCACCCAGCTCGCGGAAGATCTGGATGGCGCCCTCCTGGGCAAGCTCCTCCATGCCCTTTACGAACTGCTTGCGCTTGAGCGTGTCGACCTGCGTGATACGGGCGAACATCTCGGGGGCAAACGTCGGGATCTGCGGATACTGCACGTGGCGCTTGCCGGAGCACACGGTGTCGCCGATGCTAAAGATACCCGGGTCGAACAGGCCCACGATATCGCCCGCATAGGCCTCGTCCACGATGGCGCGGTCATCGGCCATCATCGACGTGCCCGTGGCAAGCTTGAGCTTGCGGTTACCCTGCACGTGGAAGGCGTCCATGCCGCGCTCGAACTTGCCCGAGCAAATGCGCACAAAGGCAATGCGGTCGCGGTGGTTCTTGTCCATGTTAGCCTGGATCTTAAACACAAAGCCACTAAAGTCGTTCTCGGCGGGCGCGACCGGCTCGCTGGTGAGCGTATCGGTATAGGCGCGCGGCGTCGGGGCAAGGCGCAGGAATTCCTTAAGGAAGGGCTCCACGCCAAAGTTGGTGAGTGCCGAGCCAAAGAACGCCGGGCTCAGCTTGCCGCAGGCCACGGCATCCAGGTCGAGCTCGTCGCCGGCACCATCGAGCAGCTCGATGTCGTCCATCAGGTTCTTGTGGTTCTCTTCGCCAATAAGCCCATCCATGGCGGGATCGCCCAACTCGGCCTCGACCTCGGCGACCTTCTTGGTGGCGCTGGCGTGACCGTCGCCCTCAAAGGCGATGACGCGACGGGTCTGACGGTCGAACACGCCGCGGAAGTTGCGGCCGCTGCCGATCGGCCAGTTCATGGGATACGTATTGATGCCCAGGACGTTCTCGATCTCTTCCATGAGCTCAAAGGGGTCGCGAGCCTCGTGGTCGAGCTTGTTCACAAAGGTAAAGATGGGAATATGGCGCAGCGTGCAGACCTTAAAGAGCTTTTTGGTCTGGGCCTCGACGCCCTTGGCGCCGTCGATAACCATGACCGCGGCGTCGGCGGCCATAAGGGTACGATAGGTATCCTCCGAGAAGTCCTGGTGGCCGGGGGTATCGAGGATGTTGACGCAGGCGCCGTTATAGGTGAACTGCAGCACCGAGGAAGTAACGGAGATACCGCGCTCCTTCTCGATGTCCATCCAGTCCGAGACGGCATGCTTGGCCGAGCTCTTGCCCTTGACCGAGCCGGCGGTCTGGATGCTGCCGGTATAGAGCAGCAGCTTCTCGGTAAGCGTGGTCTTACCGGCGTCCGGGTGGCTGATGATCGCGAATGTGCGGCGCGACGAGATTTCATCCGACAGGCTTGCCATGCGGATCCTTTCTTGCATTGAGTGCATTACGTCGTTGAAACCGTACTATTGTAGCCGCGAAATCCCGCCATAGGGCACCTATCAGGACAAATTCATCAGCTGAGCTCGCTGCGCACCGGACAGCCGCCTTACGGACTGTCTCGATCTGTAACATCTAGCTGCCAAAATCGGCTCCAGATGTTACAGATCGAGACAAACGAACGAAGGGACAGACGGGCCCATATTTTCCTCTTGCACGACTGTGCATAGTATATATATACTGTGCTTACCGGTTATATACACGTGTAGCCCAACAGCTAAGGAGCCGCTGTGGACATCATCCTATCCAATTCGAGCGACAAGCCCATCTACGAGCAGATATCCTCGCAGGTCAAAGCGCAGATCCTTTCGGGCGCACTCGCTGCGGGAGCCAAACTCCCCAGCATCCGTGCGCTCGCGAGCGACCTCGGCGTGAGCGTCATCACCACCAAACGCGCCTATGCCGACTTGGAACAGCTCGGCTTTATCTGCACCGTGCAGGGCAAGGGCTGCTTTGTCGCCGAGGGCAACCAGGAGCTCTTGCGCGAAAACCAGCTCTGCCATATCGAAGAGTTGCTTGCGCAGGCCGCTACGCAGGCCGAAACCCTGGGCGTCACGCGCGACAAATTGCACGAGATGCTCGACCTTGTAGCCCCCGAAACCATGCAGTAGCCATCTGCAAGAAAGGCTATACCATGCAAAACTTGCTAGAACTCAAAGGCGTTTCACGCCGCGTAAGCGACCGCTTTTCGCTACGCGATGTCACACTCACCGTGGAGCCCGGCCAGATTGTCGGCTTTGTGGGCGCAAACGGCGCCGGCAAGACAACGACCATTCGCGCCGCGCTCGGGCTCATAAAGCTCGATGCCGGCGAGGTGCAGCTGCTTGGCCAGCGCTGCGATGCCAATGCGCCCGGCGAGGCACAGCGCCACCTGCGCTCCCGCGTCGGTCTTGTCCTGGACACGTGCCCTTTCCCCTCCACGCTCAAGGTGGGCCAGGTCGAGAAGCTCGTAGGCCCGGCGTACCCCACATGGAGTCGCGAAACATTCGCCAGATTTATCGACCGATTTGGCCTTGATCCCAAAGCCAAGGTCAAAGACCTCTCCCGCGGCATGGGCATGAAGCTGCAGCTCGCCTGTGCGCTCAGCCACAATGCCAAGCTGCTCGTTTTGGACGAAGCCACCGCGGGCCTCGATCCCATGGCGCGCGAGGAACTACTCGATGAGCTGCTCGCCTTTGTTTCCGACGGCCAGCGCAGCGTACTGCTCTCGAGCCACATTACGTCCGACCTCGATCGTACCGCCGACCGCGACATCTGCATCGATAACGGCTCGATTGTATTTGACCTGCCACGCGAGGACATTACCGACCGCGCCGGCATCGCCCACTGCACGCAAGCACAGGCCGCAGAGCTCATGGCTTGCGTCGAAGGCGCCCGTGCCGCCCGCCACGCCTATAGCGTGGACGTGCTCGTGCCCAACCGTCGCGATACGCTCGAGGCTTTCCCCGAGATTCCCTGCGATCGGGCAACCATTGATGATTATCTTCGCCTCATGCTGAAAGGGGCTTCGAAATGAAACGCGCCTTTATGTCCGAGCTCGCCATCGTTCGCACGCTTGTCCCGAGCATTGCGGGCGTCGGCTTGTTCATCTTCGTCGTGCTGACGCTCGCCAACGCGTCGGATGGCGATTCCGGCATGAGCGCCGGCGCCTGCGCGGTCAGTGCCATGTCACCCATCATGGTCATGAGCTCGCTGGCCGGCTTCGACAATCAAAACGGTTGGGAGCGTTATCGGGCAACGCTGCCCTTCTCGCGCAAAGACATCATCTGCGCACGCTACCTGTGTATCGTTGCTTTCTCGGCCATCATGGCATGTGCGGCTGCACTGTTGAACATCGTCACTATCCCACTCTTCAATAATGCAGGCATCCCTCCGACGGGACAGGCCGTCTTTGAGATCGCAGCCGCCTCGGCAGCCTCGATGCTCATCTCCCTCATGATGGTGTTTTTGGCGCAGCCGCTGTTCTTTCGTTTTGGACACATGGAGGCGCTGCGCCTGTCCGTTGGTCTGTTTGCCCTGCTCGGATGCCTTGCCATGGCCACGCTGAGCTCCTCCAACCCCATCAGCAACTGGCTCATGTCGATTGCCGGGGCAAATCCCGATCCCGCCGTCCTCGGCTGCCTGTGCGCAGGAATTGCCGTCCTGGCCCTCGTGCTCTTTGCACTGAGCTGCGCCATCAGCACCAGGGTCTATCGAGCGCGCGACCTGTAGACAAGCGCGGTATCACCGGGCATGCGCCACAGATCGGCATGGCCTATTATTGGGAAGGCGCTCAACCCGTGTCGTGGGTTACAGCAGCATTTTGGAAATAACGACCCGTCAGGGGCACAAGCTCAAGTTGAACACCCTCACACCGGGCTTGAGATGTTTGTATTGACCGTGCGCCACCGCACTACTTGCGCAGCGGCTTGGGCAGCGGAATGCCCGCCGCAATGGCCGCGGCGACGATCATGCAGACGATGCCCTTGAGCGGGAAGCACATGAGCAGCAAGCCCACGACCATGACGGGCTGGCGCATGACAGCGCCCATCGTCGAGGCGGTACAGACGGCGACGCAAAAGACCGGATCGGCGCCGGTAAGGACGGCAAGGCCGTAGCCCAGGCTTACGCCCGAGAAGATAACCGGGAAGAAATGGCCGCCGCGCCAACCAAGGTTGATGAGAGCGGGCGTCAGCATGGCCTTAACAAGACCGGTCGCGATAAGCACGCCGGCGGGAATGGTCAGGTAGGTTTCCATGAGCACATCGGCCTGCGTCTCGCCGGCAAACATGGTGTAGGGCAGGACCGTACCGCAGATGGCGAGCGCCAAACCGGCCAGCATGGCCTTGACGACAGGGCGCTCCCCTATGGCGTGGGCCAACATCTCGCTCGCATGCTCCGAAACAAAGTACAGCCAGCCACAGGCCGTACCGACGAGCGCCAGGGGAATAAGCCAGGCAAGCTCGAGGTTGCCCACCTGGGCGGCCTCGAACCTCGGCATGCCCATACCGCCGCCCATAAGCTGGCCGAGCAGCAAATAGGTGCCCAAGCCGCCGGCAATCGCAATGCCGTAGACCACGGTCTTTTGCGCCTTGGGCAGCTTGATGGTGATCTCGTCGGACACTGAGTCCTCATCGTCGTCGGCGCCCTGGCCGTCGGCGCTGCCGGCAAGCGGCGCCACAAAGCCAAAGACGGGCGCGGTGAACAGCGCCGTCAGGGCAGCCTGGGTGCCCAGCAGCGTGAGCTCCCTAAACTCGGCGCCAAAGCGGCGCATGCGGTCGCCAACCCAGCTGCACAGGCCCGCGATGACGCCGGTCAGGCCGGCCTCCGGTCCAATACTTCCGCCAAACAGCAGCGGCAGCAATGCCGCGAGCGAAAGCTTGCCCAGATTGTCATACGGGTAGCGTCCGTCTTGTTTGACCTTGGCCATCACCTGGTTGAGGTCGTCGGTCTTGGTACCCGTAAGCTTTTCGTACAGACCGATCAGCAGGCCGCCCAGCAAGCAGACGAAAAACGGGTACGGCAGAAAGCCAAACGGGCCGCTGGCGAGCTCGGGCGAAGCAACGCCCAGCGCGTGCGGAATCTCGGTCCATAGATAGTCGATACCGTGCTCCATCGCAAAAAAGAACAGCCAGACCGCAGCGCCCGCAAACGCACCGGTCACAGCCACGCTCACTAAAAACAGCGCACGGTTTTTGGGTTTTGCCAGGTTATCCATCGGGACCTCCCGTTGGTCAAAAGCGACAAAGATAACTTTTATTGTAAGACGGGCGCAGCGCGGGCGGGCCAACCATCTGCGCTGCGAACCGCGCCGTTGGGCGCCGCACGCGCGCTAAGCCTAAGACTTAACTGCCGATAATCGAGGCGATCTGGCGCAGGTCATCGGCAAAGTAGATGTCTTGCTGGCGCTGCGGACTCGATAGGCCCTTATCGATCATGTGCTCGAGCAGCGACTTGAGGTCGTTATAGTAACCGTCTAAGTTGTACAGAATGCACGGCGCGCTCAGATGTCCCAGCGACACGGCAGACATGACCTCGGCAATTTCCTCGAGCGTGCCCGTACCGCCCGGAAAGGCGATGAATGCATCGCCGAGCCCGATCATCTTGGCCTTGCGCTCGGCCATGTCGCTCGTCACGATAAGGTCGTCGATACCATCGTGCTGATACTCCGCCTCGATAAAAAAGCTTGGCTCCACGCCGGTCACGTGTCCGCCGGCATCGAGCACGCTATCGGCAAGCGCGCCCATCAACCCTGACTTGGACCCGCCGTATACCAGCGCGTGGCCGCTGGAGCCAATCCATGTGCCGAGCTGGCGCACCGCAGGCAGAAACGCCGGGTCGTTACCGACGCTGGCGCCCAGATATACCGTGATATTCATATTATGTCCCCCTCATCGTGACGCGCGGCACCCGCTCTAGCGTTGACGCCGGCGATATTCGCGCACGCGGCGCGACAAGTCGGCGAGCTCATCGCGGTCGAGCTCTTCCAAATGCTCAAGATCGTCCATAAAGCGCGCCATGGTGTCCTTTTGGCGCATCTTGATGAGCGTATTGCAGTAATTCACCGCCACGCCCGTGAGCATGGCAATGTAGAAGATACTGATGATGCTCAGGACGACGGTGATAGCGCGGGCGACCGGTGTTTCGGCCGGGATATCGCCAAAGCCGATCGTCGATACGGTCTCAAAGCTAAACCAGAGGCCATCGCCAAACGTAAGGGTCGTGGGCTCGGACAGCCAGACGGCCGTCGAGCACAGCAGGTAGAAGACAAGAAACAGGCCCGTGATGCGCGCAAAGCCAGCCTGACGCAGCACGTCGGCAAGCGTCCTCAGCCTTTTCATCGCAGCCCCTTCCGCAAATAGCAATCGCATTTGGTCGGTATTGTCCCACGCCTTCCCCGCAAACGGAACCAGTCATCGGGGACGCTTCTGAACGACGGGTTATGAAGGACCGCCCCCGTGGCAAAACGGGATACGTTTCAATCTGCGACAAATAGGACATCCCCACAGGTCTCACGGCCCGAACGAGTATCTTGATATAGACATACCGCCCACCGCCGTGCCCGCAGCACGCAAAAAGAAAGGGAGCCCACAATGTTTAGGCCTCTTCGCAGAAAAAAGCGCGCCATCACCGATAAACAGGCGCGAGAGCTGCTCGCCGATTGCAAGCGCGGCGTTTTTGCCGTCAATGGCGACGATGGTTATCCCTATGCCATTCCCGTTAACTACTTCTTTGATTCCGAACATGACAAAATTTACTTTCATGGTGCCAAGGCAGGACACAAGGTCGACGCACTCAAACGAAACGACAAAGTCTGCTTTACCGTTTATGGCAACGATTGGTATAAGGATGACGACTGGGCACCCTATGTTCAGAGCACCGTGGTTTTTGGCCGTTGTCGCCTCGTGAACGATGACCCAGCATTTGTCGAAGATACAATCCGCCAGCTCGCCCTCAAATACTACCCTTCCGCCGAGGAGGCCGAAGAGGAGATCAAACAAAGCATAAGGGGCGTCCAGCTGTATGAAATTACGGTTGAGCACCTTTGCGGCAAGCAGATTCAAGAAAAGTAGCAAACGCGGAAAACGCGCTCGCTACTCCCTGTGCCCTATGCGCCCGCGCACATTGACGGCGCGGGCGCACCGCAGCACCCGAACTGTGCGCCCCCTATGCCCCCAAAAACATAACGGTTCAGGCGGTCGCACGCTTCCCTTACACGCGAAAGCGGCAGTGCTAGATTCACGCGAATGTGGCAAGGCCCGTGGAACGGACGGCCGTCCTGATAGCCCACGCCCACACGCGCGCCCTCGTCGAGCAGCCACTGAATATCGCGCCCATGCACGCGGCACCACTCCGTGCAGTCCAGGAATACCATGTACGTGCCCTGCGGGCGCGAATAGGACACGCCCTCAAAATGCTCGTCCACGTAATCGCAGAAGTAGTCAATGTTGCCCTCGATAACCTCGTTGAGCTCATCGAGCCACTCGTAGCCCTGCGGCTGGTAGGCACCGATAAGCGCGTGCATCGAAAGGACATTCATCTCGTTGTAGTGGGTCTTATTGGACACGGCGCACACGCGGTCGCGCAGCGTCTCGTTATAGATGATGTGGTAGCTTCCGACCAGGCCCGCCAGGTTAAACGTCTTGCTCGGCGCATAGAGGGCGACCGTGCGCATGCGGGCATCCTCGCTCACCGACTGCGTCGGGATATGCTTGTGGCCGGGCAAGATAATGTCGGACCAGATCTCGTCCGAGATCACCACGCAATCGTGCTGGCGATAGATGTCCATGGCGCGCTCAATCTCATCGTGCTCCCATACGCGGCCGCAGGGGTTATGTGGCGAGCAGAACACCGCGGCATGGACGTGGTTTTGGGTGAGTTTGCGTTCCATGTCCTCAAAGTCCATACGCCACACGCCCTGGTCGTCGAGCTTAAGCGGGCTGTGGACAATGCGATAGCCCGCGGCTTCGATGGACTTGGTAAAGCCGATGTAGGTCGGGCTGTGAACCAGCACCGCATCGCCCGGCTGGACATACGCGCGCAGGGTCGACACGACGCCGCCCAGCACGCCGTTTTCGTAGCCGATATGCTCCGGGAGCAGGCCCTCGACGCCATTACGGCGGCTCTGCCATTCGATGATGCGGTCGAAGTACTCGTCGCGCGGATCGAAATAGCCAAACATGGGATGCTGGGCGCGCTGAATGATGTGCTCCTGGACCGTGGGCACCGTGGCAAAGTTCATGTCCGCCACCCACATGGGGATGCGATCGAAGCCCTCGTCAGGTACGTTCGGAGCCATGCCGGGGATCTCGCCCCAGGAGTCAACGGCGATGGCGTCCATGCCGTGACGGTCGATAAGCGAAGTAAAGTCGTATTTCATGCTGAGCTCCCGTGCAAAGCGGATTGTTTTGGTAGGCGTTATTGTCCACCAGCGTGGGCGATTTTGGCACGGGGTTTGGCGTTGAATTTGGCGAGCGCCATCGAATGGCTGGCTAGCCCCGCGCGTCGTTGACGGCGGTTACCGTCAACTTGGATCCGTCAACCGTAAACGATATGTCGAGCCCACCGTAAGCCAAGTGGTAAACGCGGTTTGGCTCGTGCTTGCTGCCCGCGCGGCGCGGATCTTGGCGAAGGACCTCGACCAGGCCGGGGAGCTTTGTGGGCGGGACCATATCCTGCAGCGCTTGCGGAAACTCTACGTCGAGCTCTTGCCACGGCGCGTCTTCAATCCAGCCGCCGGTCGCATCCGGGTGACAGTCGGCAAACGGAATGTAGGGCTTGATATCGTAGATGGGCGTGCCGTCGCGCAGGTCGGCCCCCAGCACATGAATGATGGGGCCATCGTCGGTGAGCTCGACACGATCGAGCTTGACGCAGGTGAGCCCGATGGGATTAGGGCGAAACGGACTGCGTGTGGCAAACACGCCCACGCGTTCGGCTCCGCCCAGACGCGGCGGGCGCACGGTTTTCGACCATTTTGCATTGGTGCCGGACCTGTCCTGCGACTTGGCATCGGCAGCTATGTCCTTAGCCGTGCCGCCGGGCGTTCCGTTTTCAAAGCGCCAGAGCAGCCATAGATGAGAGAAAGAGTCCAGACCCTCAACTGCAGCGTTGGAAGCAAATTCCGGCTCAAAAACGATGCGTCCCTGCAGATGGGGCGCCAAAAAGCTGTTGCGCGGGATGCCGAACTTCTGCGGCAGATCGGTATGTATGTGTGCAATAGGTTCCATGCCGGTCATTGTACGGCATGGGGGCATGGGGTGTTGCGCGCAATTCTTCGCTGCGGTCCTCCGTCGTGCAACCAACGGTTGCTTGGAAGGGCATCGGCTGCCGCGTATGCTTAAGCCAACAAGCAGCAGAAAGGAGCCGTTATGGCCTTTGCAGAAAAACTCATCGCCGTCCGTCGCGCCAACAACCTTACCCAAGAGCAGCTCGCCGCAAAGCTCTACGTCACGCGCCAAGCCGTAAGCCGCTGGGAGCGCGGCGAAGTCACCCCGGGCATCGACATGATGAAGCTCATTGCCGCCGTAACCGGAGAGCCACTGTCTCATCTGCTCGAAATGCCCGAGCACTATTGCCAGAGCTGCGGCATGATACTCACGCCCGACGACTGCGGCACCGATGCTGCGGGCACCGCGACCGATCATTACTGCAAGTGGTGCTACGACCACGGCAAGTACACCTACGACACCACCATGGAATCAATGATCGAGGATTGTGCCCCGCGGCTGGCACAAAACACCGGTATGTCGCTCGACGAAGCCGTCTCGCTCATGGGCGCCGTGCTGCCACAACTGGAGCGCTGGCGCACCGTGCAGGAAAACGAGAAACGCTACGGCGCCGAGGCACGGGCACGCTATGGCGACGAGGCTATCGATGCGGCAAACGAAACATTGTTGGATATGGATCCCGAAACCTGGAATGACATGAAAGAACTTGAACGCGCGATTCTGGGCCAGCTCTCGATTGCCATGGGCATTGGCGACCCAGAGAGCAACGAGGCTCGTAAGCTTGTCGCGATGCATCGTCGCTGGATTGCTCTCAACTGGGGATGCGAGCCCCAAGACGAGGCGTACCTGGGCCTCGCCCACGGTTATCTTGCCGACCAGCGCTTTGTTGACTACTACGACAAGCCCTGCGCCACCGGAGCCACGGCGTTTCTGGTCCAGGCCATCGAGTCTTCGTTGACGCGCGCATAGACCGCGGCGGCTTTGGGTATTTCAATCAAAACCTCAACCGATTGGAGACCTATGGCTACTAATCACGAGTTCGCGCTGTACGTTATGACCGGCTGCCCGTATTGCTTAAAGGTCAAGCACTTTTTGGCCGATAACGGCGTGACCATTCCCGAGCGCAATATCTCGACCGATTCCGATGCCGAACAGACACTCATCGCCGTCGGCGGAAAACGCCAGGTTCCCTGCCTGTTCATCGACGGCAAACCACTCTACGAATCGAGCGACATCATCGCGTGGGTGCAGGAAAACCTGCTCTAGTACGCACGCTCTGTCCGTCCAGGGCCCCAACCCATACGACCCAAACATGTACACCAGCATCCAAAGTCGACATTTTTCGACATCTTTGGATGCTGGCGTACAGCTTTTTGGTAGTCATGGACGCTCTTGGCCGGCTAATTGTTTGAGGAGACCTTTGGATTATGGCTGTTTGACGCCTCTGGAAAGGTTTCCGAGAGGGCTGTGGTCAAAAAAGGGCAAATATGAGTACTGCTACCTGTTTAGTAGCAGCGATTTTGATCACTTCAGGAACTATTCAACGTTCCACTCGTCCGCAGACGACGTTATTTCTCCTCATATGTTCAATAAAAGTAGCTCTTAATGGGAACAAATCTCATCAGGAGCTACAATTTATAGCAAATAAATGCAACCATAATGGCAACAGTACTCATATTTGCCCTTTTTTGACCACGACCCTCCAGGATAGTCGCTGAGAGCGACACTAAATGACAAAATCCGACACTTGAACGTTCTTATATGAGTAGCCATTGAAGGACACCTAACGACTACTCCCATTCGCGACACGCTGTGTCGCGAATTAAGCTGGCCCCATTACCGAAGACCAGTGAGAGCTCCTGCCCAGAATCTCAATAGCTTAATAAAGGGCTCCCCTCCGGAAGTTCAATGAGCATCCAAATTCCAAGCTGAAAAGCAAAGGAGTATCGAAGCCGTCAATGCTCATTTCCTATCGAACAGGCAGGTCAAAACAAGCTAATTAGCCCGATGAACTGCTTGTATTTTTGTCTACAAAATTGTATACAAAAAGAGAATCCGAGAACCGGCGCTCGACATTATGTCGATCGATAGGAGGCGCCATGGATGCTAAGCAGCTCGAAAAGATGATGGGGTTTGCTCCCGGAGAGTTGAAGAAAGCCGCGGAAGCCTACGAAAAAGATGAGTGGCCGAAAGGTCACACCATCAAGTTGGGAAGGCCACCAATCTCCGATGAGCCGAGCGTCGTTATATCAGCACGTGTGGGCGAATCGATTCTTGAGGCGTTTGACGAAAAAGCCAAACGCCATGGGCAAACACGCACGGAGCGGCTCAGAGAGCTCATTACACTTGATGCACTGATTGCCTAGGCCCGCTCCCCCGTCGGACCCAAACATGTACACCAGCATCCAAAGTCGACATTTTTCGACATCTTTGGATGCTGGTGTACATGTTTTTGCTACATAGTCGTTGGGGACGTCCTTAAATGACCAGTCGTTAAAGAACGCCCCCGATGACTAGTTAGCCGTTGAAGCGAGCTGTGGGTGCAAGCGGCTGTTCGCGAAAGACGCGCTCGACGGCAGCGCGGTATTCGTCGACCTTTTTGGTCTTGCGTACGATCTTGTGGACGGTAGCGGGATCAGCGAAAGCGCACTTGGCGTAGAACCACCACTCCTTCATGCGGAAGACCGCATTGCCGCCAATCTCTTCTGCATATGCCGCAAACAGCGTGTCGTGGAAGCGCTGCAGCTCAGCAGCCGTTGCAGCAGGGCCGCCCTTGACCATGCGAGCCAGAGCGGGGTTCGCGAGCAGGCCACGCCCCAACATCACATGGCGCGTGCCGGGATAGGCCTCCACCAGCGCGTCCATATCCTCAAGATCAAAAATGTCACCGTTATAGGCCACGGGGAACGGCACACGCTCCAGCGTCTCGCCATAAAACTCTTTGCGCGGCGAACCCGTATAGCGGTCCTTTTGCACGCGCGGATGCACAATGAGCTCTGCCAACGGCATGCGGCAATACAGATCGAGCACGCGCTCGTATTCGTCGTCATTCTCCAGCCCCAGCCTGGTCTTTACCGACACCGGCAACGGCGACCGCTCGCACACATCGCTTAAGAACGCCTCGAGCTCGTCGAGATTGCGCAAGAAGCCCGATCCTTTGCCCTTGGCGACAACCGTTCCCGAAGGACAACCCAGGTTGAGATTGACCTCGCGATAGCCCATGTCGGCGAGCACCTGCGCCGCCCACACAAACTCGTCCGCGTTCTTGGACATCAGCTGAGGCACCACGTTGAGCCCCTGGTTATTGGCAGGATCGATCTCCTTAAACGCCTTGCCGCCAAAGCGATTTCCCACCCGCGGCGGCGGCAAAAACGGCGTGTAATAGCAATCGAGCGCACCGAAGCACTCCGCATGCACGTGACGGAACACATGCCCGGTAATCCCCTCCATGGGGGCCAACGAAAGGATCATCTACTCTTCTCTCATATCAACGAACGTGACAAAGGGACAGTCCCTTTGTCGCATTATTCGGAGCGCAGGGCTTCGACGGGGTCCTTCTTGGATGCGCTGCGGGCAGGCAGCAGGCCGGCAACGACCGTTAGCAGCACCGAAATTGCAATGAGTACCAGCGCATCCTGCACGGGTAGGCTCATCAGGTTGGGTACTTGTTTGGCAGCAAGCGCCCAGGAATTAACCGGGAAGCTCACGGCCACCACGACGACAATGGCAAAGACGCCGGCGATGAGGCCCTCGATAAAGGTCTCGGCATTGAACACGTTGGCCACGTTGCGCTTCGACGCGCCGATCGCGCGCAGGATGCCAATCTCCTTTTTGCGCTCCAGCACGCTGATGTAGGTGATGATGCCGATCATGATGGAACTCACCACCAGGCTGATACTCACGAATGCGATGAGCACCAAGCTGATGGTGTTCACGATGTCGGTCACCGAACCCATGATGATGCCCATGTAGTCGGTGTACGAAATTGCCCGATCATCATGGCCAGCGGCTTTGACCTGCTTGTTGTACGCATCGATGTGATCGAGTACGCGCTCCTTGGCCTCAAAGTCGCGCGGGAAAATCTTGACCGAGATGGGATCTGCCTCGTCCGCATAACCCAACGTGGTCAGATTGTTGTCGTAGGTAAGCTTCGACGCCTTCGCATAGCTCATCATGAGCGAGCTCAGGTCCTCGGCGTCCATGTTGAAATGGATGGCATGAGCAAAGGCACTCGCATCCACGCGCATGGCGCTCGCCAGGTTGGCAAAACTCGACGACATCTGCGTCGCCATCTGGCCCATGAGCCCTGCTGCGCCTGCCCTGAGCTGAGCTGACACCGTCGCCGCAATCTGATCGCTGATCGACTTCATCACCTGATCCATAGCCTGCTGCAGATACGGAGCCAGCTGCTTTTGCACATAGTCGGTCATCGCCTGCTGCAGGCGCTCGGCCAGGGCATCGCCGCCGAGCGCTTTGAGCTGGGCCAGGATTTGCTGGGCTGCCGTATCACTCTCAAGATACGCCGAGAATGCGGCAGCAAGCTTTGACGCGTCCTTAAGATCATCGGGTGACAGCGCCCTAAACTGATCAGACTGCAAAAAGCTCTCAAACAGCTGGTTGGCTAGCGTTCCCACCTGCTGCATTTGCTCGGGCGTAAGTTCCAGGCCGTCAAAGATGCCCGAGAAATCTGGGGTTGGCGCTTTTGCCATGATGTCGCTGAAGTCGATGTCCTTGCCAACGCCCGAAAGGTCAATGTCCAGCCCGGACAAGTCAAGACCCGACAGGTCCATACCGCCGGCAACACCCGAGAGCGCGGAGGTATCGAACGAGAACGCGCTCTTGAGCGCCGCCTCGTCCACACTGAACATGCTGCCCAGATCAACACCTTGCTTGGCCTCGCCTTGCAGTTCGTCGAAGGTTTTGCCCGTAAAGACATCCGTCTCGGGGTGGGCAAGCTGCTCCTGCACAATCTGCGAATTTGCGGCGCGCTCCATAAGCTGGCGAGTCAGCGCATGCGTGTAGGCAATGCCCGGGGACAACGCGCTCGCGTTGGCGGTCTCGTTGGGTCGCACCACGCCCACAATGTGCACGTCGATACTGTCGGCAACCTTGGTGGCCATAAAGTCGGTGTCGCCAGACATATCGGTCCATATGCCGGTCTCTTCGTTTTTGCGATACGCATCGGCCGGCGACAGCACCTTAAACGTCGTGGACAGCGCATCGTCGTAGGTAAATTCGGTGCCGGTCTCGGGCGTTTCGACCCCACCGTCAGCCGTCATAGCGCTGTTTACCAGATCGTTGAGCTCATTGATATCCAGCGCGCCGATGCTGTAGAGCGTGTAGTCGCCCACCGTGCCACGACTCGAGAGCACCATTACGGCTTCGTTAGCAGACGTGGGCCAGTGACCGGCGACGACATCGTACTGGCTGTCGAGCAGACTCTGGTCGTCAATCATCTCGTTAAAGACCGAGGTTCCCATGGATTCCATGCTCACCGTTGCCGCCGAGCTCGCGCCTCCGCTCATTGCCTCGGTCATAGCGTTGGGAACAAGCCGAACGGGCTTCTCATCGCCCTTACCCGCACGATAGACAACCGGCGTCACGCCGTAGCCGTACTGGATGGCGTTGACCTCTTTGTCGATACCGTCGCCACCGGCATCGAGCCATGCCTTAAAGCTCGTCATATCGTTGGACTTAACGCTCGCAAACATATCCTTTACGGCCGTGACCACAGGAATCTTATCGGTTCCCTTGGCCTTGCCGCCGGCACTGTCGTCGGACGAATCCACGTTTTCAGGCGAGTCATCATCCGCAGCCCCCTGTCCGCCCATCATGGACGACAGGTCGTAATCCTGCTTGGAAATGGTGAGTGGGTAGCTCGAGAGCGTATCCTCCTCGACCTTTTTGATGTAGCCGTTTACGCCATTGGACAGCGCCAGAATCGCAGCGATACCGATAATGCCAATCGAGCCCGCAAAGGCCGTCATGGCCGTACGGCCCTTCTTGGTCATGAGGTTTCGGGCAGAAAGCCCCAGCGCCGTCACAAAGCTCATCGAGGTTTTGCGCGTAGGCTTGGCCTCGCGGCGCGTGGCGTCAGCGACATCGAAAGGATCGGAATCGTCGGTGATCTTGCCGTCCGCCAGGTTGACGATGCGTGTGGCGTACTGGTACGCCAGCTCGGGATTGTGCGTGACCATGATGACCAGACGGTCGCGCGCAACTTCTTTGAGCAAATCCATAACCTGCACGGATGTCGTTGAATCCAAAGCGCCGGTCGGCTCGTCGGCAAGGACGATCTCAGGGTCATTGATCAGGGCGCGGGCAATGGCCACGCGCTGCATCTGCCCGCCCGATAGCTGGCTCGGGCGCTTGTTAACGTGCTCGCCCAAGCCAACCGCCTCGAGCGCCTCGCGCGCACGCTGGCGGCGCTCGGCATGCCCCACGCCCGTGAGCGTGAGTGCCAGCTCCACGTTTTCCAAAATGGTCTGATGCGGAATGAGGTTATAGCTCTGGAACACAAAGCCGATGCGGTTGTTGCGATAAGCATCCCAATCGCGATCGCGAAAGTCCTTGGTCGAAATGCCGTCGATTAACAGGTCGCCGGAATCGAAATGATCGAGCCCACCGATAACGTTGAGCATCGTAGTTTTGCCCGAGCCCGAGGGGCCCAGAATGGCCACGAACTCGTTATCGCGAAAAGACAGGCTTACGCTGTCGAGCGCCACCTGCGTAAACGACTGGGTAACGTACCTTTTGCAAATACCTTTGAGCTCTAACATGGACGGCAACCTCTCCTGCACAGGCACTCTGCCCGCTCTCACCCGCCGTTCGTATTCGACGCGTTTGTCCTACTCTATCCCCATTTTTTACCGACACCAGTGAGGAATGTAGGGAACCGCATCAAAAAACGAACGGGACGGCGCCCAAAAAAGAGGCCCCAAGTGGGGCCTCTATATGGTGGAGATTATCTTGAAAGGCAGCAGACTACTCCGCACAGCGGTGCACGATCATCGCCATGCTTTACGCGTTTTCTACTGCTCGCTATTCGCAATCGCCTGGTCGATAAGCTTGTCGAGCGCTGCGCGCTGCTCAGCGGAGCTGATGGCGCCCACGATGGGCTCCCCTACGATGTTGCCATTCTGATCGATGACATACGTCGTCGGGAACGAGAACAGATTTGACGTAAACTTGCCGGCCTCGCTATCCGACTTGAACCAGATGTTCTTATATGTCACGCCCTTCTTGCTCAGCACGTCCTTGGCATCTGCAATCTCGCCCTTGTTGCCATCGAGCGTAAAGGAATTGACGCCCACGACCTGGCCGCCCCTCTCGGCAAGCTCCTGATTCAGTTTCTCAAGATCGCCCAGCTCGCCCACGCACGGCTTGCAAGTGGTGAACCAGAAGTTCATGACGGTGACCTTGTTCTTAGAGAACAGCTCGTCGCTGCTCACGTCGTTGCCATCCAGGTCCTTGCCCGTAAAGCTGGGGAACTTCGTCGCCTCGTTCGAAGCATTGGCACCAGCCGTCATGCCAGCGGTCGAAGCGTCGACGCTCTCGCCTGAGCTCGGCGTGCTTCCACAGCCGGGGAACTCCTTCTCCAGGCTCTCGAGCTTGTCCTCGATCTCCTTGATCTGCTGCGCACCGGCCTTGAGCGTCTTAAGCTCATCCGCCGTGAACTCATCCTTGGCGCCGTCGATGGTCTTGAGCAGGAAATCGCCGTAATTGCTGCCGTCCTCAATCATTGCCGAGTCTTTATTTGCCGCATTGAATACCTTTTCCCACAGCGCGTTATCACTCGAAAAGATCTCGTTCTCCTTCTGCATGAGCTTCGCATACAGTTCGGCGGCCTCGTCGGCATTGGTCGGCTTCTGCGCAGTGAGTTCTGCGATCTTAGGATCGGAGCTCGTAGATTCGCCCGCATTGCCACCGGGCGCCGAACATGCCACAAGGCACAAGGCCAATACCGGCACCATAAACAGGGCCGCAATCTTAGAAAGCTTCATGGTCATTCCTCCGTTTTGTCGAAGCTTGTTTACTTTTTATCGGCGGTCAAGGGGAGCTTTTCCGCCGACACATCCAGGCCATAGCGATAGCTGATGGCATCGACAGGACAGGCCCCGATGCACTTTCCGCACCGGATACATTCGGCATGATTGGGCGCGCGGACCACATCAACGTCCATCTGACAAACCTTTGAGCACTTGCCGCACGAGACACATTTGCATGCATCGACCCGGATCCCCAGTAGGGATACCTTATTCATGAGCGCATAGAATGCGCCGAGTGGACAAATCCATTTGCAGAAGGGGCGGTAGAACAAAACGCTCAGCACTACCACGGCAATGAGAACGGCAAGTTTCCAAGTAAAGAGATGTCCCAACGCAGATCGAATGCCGGCATTGGCAATGGCCAGCGGAATGGCGCCCTCGAGCACGCCCTGCGGACAGATGTACTTACAAAAGAACGGGTCGCCCATGCCCACGTCGTTAACCACCAAGACGGGCAGCAGCACCACGGCAAACAGCAGCACGACGTACTTGATGTACGTGAGCGGCTTGAGCTTTTTCGTGGAGAACTTTTTGCCGGGAATCTTATGAAGCAGCTCCTGCAGCCAGCCAAACGGGCACAGAAAGCCGCATACAAAGCGTCCCAGCAGCACGCCGAGCAAAATGAGCGTACCGGTGACGTAGTAAGAAAAGTTGAACTTGGATGAACCTACCACCGACTGGAACGACCCGATGGGGCACGCACCCGATGCCGCGGGGCACGAATAGCAATTAAGTCCAGGTACGCAGACTGTTTTTCCCGCGCCCTGATAGATGCCGCCTTTGGCAAAGTTTGGCAGGTGAATGTTGGTGACCAGCGTCGCCGCCGCCTGAATGAATCCGCGAAATCGGACCAAAACATGCGACGCAGTGTTTTCTCTTTTATCCAATTCCGATACACTCCAAGCACAGCCTAATCGCTTTGGCCAGCACGGCATCCGCCTCGCCACGCATAACACCAAAGCACACCATGGTAATTCCGACGATCAACAAAGCGACCTGTACCACGGGTTTTACCGCTTTGAACAACACAACCACTCCTTTCGTTACGCGACCATTGGACCATATCGACTATAAAATCCGTGTTAAGTGCGATTTGGAATGTGCAAGGAGACTGTTATGCGTATTTTGATCGTCGAGGACGAGCGGGCGCTGTGCGACGCAATCGCGCGCAGCTTGCGGAACTTGGCGTACAGCGTCGACTGCTGCCACGACGGACAGGAGGCGCTCGACCTGCTGGGCGTCGAAGTCTTTGACCTCGTGGTACTCGACCTCAACCTTCCCCGTATCGATGGCATGACCGTGCTCAGGGAACTTAGGAAAACCGACTGCGAGACCAAGGTACTGATTCTGTCCGCACGCGGCGAGGTCGCCGACAAGGTCGCCGGACTCGATGCCGGCGCCAACGATTACCTTACCAAGCCGTTTCATCTTGACGAGCTTGCGGCAAGGATCCGCAGCCTTACCCTCAGGCGCTTTGCACAAAGCGACATAGTATTAACCTGCGGAAAGCTCCGCTTTGACACCAAGGCGCGCATCGCTTCCGTGGACAGCGAGGCTTTATCTCTTACGCGCAAGGAAACGGGAATCTTGGAATACCTGATGCTTAATCAGGGGCGTCCGGTAAGTCAAGAGGAGCTTATCGAGCACGTTTGGGATAGCAGCGTGAACAGCTTTAGCAACGCAATCCGCGTTCACATCTCGTCACTCCGCAAAAAGCTACGCATCGCTTTGGGGTACGACCCGATTCGCAATCGGATTGGAGAGGGCTACGTTATGGAGGATAGCGAATGAAAAGGTTTTCGCTGCAATGGCGCATAACGATTATGACGGCACTGCTCACGTGTGCAGCATGCGTGCTGACAAACTGCCTGGTCGGCTATACGGGCATGCGCTACATGGATGCCATCGGCAGTGACATCTCGGCCCTTAACGCGACCGGCGAAGATTCGCCCCAGGCGTTCGACCCAACGAAAGCGACCCCCGATGACAAGGTCACGATCGTCGTAAACGACGCACAGGAGTCTTTTGGCACGACAACCTGGTACATCACGGCTGGAGTCACACTCCTTGGCGGCGCGCTGGCATACTTTGTGAGCGGCCGTGCACTCAAACCGCTACGGGCTTTTGCCGCCCAGGTAGAGCGCGTGCAGCCTGACAACCTAAGCGAAATCAGACTCAGTGAAGATGTGCCCACCGAGCTACAGCGATGCAGCGCCTCTTTCAACGACATGATCGCCCGTCTTGGCGAAGGGTTCTCTGCGCAGCGTCAGTTTACCGGCAACGCCGCACACGAGCTGCGCACCCCGCTCGCCCTTATGCAAGCACAGATTGAACTATTCATCTCTGAGCACTCCGGTTTGCAACCCGAAACAGCCGAGCTGCTCGGCCTGCTACAAGAACAAACCGAGCGCATGTCTCGAATGACCAAGGTATTACTCGAGATGAGTGAGCTCCGCAGCGTTCCTTGCGAGGACGATGTTGAACTCGGTCCCTTGTCCGAAGAGGTCCTCACCGACCTTGCGCCACTTGCCGAAAATAAGGGCATAGCCCTCAATTGTGCTGGAGACGCTTTAGTAATCGGGAACGATGCGCTCCTCTATCGGCTGGTGTTCAACCTGGTCGAAAACGCCATCCGCTATAGCCGCGCCGACTCGAGCGTTACCGTCTCCATCTGCGACAACGACAGCCACGTGTTCCTGCGAGTCGAGGACCAGGGCCCGGGAATACCCAAGCAGTACCGTGAGAGCATCTTCCAACCGTTCTTTCGCCTGGATAAATCCCGCAGCAGGGCATACGGCGGCGCAGGACTCGGGCTAGCGCTTGTTTGGGAGATTGCAGCGCTTCACGGTGGCACGGTAGAGGTCGAAGCAAATTCCGAGAACGGAACCGTGATGCTCGTGACCCTCTCAAAGGGGGCCACCACGTGATCCGACTGTCCAGGAGTCCCACTCGACATTGTGAAACGCGTCCCAAAACTTGGACATGAGAAATGGGAGACAGTTCGCATCTATGCCGAGGACGAAGTCCTGGCGGGGATTCAGGATGCGCAGAGGAAGCTTGCGGCAGAAAACCCCGACAGAATCGTGACCGTCGGCGGCAACTGTATGGTGTCGCCTGCCCTCTTCGATTACCTGCACGGGAAATACGAGAACGTTGGAATCGTCTGGATCTATGCGCATCCGGATGTATCCACGCTGAATGATGGCTACCCCAACGCTCACGCCATGGTACTTGGCAGCCTTTTGGAACAGGGTGCACCGCAACTCGTTTCGCGGATGCGGCATCCGGTGTTTAAGCCGAGCGATGTCCTGCATGTCGGGCTACAGCAGCTCCACGACTATCAGGAAGTTTGCTTAAACAAGCATAGGTGTTGCGGTTTTAGCCGATGTCCTCATGGAGGAAAACGACATGCTGGGTCTGTCTGATTAAAGTCCAACAGTTTCCATGAGGCATCTAGCACGGTAAAAGCTAAAGACCCGGGAGACCCCAAACTGTCAACCATCTTTACGGGTGCAAGGGAAACGGGCAAGACAGCCCCCTCTCGCTCCCATCCGAAACGGCGCTTGAACACGGCTGGATTGCAGCGAATGTCTCCGCCATGCCCGGCATGCTCGAAGATATCATCGAGCACACAAAGGAGGCCGCAGGCCGTTACCTCTCGCAGCCCCATACACGCGTGAGCGGAGTTCAAGTTGGGCAGCGGGGCGGTTTAGCGCGCCAATATAATCAAATCGTGCACTTCCATAGCCTCTCGTCTACGTGGTGTACCGTCGTCTCCCCTTTTATCAGAGTTGGGCGATTTTCAGGCACCCGAGCTGAACTCAAATTGAACTCAACGATGCCTTATCGGTCGAGGGCGTCCTAGCGAGAATATACAGAGGCGCACATTTCGCAGGGAACCTCCCATTCGTTATCATATCGGGATGCTGTCAAGGCAGCGTCAATGCGTTCGACCTACACCTTCTCGCTTTTCGAGGCCTCGTCTGCAGGACCATCGGAATCGATACGGAATCGATCGGCATACCATTCATCCGAAGCAATCACCTTATGGAGCATCTGGAGATGCAGGTCGACATAGTGGCAGAACGCCTTGCCGCATTCCACGAGAGGCGCATTGTTTCTCTCGTTGGGCTCGGCTCCAAAATTAAACTCGACCTCATAGCCCTCCCCAGGCACACCCATGCTCGGCAGAATATCAATGGAGAAGTGGACGAATCCAGACGTCACCTTGTATACATCTTTTACCTTTGGATCGAACTTCTCGAGTAAGTCTTGAAGTCTTCCATCGGACATCTTCTCACCCGAGAAATCTTTCAGCTTGTTCACAGGCACACCTTGAAACACCTGCTTGAGAAAGTCATCCTGGTCTTCGGCGGCGAATAATGCGAATGTCCGCAGGCAGACTCCAACCTGTGCGCGGAGAAGCTGGGCGACGCAAACAAGATTCCTCGACTCGAGCATGGAGATGAATCCGTCTATCAGTCTCATCGCATACTCAGAGGAGGATGCCAGATATAGATCCCATTGGGTAAAGTCGCCGTTCATGAAGGGAATCACTGCATTTCGCTCGGCGACTCTCAAGGCACTCAGGCTTTGTTCTATTTTCTCAGCTTCTTGTTTGAACTGTTCGCTATCCAAAATGCCCCCAAATGCCGGCTTCTCAACAAATCAAAAAAGCAAGAGAGACAGAGATTAGGTTCCTGCTCCACTGAACCCACGCTTCCAGTCGAGACACTCCTCCTCGAAGATCTCCCCAGAGTCCCGCCTCTCGCGCCCCTCACGGAACTGTCCATATCAGTGTAGCCAATCCAAGCACAGCCCCACCGCACGGCCCAGTCGCTTCCGGTCCTGCGTGGCCCCGTGAAGGCGGAAGGGCGTGGTTGTCGTCATCGCGTTCCTTTCTCCTCGTACCTTTTTGGGCATGCGTCACGGGCCCCCGCGCGGCGCTGAGAGCGAATCGGCGCAGGCTTGGGGCCAGTTGCGTAGAGGTTGAGGTTCGGGTTTCGCCGGCTTACGCAGCTTGGCGGGCAGAGCGCCCGGGCTCGCTGCGCCTAGGGCGCGGCGGGATCCGCGACGCCGGAGGTGTCGATCTCGCCCAGATTGGCGAGCTGCTCGATGAGGGGGAGGCCCATCGGGTCGTCCACCTCGACGCCGCCGAGCACGATGGTGCTGTCGCGTGTGTCTATATGGGTTGTGAACACGGCCGGGTCGAAACCCGAAGCGATAAAGCCAATGCCCGCGAGGACAACACCCGCGGCAACGAGCCCGCCCGCCACGGCGAGGTAGATCTTCTTCGCACTGGTCATGGTACTCACTCCTTTCTACGCCGCGAGATGCGCGGCAGCGCCGCCCTTCTCGCCCTTACCCTTCCAGAAGGGCGAGGCGGCCTTCCTCGCCCAGAGCGCCGAGAGGCGCGCAATTTGTTTTGAGGCTGCCCAAGCGCCAGCACCAACGAAGAGCGCCACGCCGACGAGGCCGAGCCCCACGCCCGCCGAGGCGAGGGCGTACGGGAAGTGGCCGATGATGACGCCGCTTACGGCAAGCAGGAGCCCAACTACGCCCACGCCCCCGAGTGCCACCGCGACGATCCACACGCAGAGCGCCAGCACCCAGATGCAGATATAGACCGTGACGGCCACGGCGGCGAAGGCGGCGAGCAGCGGCACCCACACCGGGGAGCCCACGATGGCCAGCACCCACAGCAGCGCGGTGCTGCGCCGGCGCGTCCTCGCGATCGCGCGCGGCACGGCGGGCAGGTCGTCGAGCGTGGCCTCCGCCACCTCGCCGGGCGTGCCCATGGCGGCCACGGCCTCCTCCTCGCTCATACCGTCCTCCATGCGGTCGGCGATGGCCTCCGCATAGAACGCCTTGGTCTCCTCCACCTGCTCGGCCGGCAGGCAGGCGAGCAGCTCGCCCAACCGGCCCAGAAACTCATCGCGCGTCATGGTGCGCCTCCTCAACGTATGCGTAAATCTCCCGTACGGACGGCCACTCGGCCAGGAACTCCTCGATGCGCGCTCGCCCGTCGTCCGTGATGCGGTAGTACCGGCGCAGCCGCCCGTTGTGCTCGGCGGAGCGCGCCGTGATGCACCCGGCCTTCTCCAGGCGCTTGAGCAGCGGGTAGAGCGTCGACTCCGTGAGCCCCATGCTCGCCGGTACGTCCTTCACGATCTGGTAGCCGTAGGACTCCTCGCCGGAGACGGCCGCGAGCACGCAGGCCTCCAGGAAGCCGCGCTTCATCTGTGCCTCCATCCGCACACCTCCTCTCGTCATATACTGTGCTATACACACTATACGATGCAAGGTATTAAACGTCAACTCTCATCGCGAAGGTTCTCCGGCCCCTGCGCGCTGCGAACGTGATGTCGCGGGACGGTTGGCATTATGCATGAAACGTCAAGTAACGCTCTTTTGATCCACTTCCACTCGGCCCCATATGCCTTGCACAACGCCCCCTTCGACCTCGGAATCAAGAGAGCCGCTAGGCTGGACATGCCGGACGGTAAGGTCCTGGACGCCATGGTGGACTTCTCCGATGCCATGGGGGTCATGGGTCTACGCCGATGGAGGCCCACACACGCGGCAGGGCTCGCCCGTCACCGCTGGTCGCCGGACGGTCCCCACGCCTCGCTCGCCAACGCGCAGGCGACAGCAGCAGTCCAGCGCTGGCTGGAGACGCCGGAATGCCCAGAAGATGCGTTTCCCATCGCTGCGGCAGAGCTTTTTGTAGGGGCGGCAATTTTTCCTAATGTCGAGGCCAGCTAGGCTTCAGTAGCCACCTTGGGAGCATCGCCAATAGACTCTTCCTTTATACGTTCGGCATAATCGTAGGCGATACCCACAAATTCCGGTCCCGAGCAACAGGAGTACAATTGCTGCATTGTTGCCAGCTGTTGGGAGATGGAAGATGGACTGCGATGGCTACCCATGCGTTCCCATGCCGTTGATGTGCACCGCCTTTGTGCCGGGGCAGATTGACGCTGCGGTTGCAGACATTTCCGACCCCGATTCACGCACCATCGCCACGGCAGAAGCGCTGTACTTTCGCGGACAGGCCACCCTCGCTGCCAAGACAGCACGCCCCTATCTTGACGCCACCGACCCCGCACTGCGCTATTCCGCATGCTTTATCTGCGGATATGCCAGTCTGTCGCTCAACCGTATCGCCGACGCCCGCCGGTGCCTTGCGGGCATCCTCGATACGCCGGCCGACGAGGAATCATCCGCTATCCACGCCACGCATATCCTGTTCGCCTCGGCCGCAAGCGTCCTGCTGCACTTGCCTTCCCCGTATTCTGCCGAAGAGTTTTATCCACTTGCGGCGCATCTGCCCGAAGGCCTGCGCCTGTTCGCCAGCTACGTGATGGCGCACGCCTTGTATCTGCGCGGCGAATACGGCCGCAGCCTGGGCATGGCGGAAAACGCCCTGATTATGAAACAGGGAAGTTATCCGATCTCGGAACTGTTCCTGCACCTGGCAGCCTCCATGGCATGCATGAGCCTCAAGGACATCGACGCCGCAAAGGCACACTTCGGAGCCGCTTGGGGCATTGCGCGCCCCGACGGCCTTATCGAGCTCATTGGCGAGCACCACGGCCTTTTACAGGGGCTCATCGAGGCGTGCCTAAAAACGCAATACCCAGACGACTTCGCGCGCATCATCGAGATCACGTACCGCTTCAGCTACGGCTGGCGGCGCATCCACAACCCTGATTCGGGCGAGGACGTGGCCGACGATCTAACGACCACGGAATTCACCATGGCCATGCTCGCCTGCCGCGGATGGACCAACGCCGAAATCGCACGCCACATGGAAGTATCGCCGGGCACTGTTAAAAACCGCCTATCAGGAGTGTATGCCAAGCTTGGTATCGGAACTCGCGCCGAGCTGGTTGCCCACATGTTGCGCTAGCGGCCAGACTGCCCGGCGTATCGAAAGCGCTCCGGGGGGCCTGACGCTTTCGCGCGCTCAAATTGGACATTTTGGCCATCGAACGGCACTACCGTGACAGGATGCCTTCTCGCAAAATTGGATTATTTCCACCGATGCCTGCGGGATGGGAGCCAAAGATGCTTGATCGCCGTTCGTTACTTGTTGCCGGAGCGTCCTCGCTGGCGAGCATTATGTTGCCGCGCGTGCCAGGAAGCGCAAACGCCTTCATATTGCCGTTCGCGCCCACCGAAGCCTATGCCGACGAAAAAGACCCCTTCAGGGTGCTCGTTCTCTCGCGCACCATGTTTGGTGTGGTCGTGGTCGATGTCGCCAACAAGAATACGCCCATCGCGGGTGCCCAGGTCACGCTCACATCGCGCTATGCCGCAGGCAAGCAGCTCACCGCCACTACCGATGACGAAGGCACGGCCATTTTTGAGGTCGCGCCGCTTTCGGAAGGCTACGTGGACGAGGCAACACTCCTTGACGCGTACGACTTTAACGGCGGTATCTCCATCAGCATGAAAGGCTACCGCGATGTCGAGATTCCCCTCGCGCGTGTCCAAGGCGGCACCGCCATTACCGCACCCACACGTCCGCTCTCCGATGGCGAGCCGTACTTTCGCCAGCTCACATTCGACGAATGGGACATCCAGTACGCTGAAGCCACGTTCATGGCATTGCCGAAGGACGACACGGCAAACGAACAGCCCGATACGCACTCCTTTACCGTGCAGGCACATCTGCCACAGGGTGGACAGGCAACGCTGTGCATCAACAAGGTATTGCCCGCCACGGGCAGCTCGCCCGAAACCGTCACGCAAATTGGCCAAGTCAAGGCCGGTGCATCGGGTTCGGATAATCTGGCGACATTCACGCTCGAAGACAAGTTCCTCGATGCGGCATCGGGCCTTCTGGAGGAAGGATGCAAGCTGCGCTTTGTGCTCGACTATCAGGGCAAAACCTACACGCTCTCCTCTCCCATGGCCGTTGTCACCGCGCCGGCCGCAAAGGCAGAATCGGGCTCGACCACCATCATTCCTACTACCATGGACCAAGAGATCACTCCGTTTGATTTTCCGGCGGCGTTTCCCGGCATCGGCGGCAATAAGTTCACGTGCTGGATGCCCTCATTCCCCATTTTGTTCGATTTCTCTTTTGCCGGGTACGTGCTGTTTGGCGGAGGATACAAACCAGCCAGCTATATGAACGATTCGGGCAACCCTGATCTGGAATACTGGAAGAAATCGCCGCGCGAGTCGGGCGCCAAGCAGGCAAACCGCTACCTCGACGAGATGGAAGGGAAGTGGAATCAGTACAAGAGCATGAGTGCCGGTTCGGGCACCGATCCAAGAAACACCAAGCTCCTTCGTCACCATTGCACGCTGCTGTTCACGATGGATATCGCCACACAGGTGTACGGATCGCTCGCCTACGATTGGGTAGGCAAAACCTGGGGCAGCAACAACGACCCCGCATACGGCAATATTAAGGCCCTCTTCCAGGTAAGAACCGACCTCAATTGGACCGAGCAGTTTACCCTAGGACCGGTGCCCTTTTTCCTAAACGTCAACCCCTGGGTGCTGGCGAAGCTGGCGCTCGCCGTGGGTGCCCACACGCACGGCAGCGGCGCGGCGTTTTTCAAGAACATTTCGCTCGACTATTCCAACACGTCGGGCTCATTCACCATCCAGATCGGGCTTGCCGTTACCTTTGGCGCCGGCGTTGCAGGCGTCGCCTCGTCTGCCGTGCGTGGCGCCGCATCCCTCACCCTGTTCATTGGGTACGAGAAGGCGGACGGGCACCAGCTTCCGCGGCTGCGCGTGGGTGCAGACGTCGATGTCGATGTGATACTCCAGTTCGTAATGTTCAAGTGGACCACCAAGGCTTGGTCGGGATCGTGGCCCACACTCCTCGATTCGTGGAATATGTCGGTGAACAATAGCAACCAGTATGTGCTCCAGCGCTCTGAGCTCGCATTGGGTGGAGATACGCCTTACACGTTGGATGCCCGCTTCGGCATGCCCGGCAACATCGAGGCGGGCGGCGTGCCGCAATTTATCGCATCGGCCACCATCGTCACCAACGCCGAGCTGCTCGCACGCGCTGAGGTTAAGGCCACTGCCGTAAACGCCGCGCCTGTCGTGCGCGATTGGGATCGGGCGGTCACGCGCATTGAGCTCGAGGCGGATGCAGAAAGCGACGACACGGGACAGATCGAGCATTTCGTCCATGCACTGATAGAGAACGACGAAAACGCCGCGCCGATGTATGAGTACACCTACATCGGTCAGGCAACGAACACCGTTGCCGACCCGAACGCCGATTCTGCCGGCGTGTCGGAGGACGAGCGTGGCGGCATCAAGCCCTCGAGCGACAACGTGCTGTTTGCTGGCGTGCTCAGCGAAGCCCACATGAAGCTGGCAATGATTGCCGGCGTAGAATGCCTGTTCCGTATCGCCTCGGTGCGCTACGGCGACAATGGTCGCTCGCGCCTGGTGGTACACACAAAGGCAAACGGGACGTGGTCCGCTCCCACGCCTGTGGACTTTCCCCTTGGGTTTGGCGAGGGCGACGTGGAGCGCGACAGCATATACGATTACGACTTCGACGTAGTGGAATATACGGACGGAAGAGGAAACCAGGACGCCTACGTGCTGCTGGTCTCGGGCGAGCGCCCCGCCGGCGACAACACCCTTTTCGATACGGCGAGCACATCCGGCATACTGTCCGTTGTGCGCCTGCGCATAAGCAACGACGGAGTTCGCGTGATATCGCACACGTCGTGGCGCAGCATCTCGCGCGGCCGCCTTCAGGAGGATGGCTACCATTGCCTGCAGTGCCCACGCATCACGGTGGGCAAGACACTTGTCGACGGGCGCCTGTCGGGCGCCTACCTCCACCGCCGCGGAACCACCGCAGAAAAGACGCTCGGCAGCGAGGCCGAGGTTGCGCTGGAGTGCTTTACCCTGTGGTCGGACGTTTCGGGCGACAGTCTCACGTTCCGTCAGGTCCTCCGCTTTCCGCAGGCACCGTCGAGCATCGAGCTCGGCGCGCCCGAGAATATCAACGGCAAAATGGTGGTGCCCATTGCATACGAGACCGCAGGCGGTTGTGGCTGTGCATCGTACGCCGTGATCGGCCAGTCCATTGCGAGCTGGGGCGTTATGTCGCCAGATGCCACAGTACCCCACGCGGTGCCGTGGCCGCAGCACACGGGCTTTTTGGCTACCGTCAACGAGCAACTGCAGCATATTACTTGGACGCGAGGCGCATCGGCATTTGCAACGCAGCCCGTGGGTGCCGCAGGCTGTGGCCCGGCATCGTTTAGCGTAAGCAACAACGGCAGGTGCGTGCTCTATGTAGAGAACACCGATGGCAAGGTGGGGCAAACCTACGACGAAGAAGGCAACCCGGTAGCAGTGATGGGCAAGCACTTCCGCATCTTCGCCAGCACCTTGGCAGGCGATCTGTTTACGGAGCCGTTCGTGATGTGCGAGCTGGACCATCCCGTCGATCAGATAACGACATTTTTGACGTCGGGGAGCATGCTCTCCGCGCTCGCCACGCACATTGTGAGCGCGGAGAAGAGCGAGGCAGAACTACACGGCATCGAAGTGCCCTTGGTGGCGTGTGCCACTCCGACGGGCGCAGTCGCTACCTCGGGCGCGGTGGTGCCCGGAGCAGCAGGCGAATCCTTCATGGTCACGGTGCGAAACGACGGCAACACCTTGCTGACCGCCGGCACGATCGATCTGTACCGAGAGGGCTCCAGTCAGCCGTTCTCCAGCGCATCCATCGGGTTCGGAGTGAACGCACGCATGGCATCGATCTACGATCCAGAGCTTGCCGAGGACGCTTCGGCCAACGACATGACACACGTGAAGTACACGCTCGAGACGCTGGGCGCACATTTTGCAACGCACCCGCTGGTAGCCGACAGTGGCAACGCCGTGCTGGCACCGGGTTGCACGGCACAGTTCCGCATGAGCTTCGCCATCCCCGAGAGTTGGAGCGACGAGGTGGGCAAACGTGTAACGCTGTATGCGAAGGCGCGTAATCTGGTGGCGCTCGATCCCGTAACGCTCGAGGAAATTCGACCGGGCGCAAACTCGGCGCTGGGTGCCGTACTGCACGAGCTTCATGTGCCCGACGCGGCATGCGAACGCTCAGAAGTTCAGGTCGGCGTATGCGGCGGCGCGGATACGACAGGACTTCACGACGCCCCGATGACAGCAGACGGCGATAGCGGCTCGAGCGGCGGCGGTACTGACGAGGGCGGCGGCTCCGGCGGAAGCGGCTCCGGCAGTGGCAAGGACCACGGCAATAACAAGCGCTCCGGAAAAGCGGGCGCGCTTGCGGGCACGGGCGATGCCAACGCTCCCCTTACGGCAGCCGCTGCAGCACTCGCCGCGGCAGGCGCCGGCCTCATCGCCTACAGTGCCCGCCGCACGGCGCTCGAAAAAGACACCGCCGATGAGGTCAATTCGGATGAGCCTCGCTAGCTCCTAGTTGCTTTTACGAGAGACGCTGACTCGGCTCATCGAACATCAAAATGGGCTGGTTTTGGATACCCAGAGCCAGCCCATTACGCATTAGATGTCGTCAGAGGAGTCGAGTTCTGCCTCGAGCTTGGCACGGCGTCTTTTCGCCGTGAAAAACGTTGCGCACAGGGCAGCAAACGTGGCCGCAAAAATCGTCGCGCCGCAGAACACGCCCGTGGCCAGGTTCGCCAACCAAAAGACACTTTCGAGCGGTACGATCTGCGCCTCAGCGATACAGCGCATTGCGGCAATAACAAGCGCGAACGCGGCGCCGCTAAGACCGCTGACAAGCAGAAAATATCCAACAGGAAGATGCTCGGTTTGCCCAAAACGATTGGTATCGACATAGCCCTTCCGCGTTTGCAGTCCTGCGCAAATCAACATCACGAGAACGAGCCACAAATACATGGCTGCCTCGAACGGCGTTGCAAAGCCATGCGGCATTTCACTGGCGTCGCTGTGAACCCACGCAACCTGTCGAGCTATAAACTGGTAGAAAAAGATCATCAACATGCCAAACGAAAGCAACACGAAACCAATCTTGTAGATCTTCGCGCTCTCAGCCTCCAGGCGCTCATCCTTTGGGCCGGCATATTCACGCCACTTTTGCACGAGTTTTAAATCTTCAAATTTCATAGCGAACTCCTAAAGAGCGTCAGGGTCGACGTCGCTCTCGTCTTCCCAAAACAAGTCGTTCAACGTAACGCGCAGCGCTTTACAGATTGCCACGCACAAATTGAGCGTGGGGTTGTAGCCGCCCGCCTCGATAAGGCCGATGGTCTGGCGCGTAACGCCCACGGCCTGGGCCAAGTCAGCTTGCGAAAGGCCAACCGCCGCGCGCGCCGCCTTCATGCGTAGGTTCTTTTTGCCCGGCATGGAGTTCCTTTTGTAGTAATGGACAGATATCCGTTGCAACATGACAGAAATATATTGCATATATCAGACAATGTCAACTATATCTGTCATTATGAAAACCATATTCGTCATCGCCATGCGGACATTACAACTTCGGTTCACTATTCAAACTTACTCGGACAGAACCGACTCGGTTTTGTCCGAGTAAACGAATCTCCATCGAACTCCGAACGATTGTTCGATGGATTTCGTGTTGGTTGGAATCGTCTGTGGGCTGGGCTATGCTACCTTGACTATCTATATGACTTAAACGCAGCAAGGGAGCACCGAGAGAGCGAGTATGGCAAAAAACACCGCAAACTATGGTAACGACAGTATCCGCCAGCTCAAGGACGAGGAGCGCGTACGCCTGCGTCCCGCCGTCATCTTTGGCTCGGACGGACTCGACGGCTGCGCGCATGCCGCCTTCGAGATCCTGTCCAACGCCGTTGACGAGGCGCGCCAGGGCTACGGCAAGCTCATCACCCTTACCGCTTTTCGCGATGGCTCTATCCAGGTAGAGGACAACGGCCGTGGCTGCCCGCTCGACTGGAACCCTTCCGAGAAGCGCTTTAACTGGGAGCTCGTCTTTTGCGAGCTCTACGCCGGCGGCAAATACAATAACAACCAGGGCGGCGACTACGACTTCTCGCTCGGCACCAACGGCCTGGGCTCCTGCGCGACTCAGTACGCTTCCGAATACATGGACGTCACGGTTTGGCGCGACGGCAACAAGTACTCCCTGCACTTTAAGAAGGGCAAGGTTGTCGGCGCCAAAAAGAAGGCACTCGAGATTGAGCCCAGCAATGAGGACCGCACCGGCACCACCATCAAATGGCGCCCCGATCTTGAGGTCTTTACCTCCATCAGCATCCCCCACGAGTGGTATCGCGAGACCATGCGCCGCCAGGCCGTGGTCAACGCCAACGTGACCTTCCGCCTGCGCATTGAGGGCGACGATGGCGAATTTTCCGAAGAGGACTTTTGCTATCCCAAGGGCATCGAAGACTACGTGCTCGAGAAGGTCGGTACCGACTACCTCACCGAGCCCTTCTTTATCGAGGCCGACCGTCGCGGTCGCGACCGCGAGGACCTGCCCGACTACAACGTAAAGATCACCGCGTGCATGTGTTTCTCGCGCACCTTCATGATGCAGGAGTACTACCACAACTCATCGTGGCTCGAGAACGGCGGTTCACCCGAAAAGGCCGCCCGTAGTGCTCTGACCAGCGCCATCGATGCCTACATTAAGCAACAGGGCAAGTACAACAAAAACGAGAGCGGCATCAAATGGCAGGACGTCCAGGACTGCCTGGTGCTGGTGACCAACTGCTTCTCCACCCAGACGTCCTACGAAAACCAGACTAAGAAGGCCATCAACAACCGCTTTATCCAGCAGGCTATGACGGCCTTCTTTAAGGAACGCCTCTCGACTTACCTGATCGAGAACAAAGACGCCGCCAACAAGATCATGGAGCAGGTGCTCATCAACAAGCGCTCGCGCGAGAACGCCGAAAAGACGCGTCAGAGTATCAAGACCAACCTGCAGCAAAAGACCGACATGGCCAACCGCGTGCAGAAGTTCATCGACTGCCGCTCCAAGGACAAGAGCCGCCGCGAGATCTACATCGTAGAGGGCGACTCGGCAGCAGGCGCCATTCGCACCTCGCGCGATGCCGAGTTCCAGGGCGTCATGCCCGTCCGCGGTAAGATCCTCAACTGCCTGAAGGAGGACTATCCGCGCATCTTTAAGTCCGACATCATCATGGACCTCATGCGCGTGCTGGGCTGCGGCGTGGAGATCAAGGACAAGCGCATCAAGAACCTTGGCGCCTTTGACCTGGACAACCTCAACTGGAACAAGGTCATTATCTGTACGGATGCCGACGTCGACGGTTATCACATCCGCACGCTCGTGCTCACCATGCTCTATCGCCTGGTGCCCACGCTTATCGACGAGGGTTACGTGTATATCGCCGAGTCGCCGCTCTACGAGATCAACTGCAAAGAGAAGACCTACTTTGCCTACACCGAGCTCGAGAAGAACGGCATCCTCAAAGAGATCGGCGACCAAAAGTGCTCGATCAACCGCTCCAAGGGTCTTGGTGAGAACGATCCGGACATGATGTGGCTCACCACCATGAATCCCGAGACGCGTCGCCTGATCAAGGTGGAGCCCGAGGACGTCACCAAGACGGAAACCATGTTCAACCTGTTGCTGGGCAACGACGAGGCAGGCCGCAAGCGCCATATCTCCGAGCACGGCAAGGAATACCTGGACCAACTGGACCTGCAATAGCAGCAAATCGATAACGACGGCCCATAAGAAGTTCAAGAGGATATCGTGGCAAAGAAGAAGACGAAGAACCAGCCAAAGAAAAAGCAGGTCAACGCCGAAAACGTCATCGGCCTGCACTCCGAGGTCACCGACCAGCCGATCACGCAGACGCTCGAGGTCAACTACATGCCCTACGCCATGAGCGTCAACGTCTCGCGTGCGTTCCCCGAGATCGACGGCTTTAAGCCCTCGCACCGCAAGCTGCTCTACACCATGTACAAGATGGGTCTGCTCAAGGGCGAGCGCCAGAAGAGCGCCAACATCGTGGGCCAGACCATGAAGCTCAACCCGCACGGCGATGCCGCGATCTACGAGACGATGGTGCGCCTGGCGACGGGCAACGAAGCGCTGCTTGCCCCCTTCGTGGAGTCGAAGGGCAACTTTGGCAAGTACTATTCGGGCGACCTGAGCTACGCCGCCTCGCGTTATACCGAGGCCAAGCTCTCCCCCATCAGCGCCGAGATCTTCAAGGACATCGACAAGGATCCGGTCGACTTCGTTGACAGCTACGACGGCGCCATGAAGGAGCCGCGTCTGCTACCCACCACGTTCCCTAACATCCTCGTCTCGGCCAACAAGGGCATCGGCGTCGCCATGGCATCCGACATCTGCGGCTTCAACCTCAACGAGGTCTGCACCGCCACCATGCATTACCTGCAGGATCCCGACTGCGACCTGCTAGAGTACATGCCCATGCCCGACTTCTCAACCGGCGGCGAGATCATCTACCGCCGCGAGGAGATGGAAAAGATTATCGAGACCGGCCTTGGCAGCTTCCAAATCCGCTCCCGCTGGCGCTGGATTCCCGAAGAGCGCATCATCGAGGTCTACGAGATCCCCTACACCACCAAGACCGATGTCATCATCGAGCGCATCGTCAAGCTCTCCAAGGAGGGCAAGGTCAAGGAGATCGCCGATATCCGCGACGAGACCGACCTCTCGGGCTTGCGCATCGCCATCGACCTTAAGCGCGGCGTCGACCCCGACAAACTCATGGCCAAGCTCTATCGCTCGACCACGCTGCAGGATTCGTTCTCATGCAACTTCAACGTGCTGGTCGATGGTTACCCTCGCGTTATGGGCGTGCGCCAGATCCTGCACGAGTGGGTCAAGTGGCGTATTGAGTCCACGCGTCGCCGCATTAACTTTGACCTGGGCAAAAAGTCCGAGCGCCTGCACCTGCTGCACGGCCTCGAGGCGATTCTGCTCGACATTGACAAGGCCATCGCCATCATCCGCGGCACCAAACTCGAGGCCGAGGTCGTGCCCAACCTTATGAAGGGTTTCGACATCGACGAGACCCAGGCCGAGTTTGTTGCCGAGCTTAAGCTCCGCAACATCAACAAGGAGTACATCCTCAACCGCACCAAGGACATCGCTAAGCTTGAGGGCGAGATTGCCGAGCTTGAGGAGATCCTCTCCAGCGAGGAGAACATCAAGAAGGTCATCAGCGACGAGCTGGCCGCGGTCAACAAGAGGTACGTGATGCCGCGCCGTACGGGCAGGATCGAGCCCCATGAGGTTATCGAAGTAAGCTTGGAGCCCGAGGTCGAGGAGTACCCGGTCACCATCATGCTCTCGCGCGATGGCTACCTTAAGAAGATGACGGACCGCGTACTCAAAAAGGCGACCACGCTCAAGTACAAGGACGGCGACAAACCCTTTATCGAGTTCCCGTCCTCCAACACGCACGAGCTGCTCGTGTTTACCAACAAGAGCCAGGTGTACAAGTGCAAGGTTGCGGCATTTGAGGACACCAAGTCGGCCCAGCTGGGCTCGTACCTGCCGACCGATCTTGAGATGGAACCCGACGAGAGTGTCATCTGGGTCATCGACCCCGAGGACTACAAGGCCGACGTGTTGTTCGTCTTTGAGAACGGCCGCGTGGTGCGCGTCGCGCTTTCTGGATACGTCACTAAAACCAACCGCAAGCGCCTCAAGAACGCCATCTACGGTGGCAGCAAGCTGCTGTATGCCCAGGTGCTCAAGGAAGATCGCGACATCGCACTGGTCTCGAGCGACTATCGTTTGATGAACTTCAACACGTCGCTGCTCAAGACCAAGACGACTACCAACACGCAGGGCGTCCAGGCCTTTACGGCCAAGAAGGGCCGCTCGGTCACCACCGTCGGCACAACCGAGGAGATCCTTGGCGCCGGCGTCTCAGCCGAGAAGTTCACCGCGCAGAGCCTACCCTCCGCCGGTGCCCTCATGAAGGAAAACGACATGCCGAGTCTGTTTGACTAGGTACCACGGCAACGAGACCGTTAGATACTTCGCAAAGCGACGAGGCCCGGAGCGCAACGGCATTGCGCCCGGGACTCGTCGTTTTTCTTCTCAACTATTTCTTAACGCAGATTAATTGATTTCTGCTTATTTTTCTGCGTAAAAAAATGTCAGCGTCACTGCTTCGATGACCTTTGGTCGGTCGTTAGCAAAACTTGCAAAAATTAACAAAACTTGCAAAAATTAGCAAAACTTACAAAGGAGACACCATGGAGTACAGCAAGAACCCCTTTACCCCGACGTTCGGAAGTATCCCTCCCTTTCTAGCGGGTCGCGAGCATATTCTGCGTGACATCAACCGTGGTTTTATCAACGGCCCAGGAGATCCAAACCTGTCGACTATTTTTACGGGCGCAAGGGGAACGGGCAAGACGGCGCTTCTCTCGCTCCTTTCAGAAACGGCGCTTGAACACGGTTGGATCGCAGCAAATGTCTCCGCCATGCCAGGCATGCTCGAAGATATTATCGAGCGAACCAAAGAAGCCGCAGATAGCTACCTCTCACAGCCTCACGCGCGCATAAACGGTGTTCAAATTGGCCCAGTGGGCATCGATTGGACATATGCTCAAGAGGCTCAGGGCAACTGGCGCACGCGCATGAATGGCATCTTTAAGCAACTCGAAAAACATGACATCGGACTTCTCATCACCATCGATGAAGTCACCGTCGATCTCGAAGAAATGCTTCAATTTGCCTCTGTTTACCAGCACTTTGTACGCGAAGGTAAAAAAGTTGCCCTACTCATGGCAGGACTGCCCTACAAAGTATCGGCGTTGCTGCGTAACGATTCCGTCTCGTTTCTCAGGCGTTCCCAATATCATCAGTTGGGACGAATCACTGACGTTGAAATTGCAAACGCATTCCGCAAAACCGTTGAGGCCGGAGGCCGCTCAATCACGCCAGAAGCGCTCGAGGATGCCGTGAAGGCCGTCGACGGATTCCCCTACATGATGCAGCTCGTCGGATATCGCACATGGGATGTTTCGGAGAACTCGCCCAAAATCAGCGCACCTGATGTCCAGCAGGGTTCTCTGCTTGCCCGTATGGAGCTGCGCGATCGAATTCTCGAAACGACCTATCGGGAGCTTTCCGATAAAGACATTGAGTTTTTGCTCGCGATGCTGCCCGATTCTGGCCCCAGCAGGGTCTCGGAGATAGCCAAACGCATGGGCGTTGCCAGCAACTATGCAAGCCAATATAAACGCCGTCTCCTCGAGGACGGCGTCATCGGGGAACGTGGACGTGGACTCGTTGGCTTTGACATCCCCGCGTTCAGGGAGTTCCTGAGCGAGAAAGTCTCCTAGCACGCGGAGATTGTCCACAAGGGCAACGGTGCATGGCAATCAACGATTCACCCGGCAAGGACGGCAAGTACTTCCGCCAACGCTGATTGCCATGCGTTCTTCTTGTCCTTAGGCGAGCTTGCGGGCGAGCTCTCGCACCTCTTCCAACTTGGGCGAGGATGCCATGCTGTCGCGCTCGGTCATACCGCTGATGGTGACAATGCCCAGGTCCTCCCACTTGCAGTATGCGCATGTGGACTTGTACATAGCGATCGCCGCATCATAGACGCCCTCGCTGTGGCTATCGAGCAAAAGGGCCGTCTTGGTGAACGGGAAGCCCGTAGCACCGAAGGCGTACAGGCGGTCGATAGCGGCCTTCTCCTGCGCAGTGATATCAAACCAGTAAATAGGCGAAGCGAAGACAACCATATCGGCGCCTTTCAGCGACTCGATCACGTCGGCCATGTCATCCTTCTGCACGCAAGTGCCCTCATGGGCGAAGCAATACTGACACCCCAGGCAACCAGCGATCTTCTTGCTGGCAACGCGGATGACCTCGACCGTATGGCCGACCTCGCGCGCGGTCTCGGCAAACGCCTCGACCATGGTATCGGTATTGGCGCCCTTGCGCGGGCTACCACTCAATACAACGATATTCATAGAAATCTCCCTCCTTCATGCCGCAGGCGCGCGGCATATTTTTTGTTTTAACCAAAACGTATGGAGTTATTCAATCGCCTCGTTTCAGCTACTCCCACTCGACAATAGGAGCCACTGGCCAAAAGCCTGTCAACATCAAAACAAGTTTTCAATCTATCGATTCTACGTGAGGCAATGGTCCTCATTTGATACCCGCGCTGTTTGCGCACTAGGGAGCAAAGGAATCTGGCCGCCGCTCAAATAAGATCACCGCCATCTTGCATAAACGACGCCATGTTAAGGTGCCTGATGCCATCCCTCTCCTGCAATAGAGGATCAAGCGTGAACAAGTAGCGCGGATAACCATCCCTGATGTGGCCGAACGGCCTGTACTCGCGCTCCTCGACGCCTCTGTCGGCAATCGACATAGAGACCTGGATGTAGGCGTAAGCATTGCGCCTACGAGCGATGAAGTCACACTCGAGCTTCCCAATACGGCCCACAGAAAGCTCATACCCGCGCGATGCAAGATAGAGGTAGATCTTCACGTCGGTATATACGCAAGATGCGCCCCCTTTTTTTCTCAGCGTCCATTTCATCAGTTATGGGGGTGCTTTTTTACATTTTATAAAAAAGCGTACCGATAACTTATTCCCACTCAGTTTCGAAAATCGAATGGTTTTGAAGTTTCGAAAGCGGCAGGGCACCATGCATAAGGGCATGTTGGGATCCGCACCAGTAAAACAGGAATTGACTCACGCGAGAAGGCGTCGCCCCGTCGCCTCGATGCGTGCGACAGGCAGATTAGGTTTGGGGAGTAGAACGGCCCTTGCGCGAGGCGTGAATTGTAATCGATAAAGCCGAGCTTTGAGAACATGCGGTTTATCTCGTCGAACGTTGAGTCAACAGGGGCTTGCGCCCCGTCGGCCGACTTGGCGACGCCCATGTCCATGATGCCGGGCACAAGTGTGAATGCGCCACGTGGAGGCGAAGGGGTCACCCGAAAGGTTGATGGTAAGCGAGCACCAGAGGTCAAGGTGGTCCTCGCCTTCCGGGTTTGTGAGGTCGAGGGCGAGTGCCCCTCCCTCGGTCGCGTACAGCGGCGGCAGGCACTCGGCCAGCTCCTCAGTCATAAGCGCTTGCATGTCCGTCTCCCCTCCAGGCCACGTCGGACCCCTAGAATCTTCGCCCCGCGGGCAAAGCCTCGGCGCGCCCCATGGCATCTCGGCTTTGCCCCCTGCAATGTCGCGCAGCGGAGACACCACCTGAGACGGATGTCGATGCATCGAACCCGAGACCGGGCGCGGCGGCGGGGAGCCTCTCGCGCGAACAATCTGCTCGATCCTGCCGCACCCATCTTAAAAAAGTTCGAAAAACGTTCAATCGTACGACATCCGTCGAACAGTCGGGGGTACACACCACTACAGAAGGCCCACGGAACGGGGGGCGAGATGGTCGGCGACGGGTTCAAGGCACTCTCCGGCCCCACGCTCCGCTAGGGAGGGCGTCGGGAGGGAGGCCGTAATGGGTGAGAAGGACGAGCGGCCGGAGCGGGTGTTCCCCGGCAGGACAGACCCGTGGTTCATAGCGGCCATGGTGATTGTGGCGGGCGGTTTATCCGCGGCGTGTATCGCGTGTTTCCTGAGCTCGAGTCCCGCGCTCCTATGGGGCTGGTTCGCGCTGCTGCCCGTCCCGGCCCTCGTGGCCCTGGCCGCCCTTCCCGTCCGCAGCAACCGTCTCGAGCTCTACGGCGACCGCCTCGTCGTCGTGTACGCTAGGATGCGTTCGGTGATACCCTACGCCCACGTGCGGGGCGTCCGGCGCACCAGGACGCTCTGGGCGGGGACGGCCAACTCGCTCGACCGCGTCTATATCGAGGCGCCCTACGACGGCGACGCCATCGTCTCGGTGACCGACAACGATGCCCTCGTGGCAGAGCTCGAGCGTAGGTGCGGCCTGCGGCCCGGCTGCGAACAAGGCAACTAGCTTCGCAGGGCGGCTATCAGCGACTTGCTGCTCATCGTCATATCACGACGGTCAATTCTGGGTCGGGCTGGCGGAGCACGTCGAGGGCGGAAGGTATGGCGTCGCCCGCATCGTCTTCGGCGCGGAGCCGTCCGATGAGGAGATTCTGCGATTCGTTACAAGCGAATGGGAAAAGTTCTCGTTCTTCGGCGACAAGGCCACTGAAACAAGCAAGCCCGCGAAGAACCCCAAGCGGCACGCTCGCGAGGCAGCGAAAGCCCTTAAACGGCCCGCGGTGAGCACCAAGGCACAACAGGCGCTCGCGGCACAGCGGGAAGCGATGAAGCGGGAGTCGGCTCAAGCAAGAAGCCGACGCCGTGTGGAAAAGGCTGATGCGCGCTACGAACAGAGAAAACTGAAGCGCAAGCAGAAACATCGCGGGCATTGATCGCTATTTGCAGCAAGGCAAACCATATACAGCAGCGGCGCCAGTTCCACTTGAAGCCGACGCCGCGTAGACGCTGATGGTGACGGCTATGCACGGGCACGGGCGCGCCACCGCACTTCACAGCTTGTTTCTCAAGTATTTGGGACGCACACGCGGCGTTCAAAAATGCGGAGCGACTCCGCATGGCTCGAGACTGAGCCGAGATGCCCTACTTCTCGCCCTCCAGCAGTCCCACGATGCGGTCGATGTCGACGGCAAAGCGAGGCCTTCCCTCGCGCTCGTAGCGGTCGAGGTATGCCTGGCACTCGGAGACAATGCGCTTGGTGTTGCCATCGATGATGCGCTGGAGCGTCTCGTAGTAGGCCGAGCCCTCGGTCCTGAAGCGGCGCTGGTAGGCCTTGGTTATGGGGAACATCTTGATGTAGTGGATGCCGTGGCGGCAGCCGGGGCGCGTCGTGGGGCGGGGTGGCAACGCAAAGTACTGGTCTTTGGGCACGTTAGGGGCGATGTTGGAACGCAGCGGCACGGCGAAGTCCCTGCGCTTCCCGCGGAAACGCAGCCTCACCACCACGATGCAGGGGCGATTGTGCTTAAGCATGAGCTCGCGGTCGCCATCGACGAGGTCGAAGAAGTCCTGGGAGATGGATACGATCTTCATCGGTTACGCCCCCTTCATACGAAGCGGGGCCCGCATCGCTGCAGGCCCCTACAGGTGGGCGATATTCTACGCCTTGCGGCACCCCGTCGCCCACGGAGGTTAAACGTACACGTAAGCCGTACTCTGAAAGCCGCGGCTTCCGGCAAGTAGTTTATACCACGAAAGGTCGCTTTCGATGCGCCTAGCTCGCAAAATAACACTCGCCGGGCCGTCACCCCTGGCCGTTACCCTCCAATCTTCATTGGAGTCAGCAGGTCAATTCATATAGTTATGGGGGTTTATCCTAAAGGGAATCAAATTTATACCCCCATAACTAAGAAATTTTCTATTCCCACTCAATCGTCGCGGGCGGCTTGGACGTAATGTCGTAACACACGCGGTTTGCACCGGGAACCTCGGCCACGATGCGGCCGGAGATGCGGGCCAGCACGTCGTAGGGTAGCTTGGCCCAGTCGGCGGTCATGGCATCGCTGGACTCGACGGCACGCAAGATGATCGGGCGCTGGTAGGTGCGCTCGTCGCCCATAACGCCAACGGACTTGATGTCAGGCAGGACCGCGAAATACTGCCAGCAGCTGTGCTCGGAGTTGCGCTCGCCGGTCTGCTCAAACAGACGCTGGTTGTAGGCGTCGAGCTCCTCGCGCACGATGGCATCGGCGTTCTTGAGGATCTCGAGCTTCTCCTTGTCGACCGCGCCGATGATACGGATAGCAAGACCCGGGCCCGGGAAGGGCTGACGGAACACGATGTGACCCGGCAGGCCCAGCGCCAGACCAAGCGCGCGGACCTCGTCCTTAAAGAAGTGGTCGAGCGGCTCAATGAGGTCGAAGTGCACGCCCTCGGGGAACGGGATCAGGTTGTGATGGCTCTTGATGGTGGCCGTCTTGCCGCCCGTCTTGCGAGCGCCGGACTCGATGATGTCGGGGTAGATGGTGCCCTGAGCCAGGTACTTGACCGGCTTGCCGTCGGTCTCGAGCTGCTGCGCCACGGCGAAGAACTCTTTCCAGAACTGCGTACCGATGATACGGCGCTTCTCCTCGGGCTCGGTCACGCCGGCCAGAAGCTCGGCGTAGCGGTCCTCGGCATGAACGTGGATAAAGTCGACGTCAAATTGCTTGGTGAAGACCTCCTCCACCTGCTCGGGCTCGCCCTTGCGCAGCAGGCCGTGGTTGATGAACACGCAGGTCATCTGCTTGCCCACGGCGCGGGCGCCCAGCGCAGCCACGACGGAGGAGTCGACGCCGCCGGACAGGGCCAGAATCACGCGGTCGTCGCCGACCTTCTCGCGGAACTCAGCCGTCATGGTCTCGACCAGGTTGTCCATGCTCCAGTTGGGCTCCAGGCCGCAGATCTCAAACAGGAAGTTGCTCAGCAGCTGCTGGCCATACTCGGAGTGCTTGACCTCGGGGTGGAACTGCGTGGTGAAAATCTTGCGCTCAACGCACTCCATGGCGGCAACCGGGCATACGTCGGTGCTGGCGGTAACGGTAAAGCCCTCGGGCACCTCGGACACGGCGTCGCGGTGGCTCATCCACACGGTCTGCTCCATGGGCGTGGAGTTAAAGAGCTTGGCGCCTGCCGTGCGCGTGATGGTGGCGCGGCCATACTCGCCCACCTCGGAGTGGCCGACCTTGCCACCGAGCGTCACGGCCGTGATCTGATGACCGTAGCAGAAGCCCAGGACGGGAAGGCCCAGGTCAAAGATGGCGGGGTCGATGGACGGAGCGTCCTCGGCATACACAGAAGCCGGGCCGCCGGAAAGGATGAGCGCAGAGGCGTTCATCTCGCGAATCTCGTCGGCCGAGATGTCGCAGGGGACAATCTCGGAATACACGTTGAGGTCGCGGACGCGACGGGCAATGAGCTGACCGTACTGCGCACCAAAGTCGAGTACGAGGACCTTTGCGGAAGCCTTTTGATCCATGGTTCCCCCTCTTGTTGGCGGGGAGCCAGTGCCCACCCGCGCGAATAAACGAAAATAGCCTTCATAGTGTACACGTTATATGGGGTTTCTCGTCCCTCGCAGCCATCAGCGCACGGCAAACGCACGACCTGGACCCCTATTTGACGGCAATTGAAGTGTTACCAAACGTTACGGATGATGTAATACGTTTGAACATTGGACGCCCTGTGCCACAATACTGCCGAACGACTCCGCCTCTGCGGCGGCAAATACGATAGGAATACCAGCATGAAGCGCATCCTTCTCATCGCCACGGGCGGCACCATCGCATCGACCGAGGACGGCAACGGCCTCTCCCCCGCCCTGACCGGTGAGGAGCTCGCCCAGAGCGTCCCCGAGATCTCGGGCCTCTGCGAGCTCGACGTCGTGCAGCCCATGAACATCGACAGCACCAACATGCGACCCAGCGACTGGATGCGCATCCGCGACGTCATTGTCGAGGGTTATGCCGACCACGACGGCTTCGTGGTTCTGCACGGCACCGACACCATGAGCTACACGGCCGCGGCGCTCTCCTACTTGATCCAGGACAGCCCTAAGCCCATCGTGCTCACCGGTTCGCAAAAGCCCATGGGCAACCCCTTTACCGATGCCAAGCTCAACCTGTACCAGAGCCTGCTCTATGCGCTCGACGAGCACTCGCACGACGTCTCGATCGTGTTTGGCGGCGTCGCCATTGCCGGCACGCGCGCCCGCAAGCAGCGCACCATGAGCTTTAACGCGTTCATTAGCGTAAACTATCCGCCCATTGCCTATATCCGCAACGACCGCATCGTGCGCAATGGGCTTCACGGCACGCATCAGGGCGAAAACCCGGTGCGTTTCTACGACAGCATCGATCCGCGCGTATTTGTACTCAAGCTTACGCCCGGCGTAAACCCGGGCATCCTCGACGCCCTTGCCGATAGCTACGATGCTGTAATCCTTGAGACCTTTGGCATTGGCGGTATCCCCGAGTTTGGTGAGTCGGGCGAGTCGTTCCAAGAGGCTATTTTCCGCTGGGTCGATTCGGGCCGCACTGTCGTTATGACCACGCAGGTCCCCGAAGAGGGCCTCGATCTGGGCGTTTACGAGGTCGGCCGTGCTTACGCCGATTATCCGGGCATTCTGCGCGGCGACGACATGACCACCGAGACGCTCGTGGCCAAAACCATGTGGGCACTCGGCCAGTCACGCGATGCCGCCGAAATCCAGCGCCTGTTCTACAGCCATGTCAACCACGACCGCATCCCGATGGCGTAATTCAGTTGTCGACGGGTATCCCCTATTCGATACCCTCGAGAAGCTCTGACACCGTCATGCCGAGTGCGGGTGCGATCTTAAATAGAACCTTGAGCGTGAAATTTGCCGTCCCATCTTCGATTCGGTCGAGGTAGGGTCGGCTGATTCCTGTCGCCACACAAAAATCAACCTTGGAGATACCAAGGTCCCTGCGTGTCTCTTCGACCCGCCTGCCAAGAATCTGTTTCGCACGTTCGTCCATGCAGCCGAGTTTGAAATGGAGCCGAACATAAACGTAAACTATAGTTTACGTTTTGCCGAATACACAGGAGTTTTCTATGTCGGGTTCTTCGGTCCGCATGTACCGAGCCACGCTTCGCACAAACAGCGCGCCGCCCAAGCTCGTCGTCGTTGAAGCTGAATGCCTTTCGCCCGATGAGCGCACAGCATTTGCATTGCTATCAAGTCGCGTCGCCACCGTTCTGGCCCCTTGCCCGGCGCAAGGTGAACTTGCCATCCAATGCCAAGCGCACAGCTGCTCGCTCAAGCAGGCTGCCGTAATCGCAACCAGCCAACGAGGTCTGCCCCTTCTCCTGGAAGCCGGTATCGCACTTGCCCTTCGCGGCGCCGGATACGAAAACGAGGCCGCCGCCGACATGGTCTTTAAACCACGATCGAGCGGCGGCCTCGCAGCAGCCATTGAATATGTGTGCAGGCTCGTTGCCTAAAAGGACAAGCTAGAAACCAAAGCCAAAGCCCGTTCCAGTAATCGCCGAATACATAAAGTAGACGTTGATTACATTGAGGAACACGCCCGTGATGCAGCCGTTGCGCAGGTAGCGCTCGCACGCAAGACGTGCCATCACAGCGGAGTCCTCGTTGTTCTTTGCCTGGCGTCCCGCCGTAAAGTACGTCGCCACGCTCAGCAGCAGGTTGAGCACCGGCAGTGCCAGCAGCTCGTAGCTCTTACCCCAGCGCGTCACCTCGCCGGCTGCGTTAAACTTCGTTGCCACCTCGGGGCCAATGTTGGGGATCACAAACGCTGCAACCACCAGCGGAATCACCGCAAGTACGAGCAGCGCAATACCCATGTAGCCAGCTTTTTTGCCATATTTAAACATATGCGTCGTCCTTACACGTTAAAGCGGAAGTGCACGACGTCGCCATCGGCCATGACATAGTCCTTGCCCTCAATACGCAGCTTGCCGGCGGCCTTGGCGCCCTGCTCGCCGCCGAGCTCGATGTAGTCGTCATAGCCAATAACCTCGGCCTTAATAAAGCCGCGCTCAAAGTCGGTGTGGATGACGCCGGCGGCCTGCGGGGCGGTCGCGCCCTGACGAACCGTCCAGGCCTTGACCTCCATCTCGCCAGCCGTAAAGAACGACTGCAGGCCGAGCAGCTTGTAGGCTGCTTGCGCGAGCACGTCCAGGCCGGGCTGCTCCAAGCCCAGGCTCTCCAGGTAGTCGGCGGCGTCCTCGGGATCGAGCTCGGAAAGCTCGGCCTCGATCTTGGCGCAGATGGGTAGCGGCTTGACACCGTCGATGGGCGCCAGGTCCTCGTTGAGCATGTCCTCGTCTACGTTGGCCACATACAGGATGGGCTTCATAGTAAGCAGGAACAAGCCCTTGGCAGCAGCGCGCTCCTCGTCGGTCATCTCCATGGATGCGGCGCGCTTGCCCTCGTTGAGCCAGGCGAGCAGGCGCTTGGCCACCTCGAACTTGGGCATGAGCTCCTTGTCGCGCTTGGCCTCCTTCTCGAGCTTGGGCAGTTGTTTCTCGAGCGTGCCCATGTCGGCCAGGATGAGCTCGGTCATGATGGTGTCGGCATCGCCGGCGGGATCGACGAACTCGCCCGTGCGGCCCACCTCGCGCATGACGTTGGGGTCCTTAAAGTAGCGCACGACCTCGCAGATGGCGTCGGTCTCGCGGATGTTTGCCAAGAACTGGTTGCCCAGGCCCTCGCCCTCGTTAGCGCCCTTCACCAGACCTGCGATGTCGACAAACTCGACCGTCGCCGGCACAATGCGGCCGGGGTTGACGATGTCGGCGAGCTTTTGCAGGCGGCTATCGGGCACATCGACGATACCCACGTTGGGGTCGATCGTGGCAAACGGGTAGTTGGCGGCAAGGCCGGTCTTTTTGGTAAGCGCGGTGAACAGCGTCGACTTGCCCACGTTGGGCAGGCCCACGATACCGATGGAAAGGGACACGACAGCTCCTTTTGGTACAGGTACTTCAAACTTCATAAGTATAGCGCCGCCGCAGCATCCGGGCGAATCCGGACACCGCGGCGGCGCAAATGAAGCAGAGATGCGTGAGAGTTCGGGACAGCAGTCCTTACTTAAGCTCGGGCCAGAAATCCTTGTTGGCCTCGATGAGCTCGTCCAGGATCTGCTTGGCAACGCTCGCCGAAGGAATGGTCTTGGAGAGCGTGAGTGCCTGCCAGAGCTTCTGGTAGCTGCCTTCGACCCAAGCCTGGACAACGAGCTTCTCGACGGAAACCTGCTGCTCCATCAGGCCCTTCTGGAACTGCGGGATCGGGCCCTGGCAGATCTTCTCAAAGCCGTTGGAGCCAACGATGCAAGGCACCTCGACCATGGCCGTCGGGTCGAAGTTGGGCACAGCGCCATCGTTGGGGACAATCAGCAGGAAGCGCTCGAGCGTGTTCTCGGCCAGCGCGCAGGCAAGGTCGACGATGTAGTTGGCGTGTACGTCGGGCTCAAAGCCGCCGTCCTTGGCAGTACCCTTGGCGATGATGTCGCGGCAAGCGCCAAAGACCTTCTTCTCGCGGCCGTCCATAACCTCATTGGCGCGAGTGTAGTTGGGGTCAGACGTCTCGACAACATAGTCCGGGTACAGGTAGTACTTGAGGTAGGTGTTGGGAATCGTCTCGGGATCGACAGCATAGACATCCTTGGCCTTGCCGAAGGTGTGAATCCAGCTCTCCTCGACGTGCTGCTCCTTACCGGCCTCGTGCTCAATGCCGTCCAAGTAGCCGTTCTTTGCCATGTGCTCCTTGATCTGCGGCATGAGGTCGTTACCCTCCTTGTCGTAGATCTTGCTCCACCAACCAAAGTGGTTGAGGCCGTAGTAGCTGTACTGCAGCTCGCGACGATCCTTGATGCCGCACATACGGCTCATCTTATCCATGAGGTCGATCGGCATGTCGCAGATGTTGATGATGCGGCTGTTGGGGCGCAGCACGCGGCAAGCCTCTGCGACAATAGCCGCGGGGTTGGAGTAGTTGAGCATCCAGGCGTTGGGGCTGTACTTCTCCATGTAGTCCAGGATCTCGATGACACCGCCGATGGAGCGCATACCGTAGGCGATGCCGCCAGCGCCGCAGGTCTCCTGACCAACGCAGCCGTACTTGAGGGGGATCTTCTCGTCGAGCTCGCGCATAGCGTAGAGACCCACGCGGATGTGAGCAAGGACGAAGTCAGTACCGGTAAAAGCGGTTTCGGGGTCGGTGGTGTAGTTGAACTCAACCTCGGGAGCGTTCTCGTGGAAGTAGATCTCGCACGCCTTGGCAACGATCTCCTGGCGCTCGGCGTTGTTGTCGTAGAAGGTCACCTTGTTGACCGGGAAGCGGTCGCGCTCCTCAAGCAGCATCAGGGCGATGCCCGGGGTGAAGGTAGAGCCACCGCCGGCAATGGTCACGGCATAGTTTTTCTTGGACATGATGTCCTCCTCATTCTGGCCGCTTGCTCAATCCATCCCCGTACGCGGCCTGCACGGTTTGGAATTGTTACCTAGAAGTGGATTTTTTATCTCTAGAATCGGCCTTGCGGTGCATACCGGCTCGCAAGGCCGATTGTTTCGATGGACGATGGTTTACAGAAGGCTCTCGAACTTCAGAAGGCTCTCGAACTTCTCGCGAACCTGCGGGACGGTAAGGCCGATGATGACCTGGATTGACTGACCTTGGACCACCAAGCCATGCGTACCGATCGCCTTGAAGGAAGCCTCGGGTGCAACGACGCTCTTGTCCTTGACGTTAACGCGCAGACGGGTAGCGCAGTTAGTTACATCGATGATGTTATCCGCGCCACCGAGTAGATCAAGGATGTTCTCGGCAAGCACCAAGCGCTCATCATCTTTACTCTGGGCGACCGATTTGCCAGCAGCACCGCCCTGCTTTTGCTTGTAGTCGGCCTTGGACTTGAGCTCGACCTCAACATCGTCATCCTCGCGACCGGGGGTCTTAAAGTCGAACTTGACGATCAGGAAACGGAAGACCACGACCCAAAGAGCGGTAAAGCACAGACCGACAAGGATGGAGATGGCGTACTGCAGACCATGTGCGGCCCAAAGGGGCAGCCAGTCCCACGAGAGCATCGAGATGATGCCGCCGTCGAAGATGCCCACGACGCCAAGGAGGTTTTGAGCCATGCAGCCAAGCGCTCCGAGCACGCAGTGGACGACGAACAGGCCAGGCGCGATGAACAGGAAGGTGAAGTCAAGCGGCTCGGTAATACCGCAAAGCATAGCGGTAAGGGTGACCGGGATCAGCAGAGCCTTGACGCGCTGCTTGCGCTCGGGTTTGGCGGTCATATAAAACGCAATGGCGACGCCAAGCGAGCCGAAGACCTTAGTCCAACCAGGGCAGGTATAGGCAGCCCAGGGTGCGGCATCCTTAAGAGCAACGCTCGGATCGGCAGCCAGTTGGGGCAGGATGTTAGCCCAAGCGGCAAAGATGCCGCCATTGACCGCCGCGTTGTCGTAATAGAACGGCGTATAGATAAAGTGGTGAAGGCCTGTAGGAATCAGCACGCGCTCGAAGAAAGCAAAGACGCCAACGCCGAACGTACCGGCGGAAAGGATGAATCCCTGGAAGGCGGAGATAGCAGCCTGAACATGCGGCCACACCAGGCAGGCGATAAGAGCGACCGGAACCATAACGAAGAAACCGATCATATAGATGAACACGGAGCCCGAGAACACGCCCAGCCACTCAGGAAGTTCGGTGTCGAAGAACTTGTTATGCAGCATCGTGGCGATACCAGAGATACTGAGCGCGCCCATGATGCCCATATCAAGCGTTTTGATGCTTGCGATAGTGGCAAGACCAGTACCACTGCCCGCCTCGACAGAGTAGTCAACACCAAAGACAGGGCCCCACTGCCCCAAGATTGTGCTTACAAAGTAGTTGAAGGTAAGGTAGATGGCCAAAGCCTCCATGCAGCAGCGAGCGTTCTGCTTGTTCGCGAGCGAGATTGGCAACGCTACGCAAAACAGCAACGGCATCTGGTTAAAGAGCGTCCAACCACCCTGGAGCAGCACATTCCAGCAATCAAACCAAAGATGGCCCGCAGTGGCCATCTCGCCAAAGATCGCCTCGGTGGTAAACAACGTACCCAGGCCGACGACGATTCCGGAAAATGCGAAAAGAATTGCAGGCGTGTACATTGCACCGCCGAAACGTTGTATCTTTTGCATCATGACGGGGAATCCCCCTCTCTTCATTCGGAGCGACTGCGGTTTTGGCTTCACTCGAGACCGCAGACGCGCCGTTTGCGTGTACCTCGTGCAATAGGACGGGTGGGCCCGCTTCCCTGACTTCTTGCGCTTCTATTTTTATCATATCACTTATCTAGACAAGTTAATACGGTTTCTATGTTCGGTCAGCGGTCGATTATTGGCCGTAAACGGTATAAGTCCAGTATTTTGCCTGCTAAATCTGACATAGCTGATGGCCGCAAATTATATTTCTTTTCAACTTGTCTAGATGTGCTTGTCTATACCTGTAGACATGCCTATACTTCAGTACAATATTCACCGCCACGTTAAGGAGTCACCATGAAAAGCGCGGTCTTCTATGGAAAGCACGACCTCAGAGTCGAGGAATCGGCAAAGCCGGTCGTGGGCAAGCGCGACGTTCTGATCAACGTCAAAGCTTGCGGCGTCTGCGGTACCGACGTTCATATCTACGAAGGCGACAAGGGTGCAGCCGACGTTACCCCGCCCACGATCCTTGGTCATGAGTTTGCGGGCGTTGTCGAGGCCGTGGGCAGCGACGTCGCTGGCTTTAAACCGGGCGATCGCGTGTGCATCGACCCAAACCATCCCTGCGGCTGCTGCGAACCCTGCCGCGACGGAATCAACCACTACTGCGAGCATATGACCGGTTACGGCACCACCGTTAACGGCGGCTTTGCCGAGTACTGCTCCGTCGATATGCAGCAAGTCTACAAGTTGGGCGATCGCACCAGCTTTGAGCAGGGTGCTATGACCGAGCCCGTCGCCTGCTGCCTGCACGGCATCGATATGTGCAACATCAAGCCCGGCAGCACAGTTGTCGTTATCGGCGGCGGCATGATCGGTCTGCTCATGATGCAGCTTGCTAAAAACGCCGGCGCCACCAAGGTTGTCTTGCTCGAGCCTGTCGAAGGCAAGCGCGAGGTTGCGCTCAAACTCGGCGCCGACCTGGCAATTGATTCCATCCACGAGGACGTCTCGGCCCGCCTGAAGCAGGAGGGCGTCGGCAACGTCGATGTCGTTATCGAGTGTGTTGGCAAGCCCGTCACCATCGAGCAGGCCATCCAGATCGCCGGCCACAAGGCTACGGTCATGATGTTCGGTCTCACCAAGCCCGATGAGACAATCACCGTCAAGCCCTTCGAGGTCTTCCAGAAGGAGCTTGTGCTTACCTCGTCCTACATCAACCCTTATACGCAGCGTCGCGCGCTCGAGCTCATCGACTCTGGCAGGCTCGACGTATCCTCGATGGTCGCCAAGGTGGCTTCCCTCGACGAACTCGGCGCCATCCTGTCAGACCCGGCCCTGCGTGCCATGGGTAAATATATAATCGACCCCAGCAAATAAATCGATTGACACCTGCGCGGACGGCCCTCATCCACCGCTCGCGCACCCAGCTCTAGGAGACCGTCATGGCGCGAGCCATCTTCCAAACTATTTATGACAACGTGAAGCAGTCGATTGACGACGGCACATACGCCTATCAGAGTTATCTGCCTTCGGAGACTGAGCTCACGCAGCTGTTTGGCTGTTCGCGCATGACGGTCCGTCGCGCCATCTCGATGCTTGCGGCAGATGGATACGTGCTCCCCCAGCAAGGCAAAGGCATGCGCGTCATTCGCAACATCAGTGACGAGACGAATCGTGGTGGCGGCGGACTCGAGACCTTTAAGGAAATCGCAGCCAGCCGAGGCTTTGAGCTCAAAACGGTTACCACTGTCTTTGAGCTCCTCGTCTGTAACAAGGCGCTCTCCAAGATTACCGGGTTTCCTGAAGGCTGTGAGCTCACGCGTGCCAAACGCATCCGTTATGCAGACGGACGGGCCGTGTGCTCCGACGACTCCTATTACCTAAGCTCACAGGTACCGGGGCTGACACCCGAGATTGTCAACGACTCGATCTATCGTTACCTCGAAGAAGACCTTGGCATTAAGATTGCCACGGGCAAACGCGATGTAACGATTGAGCATCCCACGCCCGAGGATGCACGCGTACTCGATCTCGACGACTTTAACGCACTCGCCGTTGTACGCGGACAGACCTACAACGCCGACGGCATCCTTATGGAATACACCGAGACAAAGCAGGTTCCCAGCTTCTTTTTACTCCACGAAACGGTCACCCGCCGCAATAACGGCAGCGAGACCCATCAGAGCAGTATGAGCTAACTGTCTATTAGTTGCGGTGGGATAGTTCCTAGAATGGCCAGCTTAAGGGCAAAACGGGAACTATTCCACCGCAACTTTTTTGGCCGGCGGGGCAGTATCTGTCCCACCGGCCATCATGTACGCTCTTTTAGCTAGTCCGCGAGCTTTTCCACCTGGTCGAGCATCTTGTCAAGCTTGGCCTTTGCCTCGGCCTTGACCTTCTCAGCTTCTTCGTGAGCCTTCGCCTTCTGGGCAGCCTTTTCCTCGGCTTCGGGATCGACAACGACCAAGTTGGACGCATCGTGCTCAACAAGTTTGAGCGCATGTTCGGGACACACCTTGGCACAGGCACCGCAGCCCAAACAATACGTGGACTCCAACGCAAAGCGACCGCTTCCCACCAAATCGCAGGCAAACGTGGGGCACACGTTGACGCACTCGCCGCACGACGTGCACTTGTCAAAATCGCATTCCGGCGTGCTCACCTGCATGTTCTGGGCAAGCTCGGGGTGGTTTTGCAACGTCGAGAGCACCAGTTGGCGCCCATGCGTAAGCGAACGACGACGCTTGGTAGTCGTGGTGCCGCACATGGTGTTGAGCGTGCGCTCCAGCTGGGTAATCTGATGGCGATGGGCTTTGAGCTTTTGCGTCACCGAGGCCAGTGCCGCCGTCGCCGGATTGAGCTTGGTCACCGTCAGGCCCGTGGTACGGGCAATCTTTTCCATGTACTCCTTGCGCTCGTACTCGCGAAGCTTATGGCACTTGAGGCTCTTGGGGTCGACCTCCAAGCCCATGCCCGTGCCGGACCACTCCTCGGCCTTCGCAATCGCCTCGCCCAGAATGTCCTCACCGCCGGTGTTGCGGCATTTATCGCACACGCCCAGCGGCAGGTACACACTCACGTTGGGATAGTCCGCCAGTACCGAGAACCAAGTCTCGGCCGTAATATCGCCCACGCAGGCAACGACGACCTCGTTCTCGCGCGGCATGCGCTTGAGGGCGCGCGTGCAGGTGACGTAGGCGGTCTCGTGGCTCGTAGCGGCAGAGACGATATCGTCATACAGGTTTTTAGGCGCCAGGCGCGGCGAGATGATCGCCTCGGTCGGGCAGGCAGCGGCGCACAGACCGCACTTGCGGCAGGAGTCGAGGATCTCAATGGCGTCTTCCTCGACCTCGATAGCGTTGACCGGGCACACGTCCATGCACGCGGTGCAGCCGCTCTTTTCGTTTTTGCAGGTCAGGCACGGAATGGTATTGCCGCGCGGGCGCTCCTTGTAGTCGGCAGGATTCCACTGCGGCGCCGACGGATCGAGTGCATCGGTCACGCCGCCAAGCGGGTTTTTAAGAAAGTCGAAACCCTTGCTGATCTCGATAATGTCATCAAACAGATCGTGTTCCTGCGCCATGCGCGGCCCCTCCCTGAGCAGTGCAAACAAGCAAGAGATAATGATACGCTATCGGCCCGTGCCTCGGGCAAATTACACGCTGAGCACCTTTGCGGCAAATAGTCTATGGCCTATCGCCGCCTCGATTGCACAAGGTCGATCAAGCGCCTAGCTATGCCTCGCGCATGAGCTGCACGAGCTTTTGTCTGGTCACCTTGGCCTGTTCGTTAGCCATATTGCGTTCGTTTCTAAAGGCCGCATCTGCAACGCTCATCAGGTCGGCATCGGAAATCTCGCCAAGTCCCAGCTCCGCGAGCGTCGTCGGTAGGCCGACGCGCTGGCAAAACTCGAGCACCTGATCAAGCTCGGGCGCACGCTCCAGGCGCAGCTGCACCACCAAGCCAAATGCCACGGCCTCACCATGCATGGCCTTGCACTCGGGCAGAATTGTCAGGCCGTTGGCGATGGCATGGGCAAGTGCTAGGCCACCGCTCTCAAAGCCAACACCCGAGAGCAGAATATTGCACTCGATCAGGCGCTCAACCGCCGGCGATATACGGCCCTTTTTGAGATCGCGCTTGGCAGCGACGCCGCACTCCATGAGTGTGTCATAGCAGGCACGAGCCGCAACCAAGGCCAAGTGTCCCGGCGCGCCACCGTGCTCGTTGGCGCCATGCGCCGCGGCGCACGAACGTGCCTCGAAGTACGTTGCCAGCGCGTCGCCCATGCCAGCGACCGTCATACGCAGCGGGGCTGACGCGACCACGTTGGTATCGACCACAACTAGGTCTGGATTCTTCTCGAGCATCAGGTAGCGGTCGAACGACCCATCCTCGTGATACAGCACCGAAATCGCGCTGCACGGACCGTCCATCGAAGCCGCCGTGGGGCATACGCACAACGGCAACTCGGCATAAAACGCAACGGCCTTGGCGATATCGAGCATCTTGCCGCCGCCAATACCCACCACCATGTCGCAATACTCAGCCCGGGCTTCCTTAGCCATTTTTACAACGGCCTCTTCCGTACACGGACCGTTATAGATCTTAAAGAAGGGCTCGCTTAGATCTTCGTCCAGAAATCCATCGACGATCTGCCTGCACAGCCGATCCTCGGTGCCCTGGTCAAACAGGACATAGGCAGCGCAGCCCAACCATGACAAATACCTGCCCTGACGCGAAAGCTCACCCGGCCCCTGAACATACCGACCGGGACCGCCATAAACCATGGGAAGCGCCATACGAGAATCCGCCCTTTCATCAACAACAATTGGTGCAAAGCAACCTGACCCCTTTGCACCATAGCAAAAAGGGGCAAAGCCATCTGCTGGCTTTGCCCCTTCCTTAGCTTGATTTACTCATCCATGAGATAGTAGTGGCCCAGCGCGTCGGCACCCAAGATGGCGTTTGCGACCGTCTCGGGCGTCACCTCAAACGGCATGTTGCACATGGTGTCCTCGGGCGCGCACGCGGCCTCGGCAACAATCATGGCCTTCTCGCGCGTAACCTCGGCAACGCCCAGCTCCTTCATCGTGACCGGCAGGCCCAGCTCAATGCAGAAGCCCAAGACTTCCTCAAGCTTCTCAGTCGGAGCATCCTCGAGTATCAGCTGGACGATAGTGCCAAAGGCGACCTTCTCGCCGTGATACATGCTGTGGCACTCGGGCAGCATCGTCAGGCCATTGTGGATGGCATGAGCAGCAGCGAGGCCCGAGCTCTCAAAGCCAATGCCCGAAAGCAGCGTGTTGGCCTCAATGATGTGCTCAACGGCAGGCGTGAGCGCACCCTTCTCCAGCGCAACCTTGGCCTTCACACCATCGGCCATAAGCGTCTCGTAGCAGAGCTTGGCGAGCGCCAGGCCGGCCATTCCGCCCTTGCCGCCGGCACAAGTGCCACCGTCGGCATCGTGCGTCGCCTGAGCCTCGAAATAGGTTGCGAGCGCATCGCCCATGCCGGAAACCGTCAGGCGCACCGGGCTCGCCGCGATAACCGTCGTATCCATAAGGACGATATTGGGGTTTGCCTTAAGGAAGAGGTACTTGTCGAACTGGCCGTCATCGGTATAGAGCACCGAAAGCGCCGAGCACGGGGCATCGGTCGAAGCGATGGTGGGGCAAATGATAACCGGGGATTCCAGGTAATAGGCGACGGCCTTCGCGGTGTCGAGGATCTTACCGCCACCGACACCGACGATGATGTCGCAACCGTTGTCGCGAGCGAGCGCAACCAGGCGATCGACCTCGCCCTTGGAGCACTCGCCGTTAAAGTCCTCAAACAGCAGCTCGGCCTTGGCCTCGGCAAAGCCGCCCTCGATCTTGGCACCGACGCGTTTCTTGCCCGAAGGCGTCACGATGACGAGGGCCTTAGCGCCGAGCGGCTCAACGTAAGAGCCGAGCTTGGCGAGCTCGTCCGGACCCTGGATGTACTTGCTGGGGCTATTGAAAATTGCAGCCATAACTATCCCATTCTCTAAAAGAAAAAAGAAAGGGGCTCCGTACAGATACGTGCGGAGCCCCTTGTTACGATAACAAGAGTCGATTAGAAATCGATGTCGGTGTCGTAGTAGCAGGCCTTGAGGATCTTCTCGAAGTCGGCAGCCTTGGTCTCACGCGGGTTCTCGGGCGTGCAGGCGTCCTGCTCGGCGTTCGCGGCGATCTCGGGCAGCTTGGCGAGGAACTCCTCCTCGGAAACCATCTGCGGGTTCTCGGCGTCGACCTTCACGCCACCATTCGCGTAATCCTTGATGGACTGCGGAATGTTGAGCTGGTCGTTGAGGTCGCGAATCTTCTGGACGAGTGCAGCGATGAGCTCCTCGTTGGTCTCGCCGGGAAGGTGCAGGATCTCCTTGGCCACGTAAGCGTAACGCTCGGCAGCACGGTGATCCTTGGAGTTCCACTGGATGACCTTGCCCAGGTACATGGCGTTAGCAGCACCGTGGATGATGTGGCCGTTCTCGAAGGCAGCACCGGTCTTGTGAGCCATGGAGTGAACGATGCCGAGCAGACCCGAGGAGAAGGCGATACCGGCGATGCACTGAGCCTCGTGCATGTGCTGACGGGCCTCATGGTCGCCAGCATAGGACTTGGGCAGCCACTCGACGATCTCGCGGATGCCGTGCAGAGCGTTGGCGTCGGTGAACATAGAGGCGCAGGTGGAAACGTAGGCCTCCATGCAGTGGGTCAGAGCGTCCATGCCGGTATGAGCGCACAGCTTGGCGGGCATGGTGTAGGTGAGCTCGGGGTCGACGATGGCAACATCAGGGGTGATGTTGAAGTCGGCCAGCGGGTACTTGATGCCCTTGGCGTAGTCGGTGATGACGGAGAAGGCAGTGACCTCGGTAGCGGTGCCGGAGGTAGAGGAGATGGCGCAGAAGTGAGCCTTCTGACGCAGCTCGGGGAAGCTGAACGGCTGGATGATGTTATCGAAGGACTCCTCGGGATACTCGTAGAAGACCCACATGGCCTTAGCGGCATCGATGGGCGAGCCGCCGCCGATGGCGATAATCCAGTCGGGCTCGAACTCGCGCATGGCCTCGGCGCCCTTCATGACCGTCTCGATGGACGGGTCGGACTCGACGCCCTCGAACAGCTTGACCTCGAAACCGCCTTCCTTAAGGTCGGCCTCAACGTCCTGCAGGAACCCGCCGCGGCGCATAGAGCTGCCGCCAGAAACGATGATGGCCTTCTTGCCCTTGAGGTTCTTCACCTCGTGGCGAGCGCCCTCACCAAAGTACAGATCGCGAGGATTGGTAAAACGTCCCATACTGTGCCTCCTAAACAAGCCCCTCTTAGACTTGCGTATATAACGGAGCACCCAATTGGCTCCGTTAGGACCGGTTTGCGCGTTGCCGGCGATGGCAATGCACGATGTCCAAACGTCTCAACGCTCAGACAAACATTATTTTACCGTTCTGGTTGGTCAGTTATTCACCTAAAGCCGACAATGATGAAACGTTTTTTCTATCCCTGAAGACTCTTGTGGGGCATTCGTACCCCAAGCTGGGCAAACGTTTTATCAAGGTTGACTACATATCCCGGGCAGGGCTGTGCCCCTCAAAAATGTGCCCCGTTCGCCGCCAAAAATCGACCGTTTACGGCACTGTGATACCACCCGCGCACCCGAGGTGCCGACATTTGTGCGACATCCGTCTTCGTGGTGCAAAGGTGCAAGTCCAAGTGCGGCACCCCCGGTGTGCCACATGCGGGTAAACTAGAACTTTATATAGAGACATTTGAACCCTAACCGCAGCAAAGGAGGCCCCATGGCATTCGATCCCATTCAAGAGGATTGCCATCGCCTCGTTCTTGAGGCCTTGCGCCGCAACAATATTCCACTCACCGACGGCCCCGCCGTAGAGCGTCTGATGGAGCAATTCACCCGCAACCCCGCACCGCTCATCGTGCACGATCGCGACCGCGCCGGGCACCTCATCGCCAAGGTCGTCGAAGCTGTCGACTACCGCATCCCCTTTATCCCCGACGACGCCCAGGCAGAGCAAGAAGAAGCCGCAGCCGAGAACATGCTCCGCGAGGCAGCCGCGCTCGATCCGGCCAACTGGGATGCCCAGCGCATGCTGACGGCGCTCACAGCCGAATCCAACGAGGAATACGTGCAGTATCTGGTGTCCAAGTGCGACGAGGTGGAGCACGACCTGGCGCTCAAGATTGCCTCGGCGCAGGACCCCTACGAGCGTGAGGCCGCAGGCGACCTGACCCGCCGTCCCTACCTGCGCTGGCTTGCTGCCTTGGCATCGCGCGCGCTCATTAGCGGCCGCTACCGCATGTCGCTGGATGCCGCGAATCGCAGCCTGGACTTTGCACCCAACGACCCCGCTGGCGTCCGTCATACCGCGATGCTTGCCATGGCAAAGCTCGAATACCCCGCCGAGGAGCTCAAGCGCTTTCGCTCTGCCCACTCCGTACCGTACCTCGCGAATACCCCGCTGCGCCGCCGTCCCAAGGATGCAGAGCGCGACTTGGACCCGTGGACGCTCATCGCGCTGATGAGCGCAGCCTGGCGCGAGCTGGATTACGAGGGCGCCGAGCACTACCTGCGCATCCTGGTGCGCTCATGCCCGCACGCAGCCGAGGCGCTCTACTTCCAAACCGAGTTTCCCGATGGCGTCTATGCCCGCGTCAACGTAGGTCCGGGCTCCACCGATGAGCTTGTCCTTGCCCTGTCCGAGGCGACGCCGGTGCTGCAGGAGGGCCTAGGCGCGCCCGACAACGCCAGCTTTGCCGCCTGGGTCGCCACCAACGACATCGTGCGCTCCCAGATCGACGAGCGCATCCTACGCGCGGCCGAGCAGGGATTGCCGTTTAAGGGAGGAGACCTCTAATGGATCCGAGCGTCTACATCCCCGCCTACCTGGAGCGCGCCTACGTTGCGTCGCACCCCGAGCTCACCGATGCAGCACGCGAGCTTGTCCATAACGACATTAGCGCGAATCCCCAAAAGTATGCGCAGTCCGAGCATGCCCAGGCGCTGCTGTCCTACGCCGGTGTTCATCGCCACCTGCTCGACGAGCTCCATCGCATCGAGGACATGGGCAGCGACGAGGAATTCGAGCAGACGCGCAATCGTCTGTTCGACGACATGCGCGATGAGCTGCTCAAGATTGTCCGCGTCGATGCGTATGTCCTCGACGCGCAGCTGCTCGCCATCATCCTGGCCGACACGCCCGTTGACGCCTGCCTGGGCGACCTGATGAGGCTCGAGGCGACCACGGCCGATTACCTGCAGCAAAGCGTGCCCGGGTTCGATATGGAGGCCCCACACTACTGGGCCAATAATGTTTTGGCCGACGGTGTCACCGCAGCAGACCTTACCGTGAGCGAGCCAGCTCTTATCGGATGGCTTCACACACTCGAGGCCATCTCGCAGCTGTGCATGGCGAGCGCTCGTTACCGTGCTGCCGCCAACTACGCCCGCCGCGTTCTTAAGGCAGAAGGCTATCCCACCCGAGCTGCCGGCACCGTGTTGCTCGCCCTCGCTCGCTTGGAAGACCAGGACGGCTTTTTTGCCCTAGCCCACCAGCTCGAGGAACAGGGGGGAGCCGATGCACTCGAGAACTCTCCTTGGTACCTGCTCGCCCGCACAATCCTATTGTTCAAAACGAACAAGATGCGTCCGGCGGTGCGTGCGCTGCGCGAGTTCGCTAACCGCTGCGAGGGTGGCGCATTCTTCTTGCTGAATCCCATGTACCAGACACCGTACCTTCCCTGCCGGCCCGAGCCACGCGATCCCTGGGATCTTTCGCACCAGGCCGTTTGGGAAGCGGACGGCATTATCTCGGACACTCCAGACTTTGCCCCCTGGGCCAATGCCTGCGAAGACGTATCACAGCTTGCCCAGGAATTTGCGCGCCGCTGCGGTTTTTAGTGACGCACTCGACCCGACCATGTCGTTTACGTTAGGAACGGTTTCATGAACCTCCGCTCATCTCTCGCCTGCACCTCGAGCGATATCGCCCGCTGGGGACTGCGCTCTGTCCTCAAACGCCAGGGTGGCGTGCTTCCCGGCCGCATCGCCATGAAGATCGATCCCGAGTTGCTGAGCGACCTCGCTGCCCTTGTCGACCGCAGCGTGGTGATCACCGGCACCAACGGCAAGACCACCACCTCCAACCTCATCGCCGACGCCGTTGCCGCCAGCGGTGCTACCGTGGTGTGCAACCGCGCCGGCAACAATATGGAGCCGGGTGTGGTGGGTGCTCTGCTCGAGGCGCGCAGCGGCCTCAAGCGAGCCGACGGCAAGCGCGTGGGCGTTTTTGAATGCGATGAGCTCTACACCGTGCGCGTCCTGCCCAAGCTCAAGCCGACGTACTTCGTGCTGCTCAACCTGTTCCGCGACCAGCTGGACCGCTACGGCGAGATTGACCACACCCAGGACGTCATCGCCCACGCGCTGGAGCTTTCTCCGGCAACGACGCTCATCTACAACGCCGACGACCCGCTGTGTGCCGCAATCGCCGTGCGCGTTCCCAACGCGAGTATTGCCTTTGGCATCGACGGCGCCACCAACACCGAGTCTGACCGCATTAGCGACTCACGTTTTTGCTCACAGTGCAACGCGCCGCTGGAGTATGACTACGTGCAATACGGCCAGCTCGGCGCCTACCATTGCCCCTCGTGCGGCTGGGCCCGCCCTGCGCTTGTCCGTCGCGTGACGGACGTGGAGCTCGGCTGCGACGGCTATGGTTTTGACCTGGTCTTTGGATCTGCGCCCGACGCGGCTGCCGCACACATCGCCACGCGCTACAACGGCCTGTACATGGTCTACAACGTTGCCGCTGCATTCTTTGCCGCACATGAGTTAGGCGTGGATACCGCGCACCTGCAGCCCACGCTCGATGCCTACGTCCCCGCCGGCGGACGCATGGGCCGCTGGGATATCGCCGGCCGCACCGTCGAGGCCAACCTGGCTAAGAATCCCGTAGGCTTCGATCGACAAATCCAGTCCATCAAGACGGCAGGCGGCAGACTCTGCGCTTTCTTCCTCAACGACAACGACGCCGACGGACACGATGTATCGTGGATCTACGACGTCGACTTTGAGCGCATCGCCGATACCCCAGGGCTTGTCGCCTTTGCCGGAGGCACGCGTGCGCACGACATGCAGGTGCGCCTCAAGTACGCCGGCATCGATGCCGCGATTATCTCGGACGTCGCGCAGGCAATTGGCGCCGTTGCGGATGAAGCCGCAGGCGACACTTTCTATGCCGTCGCCAACTACACGGCCTTCCCGCCGCTGGTCAAAGAACTCGATGGGCTGAAGGGTGCCGATGCAGCCACGGTTGCTGCCCGCGCTGCAACGTGTGCCGATGGCAGTGCCGTCCCCGTCGGCATCGCGCCAGTCGAGCTTTCGCGCCCGCTGCGCATCGTATACCTGTATCCCGATGCCCTTAACCTCTACGGCGACGGCGGCAACGTCATCGCCCTCGAGCGCCGCTGCGCCTGGCGTGGCATTCCCGTGCGCGTGGACGAGGTCCGTATGGGCGAATCACTCGATCTCACCGATGCCGATATCGTCATGATGGGTGGTGGCTCCGACCGCGACCAGCTAGCCGTGGCACACGAGCTGCTCGCTCAAAAAGACAAGGTCGCATCCTATGTTGAGGATGGCGGTTCGCTGCTCGCCATCTGCGGCAGCTATCAGCTGCTCGGCCGTTCGTACTATATGGGTGAGAATCGCATTGAGGGTCTGGGGGTCATTGCCGCCGAAACCGTACGCGGCTCCGACCGCCTGATCGGCAACGTAGCCGTCAAAACCGACCTGGCACCCGAGCCCTTTGTGGGATTCGAGAATCACGGTGGCCGCACCCTGCTCGATGCAGAGGCTACGCCGCTCGGAACGTCTGTCGTCACGGGCACTGGCAACAACGGCGACGATGGCCTTGAGGGTCTGATCTACAAGGGCGTCATTGGCACGTACCTGCACGGACCGGCACTGCCCAAGAACCCCGAGCTCGCCGACTGGCTCATCGCCCATGCCCTCGAGCGCCGTGGCGATGCACAGGCCGCCGCCCTGCTGCCGCTCAAGCCCCTCGATGACACCTACGAGCACGCCGCCCACGACGCCGCCATGAAGCTCCTCCCCTAGCACCTCACAACCACAAAGGGGACAGGCACCTTTGTGGTGGTTTTGACCCATCCCAGCGGTTTGTCTCAATCTGTAACATCTAGACCGTTAAAAGTCGTCTTACTGTTACAGAATGAGATGTTCGTCCCGACGCCTGCCTTTTGTCTCGATCTGTAACAGCTAGAGCCGATTTGCCCGCCCAGATGTTACAGGTTGAGATATTTGAAGATCGGGATAGAGAGCCAGCTCCTATGTGGTGGTTTTCCAGTTTGCCAACGATATACGCGCCGGCAAAAAAGTCTGCTATACTCTTTCCCGCTGTCCCCATCGTCTAGCGGCCAAGGACGCCACCCTTTCAAGGTGGATATCGCGGGTTCGAATCCCGCTGGGGGCACCATTTGCATTTTGTACGAACCCGTTGGACGTCCAGTCTGGCGGGTTCGTTGTTTTCCACGTCGTAGTTCAGCGTCACTATGCACTCTTCGTCGCTCACGCTCACCTGGTAGACGAACGCTCGCATGAGGGTGGAGTCGTCGAGAGCGGCCCCGCATTGCAGGAAGTCGGCCAGCCGCTCCGGGTCGATCTCCTCGTCCCTGATCGCCTCAAGGTCGAGCCTCGCCCTGTCGCGCTGGTACTCAAGCTCCGCTATGCGCTCCTTCGCTCCGGGGGCGATGATACCCTGCTCGATGGCGTTCAGGATGTTGCGAAGCCCGCGCTCGGCTGCTGAGAGCGACTGAGCGGCCTGCTTGCGCCTCGCCGCCACCTCGGCCCCGTCCGAGCTTTCCGCGACCATCTTGGCTATCCTCAAGGCCTCGTCGCGGTCTTGCAGAAGCGCCCGCAGAGCCTTGACGATCTCGCCCTCAAGCTCCTCGCGCCTCACTGGCCTCACGCAGCCGTCGTGGCAGCGGTAGTACTCGTATTTCACGTTCTTGCGCCCGCGCCCGCTCACGCCTTGCAGGTTGCGCCCGCAGCCCGCGCAGATCGCCTTGCCGGAAAGGGCGAAGTCGCCCCAGCTCTCCGCGCTGCGCTCCTTGGCCGCGCGTATGCCCTGTGCCTCCATGAACGTCACCTCGTCGACGATCGCTGGCATTCCGCCCTCCTTGACTATGCCGCCCCACTCGTAGCGCCCCGTGTAGCGCCTGTTGTGGAGCATCTGGTAAACCATCGAGTAGCCGCACGGGTTGCCGTTGGGGGTCTTCACGCCTCGCTGGGCGAAGTCCCGAGCTATCGAGTTCACGGTCTCGCGGTTGATGCGCCGCTTGAAGGCCTCGCGCACGAACGCGGCGTCATGCTCGTCTATCTCGTACTCGTCGTCCTCCGACTTGCGGTAGCCGAACACGCGCACGCCGTTGGTCTTGCAACGGAGCGCGTTGCCCTCCATTCCGCGCTTGGTGCGTATGGCGGTCTTCTTCGACTCGCAGGCGGCAAGGCCTTCCAGCAGCTTCTCGTAGATGATGCCCTCGGGCGAGTCGGGTATGGCCTCAAGCGCCGACACGAGCTTCACGCCCTTCTTGGCAAGCTCGCGCTTGTATATGGGCGCGTCGTACTCCCCACGGGAGAAGCGATCCATCATGTACACAAGCACTATGTCGGATTCGCCCGCGTTGGCTATCATGCGCTGGAACTCGGGGCGGTCGTCGGTGCGGCCCGATATGGCGTAGTCGCAGTACTCGGCGGCGATGGCATAGCCCTCGCGTTTGCACCAGTCGCGGCACACGCGCAGCTGGTCGTCTATCGAGGCCTCGCGTTGCTTGTTGCATGAAAAGCGGGCGTATATCACCGCTGTTTTTGGCATAATATGAAACAGCCTCCTTTCAGAGGTTCTGTGGAAAGCCCCACGGGTAGCGCTGCAACGCTGTGACCACGTGGGGCTTCTTTTTTTTCTTTACCTATACAAGACGGTGACGACGTGCAGCAGCGTGTCGGAGCCCTTGTCGACGGCATTCGCGCACGTCTCGGTCTTCACGTCGACGATCTGCAGGCCGCGGTTCTGGAGGTTGTCCAGGATGATGTTCAGCTGCTCCGTGACGCGCGGTTCGAGGCTGTTGCTGGCAGACATGATGCGCTTGCCCTGAATCTGGTACACGAGGGCGTGCAGCCGCCCGTCCTGCTTTATGAACTCCTCCGAGTCGCTCGTCATCTTCTCCGCGTAGCTCTTGTTGAAGAAACCCATGATCTACTCCCGTCTATTTGTCTGGAAACACGTCGGCAAGTCCTCTCGCCACGCTCATCAAGGCCTTTTTCCCGTCTTTATTCATTGAGTTGAAAAGACTCAATAACTCACGATCGGCGTTACCGATTTGCTCGCTATCGCCTTCTTCAAGGTCGAACAGCTCGCCAATCGTACATTTGAAATAGCGCGCAAACTCCGCTGCCGTATCCATGTCCGGGCTTGTGTTACCAAGCTCGTAATTTTGGTAAGTCCGGTACTTGAGTCCGAATACTTTCGCGGCCTCTTTTTGAGTCAGCCCTGATCGCTGCCGGAGGTCTTTAAGGCTCATATCTCACCCCTAACCTAGGATAGTTGCAGCATACAAGAATCTTGTACAGATAGCAAACTTTTAGGGTTTACAGATACAAGAAACTTGTATATAGTGCCAATCAGGCACAAGAAACTAGTGCAAAGGAGGAAACAATGCTCAACAATCTTGTGTCCGAGCGTAAGCGGGCGGGTCTGACCAGAGAAGAAGTGGGAGAGAAGATCCATCGCTCCGAGTACGTAATCGGCAAGTGGGAGCGAGGAGAGAGTTCACCGCTTCTCGTGCCAGACGCTATCAATCTGGCAAAGCTCTACGGATGCTCCGTTGACTATCTAGCTGGCCTTGTAGACGAGCGTACGTCAAAGGGCGCGGTGGCCTAAATGGCCGACCAGACTCAACACGAGCAACGGGGCGATAAGCCCAAGACGCCGAGGGATATAGCACGTGAGCATATGTGCGACGTGCTGCTCAAGGCATACAGGGACGACCAGAAAGGCGAGAAACAGACGCGATGAGGCAGTGGTCGACACGTGAACTCAAGTACCTCGAAGAGCACGCGGGCGAAGGCGCTAAAGCGATAGCCAAGGCGCTGGGACGTTCGGAAGACTCGGTTAAGTGGCAAGCGCAACACTGCGGACTCTCACTCCGCAAGCGGAGCCAGTGCCCAAACTGCGGCAGATGGACATTCCGTCCCCTGAACCGGATCAACGGCTGGTGCATCGAGTGCACGAAGGAACTTCACATGTCCGACCTAGCCGAGCAGGCCAACGCCATGCGAGAGGAGGCGGTTAGGGAGAAGAGGAACAACCAGGAGCGACAGCGCTACTACAGCGCAAAGAGCCGCGCCAAGAAAAAGCAAAAATAGGCACACCAAAAGCCACACGTGCTATGAACTGCGGAAACATCAGAAAGGAGCACGAAATGCAAAGCAAAAAGAAAGCGAGCGCCCCCAGCTACCACACTCCGAGCGCCCGCATGAACCGCATCGAGAACGATGCTTCGACCATCATACCATTCGAGCGCAAGCCCCGTCCCACCGCGAAGGAGATGCAGGACGCCTCCCAGTTCAAGGCTGGCGTTTTGGTCGGCTTCCTAGCCGCCACAATCATCTTCCTTATCGTCCTGTGGGCGTGGGTAATCCCCACGATGGACGGCGCTGTGGCAACGGCCCAGCAGGCATACGAGACCACGGCGGGTGTCGTCCATGCGTAACGACGAGCGCTACAGCCCCAAGCCGCAGAGCAACCAGCTTGAGATATTCGGCCTCGGCTCCGCAGGCGAGCAGGACTTCCAAGAGGCCCGCAAGTGGATCGAGGACAACCCAGGCGCTTGGAACTTCATGGTGGAGAACGCCGTGAGGCTCAACCGCAAGGGCTACGTGTCGGTCAACTACCTGGTGAACATGGTGCGCAACGAGCTGCACGTTGGCTGCAAGAACGGCATAGCCCCAGCCCTTGCCCGAATCATGGAGGCGCGATACCCGGAGCTGCGCGGAGCCTTCAACAAGCACCGCAGCCAGAGCGATGGGTTCAGCGAATGAGCTGGCGGCGAACCCTTGCGGCCACGGCGCACATCACCATGCACCCCGCCGAGCTCGTGGGCAAGCAGCGCCCCATGACCGACTACCGCAACCACCGCACCTACACGCCGACCAAGACGCTCAAGGCAGAGAAGGCCATCAAGGACGCGTTCCGGGAGGCATACGGCGAGACCTTCGCCAACCACGACGGTCCGGTCGTGATGCGGATCTCGACCACCAGGCCGCTCGCGAAGAGCAACCCGAAGTACTGGGAGGGCCGCGCCGACCTCGGCAAGCCCGACTGGGACAACCTTGGCAAGCTCGCCTGCGACGCGCTCAACGGGATCGCCTTCAAGGACGATTCGCAGGTCGATACGGGGGCCGTGACCAAGCGGCCAAGGACTGCCTACGGCACCGAGCCGCGCATAGACATCTACATCGAGTACTTCGTCGAGGAGTACGTGAAGGAGAAGAAATGAACGCCAAATACTTCGAAAAGAACCACTTTGAAGACGTCCACGGAAGCAAGTTCCACAAAGCAGTGCTTAATCACGCCGCCTGCATCGCAAACAACCTCATGTTCGACGCCACGCATCCTGACAACAACGACGGCGAGACGGCGGCAAACGCCTACCACATGATGATCGCGCTTTGCGAGGCCGGGCTTTCCAGGATCGACGAGAAGTGCGTCGCCAAGAGCCGCGAGTTCATCGCCGACATGATCAAGCCCGCCAGCGAGGACGAGCGCGAGTTCGGTCGCGCGTTCCTTGCCGCCGTCCTCGGCATCAAATAGGAGGCAACGACATGATCAACGAAGCGACCATCCAGGCGCAGTTCAAGCAGGCCACCGTGAAAGGCAGCGTGGCGACCCTGCAATTCGAGATCCTGACCGACAACTCCGACGCCTTCCGCATCATCAAGCAGAGCGGCAAGACGGTTCTGCTCACCGTGGCCGAGCAGCAGCAGGCCATGGACTTCGACGACGAGACGGGCGAGATCTATGGCTAACGAAACCGAACCGCAGCAGGTCGAGGCGGAGGTCATCGAGGCCGAGGCCACCACGCTTGAGGTCACCTACACCGAGGCCACCATCGCCTCGAACATGGACGCTCTCGAAGCCCACGTGAAGAAGGTGGTGGCCGAATACGACGGAGCCACCTACGACCTCACGAGCGCGCAGGCCGTCAAGGATGCCAAGCACGACCGCAGCTATCTCAACGGCATCAAGAAGGAGATCGAGGAGCGCCGCAAGGCCGTGAAGCGCGAGTACAGCAAGCCCCTCGAAGCCTTCGAGAGGCGCTGCAAGCAGATCACGGCCATCATCGACGAGTCAACCGACGCCATCAAGGCGCAGCTCGACGAGGCAGAGCAGATGCGCAAGGACGCGCTCTACTCACGCCTACAGCAGCACTACGAGGAGTTCGCGGGACTGCTCGCGCCGGTCGTCCCCTACGAGCGCCTGCACGAGGCCCAATGGCTCAACAAGACCTTCGGCGAGATCAAGGCGCAGCAGGCGCTTGAGGCCAGGGTCTCGGACGTGGCACGCGACTGGGAAACGCTCAAGGCCCAGCAGGAGGCCATGCCGCACTACGCCGACGCGGAGCGCGAGTTCTTCCGCACGCTCGACCTCGGGGCCGCCTTGAACGCGGCGCGTTTGGCCGACGAGGAAGACCGGCGCATCGCCGAGCTGAAGGCGGCCATGGCACCCGATCCCGAACCGGAACCGATGCCCGAGCCGGAGCCGATTGCGGCACCCGAGCCAGAGCCGATGCCCGCTCCGGCCCCCATGCCCGCACCCATGCCGGCACCGATGCCCGCGCCCGTCGCGGAGCCTTTGGAGGCGTGGACGGTCGAGGTGCCGAGCGCAACGCGCTCGCAGATGCAGGCGCTCGCATCCCTGCTCAAGGCGCAGGGAATCACCGGAAGCATCCGCCGGGGCACTCCCGCCCAGGTGGCAGCGAGGATGGAGTAGACGATGGCAGAAGATAAGCACATGACGCTGGCCGAGGCCGTGGCCCAGGTTCAGCGATCCGTGGTGGTGCCCAAGGCACGCTACAACGCCCACGGCAACTTCTACTACCGCTCGATGGAGGACATCGTTGCGGCGCTCAAGGAGCCGTGCAAGGCGGCGGGAATCGCCTTCACTCTCAACGACTCGATCGAGCAGATCGGCGAGCGCTACTACGTCAAGGCCACGTGCCGCCTGTTCTTCGAGGACGGCCACGGCGACCCCATGGACGTGACGGCCTACGCCCGAGAGCCTTTGAGCCAGAAGGGCATGAACGAGGCGCAGGTAACGGGTTCCGCATCAAGCTATGCCCGCAAGTACGCGCTCTGCGGAGCTTTCGACATCGACGGCACGAGTGACCCCGACACCCTCATGGGTGACGGCAAGCCCGCCGAGAAGGAGCCGCCCGAGTTCGGCCAATTCATCGCCAAGTGCAAGAGCTGCGGCACCTCCTACCAGTTCGAGAGCCGCCAGCAGTACGAGCAGTTCAAGGCCAACCCCGGGTGCTGCCCGTCCCCCGCATGGCAGGTCGTGTAGGCCATGCAAGACCTCTACGCCGAGCGCATGCAGCTCTTCGACAGGCTCATGGACGAGCTTCAGGCGCTGCGCAACAGCGGAAGCCAGTACGCCGAGAACGAGGCCGAGTACCGCAAGGCTCTGCGCATCGCGATCCTTGAGGAGCGATCCAAGGGAACGCCCGTGACGGTGATAAGCGACCTCTGCCGAGGACGTGAGGACATAGCCGAGCTGAAGCAGCGCAGGGACTGCTCCGAAGCGCTCTACAAGGCGAGCCAAGAGGCGATAAACGTGTACAAGCTCAAGATCCGGACCGTAGACGAGGACATAAAGCGAACCTGGTCGAACGGTACGGGCGAAGGGAGTTACTAAATGTCGATCAACCGAGTGAACATCAGCGGCAACCTGACGCGCGACCCGGAGCTGCGTGCGACCCAGAGCGGTATGCAGGTGCTTGGCTTCGGCGTTGCGGTGAACGACCGCCGCAAGAACCCGAGCACGGGTCAGTGGGAGGATTACCCGAACTTCGTCGATTGCACCATGTTCGGCAACCGCGCCGAGAGCATGAGCCGCATCCTGCGCAAGGGCATGAAGGTGGCGATCGAGGGCAAGCTGCGCTATTCGAGCTGGGAGAAGGACGGCCAGCGCCGCTCCAAGATCGAGGTGATCGTGGACGAGATCGAGCTCATGTCTCAGAACCAACAGCAAGCGCCGCAGGGCTACCAGCAGCAGTACGCGCCGCAGCCCGCCCCGCAGGCGGCACCGCAGCAGTGGAACGCCCAGCAGGCATACCAGCAGGCCCCTGCGGCCCCGCAGGGCTACCAGCAGGCACCCGCACAGTACGCGCCGCAGCCCGCCCCGCAGGCGGCGCCGCAGCAAGCGCCCATGCCTCCGCAGCCCGTCCAGGAAAGCCTGTACGACGACGACATCCCGTTTTAGGGGCGAGGACGGCATGCAGGTACTGGACTCGCTCATAGACGGGCCGCTTAGGCTGCGCAACCGCAGGGAGGGCGACGAGCTTATAGGCATGATCGTCCGGTACCTGCGCACCGGTGAGCAGCCAGAGCCTCGGACGGACGCCCAAGAGGCCGTGCTGTTCGCCGTGCAGCCCGTCATGGAGACCTCGCGCAAGCGCATCGTGGCGGGAGGCTCCGGCGGCAAAGCGGCAAGCAACGATGCAAGCAAACCCGAAAGCAAACGGGCAAGCAAAACGGGAAGCAAACCGCCAAGCAAAAGCGGAAGCAAAACGCAGAGCAAAGCGGCAAGCAACGATGCAAGCAAACCCGAAAGCAAACGGGCAAGCGAAGAGGAAGAGGAAGAGGAAGAGGAAGAGGAAGAGGAGTTAGGAAAAGGGATTAAGGAGAGAGGGAAAGCGGCGCGTTTCCGCGCCCCCTCTCCCGCCGAGGTCGCCGAATACGCCCAGCAGTTCGCTTCGGACAAGGGCCTCGACCTCACCGCCCTCGACTTCGACCCAGAGCGGTTCGTCGACTTCTACGCCCAGAAGGGCTGGATGGTCGGGCGATCGCACATGAAGGACTGGAAGGCCACGGTGCGCAACTGGCTGCGCACCTCAAAGCCGAGAAACGGAAGCGTGAAGGAGGTACCGGACGATGGATTTTCGGCCTACGACTGAGTGCCCGCACTGCGGAGCGACCCTCAAGGCCCGCACCGCGCGGCTGGCCGGGCGGACGCTGTTCTGCGGCTACGAGCAGTGCGCCTGCCCGGGCGCCGAGGCCGAGCGCGAGAAGGAGCGCTTGGCCAAGGCCGAGGCCGCACGCGTGGCCATGCACGACAAGACCGTGCGCGACTGGAAGCAGGCGGGCGTGCCGGAGCGCTACGTGAGCCTCGACCACCCGTTGGCCGCCGAGATCGCCGACGGCATGAAAAGCGGCCAGTGGGTGTACCTCTGGGGCGACGTGGGAACGCGCAAGACCACGTGCGCCGCAGCCGTGGCCAAGCGCCTTACGGGAGGCAAGCGGTCGGTGCTCATGGCCCCGATGTACCGCATCCTCGACGAGATCCAGCGCAGCTTCCACGACGGAGGCGACCCGCTCAAGCGCTACGCCGAGGTGCGCTACCTGATCGTGGACGACCTGGGCAAGCGCAGGCCGACGGGTTTCGTTTTGGACAGCCTGTTCAGCCTGATCGACCAGCGCTACTCGGCGATGCTGCCCACGCTGGTGACCACGCAGTACAAGCCCAGCGACCTCGTGCGCAGGCTCGCCGAGCAGGGAGACCCCGACACCGCCAAGGCCATCGTCTCGAGGCTCAGGGGCGGCGCGAGGGTCGTGCACTTCGACGGCCCAGATGGGAGGCTGCAATGATCCTCGATGCGGGCATTTTGCGCGGCTACCCCAAGGAACGCGCCGAGCTTTACGGCAAGCCGCACCTGGGGGCGCGCTACACCCACGGCAAGGCCTACGAGGCGCTATCGCAGCGCTGCTGCATCTGCGGCAGGCGCGCGGGCAGCGTGCACCACGTGGCGCACCGCTCCTGGGGCGAGACCTTCCGCCTGGTGACCCCGTGCGGCACCTGGGACTTGCGAAGCCCGCTGTTCTGCCTGTGCGGCAGCGGCACCACAGGGTGCCACGACAAGTTCCACGGCGGGGCGCGGTTCAAGGCCGAGTGGGTTTGGCGCTCGAAGGTCTACGAGGAGGCGTGGTGGACTGGCGAGCTGTTGCAGGTCTACGAGCCTCACAGTCCCGGCCTCTACGAATACGGATTTTTTTTTTTCAAGCAGAAGACGGCATACGAGATGATACGTGAAGGGATGTAACCCATGGAGATCAAGACATGCGAGCAGTACGTGCTCGACCAGCTCATGTGCACGGAGAACGAGGTCTACCAACTACGTGCCGAGAACGACGAGTTCAAGGCGCGTTGCGCCAAGCTCGAAGCCGAACTCAAGGCGCGCGACGAGCGCGAAACCTCGAAGGTCGAGCAGGCCGTTCGCAATGAGGGCCGCGCCAAGCTCTACCGCGATGGCACCGGCTACCGAACCAGCGTCAGCAGCGGCGGCAGCCTTATCCCGTTCGAGGACTGGTGCATGGAGCACGTGGGGTACCTAAGCCAGCGCTGCGGAATGACCAAGGCCGAGTTCATCGCCTACTTCGAGCCGGAGTTCCGCGCCGAGTACGAAGAGCTGGCCGAAGAGTGGAAGGCGGAGCAGGAATGATCGGAATCTACGAGCGCTCGCTCTGCCAGAGCTACGCAAGCGCCTACCGCCATGGCATCCTGATCGCCAAGACCGACGACGAGGCGGAGGCGCTTTCGATCGTCGAGTCGCTTACTAGCGACAGCTACCAGTGCTTCGCGCTGCTGGAAGACGGGACAGTGCTTGACCTGCGAGGCAGGTTCCCCGGCTGCGTGGAGGTGGTCGAATGAGCGGGATCATTTGCAGCGAGTGCGGGCGCGACATCGACGCGCTGGGACAGGACAACATGAGCTTCACTAGCGAGCCGCTATGCGAGGACTGCTGGAACGAGGCGCAGAGGTTCATTCATAAACAACCGAAGGACAACGAGGTGAAAGCCGATGAAGATCAAGAACCCGATCAGGGAGATTAGGAAGGCCAAGGTGCCGCCGTGCACCCGATGCGTGCACTCGCGCTTCAAGGGCTTAAACTCCGTGACTATCCTATGCGTATGCGAGGCATACCGCGACCACGTGGAGCGCACGAGCTGCGAGTGCTACGGCAGTTTCGCTGCAATAAACGTGCGCGGAACCAGGTGGTGCCGATTCGAGCAGAAACCGCCAAAGGCCGAGGACGGTGACGAGTCATGAAGACCGTCGAGGCGCCGGAAGCGATCGAGCCGTGGCGCATCATCTGCGCGGCCCAAAGCGAGCCTGATTACAGCGAAGAGCGCTACATGCTGATCTATGCCGGCGATAGAAGCGACGACTATTACGGCAAAGGCTACATCTTGCTTGAGGGCTGGCACTGCTCCTGCTACGACTGGCCCGAGGTTGATTGGGATGCCACCCATTACGAGGAAGACGAGCTGCTGAAGATCGCCGACATGCGAAAGCGCAACCCGTCTGACAACGCCGAGCGACGCTTCTTCATGCTCGTCGAGCAGGCATTGGGGGCGCACCGATGATTAGAACCGTATCAGCCGTCAATGAAGTCTACGAGTGCGACTACTGCGGCAGAAGTATTCACGACAAGACGCGAGCCAGCGTTACCGCCTACTGCGGCGAGGATGTCTGGTTCGAATGGTGGGTGCATGGAGACTACTGCGAAGAGTGCTGCGAGGCGCTCATGAAAGCAATCACCAGCCGTTTCGGCATCCCCGAGCGTTATTCCGGAGTGTTTCGAGACAGCGAGGCTTGCATAAAAGCAGAAATCGACATGATCGCGCTCCAAAACGGCGAGGTGATTCTCAAATGAAGTACGTCTCGCTTTTCAGTGGCATAGAGGCCGCGACCGTGGCGTGGGAGCCGCTTGGCTGGGAGCCTGTGTGCTTCGCCGAGTTCGACGAGTTCCCCAGCGCCGTGCTTGCCGAGCGGTACCCCGAGGTGCCGAACGTCGGTGACGTGACAAAGGTCAATTGGAAGAAATACCGCAACAAGGTGGATCTGGTGGTGGGCGGCAGCCCGTGCCAGTCATTCTCGATCGCGGGCAAACGGGAGGGGTTGCAAGGTGAGTCAGGACTCATGTTCGAGTACATTCGAGCGGTACGTGAGATACGTCCTCGATGGTTTCTTTGGGAAAACGTCCCGGGAGCGCTCTCAAGCGAGAATGGGGAGGCTTTCCGACAGCTCCTGTCCGAAATGGACAAGCTCGGGTACGGTCTGGCGTGGCGCGTACTCGATGCGCAGTTCTTCGGAGTGGCCCAAAGACGCCGCCGTCTCTTTCTTGTCGGACATCTTGGAGCCTGCCCCCCCCGTCGGCGTACTCATTGAGCCGGAGAGCATGCGAGGGGATCTTGAATCGAGCGCGGAAAAGAGGGCGAGCCTTGCCGAAGGGGCTGGAAGAAGCCCTCGTAGCGCAGGCTTCAAGTACCACCAGGGAGCAGGCGCGGGAGGAGTAGGCGCGGAACCCGAGCAGCCCCCCACGCTAACCGCAGACTGGCACAACCCCGCCGTCTACCCCATCGACGAGCCGATAACGATGGCCGACCTCAACGCGAACACGGCGATCGGATACGACATGGTGGGCACGCTCAAGGTGGGCGGCGACGCGCCGTCGGTGTGCCTGTGAGCGCCTGCACGCTGCTCGTCCGCTGCGGATGCGCGGGCGGCGGCAAGGGCGCTCTGGTGAGCGATGAAGTCTCGCTCACGCTTTCCACCAGCAACACGCAAACGCTTTTCAGCGAGGAAGGAGGCGACATGGTTGTGCGAAGGCTCACGCCGCGCGAGTGCGAGCGGCTGCAAGGCTTCCCCAGTGATTGGACGAAGATACCCTATCGCGGCAAGCCGGCCGACGAGTGCCCGGACGGGCCGCGCTACAAGGCGGTCGGCAACAGCATGGCCGTTCCCGTGATGCGATGGATCGGCGAGAGGATCGCCATGGCCGAGGCGGGTGAGATCGCATGAGCTGCGACCCGTATGAATGGACGTGCGCGAGGTGCGGCAGAACGTACCTCAATCCGTTTTTCACGTGTTACCCGCGCGAGTTTTGGAAGGACAACAAGAAGCGCGTCGGCGAAGTCTGCGAAAAGTGCCGTGACGAGGTAGATGGCGACAACGTGCGCCGCAGAAACGCGAAGGGGTGTGACGCCTCATGAGCTACGACATAAGGCTGTGCGACCCTGTGACGCACGAGGCGCTTGAGGTGGAATCGCCGCATCTCATGGCGGGCGGAACATATGCCCTGGGAGGCACGACCGAGCTTTGGCTGAACGTGACCTACAACTACGGGAAGCACTACCGCTGCATGGGAGAGCGCGGAATCCGCGAGATCTACGGGAAGACCGGGGCCGAGTCGATCCCGATGTTACAGGCAGCGGCCTTGAGGCTCGGCGACGACGTTTCCGACGACTACTGGGAGGCCACCGAGGGCAACGCCAAGCGGGCGCTCTTGCAGCTGCTGGCGATGGCGAGGATGCGCCCCGACGGCGTATGGGACGGTGATTGATTTGAACATAGCAGGCTACGAGCCTCACAGCGGGTGGAACCTGCCGCCAGGCTGCTACGAGGGAGACCCGAACGCGCCGTGGAACCAGGAGGAGCCGGAGCCGTGCTACGAGTGCAGGTGGTTCAATCCCGCCGACGGAGACGACGGCGTGTGCGGCCTTGAGCTTGAGGCCGCGATCGCCAACGAGGAGCTTGCGGGCGCGAGCATGGCGGACACGGCCAACAAGTCCGTTGACTGGGCGCTCGACCATCTGAGGGACGGGGGTGAGATCGCTTGCGAGCACTTCAAGCCCTAGCCGCGCTCGCCGTGGCGCTGCTGCTGGCGGTGCTGGCTCTTGAGTTCTACGCGGTCCGCATGCTGGCGGCTGGGCTGGTGGTTCTAGCCCTGATCGCCTGCGGGTAGGAGGTGGCAGATTGACCAACTGGGAGCGGTACTTCGGTTCGCCCGAGGCCGCCATGCGCATGGAGGTGCGCATGATGCGCGACGGGCGGCGGTTCAAAATCTCGTTGAGCGAGTGCAACCCCTTCACCACGTGCGCGTTCTCGTCGCGCTGGGTGCGGGACTTCGCCTCGTGGGGCGAGTACCTGGACTGGCTCAAGGCCGAGTACGACGACGGGACCATCAGGTGGGAGGATGAATGAGCCGCCCGGGATGCAACCGGGGATGTCTGCTCGTGATAGCGGCATCCCTGCTTATCGACGGGTTAACGCTGTGGGCGGCGGTGTCGCTGGCCCGCATGATCATTGGAGGTTGACATGGGATACAAGAAGTTGATGGATGCAGCCGGTGCTGTCGTGTCCATGCTCGTGATGCTCTTCCTGTTGCTGCTCGTGTGCTACGGCATCGTGTGGTGCATCGGCGGGATAGCGGCGATGCTGGCATGAGTGGCAACCCGCGCAACCGCAACGGCAACGCAAGGCGCAAGCTGAGAGCGAGGCTGAGGGCAGAGGGAAGGCCATGCCACATATGCGGCCGGCCGATAGACTACAGCCTGCCGAGCGGAGACCCGTGGAGCTTCGAGGTAGACGAGCTGTTGCCAGTCTCGCGCGGGGGCAACCCGCTGGATTACTCCAACGTGGACGCCGCGCACAGGATCTGCAACCAGCGGCGCGGCAACAAGATGCCGGGCGACGCCAGGCAGTATCAGATACGCCGCACGCGGCTGTTCTGAGGGAAAACATAGCAATGCACCCATGCGGGCGCGGTCGTTTAGGCGGTCGCGCCCTTTCTTTTGGCCTTGGCAGCCGAAGCCGCCGAAAAGAGGCGGGGCGGTCGCCCCTCCCCCGGGTCGGAAGGCCACTCCGGCCGCCTAGGGCCGATTTCCCCCCGCCCATTCCGGGTGATTTCGCCATCTCACGCCGCCGTTACGATTCCCCGCGAAGAAGGAGGGAATCATGGCCGAGAACATCGAGATGCCGAAGGAAGTGGCGAGCGATCCCGTGCAAGCCGCCGTCTGGGGACAGCTGACGGCTAGGCGCACGTTCGCCCAAGAGGACGCGCCGACGCTGGCGCTGCTCTGCTACTGGCACGCCGTGGCAAACCAGGCGCGCGAGGCCATGGCCCTCGGCGACAACGAGATCGAGATACTCGACGCCACCGCGTACAAGCCGATCAGGGGCAAGGGCGGCAAGCGCCTCAAGATGATGCGCAAGAACCCTGCGCTGACCGTGCTGAAGGAGGCCAGCGCCGAGATCAGGGCGCTTTCAGACCAGCTCGGCCTGTCAAAGTCCGCCCGCAACGTCACGGTGCAGCAGGCGCGGCCCGCGAGCGCCAACGGCAAGCTGCTCACGCTCATGTTCGACGACCGCGAGGCACGTGCCAAGGCGGCCGGCGCGTGATGCGGGCTAGGCAGACCCCGACATACGAGGCGAATATCCCCGAAAAGCTCGACGGTGACGGCCCCATGGCGGCAGAGCTTGCATCGGCATACTTCGGCGACCCGCTGCCGTGGCAGCCGCACCTGCTCGACGCCATGCTCGCCCGCGACAGCCGCGACAAGTACCTGCTGCGCTCGATCGGCATATCCATCCCGCGACAGAACGGCAAGAGCTGGGACGTACGCGCCCGCTGCTTCTACGGCGCCCTCAACGGCGAGAAAATCCTGTACACGTGCCAGCACGGCGACACCTCGGACCAGATGTTCCAGGAGCTTTCCAGGCCGTTCGAGGACGAGGACGAGCCCGAGCTTAACGACCTGCTGCTGGCCGTGCGCAAGACCAACGGCCAGCAGGCCATCAAGCTCAAGAACGGCGGGCTTATCCGCTTCACTACGCGCACCGACTCTCTGGCTCGCGGTAAGACCTACGACGTGCTTATCTACGACGAGGCTCAGGAACTCACCGCCAAGCAGCAGGCGGCATCGCTGCCGGCCATATCGGCAGGATCGAAGCACAACCCGCAGACGATCTACCTCGGCACGCCGCCAAGCCCCGACAACGCGGGCACGGTGTTTCGCGACCTCCACGAAGACGTGCACAACGGCAGGTCTGAGATGGGCTGGATCGAGTGGGGCGCCACCGAGATCGGCGACGTGCACGACGAGGCGCGATGGTTCGAGTACAACCCTTCGCTCGGCACGGTCCTCGACATAGAGGCGGTGCGCGGCGAGTCCGAGCAGATGCAGCCCGACGTCTTCGCGCGTGAGCGCCTTGGCTGGTGGACTCCAATCGGCGGCGCCGACTCCTACGCGCTTTCGAGCGCCAAGTGGAAGGCGTGCGAGGTGGCGGGGCCGATGCAGGAAGGCAAGCTCGCGTTCGGCGTGAAGTTCTCGCCAGACGGGTCGCGCGTTGCCGTGTCATGGGCGAAGGCAGAACGCGGTGCCGGCTCGTACGTCGAGCTTTACGACCTCATGGGCGCCGAGGGCGGCACTGTCGGCATATCCGACATGCTGCTGCGCAACCGCGAGGAGATCGCGTGCGTCTGCATCGACGGAAAGAGCGGAGCGGACGCGCTGAAGCAGCGGCTTCTGGACGGCAGGATGCCGAAGTCGGCGATCGTCATGGGCAGCACCGCGATCGTGCAGGCCGCTGCGACGATGCTGGCCGACGAGGTCAACGCCGGGACGACGAGCCACATCGAATCGCCCGCGTTGGACGATTCCGCAACGAAGTCGATCAAGCGCGACATCGGGCGCGACGGCTGGGGCTTCGGCGACGGCCCCGACTCTTCGTCAGCGCCGATCGAGAGCGCATCGCTGGCCCTATGGGCGGCGAGGACAACCAAGAGAGACCCGAGACGTAAACAGGAGGCAAGCTTCTGATGGCAGCAGTGAACATGGAACTGGCCGGACAGGTCGCGGCGGCGGAAGGCCTGCGACACGAGGACAAGGCGCTCGTGCGCGAGCTTATGGACACGTGGCGCACCCACCGATCCCGCAACATATTGCGGGAGGACTACTACCTCGGACACGTCGGCGTCAAAGACCTAGGCATCGCCATGCCGAAAGCCCTCGCCAAGAAGATCAACCCACGCGTTGACTGGCCCAAGAAGGCGGTGCACGCCTTGGCAGACCGCTCGGTGTTCAACGGCTTCACTGCCGACGACGATGCCGTTACCATGCGGCTGCGCGACATATGTGCCGACAACCAGCTCGAAGCTCTCTACCGCAAGAACCTTATCGGTGAGCTGAAGCACTGCTGCGGCTTCTGGACTGTCACGGACGGCGGCGGCAAGCCAATCATCTCCGCGTACCCGGCAACCGCAGCGGCGGCAATCTGGGATGACGCGCAGAAGCGCATCAAGGCCGGTCTCGTCGTGGCCGAGTCGAAGAAGATGCCCGGCGACACCGAGCGCGTGCCGACCGTCGTGCACCTGCTCACAGAAGACGCGCTGGTGGTGCTTACGCGCGGCAGCGGCCACTGGATGGCCGACTACATGGAGCATGGCATGGGTCGCTGTCTCATGGAGCCTATGCCCTACGATGCCACGCTTGAGCGACCGTTCGGCTCCTCGCGCATCAGCCGTTCGGTCATGAGCATCACAGACGACGCCATACGCCAACGCGCCCGCATGGAGGTGGCGTCTGAGGCCGCGACGCTGCCGCAGACCTGGCTGCTCGGCACATACAAGAAGATGATCAACGGGCAGAACAAGTACGACGCGTCGATGGGGGCGGTCAACGAGATCACCAAAGACCCTGACGGAGACTCGCCGACCGTGTGGCAGTCGGCCCAGTTGCAGATGGCGCCGCTCACCGAGTACCTGCGCCAACTAGCATGCCAAATGTCGGCGGTCACCAATGTTCCGGTGTCTTTCTTCGGCGTGAGCAACGACAACCCATCCTCTTCGGATGCCATCGCCGCATCGCTCGAACCGCTCGTGATCGATGCGAAGAACCTCAACCGCGAGAACGGCAACGCGCTGCGCAACGTTGCATACATGGTGCTCGCCGTGGCGAACGGCACGGATTACGAGACCGAGCGCGATGCCGGCTACAACCTCAACCCGCGATTCATGTCGCCCGCCTACCCGTCGATCGTGAGCCTGTCCGATGCCGCGCTGAAGCAGGTGCAGGGCCTGCCGAAGCTCGCCAACTCCGACGTGATGCTTGAGATGCTCGACTACACGGACGAGCAGATCCAGCGCATCAACAGCGACAACAAGAAGGCGCAGGCGAGCGCCGCCGTGGCATCGCTGTTCGAGCCGAAGGAGGGCGAGGATGGCGGAGATACCTCGCAGCCTGCTTAACGAGCTTACGGACGAGATCAACGCGCTGTCTGGCAGGGCGCAGCAGTCAGCCAGCGACGCGCTCTCCCGCTTGGTTGCCGACTGGGAGGCCAACGGCAACGGCGACATAGCCGCGCTGCGCGAAGCAGCCTACGAGGTGATCGAGGCGGCTTGCGGCTACTACGCCGACACCGTTGCGGCTGGCCGCGCCGCCGAGTTCTATGACGCCGTGCGCAAGGCGCAGGACGCGCCCGGGAAGTACGCCGCCGTCGCCGAGTCGCTGCGCGACCCCCAGGCGACGTACGGCTCGGTGAAGGCGTTCATGGCAAGCGTGGTGAAGCAGGGAGCCACCGACATGTTCGTGGCCGCGTGCGTTCGCCGCCTCGATGCAGAGATCCGCAAGGCCGCGAACATGTGCGTGGCGCACAACGTCTCCAAAGACCCGGCGAAACCGAGGTACGCACGCGTGCCGTCTGGCGAGACGTGCGGTTTCTGCCTCATGCTCTCCTCGTTCGGCTTCAACTACAAGACAAAGGAGGCCGCAAGCCACTCGCACCCAAAGTGCGACTGCCGCGTCGTGCCGAGCTTCGGCAAGGGATCAAAGGTCAAGGGCTACGACCCCGACGGCATGTACGACAGGTTCAACGAGTGCCTTGACACATTGGGCGGTCGCAACGGGCTGTGGGCGGAATGGGACGCCATGCCCGACGCGGAGCGAGAGGCATACATCAAGGCCCACGGAAACAAGGCCGGCAAGGCTTTCGACAAGTACGTGAACAAGCGCATGGTCGAGGAGATCGAACTGCGCGATCCGAAGTGGTACGCATCGGGAGAACATTCCGGCATCGAGTTTACGGACTCCGCCGTGAAAGGCGAGAAGCTAAAGCGCTGGAAGAAAGACCCCGGCGAAAGAATTACCGCCGAGAAGTTGAACGCGCTTGGCTATAAGGCGGAGTTCTGGGAAGACGAATCGCATCTGACAGCACCGAACTCCGATGGGAAGACAACGATTAGCCGGGCGGATTTATCAACGGGTATCGAAATCAAGACGATCTACGGAGCTGGGTCTGAGAACACGTTCAAGTCTCACATCAAGTCAATACCCGGCAAGAATGGCGTGAAGCTCACCGTCGTCGACGTGAGCGAGAACGAAAAGGTGACGGACGAGCAGGCGATAAAGTGGATCAGCAAGTATATGGCCCGCTATCACATCAGCGAGGTCAGGATGCTCGGGCACGATGGGAAACTCCTGCGAATAAAGAAATAGCCAGCGGCTGCATGTCTCTATAGGTGAGTCAAACAACCCGCTGGCTAACCAGATTATAACCGCAAAAAACAGCAAGGGCCACCTACGGGTGGCCTTTTTCATGCCGAATCTCACGCCCTTGATTGGCAACTTCATCCGAACACTTCCCATATTCATCCGTACATGTACGGATGAATATGGGAATCCGATACTCTGAGGGCCGGACCGGCCGGCCCCGGGAGATCGGAGGACGGCATGTCCGGA